>NZ_JBXAJP010000005.1:0-277734 GCF_058797375.1 Prescottella sp. GW823-FHT02E09
CGCTCCGCCTCCTGGAACAGCGGGCCGACCTTTGCCGCACCGTCGAGCATCGAGTACTCGGTGTGATTGTGCAGGTGAACGAACGAGTCAGCCACGCGTGCCTCTCTGTCTACGGCCGGTGTGCGAGCACCGGCGGGTCCAGCAGCCCCTGAGTCTATGCCCTGGCACCGACGGCCCCGGACGGTCGCCGCCGAAGGTCCGTCACCGCACCGCGGCGGGCTCCCGCGCCGACCGGTCCGATCTGCGGGTCCGGCGCGCACGGGCCAACCCATCGGTGGTGAACACCACCAGCGCGGTCCAGATCAACGCGAAACCGATCCACCGCGACGGCGGCATCACCTCGTGCATGACGGCCACGCCCCAGGCCATCTGCAGGACCGGTGTGAGGTACTGCAGGATGCCGAGCGTCGTCAGCGGAATGCGATGCGCCGCGACCCCGAACAGGAGAAGTGGCACCGCGGTGACCGGCCCGGCCGCCATCAGCAGCAGGCTGTGGCCGACACCGTTGCCGAAGAACGAACCGGTCCCCGTGACCGCGAGCACCGTCAGATAGGCCACCGCGAACGGCGCCGCCACCACGCCCTCCGCAGTCAGGCTCGTGCGCGGATCGAGCGGGACCACCTTCTTGATCACGCCGTACAACGCGAACGACAGCGCCAGGCTGAGCGCGACGAGCGGCGGTCGACCGTAGTCGACGGTGATGATCACCACCGCGGCCGCCGCCAGCACCAACGCCACGATCTGCGCCCGGGACAGCTTCTCCCGGAAGATCAGGACACCCAGCAGGACACTGACCAGAGGATTGACGAAGTACCCGAGCGCCGCCTCGACGACGTGGCCCGACACCACCGCATAGATGTAGGTGGCCCAGTTGATCCCGATCGCGACGGTGGCCGCCGACACCAGCGCCCACGTCCGCACACCCAGCCCCCGCAGCGAACCCAGCTTGCCCAGCACGAGAAGCACACCGAGCATCAGCAGCACCGTCCACACCATGCGGTGGGCCAGCACCTCGAGCGAACCGGCGGGCGCGAGAAGCCCGAAGAAGATCGGGAACATGCCCCAGATCAGATAGGCGCCGACGCCCGACAGTAGTCCGGTGGAATCGTCGCTCGGGGCCCGCTGTGTCACGCCGTCCGACGATAGACTCCCGGCTAGTGTGACTCGTCACGCACCGGTTCCGACCGGCACCCGAGACGCAGGAGAAACGCCCCGGTGACGACGACCGCAGAGCCCGAGAACACGAATTCCGCGCGGCCGTCGGGTCATCCGTGGCGTCGACGCTCCGCGTGGGTCGCCGGCCTGCTGCTCGCCGTCGTCCTGATCTTCGGCGTCGCCTTCGTGACCACCCCGTGGCCCGGTTCGATGATCGTGCGTTTCGTCTTCGACAAGGGCGCGCAGAAGACGACGGAAGCTCTGGAGAAGCACGCCCCCACCGGCGTCACGTCGATCCCGAATCTGCAGTACCGGGCCGGCGACGACGACGCCTACCTCGACGTCTACTTCCCCGAGGAACTGGCGGGCACAACGCGGGTGCTGCCGACCGTGATCTGGACGCACGGCGGCGCCTGGATCTCGGGTCACCGCACCAACTATGCGCCGTACTTCCAACTGATCGCCGACGCCGGATTCACCGTCGTCTCGCTCGACTACTCGCTCGGACCCGAACACAAGTACCCGACCGCCGTCGAGCAACTGCGCGACGCCCACGCGTATGTCCTCGCGAACGCCGAACGCCTGCATGTCGATTCGAGTCGGATCGTGCTCGCCGGCGACTCGGCCGGCGCACAGCTGTCGAGCCAGCTCGCGACGATCGCGACCAATCCGGAGTATGCGCGGTCCCTCGGGATCGAGTCGGCACTGCAGCCCGAGCAGCTACGCGGTGTCGTACTCAACTGCGGCATCTACGACGTGCCGAACATGGTCGGCGGGCCCGGCATCATCGGATGGGGCACCACCGAGTCCATCTGGGCTTACACCGGCTCCAAGGATTTCGCGAACTCGGAGGCGGTGGCACAGATGTCCACGCTCCACCACGTCACCGACCTGTTCCCGCCGTCGTACATCTCCGGCGGCAACGCCGACGAGCTGACCGAGAAGCAGTCCAAGGCGCTCGCCGCGAAGCTGACCGGCCTCGGAGTGGACGTGACCACACTGTTCTACCCGGACGACCACGAGCCGGCGCTGGCGCACGAGTACCAGTTCGACCTCGACAACGCCGACGGCCTCAACGCGCTCGCGCAGACCATCGAGTTCATCCGCAAGCACACGGCGGACGCCCCCACGAACTAGGGCGCGAGCGGGACGCGTTGCGTGACCGCTTCGTTGTGCCCACTCCGGACGGTGTCGCTGCCGCCACGCCGCGTACCGGTCACGACAGCGCCGGCACCGGCCCGTCGTCCGGCCCCGGCACCACGACCGTGGTCTGGGACGGCAGGAGTGGGCTCACCGCGAACGCCCCGGCGACGGCATCTGCAGGCAGCGCCTCGACCGCGCGCGCGGGCGGTGTCGCAGCCAGTGCCCGCAGTTCCGCGAGCGAACCGCGGACGACTGCACCCACCACACACGTGCACCCGGTGGACAAGCGCGCCGCCGAGTACGCCATGACCTGCGACTGCCGGTCCGCGCCGGCCGCGGACATCGACAGGCGCGCCGACGCCACGGTCGACGCACGTTCGACGGCTTCCCGGTTCGCCGCGACCGGGATCGTGACGATCGGTGTCTGCACCCTCTCGACGGGCACCCGGAACAACACCTGCGACACCCGGAGGTCGCCCACGGTGTCGAGCAGGGCCGACGCCGTCACCGGCGCGTCCAACGACACCAGCGCCCAGTGCTCGGCATCGGCATCGGCATCGGCATCGAGCGCCACATCCGTGGCCAGAGACGCGGCCGCGCGGTCGAGATACTCGGCGACCTGCTCACCCGAGTCCGGGCCCAGCCTGTCGGTCGACACCCGGGCCGGCGGCACCGGGTTCGCCAACCCGAGTGCGACCACGGTCCCGGTGAGCGCGACCGCCGCGACGACGGTCGGCCACCTCCGCGAACTCATCTCACGTGCCCCGCAGAACTCCGAGCGCGTGCTGCAGATCCTTCGGGTACTCGCTGGTGATCTCCACCCAGTGACCGTCCGACGGATGGGCGAACCCGAGGGACCGCGCGTGCAGCCACTGACGTTCCAGACCCAGACGCTCGGCCAGACGCGGATCCGCGCCGTAGGTGAGATCGCCGCAGCACGGGTGCCGCAACGCCGAGAAGTGGACGCGGATCTGATGGGTCCGGCCCGTCTCGAGGTGGATGTCGAGCAGGCTGGCCGCCTGGAACGCCTCGACGGTGTCGTAGTGCGTGATGCTCGGCTTGCCGTCCGCGGTGACCGTGAACTTCCAGTCGTTGCTGCGATGCCGGCCGATCGGTGCGTCGATGGTGCCGCTCGACGGATCCGGATGGCCCTGCACGAGCGCGTGGTAGCGCTTGTCGATGGTGCGCTGCTTGAACGCCCGCTTGAGCACGGTGTACGCGCGCTCCGACGTCGCGACCACCATCACACCGGACGTGCCGACGTCGAGTCGGTGCACGATGCCCTGTCGCTCGTGCGCGCCGGACGTCGAGATCCGGAAGCCCGCCGCGGCGAGACCTCCGATCACCGTCGGGCCGGTCCAGCCGACACTCGCGTGCGCCGCGACCCCGACCGGCTTGTCGACCGCGACGATGTCGTCGTCGGCGTAGAGGATCTCCATCCCCTCGACCGGCTCCGCCTCGATCGTGAGCGGCCGCGGGGGCTCGGGCAACTCCACCTCGAGCCACGTGCCGGCCGAGAGCCGATCGGACTTCCCGACCGCGGCACCGTCGATCCGGACCGCGCCCTCCTCGGTGAGCAAGGCCACCGCGGTACGGGAGAGACCCAACAGGCGCGCCAGTCCGGCGTCGACCCGCATGCCCTCGAGTCCGTCGGGAACCGGCATCGATCGTGTCTCCCTCATGCCGCATCCCCCTTTCGCGAGGTCTCGTCGTCCGTTTCGGGTTTCGCCGGGTCGGGCTTGGTGCTGCTCGGTTCGATCCCGAACAGCGTGAGCGCCACCAGCAGGATCGCACCGCACACGATGGACGAGTCGGCGACGTTGAACACCGGCCACCAACCGACCGAGACGAAGTCGACGACGTGGCCCTGCAGCGGTCCCGGTGAACGGAAGAGCCGGTCGATCAGGTTGCCGAGCGCACCGCCGAGCACGAGGCCCAGGCCGAGTGCCCACCACGGCGAGCTGAGGGTGCGGCCGATCTTGATCACACCGATCACGACACCCACCGCGACCAGCGTGAGCAGCCACGTCATCCCGGTCGCCATCGAGAAGGCGGCGCCCGGGTTGCGGATCAGGGTCAGGGTCACCGTGTCGCCGATGATCCGGACCGGGTCCTTGGGATCGATCAGGGCGACGGCCAGGACCTTCGTCACAAGATCGAACGCGAAGATGCCGACCGCGACACTGATGAGCAGGCGCATCAGACGCGGGCCGCGCGGTGCAGCCTCGACGGGATTGTCGGGGTCCGGTACGGGCTGCTCGGGAATGGGTTTACCTTTCACGGCGCGGTCGTCGCTGTCGGTGCGGTCGTCACTCACCCCGCCATCATCCCCTACCCGGGAGACAGACCGGTCATGCCACCCGCGCCGACTAACCTGTTGGCGTGCCCTTGCCGTCGAAACTCCTTCGTCCCGGGACCGCGCTGATCGCGGCCACTCTCTCCCTCACCGTCCTCGTCAGCGGGTGTGGCAACGGTGGCGATGCCGCCCCCGTCAGCCCCGATGCGGTCGGTGCCGCTTCCGACGAGGTGACGGTCCCGGTGACGGCCGCCACCACGGAGGTCGTCGAAGCGGGAGCCGAGCCACGCAGCGTGGTGCAGATCCGTCCCGCACAGGGGACCCGGCAGGAGGCCCGCCTGGTCACCACCGGCACCGTCCAGCAGCAGATCGACGACCAGCCCGTCCAGGACTTCTCCAGCCCCGAGCTGACGATGCCGCTCACCGCCCTGGTGACGCAGAGCGCATCCGACGGCACGCCCGCCACCACCATCGATATGACGTTGGGCACGCTCACCACCGTGGACGACGCGACGAACGAACTCCTCGCGCCCGCAACCGATTCGCACGCAGGGTTCACCATGAACCCGTCGGGCGCGATCACCGCACTGCGGCTACGCCCCGACCCCGACGCCCAGAACAAGGCCCGGTCGATGATCGAGCAGGCGTTCTACCAGGCCGTCTACCGCACAGTCGTGTTTCCGGAGCAGCCGATCGGCGTGGGTGCGGTGTGGCAGATCCACCAGCAGGTGATGAGCGCCGTGGCCCTGAACCAGGTGACCACCGCGACCCTGACCGCACGGGACGGCGATCGACTCACGATCGAGGTCCGAGTAGAGCAGACTCCGCAGGCGCCCGTGTTCGAACTCCCGAACGGCGCGGGAACGCTGGACGTGGATTCGTACTCCCTGCAGGGCTCTGGCCGGGTGGTCGTCGACCTGAGCATGCCGCTCCCCGTCGACGGTTCGGTCGACATCGAGGGCACCCAGTCCTTCAGCGACCCCGCCGACTCGATGCGACTGCGGCAGAGCACCGGCGAGCGCGTCGAGTGGTCCGCGTGACGCGACGCCGCCACCTGTCCCGGACGGCCGCGACGATTGCGGCTGTCGCGACCGTCGGGGCCGCGCTGTCCGCGTGCGGATCACCGGACGATCCCGCGCCCGCACCGGTCGATCTGGGCCCCGTCGTGACCGCCCCGGCAGCGGCGCCCCCGTCCGCGCCGATCACGGACTCCACGGTGCTGCGGGCGGCGCTGCTCACGGCGGCGGATCTGCCGCCAGGATTCGCACCACTGCCCGATCCCGTCGAGGACCTCGGTCTCGAGCCCGACACCGACGACACGACCGATCGCTCACGGACCGATCCCACCGGGTGCGCGAACGTGCTCGACACCCTGTCCCGCCAGGTCGCCGGCGCTACCGCGTCCGCCGAGGAGAACTTCGCCGGCCCGGGATTCACCAGCGTCGACGTCGACGCGGCGGCCTACGCCGGCACGGGTGCCGCCGATGCCTTCGCGACCGTGCAGTCCACGTTCCGCGACTGCACGGCGTACACCGGTACGGACTTCGACGGCACCCCCGTCGAGTACCGGCTCGAGCCCCTGCAGCAGCCGACCGCCGGCGACGCGTCGGCCGCGGTCCGGCTCGTCACCACCAGCGAGGGGTTCACACTGGTGTCCGACGCAGTCGTCGCGGTGGTCGGCTCCACCGTCGTGCAGGTGGTCACGACCGGACCGGACGGCTCGGACGGCGACCTGCTCACCGCGACGGCACGCACGACGGCCGACCGCATTCGGGTGGCGTCGCAACCGAAGTAGGCACGCACGAACGCCGATGCCGGCGCCACCCGAGGAGGGTGACGCCGGCATCGGCGTGAGTGACGGAACTGCTACGCGGGGCAGGCCGGCGAGGTCAGGTTGGCCATCGTGACCAGCTGGCACGCGTACTGCTGCGACATCTTCCAGACACCGTCCTCGGCGACGAAGTCGACGGTGGCGGGGTTGGCCTGGCCGTTGACCGTCAACGTGACACCGGCAGTGACGGTCTCGTCACCGGTCGGCGTGACGTCGATGACCTCGATGCCCGCGTTGGCGTCCTTGGCGGCCTTCGCGACCTGGTTGATAAGTTCCGGATCCGCCTCGGCGCCCTGAACCAACTGGACCTTCTGGTCCAGCGGGACGCTCTCGTCGAACGCCTTCGCCAGAGCAGCATTGAGCTCGGCCGGCGTGGGCGGAGCCAACGTGGGCTCGGCGGAGGCGGTGGTCGTGGTGGCCTGAGCGGTGGTGCGCTCGCTGCTGCCGCCGTCGTCCGAGCACGCAGTCATGGTCAGGGCGGCCGCGATCGCCACACCCGCGATGGTCATCTTCCGAAGCTTCAAGTCTTCGTCCTTTTCTTCTCGGTCGAACATCGTTCACGGCTCAGCCGGGATGCACTTCCACTCTCCCAGCTATGACGCCGGTTCACAGCAAGCGTACCGGGATGAGGCGGAGCTCACCCGAGGCTGTCGAGCGGATCGGCCACAACCAAGTCCCCCGTGGTGTCTTCGAAGGTACGCGACGGACCAGGTCCGCTGCTACGCGTTTCGAATCGAACAGTCACCACACCGTGTCCTGCTCCCTGTACCCAGCCGTGGCCGTACTCCGGATGCGACACGTCCAGCCCGGGATGCCAGCGTGGCCGCGAGTCGGGCACCGCACGATCCGGCGACTCCTCCTCGACCCCAACACTTTCCGCCGACCCGCCGCCCTGGTCCAGCTCGGGGAACAGCGACCCCTGGACCACCGCGGACAGCCCACCGAATCCCACCCCCACCAGGCGAATCGGACCCAGTTCGAGCGGGTCGATCACCTGACGCTGCGCGGTCGCGGTGAGCGTCTGCAGATCGGTGGTCGCGTACGGCAGCGTGAGCGATCGGGTCACGATGCTCATGTCCGACTTGCGGAGCTTCAGGACGACCGTGCGTGCCGCGCGGCCGTCCCGCGCCAGCCGCCGATGCGCCGACGCGGCGCTCGCGTCGACGGCGCGTCGCAGTTCAGCCAGAGTGACGATGTCCTGAGCGAAAGTGGTTTCGGCACTGACTTGTTTGGCGTCGGCGCGTTCCGCGACGGGACGGTCGTCGATGCCCCGGGCCAGCCGCTGCAGACTCGGCCCGATCGTCGTCCCGAGAATGGATGCCACCTCGGCCTCCGGCAGAGCCGCGAGGGCACCGACGGTCTCGATGCCGAGCCGCTTGAGCTTCTCCTCCGCAACCGGCCCGATGCCCCACAGCTTCCGGACCGGCAGCGCCTCCAGCAACGCCTGCTGGACGTCCGGGGACACCACCGTGATCCCGTCCGGCTTCGCGAGGCCGGACGCGATCTTCGCGACCTGCTTCCCCGAGCCGGCGCCGATCGACGCCACCAGCCCCGTCTCGGAGAGGACCAACGCCCGCAACTCTTCGCAGTAGCGCTCCACCTCAGCGCGGCCGGCACCGGCGAGCTCGGCGGGTTCCCCGAACGCCTCGTCGAGCGAAAGCTGTTCCAGCACAGGCATCCGGACCCGCAGTGCCTCGAACACCTCCCGGCTCACGTGCCCGTACAGACCACCGCGGGGCGGCAACACGACGGCCGACGCCCCCACCAACCGCCGCGCCTGGTGCATCGGCATGGCCGAGCGCGCGCCGAAGACCCTCGCCTCGTAGCTGGCCCCCGCGACCACTCCCCGACCTCCGAGACCACCGACGAGCACCGGACGACCCCGCAACGTCGGACGGGTCAGCTGCTCGACGGACGCGAAGAACGCGTCCATGTCGAGATGCAGGACCCACCGGCGGCTGCGTGTGGGATCGGCGGTGTCCATGGATGAAAAGTACGCCGCACGGACGACCGCCTCCTCCGAGACCTCCGGCTATGCGGTGGACTCCGCCGGGCGCTGCCCTGCCGACGGCACGCCGCCCTCTCCCCCCGGGCCGCGCGGCACCGTGAACGTGGCGGTCACGCCCAAGATCGCGACGGCGAAACAGGCGATGGTGTACCAGAGGTTGCCGATGGGATCACCGTCCGTCGTGACACCGTCGACGGCACCGAAGAAGTCCGGCAGCGCCGTCACCCACAGCACTCCCATGACGACCAGATACACGACGCTGTAGATGCGGACGAAGTCGTTCGAGTACGCGGGAACCTCGGACGTCCCCCGACGCAGCCGGGACCACTGCTTGGCCAGGAGCGGAATCGCGACCACCGTGACGGCGACCAGTTCCGCCGCGTAGAGGATGCCACGGACCGTGTCGCTGCCCATGCCGAAGACCGTCGCCGGGAGCGGGAGGACGAACACACCGACCGACGCCGCGAGCCCGACCACGATTGTGCGCCAGACCAACTCGAGGCCCGCGAAATGGCGCCCGGCATCGACGTGGCGGCCGACGAAGAACTGGACGCACAGCGCCAGCGACATCGGCCACAGCGCGGCGAACACCACCACGCTCGGCAGCGGCACCGAGTCGAAGAACGGCAGGTTGACCTTGTTGTCGAGCGTCCACTCCCACCACCGCAGCTGCGGCCCGAGCTGGTCGAAGATCTCGTAGAACGCATGGTGGACGAAGCCCACGCACACCGCGCCGAGGAAAACCCCGTAGCGTCGGAACACGCCGAGCATCCGGACGATCTCGAACGCCAGCGTCGCCATCAGCGGATAGATCGCGATGATGTACAGGGGCAGTCTGCCCCAAAGGAATTCGACGGTGAACAGGTTGTGCGCGAACATCGTACCCAAGTATTCCTCGGTGCCGAACGTGGCCGGGAAGTAGATCGGCGGCTCGATCACGAACAGGAACGCGGTGGCGCCGAACCACAACACGAGGTTGGTGGGATCACCGTGCCGCCGCAACCGCAGAATCGCGTACACGAGCGCGAGCACCGAGCCGAGCACGATGGTGAGCTCGAGGACCGGCAGCGTCCAGTTCTCCAGCGCCGTCGGGCTGCGCAGCTCGAAGAGTCCGCCGGCCTCCTCGCACGAGAAGCCGAGCCGGGTCGCCAGATCCGCGAAGGTGGGCGTACACAGATCGGACATCAGTTCACCACCCCCGACGACACGGACGCGGCCGTGTACCAACGGGTGCAGTCGCGGCCGTCGTCGTAGCGGGTGAACCACTCGTCGGCGAGCACCGGCAGCTTCTCGTGGGTCGGGTTGTGACCGGGCATCTGGCTGCGGACGGCCCCGCGCAGCGCCGTGAGCTGCTCGCCGATCGGGAGGCCGTCGAACGCGCGCGGCATCGGCCCCTTGGTCAGATACGGCGCGAAGGTGGTGAGCACCTTCTGCTTGGCCCGGTGCCGGGCGAACATCGACAGCGAGTCGACCTTTCGCTCGGACAGTGGTACGTGCTGATTGAAGCCGGCGCACGCGATCCGGATCGACTTCATCACGTGCGCGAACACCGACGGCGCCATGCGCATCCGGTACAGCTCGTTGCCGACGATCGAGTTGTAGATGATCAGCGCGGAGCTGCGGTGCTCGACCTCTTCGACGAAGTGCCAGAGGAAGAGGGAGGCGACCCGGTCGTCGCCGGGCGCGAACAGGGTCGCCTCGTTGTCGAGCATCAGCTTGAACACCGGCGTGAAGGTCGCCTCGAGGTCGGCGGTGTACGCGAGCCGGTAGTCGATCGAGGTGCGCTCGGTGAGCAGGTCGAACTCGCCGATCACCGCGTCGAGCGTGTTCTGCAGTCCCGGGTAGCTCCGGATCAGACCGTTCACGTGCTGGCGGTGCGCGGTCGAGTGGTGACCCTCCTGCCGCATGAACGCCACCGCCTCCTCCGCCACCTCGGGGTCGGTGATGAGGGGCTTGGCCTGCAGGATCAGCTTCACGATCATCTTCTCGAAGCCGATGGCCAGGAACGACACTGCATTCGACATGCTCGACCATGCCGGGTTGTCGGGATTCCACAGGAACGGGACGTCCCCGTCGTCGAACCCGAAATCCATCTTTCGGGGCTTGAGATCCGTCATGCGCACTACCTCGTTCGTCGTCGGTGCGGGCCCCGTCAACGCAGGCCGGGGCCACGATCGCGGCAATCATACGATCGACGTCACAGTTGTATGATTACTTTCGCGAAATCGCCGCCACCTGCACGGAAAGCGCCGCGCTGCTGGTACCGTCCGCCCGTGGCACGCAGACGCGGATGGGGCGGCAAACCGCCGGCCGACGACGAAGAGGCCGTGCGGCGCATCGTTGCCGCCGCGGTCGAGACGATCTCCCGCACTGGATCGGCGGTCAGCATCGCCGATGTCGCCGAATCCCTCGGAGTGATCCGGCAGACGGTGTACCGCTACTTCCCCAGCTCCGACGCCCTCCTCCGCGCCGCGGCCATCGCCTCGGTCGACGGATTCCTCGACCGTCTGACCGCACACGTCCGGGGCCGAGCGGACCCGGCCGACGCACTGACCGAGGCCGTGGTCTACACGCTCGACGAACTCCCCCGCACCCCGCACCTGGGCATCATGCTGTCCGGCACGTACTCCCACGCCGAGGGAATCACGTCCGACGAGGCACTCGCCTTCGGCATGACGATGATCAGACGATTCGACGTCGACTGGGAACGGCACGGATACGACGAGACCTCCCTGCGCGAGCTCGTCGAGTACCTGCTGCGGACGATGCAGTCGTTCTTCGTCTCCCCCGGAAGCCCGCCGCGCAGCGAGGACGACCTGCGACGGTATCTGCGCCGCTGGATGGGCGCTTCGATCAGCGCCCAGGCGACCCCGCACACGACGAAGCCCTGAGAGACCCACGGTCCCTCAGGGCTTCGTCCGCGAGTGCGGCTACCCGATCACGCCTTGGTGACCGTAGCGCGCACACCCTCACCGAGATCGACGGCCGCGTCGCCGGCGACGGCACCGAGTTCGAGTGTCGTCGCGAGGATCTCACCCGCGATCAGCTCGCGGTGCCGCTGCGCCCAGGCGAGACGCTCGGCCGGAACCTGCAACGTCACCGAGATACGGTCGGAGACATCGAGGCCCGCGGCTCGGCGCGCGTCCTGCAGCTCACGGATGCGGTCCTTGGCCCAGCCCTCCGCCTCGAGTTCCTCGGTGACCTGCGAGTCGAGGACGACGAGTCCCGCACCGTCCGGGAGGGCCGCCGTGGACTCGGGCTCGGCGGCCACGAGCCGCTGCGTGTACTCCGTCGGCAGCAGGTCGATACCCGCGGCAGGAGCGGAGCCTGCGGAGCGACCCGGCCACACGGTGACCACGCCGTCCTTCTCGGACCAGTCGCCCGCCTTGACCGCCTTGATGACCGTCTGCACGTCCTTGCCCAGACGCGGACCCGCCGCACGCGCGTTGACGACCAGCTCGAAGCGCCCGTGCACGTCGACGTCCTCGGTGATGTCGACCTTCTTGACGTTCACCTCGTCGGCGATCAGGCCCAGGTACGGGCGCAGCCGCTCGGCGTCGGGGGCGGCGACGGTGACCTCGGGCAGCGGCAGCCGCACCCGGAGATTCTGCGCCTTGCGCAGTCCCAGCACCGTCGAACAGACACCACGGACGTCGTCCATCGCCGCGACCAGGTCGGCGTCGGCCGGCAGCTCGGATGCCGTCGGCCAGTCCGTCAGGTGCACCGAACGGCCGCCGGTCAGGCCCCGCCAGATCACCTCGGTCGCCATCGGCAACAACGGCGCCGCCAGACGACTGACGACCTCGAGCACGGTGTGCAGGGTGTCGATCGCGTCCCGGTCCTCGTCCCAGAACCGGCTGCGCGAACGACGCACGTACCAGTTGGTGAGCGCATCACAGAACGTGCGCAACTCGTCGCACGCGCCGGCGATGTCGGTGACCTCGAGCGCGTCCGTGATCGCGTCCCGCGTCGCCGCGAGCTTGGCGAGGATGTACCGGTCGAGCACGTTCGGCGAGTCGGTCCGCCACTGGCCGGGCTTCGACGCGTACAGCTGCAGGAAGCTCCACGCGTTCCACAGCGGCAGCAACGCCTGCCGGACACCCTCGCGGATGCCCTGCTCGGTGACGATCAGGTTGCCGCCGCGCAGGATCGGCGAGGACATGAGGAACCACCGCATGGCGTCCGAGCCGTCGCGGTCGAACACCTCCTTGACGTCCGGGTAGTTGCCCTTGGACTTGCTCATCTTCAGGCCGTCGTCGCCCAGCACGATGCCGTGTGCCGCAACGCACTTGAACGCCGGACGGTCGAACAGCGCAGTCGCCAGCACGTGCAGCGTGTAGAACCAGCCACGGGTCTGACCGTTGTACTCGACGATGAAGTCGCCCGGGTAGTGCGAGTCGAACCAGTCGCGGTTCTCGAACGGGTAGTGCACCTGCGCATACGGCATCGAGCCTGACTCGAACCAGCAGTCCAGCACCTCGGGGACACGGCGCATCATCGACTTGCCGGTCGGGTCGTCCGGATTCGGACGAACCAAATCGTCGATCATCGGACGGTGCAGGTCGGTCGGACGCACCCCGAAGTCACGCTCGAGCTCGTCGAGAGAGCCGTACACGTCCATCCGCGGGTACGACGGATCATCCGATACCCACACCGGGATCGGGCTGCCCCAGTAGCGGTTTCGGCTGATGTTCCAGTCGCGCGCACCCTCGAGCCACTTACCGAACTGGCCGTCCTTGATGTGCTCCGGCACCCAGGTGATCTCCTGGTTGAGCTCGACCATACGGTCGCGGAACTTGGTGACGGCGACGAACCACGACGGCACCGCCATGTAGATCAGCGGCTGGCCCGAGCGCCAGCTGTGCGGGTACGAGTGCTCGATCGTCTCGTGCCGCAACAGCTTTCCGGCAGCCTTGAGGTCCTTGATGATGACCGGGTTCGCATCGAAGACTTGCAGACCCTCGTACGGCGGCACCATCGACGTGAACTTGCCGCCAGGATCCAGCGGCTGCACGATCTCGATGCCGTTCGCCGTCGCGCAGTCCATGTCCTCCTCACCGAAGGCCGGTGCGAGGTGGACGACGCCGGTACCGGAATCGGTGGTGACGTAGTCGGCCGCGAGCACGCGGTGTGCTTCCTCGTGACCCTTGCCCGGACCGTGGAAGAAGTCGAACGGAGGCAGATACTTCAGGCCGACCAGGTCGGCACCCTTGTACTCACCGAGAACCTCGGGCGACTCACCGAGTTCACGCGCGTAATGCCCGACGCGGGCAGCGGCGAGCACGTAGCGCTTGCCGTCGGCGCCGAGCACCTGAACGTAATCGACATCGGGGTGCACCGCGATCGCCAGGTTGGACGGCAGCGTCCACGGTGTCGTGGTCCAGATCAGTGCGTTCGCGCCGTCGAGATCACTCCCGGGAGCTGTGAGGAGCATGTCGACGGTGACCGCCGGATCCTGACGCATCTTGTACGCGTCGTCGAGTCGGGTCTCCTGGTTCGACAGCGGCGTCTGCTCGTACCAGCTGTACGGCAGCACGCGGAAGCCCTGGTAGATCAGACCCTTGTCGTAGAGCTCCTTGAACGCCCACATGACGGACTCCATGAAGTCCAGATCCAGGGTCTTGTAGTCGTTGTCGAAGTCGACCCAGCGCGCCTGCCGGGTGACGTAGTCACGCCACTCGTCGGTGTAGCGCAGCACGGACTGCTTGCAGTAGGCATTGAACTCCGCGAGACCCATCGCATCGATCTGCGACTTGTCCTTGATCCCCAGCTGCTTCTCGGCCTCGAGTTCCGCGGGCAGACCGTGGCAGTCCCAGCCGAAGCGGCGGTCGACCTTCTTGCCGCGCATCGTCTGGAAACGCGGGACCAGATCCTTGACGTAGCCGGTGAGGAGGTGGCCGTAGTGCGGCAGGCCGTTCGCGAAGGGCGGGCCGTCGTAGAACACGAAGTCCTCGGCACCCTCACGGTTCTCGATGCTCGCCCGGAACGTGTCGTCCGCGTCCCACGCGGCGAGCACCTTCTGCTCGAGCTCCGGGAAGGAGACGGCCCCGGTGGCGCGGCCGCCGACGACATCGACGCGGGGATACCCGTCGTTCGTCTGGGGAGAGGTGGATTCGTTACTTGTCACCGCGTGGCTCCTCGTGCCCGACTTACCGGCACGGGGACGACACCGACGCCCTGTGCGCCGCTACCGCGGTACCACCCCGCTTGCTCGCCGCCACCTATGCGTGACGAGCCACTCGATCAAGGCTGTGACGGGCCCACCCGTTCGGTTCTACTGAGCCGGAACCGTTGTACGCGACCAACGCGAAACCTGAATCCCGACCGTTCTTCCGAAGACTCCCCGGTGATCGCCGGATCTGCGCCATGTGTGCGTTCAGTCTAACCCTGAGCCGAATTCCCGCCGGAATCACCGTGGTCGGACTCGATGTCGTCGGCCTGCCTGTCGGACGGACCGACGGCCGGTGCCGCCTTCCTGTTCGCCAGCGCACTGACGAGCAGGAGGACGGCACCCGCGACACAGACTGCGATGCATCCCCAGGCCCAGAGGACGGAACCCGTCATCAGGGCGATCACCAGCAGGGCGAAGCCCACTGCTGCGAGGACCAGCGTCATGACCAGCACGATTCACCCTCTACTCGAGAGCCGGCCGGGCGTCGGCTCAGTCAGTTGCTTCCCTTGGCGAACGACTGGCCGAAGCCGGACTGGTTGAATGCGTCCTGGCCACCGTCGACCGGCACGGCCGAGCCGCGCTGCTCCAGCTCCTCGAGCTGCGACTCCAGGTACGACTTGAGCCGCACCCGGTACTCGCGCTCGAACGTCTTCAGCTGCTCGATCCGGCCCTCGAGGACCGAACGCTGCTGGTTGATCGTCGCCATGATCTCGGTGTGCTTCTTCTCGGCATCCGCCTGCAGGGCGTCGGCCTTCTCCTTGGCCTGACGCAGCTGCGTCTCCGAGCGAGTCTGCGCGTCCGAGAGGAGCGACTCCGACTTCTGCTTCGCGTCCGAGACCATGGTCTCCGACTTCTGCTTCGCGTCCGAGACCATGGTCTCCGACTTGGTGCGCGCATCGGTGACCAGGCGCTCCGAGTTGGTGCGGGCATCGCTGAGCAGCTGCTCCGCCTCGACCTTGGCATCGCCCGTCAAGCGGTCGGCCATCTCCTGCGCGAGGCCGAGGACCTTCGCGGCCTGCATGTTGGCGTCCTCCGACGGACGCGGCGCTGCCGCGGGGGCCGGAGCAGGCTTGGGCTGCTCGACCACCCGAACCGGTTCCGGTGCGGGCGCCGGAGCCGGGGCCGGCGCGGCGGCCGAGCGCGGGGCCTTCTTCGCCTCGGCCAACTCCTGATCGAGCTCGCCTACGCGCTGACGGAGATCAGCATTCTCCTCGATGAGCCGGGACAGCTCCTGCTCGACCAGGTCGAGGAAGGCATCGACCTCGTCCTCGTTGTAGCCACGCTTCCCGATCGGAGGCTTGCTGAACGCGACGTTGTGCACATCAGCTGGAGTCAGCGGCATGGAAGGATCCCTTCACGCGTCAATTGTCGGTCTAGCACGCATTGAGTTCTAGGGCATTGCGCGTACTCGTTAACCATTTCGTTACCCGTCACACTGTAACTGCGGGCCATTCTGTCACACCAAACCCGAAGGTGACGCTAGTCCCGAGACCACCTGCATGAGGATGAAGAGCAGGAACAGCAGCACCATGATCGACAGGTCGAGTCGGACTCCGCCGAGCGAAATCGGTGGAATGAGCCGGCGAAGAAGCTTCACCGGTGGGTCTGTGACCGTGAAGATCGCTTCGAGCACGATCACGACGAAACCCGTCGGTCGCCAGTCACGGGCGAACACCCGGATGAACTCGACGATGATCCGTCCGATGAGCAACAACCAGAAGATGAACAGGATCACGTAGATCACCGAGAACACGGCCACACCTTCACTCTGCCTGACAACGACCGGCCGATCAAAACGATCTCGCTCCCCGAGTCACGCATCACACTCGCATGCGATCGACGACTCGGCCCCATGGACGGGATCGCCCGCTCGGACCGCGGACTACTTCTGGTTGTAGAACCCGGTCTCCGCGATGCGGCGACGCTCCTCCGCGGAAACATCGATGTCGGCGGGCGAGAGCAGGAACACCTTGGTCGCGACCTTGTCGAACGACCCCCGCAGCGCGAAGGCGAGCCCGGCAGCGAAGTCGACGAGTCGTTTGGCATCGGCGTTGCTCATCTCGACGAGATCCATGATCACCGGCGTGCCGTCACGGAAACGCTCACCGATGGTGCGGGCCTCGCCGTAGTCGCGCGGGCGCAGCGTCGTGATCTTGGACAACGGCCCGCCCTCGTCGACCACCGAGCGGCGGGGCTCGTGGCGCTCCATCCGCGGGTCGACGGCGAGCGCACCACGGGTGGTACCACGCGGCGCGGCACCCCGCGGCGCGATGGGCTCGACCCGCGCCGACGAGCGCGGAGCCGACTCGTAGCGATCGAAATCACTCTCGACCTCGTCACGGCGTGACGCCGCATAACCGGGCTCGGCGTACTCGCGGCGGCCCTGCCCGGGCTCGTCGATGTAGTCGTCCTCGAAATCCTCGAGGGGAACCATGCCGAAGTAAGCCTTGAACTTGTGCAGGCTGCTCATTGATCGACCTTCCTGGGCGCGGCGGACTGGTATGGACGAATCCTGCGGTCGACCGCAGAGATCATTTTTGTGTGACTGGTGTGACTGGTGATCATTTCGAGACTATCGGTCGGCGGCCGAGGAGGGCGGTTCCGACACGCACGCACGTCGACCCGTGCCGGACCGCGGCCTCGAGATCGCCCGTCATCCCGGCCGACAACGTCGTCGCCTCCGGGTACGTGCGCAGGAGGTTCTCGTGGATGGACGCGAGTTGCGCGAAGGCCTTGTCGGGATCCGCGCCCAGCGGCGGCACCCCCATGATTCCGCCGAGCACCAGATCCGACGACGCCGCGACGCGATCGGCCAGCTCGCCCAGATCCCCGACCGACACCCCGCCGCGGTCCGGATCGGCATCCAGGCTCACCTGGAGGAGGACCTCGAGCGGATCGGATCGGGCGCCGTCGTCGAGCGCACCGGCCACCGCGCGGTCGAGAGCGTCTGCGAGACGGACGCTGTCGAGCGAGTGGACCGTGTCGGCCCACCGGACGACCGACTTCACCTTGTTTCGCTGCAGCCGGCCGATCAGGTGCCAGCGCACCGGCTCGTCGGCACCCGGGGCGGACCTGAAGTCGGTCACCTTGCTGCCGGCCTCGGGCTCCCGCGACTCCCCGAACGCCCGGCAACCCAGGTCGTAGAGAATGCGGACATCCGTCACCGGGTAGAACTTCGTCACCGGGAGCAGCGCCACGTCGGAGCCTGCACGCCCGGCTTCCCGGCAGGCCGCGTCGAGTCTGGCCCGGACCGCCGCCAGCGCCGATGCGATTTCGTCGTGCCTACTCATCGGCCCTCAACTCGATCCCGTCACTCTTCTCCGAGTGGATCCATCCAGATCACCGCTGCCAGGCGGCCCGTGGGCGCTTCCCGGCGGTGGCTGAACAGCGTCGCATCCTCGATCGTGCACCGCGGATCCTCGGCAACACCCGAGATCCCCGCGGCCAGCAACTGCCGGCGGAGGCCGGCACGCAGATCGAGCCCCGGCGTGCCCTTCACTGTGCGGGTGGCACTGCCGGGCAGGAACTTCTCCACGTCGGCCTGCATCGCGGCCGGAACCTCGTACTGACGACCACTGGCCGCGGGGCCGAGGAACGCACCGATCCGCTCCGGCCGGGCGCCCTGCTCGATCATCGCGCCGATCACCCTGGGCACGATCCCGATCCGGGCACCGATCCGGCCCGCATGTACAGCGGCGATGACGCCGGCCTCGTCATCGGACAGCAGGATCGGGACGCAATCCGCGCTCAACGTCACCAGCGCGAGGCCGGGCACCTTGGTCACCAGTGCGTCCGTCGCGGGCACCGGACCATCCACCGGACCGTCGACGACCGTCACATTGCGGCTGTGGATCTGCTCCATCCACACCAGACGCTCGAAGGGCAGCCCGATGCCGTCGGCGAGCCGGCGGCGGTTGGTCTCCACCGCGGCCGGATCGTCGCCGACATGATCACCGAGATTGAACGACTCGTACGGCGCCGCGGACACACCACCGGACCGGGTCGTGACGACCCGCCGGACCCGGACACCCGTCACGGAGAGCCCGCTCAACGGCGCATGAAGGAAGGCACGTCGACGTCGTCGTCCTCGGCTTCCTCGTTGCTGACCGGTACTGCGCGGGAAGCACTGCTGCCCAGCGGCGGCAGCGTCGACCCCGTGGGCGCGCCGACCGGCTCGCGGGGGGTCGTCGGCGCCGTCGTCGTCGGTGCGGGCTCGCCGGCTGCGGCCGCGGTGCGCTCGGACTGACCGACCTCCCCGGCGCGTCCCGCGCCGATGTTCCCGCGACCGATGGCCGACTGGACCTCGAGCGGGCGCTTGGCCGGCGCCCCGCCGTCGAAGCCCGCCGCGATCACCGTCACGCGCACCTCGTCGCCGAGCGAATCGTCGATCACCGTGCCGAAGATGATGTTCGCGTCGATGTGCGCAGCCTCCTGGACCAGCGACGCCGCCTCGTTGATCTCGAACAGGCCGAGATCCGAACCACCGGCGATCGACAGCAGCACGCCGCGAGCGCCCTCCATCGACGCCTCCAGCAGCGGCGAGTTGATCGCGGTCTCGGCCGCCTTGATCGAGCGGCCCTCCCCGCGGGAGGAGCCGATTCCCATGAGCGCGCTGCCGGCACCGGACATGACGCTCTTCACGTCGGCGAAGTCCACGTTGATCAGGCCCGGCGTGGTGATGAGGTCGGTGATGCCCTGGACACCGTTGAGGAGCACCTCGTCGGCGCTGCGGAACGCGTCCATGAGGCTGACTGCGGCGTCGCCGAGCTGCAGCAGCCGATCGTTGGGGATCACGATCAGCGTGTCGCAGGACTCACGCAGGGCGGAGATCCCGGACTCGGCCTGCGATCCGCGGCGCTTGCCCTCGAAGGAGAACGGACGCGTGACGACACCGATGGTGAGGGCACCGAGCTTGCGGGCGATGCTCGCGACGACGGGGGCACCACCGGTACCGGTGCCACCTCCCTCGCCCGCGGTGACGAAGACCATGTCGGCCCCCTTCAGGACCTCCTCGATCTCGTCCTTGTGATCCTCGGCGGCCTTGCGGCCGACCTCCGGGTCGGCGCCGGCGCCGAGACCACGGGTCAGTTCACGGCCGACGTCGAGCTTGACGTCGGCGTCGGACATCAGCAGCGCCTGCGCGTCGGTGTTGACCGCGATGAACTCGACTCCCTTGAGTCCCTGCTCGATCATGCGGTTGACCGCGTTGACGCCGCCGCCGCCGATACCGACGACCTTGATTACGGCGAGGTAGTTGTGCGGGGGCGTCATGGGCTCTCGCCTTCCGTGAGTGGATTTCGCGCTCGTACTAGGGGTGAGTGTGGAAAACCCTCAACCTCAACCACAGGGTTAAGGTTATGTCAAGTAGTCCCTTGGAGCGAAACGCTATGCAGTGCCACAGCGATCCGCCAGCAGGCGCGCCGACACGCGCCAAGTTTTTGCGGGGCCGGAGCCCCCGATCCGCTCGTGGCGTGAGCCTCCGGACCACCCATCACTTTACTGTGGGCAGTTCGGGACTCGACACATCGAAGATCCGACCGGGCTGAGTCAACAGTGCGGAAACCACCGCCGACTTCCTCTCGGAATCGTCGACACCGCCCCACACCACGACACGGCCGTCCACCAGAGTAACCGAGACACTCGAAATCGTCGGTGCGGCAACCTCGGACACCTGGACCCGCAGCGCCTCCGGAAGCGACCCGAGCACCTCCAGCGCTGCCTGGGTGGCGTGGTCGGTCTCGGTCGGCGTCGGCGTCACGAGCCGAACCACACCGAACGGCGGCGGCTCGATCGCGTAGTCCACCCCGGTCTCGTCCATCAAGTGCGTTCCGTCCGGGGAATCGAAGAACACCACCGGAATCCGCTCCCGCACGGTCACCCGCACGGTCGACGGATACTCCCGTTGCACGCGCGCTTCGGCCACCCTGGGGATACCCGCCACCCGCCGGGCCGCGGCCGCCGTGTCGACACGCAACAGAGGAGTACCGTTCTCGATCCCCGCGACCGGGAGGACCTCCTCCGCGGTGAGAAACCCGTCACCGACGTACTCGACCTGGCGGACCGACATCAGCGGACTGAACCACAGCGCCGCACCAAGTCCGCCGAGCACCACCACGACGGCGGTCGCGATCAGGAAAACCTTGCGCCGCAACGAACGGGCGCGCGCCCGCTCCTCCGAGCCGCGGTCCGTGTTCTTCGCATCCGGATCCGCTCCACCGTCGTCACGCCGACCGGGCGGCGCCTGGCGCGAGGAACTCCGGCGTGTCCGGTCACTGCGCGACCGCCGCGCGTCGGGCCGGCCGCTGCGGGTTCGACCCCGACCATCCGCCGTCACTGCGGCTCCGAACCCGATCCCGTCGAACGATCACCGTGATTGGGCCGCGACCGCAGCGCATCGAGTATTTGCCCGCCGAGCATCGTCACATCGCCCGCGCCCATCGTGATCAGGACATCTCCCGGTTCGGCGAGTCCGGCAACCTGGCGCGGCACCTGCGACCGATCGGGCTGGTAGTGAACAGGTTTCGTGAGAGCCTGCGCGACCAGCGCACCACTGACCCCGGGGATCGGCTCCTCGCGAGCGCCGTACACGTCGAGCACCACCACCTCGTCCGCCAGGTCCAGCGCCTCACCGAACTCCTGCGCGAACGTCACCGTCCGCGAGTACAGGTGCGGCTGGAACACCACGACGACACGACCCTTCCGGCCGTCGTTGTCGACCAGTTCCCGTGCAGCGCCGAGCACGGCCCGGACCTCGGTCGGATGATGCGCGTAGTCGTCGAACACCCGCACCCCACGCTCGCGACCGGTGAGCTGGAACCGGCGGTGGACCCCGCCGAACCCGGCCAGCCCCTCGAGCAGTTCGTCCACCGATGCGCCGGCGTCCGCGCCCGCGAGCAACGCGGCAAGCGCGTTGAGCGCCATGTGCTTTCCGGGCACACCCAAACGCAACGTGCGCGTCTCGGATTCGCCGGCGAAGCGGATGTGCGCCACTCCCCCGACATCACGCGCCTCCCAGGACAGCAACTCCACACCCGCCGGAACCGGGCCGGCGGCCGCGGCCGCCTCCGCAGTTCCGTAGCCGACGACCCGCACGGCGCTGCCGGACTCCACCGTCCGCCGGGCGAGCGCCGCCGAACCGGGATCGTCGAGACACGCCACGAGCAGTCCGTCCGGCGCGATCCGTGCGATGAAATCGTCGAAGACCTGGACGTACGCCTCACTGGTGCCGAAGAAGTCGAGATGGTCGGCCTCGATGTTGGTGACCACCACGACGTCCGGGTCGTACTGCAGCAACGAGCCGTCGCTCTCGTCGGCCTCGGCGACGAAGACCTCGCCCGAGCCGTGATGGGCGTTGGTCCCGGCCTCGTTCAGCTCGCCGCCGACCGCGAAGGACGGGTCGAATCCGCAGTGCTGCAACGCGACCACGAGCATCGACGTCGTCGAGGTCTTGCCGTGTGTGCCCGACACCAGGAGCGTGCGATGCCCGTGCATCAGCGACGCGAGGACCGCGGGGCGCAGGATCACCGGAATGCCGCGCCTCGCGGCCTCGACGAGCTCCGGGTTGTCCTTCGGGATCGCGGCGTGGGTGGTGACGACGGCCGTCGGCCCGCCGGGCAACAGGTCGAGTGCAGTGGCATCGTGACCGATCCGGACGACCGCGCCGCGAGCCCGCAGCGCAAGCACACCGCGGCTCTCCTTGGCATCCGAGCCGGACACCTGCCCACCTCGGGAGAGCAGGATGCGCGCGATGCCGGACATTCCGGCACCTCCGATGCCGACCATGTGCACCCGCTCGAGACCCGCGGGTAGCTGCTCGTTCATCGGTTTCCCCTTGCTACATCGACAACGATCTGTGCGACGGTCGCCGCCGCACTGCGGTGGCCTGCACCGGCCGCGGCGCGGCCCATCTCGTCGAGCCGCTCCCGGTCGGCTAGCAGCGGCACCACGGTCTCCGACACGTAGTGCGGCGTCAGCTCCGCATCCGGAACGATCATCCCACCCCCGGCCGCGACGACGGGCCGGGCATTGAGTTCCTGCTCGCCGTTTCCATGTGGCAACGGCACGTACACGGCGGGCAGTCCGACCGCGGAGACCTCGGCGACGGTCAACGCGCCCGAACGACAGATCACGGCGTCGGCCGCCGAGTACGCCAGGTCCATGCGCGTCAGGTACGGAACCGCCACGTAGGGGGCGTCCGGATTCGACTCGACATCCACCGAATTCTTGGGCCCGTACGCGTGCAGCACCGAGATACCGGCCGCCGCCAACTGCGGGGCCGCGCCGACGACGGCCTCGTTGAGCGACCGCGCGCCCTGCGATCCGCCGAACACCAACAGCACCGGACCCTCCGCCGGCAGACCGAAATGCTCACGCGCCTGGGCGCGCAAGGCCGCCCGGTCGAGTCCGGTGATGGACGAGCGGACCGGGATACCCACGATCTCGGCATCCGCGGTGCCGCGTGCGGCCACCCCGGAACCCGGGACCGCGGCCAGGACGCGGCGGGCGGCACGAGCGCCGACCTTGTTCGCGATGCCCGCGCTCGCGTTGGCCTCGTGGATCACGATCGGGATCTTCCGGCGTCGTCTCGACAGACCCGCACCGGCAGCGAGATACGCGGGCAGCGCGACGTAGCCACCGAAGCCGACGATCACGTCCGCGTCGGTGCGATCGAGTACCGCGCGGGCAGCGGCGACGGAGCGGCGGATGCGGCCCGGCAGCCGGAACAGATCCATCGTGGGCTTGCGGGGCAACGGAACCGGCGGGATCAGCTCGAGCGGGTACCCCCGCTCTGGAACCAGTGTGGTCTCGAGACCTCGCTCGGTCCCGAGCGCCGTCACCACGGCCGACGGGTCGAGCGCACGGATCGCGTCCGCGACAGCCAATGCCGGCTCGATGTGCCCGGCCGTGCCACCGCCGGCCACCACCACGGACAGGCGTCTCTTGTCGCCGCTCACCTACGCGTTCCTCGCTCTCCTGCACGGGGGTCGCGCGGAATGCCCGCGCGGCCCCGATCTCTCGTGGGGCTGTCGAGCCCCCGCTTCTCGTTGTGTCGTCGACCGTCGTCCGCCGGCCGGCGTCGGGATCGGCCCTGTTGCAGGGCACGCGTGTCCTCGGCCCCCGGCCGTCCGCCACGGACGGGCTGGACCTTCCGGGCCTCCGTCCGGCGGACCACCGCCGCTCCGCGCGGGCGCGGCGGGATGTACGCCGCCGGCTTGGGCAGCCGCAGCAGTCGTGACATCCGTCCGTCCTGCCCGCTGTGCAGTGCGGCGACCGCCTCCGGCTCGTGCCGTGCCGCGTTCGCGACCAGACCGAACATCAACAGCGTGGTCGCCGTGGACGTGCCACCCGCCGAGACCAACGGTAACTGCAAACCGGTCACCGGCAGGATGCCCACGACATAGCCGATGTTGATGAACGCCTGACCGGTGATCCACGCGGTCGCGGTCGCGGTCAGCAACTGCAGGAACGGATCCGCCGAGCGCCGCGCGATGCGCAGGCCGGTGTACACGAACAGCGCGAACAGCCCGATCACCGCGCCCGCACCGATGAATCCGAGTTCCTCGCCGATGATCGCGAAGATGAAGTCGTTGTGGGCGTTCGGCAGGTAACTCCACTTGGCCCGGCTCTGACCGAGCCCCCCACCGAACACGCCGCCGTCGGCGAGCGCGTACTTGGCCTGCCGCGCCTGATAACCCGCCCCCTGGGCGTCGTCGCCCGGGTTCAGGAAGGACTGGACGCGCGCGGACCGGTAGCCCGCGGTCAGCGCGAGGGTGACAGCCGCCGCACCACCGGCCAGAAGCATGGTGAGGAAGATCTTCAGCGGCAGACCCGCGAACCACAGCAGCGCCAGCAGGATGATCGCGAGCGAGATGGTGGTTCCGAGGTCGGGCTGCAGCACGATCAGGACGAAGACCAGCAGCGCCGCCGGCACCAGCGGGATCAGCATCTCCTTGAGCGATGCGCCCTCCCGCCGCCGCGTGGCGAGCAGATGCGCACCCCACACGGCGAAGGCGATCTTCGCGAGTTCGGAGGGCTGCAACGAGATCGGCCCGATCACGAACCAACCGCGAGTTCCCTGCGACTTGGTGCCGATGCCGGGAATCAGCACCAGCGCCAACATCACGACCGTCACACCGAACGCCGGCAACGACCACGTCCGCAGCACCCGGATCGGGATCAGCAGCGCGACGTAGAAGATCACCAGACCCAGCGTCGCGAAGATCAGCTGCGAGACGAACTTCCCGTACGCGGATCCGTCCCGAGCCACCGACTCGACACTCGACGACGACAACACCATCACCAGCCCGAGCACGGTCAACAGCACCGCGATCGTGACGACGAGATGGAACGACGTCAGCGGTCGAGCCAGCCACGCACCGATCCGGGTGCGCGGCGCGCGCTCGGGGGCTCCGGTCATCCGTGGGTCCCGGACTCCGGCTCGATGTCGGCCAGTGCCGTGACCGCCACCGCGAAGCTACGTCCGCGGTGACCGTAGGAGTCGAACATGTCCAGCGACGCGGCGGCGGGTGCGAGCAGCACGGTGTCGCCGGGAGCGGCCATGGCCGCAGCGGCGCGCACGGCCTCCGCCATCACGGTGTCCGCGTCGGCCGCGGGAAGATCGAGGTGGAGCACGTCCGCTCCGGCGATCGGTTCGACCACCGGCCCATCGTCTCCCGCGCGCACGTGAACGACCGGGACGTCGGGGGCGTGTCGCGCGAGCGCGTCCGCGATCTGAGCGGCGTCACGGCCGATGAGCACCGCCCCTGCGAGCAGGTGCGCGACGTCGGCGACCAGGTCGTCGATGCGGGCGCCCTTGAGTAGACCACCGGCGATCCACACCACCGAGTCGTGCGCGACGATCGACGACCGCGCCGCGTGCGGATTGGTCGCCTTGGAGTCGTCGATGAACGTGACGTCGGTGAGCCGGCGGACGACCTCCGCCCGGTGCGGTCCCACCCGATGCGCGCGCAGCCCCGCATCCACCGCCGCCGGGGAGACACCGATCGCGCGGGCCAACGCGGCCGCGGCCAGCGCGTCGCACAGTCCCGCCGGTCCCGGCGGGCTGATCTCGTCGGCCGCGACCAGCGGAACCGAGTCCGCGAAGGCCCGGTCGATCAGCATCCCGCCGCGCACACCCAACTCGCCGACGTCGGGCGCGTCGAGCCGGAACCCGACGGTGCGCCCGTCACGCGGTCGACCGACCAACGTGGCCGCGACCGCGTCGTCGAGGCCGACGACCGCGACACCGCCGGTGAGAGCCTGCGCCTTGGCGTCCGTGTAGCCGGCCATGCCGCCGTGCCAGTCGAGATGATCTTCCGCGATGTTGAGGACGACACCGGCCGTGGGACGCACGGACGGCGCCCAGTGCAGCTGGAACGACGACAGCTCGACGGCGAGAACATCCACGCGGGGTTCCTGCGCTCGCAGTGCATCGAGCACCGGCAGGCCGATGTTGCCGCAGGCCGCCGACGACACGCCCGCGGCATCGAGGATCGAGTGCAGCATCGACGTCGTGGTGGTCTTGCCGTTGGTGCCGGTCACCACCAGCCACTGTCGCGGCGGGCCGTACACCCCGGCCCGATCGACATGCCACGTGAACTCGATGTCGCCCCAGACCGGGACGCCCGCGCCCGTGGCCGCGGCCAGAACCGGAGCGTCGGGCCGGAAGCCCGGGCTCGTGATCACCAGCGCGAACTCGGCCACCCGCTGCGGGTCGGCGACCAGGTCGTCGAGCGGGACCGTGGCGGCCCCGAGCTCGCCGCAGCGCGCGAGGGCGTCCGCATTGGTGTCGGTCACCGTCACCCGGGCACCGAGGTCGTGCAGCGGCGCGATGACCGCCCGGCCGGAGATGCCGGCACCGGTCACGAGGACGTTCGCGCCGCGCAGTCGCTCCAGATCCCCCGCGTCCACTCCCGCGCCGTGCCCGGTCCCGTCGAACTGCATGCGTCAGCCCCCGATCGCCGCGAGATACTCGCTGTAGAACAGGGCCAGACCGATCGCGGACGCGATCGCGGCCAGCAACCAGAATCTGATGATCACCTGGGTTTCGGCCCAGCCACCCAGCTCGAAGTGATGGTGGAACGGCGCCATCCGGAACACCCGCCGTCGACTCGACCGGAACACCGCCACCTGGATGACCACCGAGGCGGCCTCCGCCACGAACAGCGCGCCGATGACGACCATCAGCAGTTCGGTGCGGGTGGTGATCGACAGACCGGCCAGCATGCCACCGAGCGCGAGCGAACCGGTGTCGCCCATGAAGATCTTCGCGGGCGCGGCATTCCACCACAGGAAGCCGATGCACGCCGCGGCGCCGGCGGCGCACAGCAGCGCGAGGTCCAGCGGATCGCGGACGTCGTAGCAGCCCTTCGACGGGCCGAGGCTGCCCGGCCCGCTGCACGCGTTGCGGTACTGCCAGAACGTGATGATCACGTACGCGCCGAGCACGAGGCTCATCGAACCGGCCGCGAGACCGTCCAGACCGTCGGTGAGGTTCACCGCGTTCGACCACGCGCTGACGAGCAGATAGCAGAAGAGGATGAAGACGATCGATCCCATGCTGACGGTCGCGATGTCGCGCACGTAGGACAGGTGCACGCTGCCGGGCGTCAGCCCGTTGCCGCCCCGGAACTGCAGCGCCAGGATGCCGAACACGACCGCGGCCACCAATTGGCCGACCAGCTTGGCCGTCTTGTTCAGACCGAGGTTGCGCTGCTTGCGGATCTTGATGAAGTCGTCGAGGAACCCGACACCACCGAGCGCCGTGGTCAGGCCGAGCACCAGCAGACCCGACGCGGTCGGCCCCTCGGCGTCGTATCCGATGCCGATGAGATGCGAACCCCAGTAGCCGGCCCAGATTCCCGCAAGGATCGCGACGCCGCCCATCGTGGGTGTACCGCGCTTGGCCTGATGGCTCGCCGGGCCCTCGACCCGGATCTCCTGCCCGAAACCCTGCCTCGAGAAGACCTTGATCAGGACCGGCGTCAGAAGTATCGAAACCGCGAGCGCGATACCTGCGGCGAAGAGAATCTGCCTCACTGCGGCGCCTCCGAATCGGAGATCTGCGCAGCGTCCGTGACCGGTGCCGCCAGAACCGCGTCCGCAACCTCCCACAGGCCGATCGACTGAGAAGCCTTCACCAGCACGAGATCACCGGCCTCGAGTTCCCGCTCCAACAGCGCGATCGCGCTCGCACCGTCGGGTACGTGGACTGCCTCGTCACCCCAAGAACCTTCCATCACCGCTCCCTGGTACATCGCGCGGACGGGCCGGCCCGCTCCGACGAGGATCAGCTTGGTCACGTCCAGGCGCACCGCGAACCGTCCGATCGCGTCGTGCTCGACCACTGATTCTGGTCCGAGTTCCGCCATTTCGCCGAGGACTGCCCAACTCCGGCGTGCCGGGCCACGCCCGGACCGTGCCATCGACACGAGCGCCTTGATCGCCGCACGCATCGAATCCGGGTTCGCGTTGTACGAGTCGTTGACGACGGTGACGCCGTCGGCCCGGTCGCGGACCTCCATCCGGCGCGCCGAGACCGGGCGCGCGGAGCCGAGTGCAGCTGCGACCTGGTCGAGCGTCGCGCCGCACTCGAGCGCGACGGCAGCCGCCGCGAGCGCGTTTCCGACCTGGTGTTCGCCGTGCACCGCGAGTGTGACCGGAATGCTGCCGGCCGCGCAGGTCAGGGTGAAACTGGCACGCGCGTGATCGTCGAGGCGGATGTCGGTCGCGCGGACGTCGGCAGTGCCGGCCTGACCCACCAGGACGACCCGCGCCCGCGTCCGCTGCGCCATCGCTGCAACCAGCGGATCGTCGGCGTTGAGCACCGCGACGCCACCCTCGGCGGCCGACGGCAACGACGCCGGCAGCTCGCCCTTGGTGTCCGCGATGGCCTCGCGGGAACCGAACTCGCCGAGGTGCGCGGTGCCCACGTTGAGGACCACCCCGATGCGCGGCGGGGCGGACCTCGCGAGCGCCGCGATGTGCCCGCGGCCGCGGGCAGACAATTCCAGGACGAGGAAGCGGGTGTCGGCGTCGGCCCGCAGCGCCGTCCACGGGTGCCCGAGCTCGTTGTTGAACGAACCGGGCGGTGCCACGACGGAGCCGAGCGGCGAGAGCACCGCCGCCAGCAGATCCTTCGTGGAGGTCTTGCCCGACGATCCCGTCACCCCGACGACGGTCAGATCCGAGTCTGCGGTGAGCCGGTCGATGCTCGCGCGCGCCAGCTTCGCCAGCGCCTCGAGCACCGCGGCGCCGGAGCCGTCGGTGTCGTGTTCGAGGGCCAACGCCCCGCTGTCCGACGCCCCGAGCGGCTCGACCACGATGGCCGGGACACCGACCGGGCGGGCCGCGAGCACGGCCGCCGCGCCCGCCGCCACCGCGGCAGCCGCATGGTCGTGCCCGTCGGTCGTCGCGCCCGGCAGCGCCAGGAACAGCCCGCCCGGCGTGACCTTGCGGGAATCGAACTCCACCGTTCCCGAAACGGTCGCCGACGGATCGTCGACATCGTGGAGCGTCCCGCCGACCGCCTGGGCGATCTGGGCGAGCGTCATCGGGATCATGCGTTTCCTCCGTGTGCCGGGTCGTCGGAGGCGATCCGATCGATCGCCTCTCCCAGAACCTCGCGGTCGTCGAATGGGTACTTCACCCCGTGGATCTCCTGGCCGATCTCGTGTCCCTTGCCGGCCACCAGGACCACGTCGCCGGAGCGGGCCCAGTGGACCGCAGCCGCAATGGCCTCCCCGCGGTCCCCGATCTCGAGCACCTCACCGCGCTCGGTCTCGGGTACCGACAGCGCGCCCTGCATCAGCGCGGCCCGGATCGTCGCCGGATCCTCGGTGCGGGGATTGTCATCGGTGATCACCAGCAGGTCCGCTCCGCGGGCCCCGGCCTCGCCCATCAGCGCCCGCTTGCCGGTGTCGCGGTCTCCGCCGGCGCCGACGACGACCGCGATCCGGCCGTCCGTCTGCCCCCGCAGCGTCGCGATCACGGCCTCGACGGCAGCCGGCTTGTGGGCGTAGTCGACGACGGCCAGGAAGTCCTGCCCCCGTTCGACCCGCTGCACCCGGCCCGGCACGTCGACCCCGCCGATCCCGGCGATCGCCGCGTCCACGTCCGCGCCCGCCGCGGCACAGACCGCGACCGCCAGTACCGCGTTCGCAACGTTGTACTGCCCGGGCAGACGCAACGACACGGTGCGCGTCGCCCCGTCCGGACCGGTGAGTGCGAAATCCTGGCTGCCAGACGGCACCACCTCCGCCGGCCCCGCGGTCCAGTCGCCGGGCCCGCGGGTGGCGACCGTGGTGACGGCGTCCGGCCTGTCCGGGTGCGCCCGGTGGGCGATGTCCGCCATCCGAGCGCCCCACTCGTCGTCGGTGCAGATCACCGCGCGCTCCGCACGAACCGTCGAATCGGCCGCGAACAGGCGGCTCTTCGCGCTGAAGTAGTCGTCGAAGTCCCGGTGGAAGTCGAGATGGTCCTGGGACAGGTTGGTGAACGCGCCGATCGAGAACCGGACGCCGTCGACACGACCGAGCGCCAGCGCATGACTCGACACCTCCATCACGACGGTGTCGATTCCCCGCTCGAGCATCGCCGCGAACAGGGCATGCAACTGCGGCGCCTCCGGCGTCGTGAGCGCGCTCGGCACCCGATCCCCCGCGACGCGGGTCTCGATCGTGCCCACCAACCCGATACTGCGACCGGCTGCTGCCAGGCCCGCCTCGACCAGATATGCGGTCGTCGTCTTGCCCGAGGTTCCGGTGATGCCGACGACCTGCATCCGATCCGACGGACGGCCGTAGATCGTGGCCGACACCTCGCCGAGCACCCGCCGCGGTTCGGGGTGCACCAGAACCGGCAACGCGGGGACGTCGGTGGACGCACGGAAGTGTCCGACGACCAGCGCGAGACCGGCGTCGTCGGTGAACACCGCCGTCGCGCCGGCGTCCAGCGCCGAGCCCACGAACTCGGCACCGTGATTGCGGGCTCCCGGCAGCGCGGCGAACAGATCGCCCGGCAGTACCGCCTGCGCCCGCAATTCGACACCGGTGACGGAGCTCGGCCCGGGGGCCTCCACCCCGTCCCGATCCGCTCGATCGGATCCGAGCCATTCGATCCGGGCGCCGACCTTGTCGGCCAGGTCCGCCAGGTCGGTCAGCGGCGGGTTCGTCGGGCGAAGACCGCTCCCCGGCGCCGCACCCGGCATGGATGGCTGCGGACTCGGATGCACAGGCAGTGGGTCCTCTCGGAATCAGGAATCGGTTCGGTGTCTCGTTCGGTCGTATCCATCCTCGCGGACGGAGACCGACGTGTCAGATTACCGGCGGCGGCACCCCGGGCACGACCCACCACGTCCGGTACACACCGGTTACGTGGGAATCGTCACCCCGACAGGCAGAACGCGGCCCGGTCGGTGTCAATCGGCCTGCAACACCAACCGCCGACCCGGGTCCGGCGACAGCGGAACACTGTCCCGCTGCAGGAGCCACGACGCGATGTTGTGGAACAGCGGCGCGGCCGACTGCCCACCGCCGCCGTCGATGCCGCGGACGGGCGCGTCGAGCATGATCCCGATGACATAACGCGGATCGTCCGAGGGCGCGATGCCCGCGAAGGTGATCCAGTAGTTGGAGTTCGAGTAGCACCCGCAGGCCGGGTCGACCTGCTGCGCGGTGCCGGTCTTGCCACTGATCTGGTAGCCTTCGACACCCGCCTGCGGCCCGGTGCCCTGCTGATATCCCATCGGATCCTTCTGGGTGACCGACCGGAACATGTCACGGGTGGTGCGGGCAGTCTCCTCGCTCACGACCCGCACCGGCTCCGGGCGTTCGGTCTCGATCCGGGAACCGTCCGGCGCGAGGGTCGACTTGACGATTCGTGGGGCGATCCGCTCGCCGTCGTTGGCGATGGCCTGGTACATACCGGTCATCTGCAGGAGCGTCATCGACAGGCCCTGACCGATCGGCAGGTTCGCGAACGTGCCGCCCGACCAGTCGTCGATGTGCGGGACGTTGCCGGCGCTCTCGCCCGGCAACCCGACATCGGTGCGCTGACCGAGACCGAACTTGTGCAGCATCTCGGCGAAGCGCTCCTCCCCGACCCGCTCCGCGAGCATCAGCGTGCCCACGTTCGACGACTTACCGAAGACGCCGGTCGAGGTGAACGGCACGACGCCGTGCGCCCACGCGTCCTTGACCGACACTCCGGCCATCTGGATCGACCCGGGAACCTGGAGCACCTCTTCGGGCGTGGTCAGCCCGTACTCGAGCGCCGCGGCCGCGGTCACGATCTTGTTGACCGATCCCGGTTCGAACGGCGAACTCACCGGCAGATTGCCCATCTGCGCGGTCCGCGGGTTGTTCCCGACACCGATCGCCGGGTTGAACGTGCCGTCGTTGGTCATCGCGAGAACCTCGGACGTCTTCGCGTCGAGCACCACGACGGACGCGTTCTTCGCACCCGACAGGTCCTTCGCCTGCTGTGTCTGCTGCTGCACGTAGTACTGCAGGTCGGAATCGATGGTCAGTTCCACGTTGGAGCCGTCCACCGCCGGCTGCAGATCCCGACGGCTGCCGGGGATGACGGCACCGTCGGACCCACGGTCGTGGGTCTCGGAACCGTCGGTACCCGCCAGCGTGGAATCCATCGACGCCTCGAGCCCGAGCAGTCCGTGCCCGTCCCACCCGGTGGCACCGACGATGTTCGCCGCGAGCGAACCACCGGGATACTCGCGAATGTCCTGCCGCTCGAGTCCCACTTCCTCGAACTCGTCGGCGATGTCCGCGGCCACGGCGGGATCGACGCTGCGCGCCAGGTAGACGAATGTCTCGTTGCTGCGCAGCTTCTCGAGCAGGGCACTCTCGGAGACCGTGTCACCCAAGTGCTCGTGGATCCCCTTCGCGATCTCCTTCACCCGGGTGTCGGGATCGGGAGCGGTCTCGTCCTTGGCACGCTCCTCCTCCATCCTCTTGCGTTCGCGCACCGGCTGGAAGGTCAACGCCTTGGCATCGAGGGTGTAGGCGAGCTTGTCGCCGTTCCTGTCGAGGATCGCGCCCCGAACGGCCGGAAGGGTGACAGTCGTGGTGCGCTGATTTGCGGCCTCGGCCGACAACCTCGGCGCGTCGATTCCCTGAACCCACAGCAGCTGCACCGCGGCGACCCCGAGTGCAACCAGCATCGTCGCCCGGCCGTACTTGAGACGGAACCCGAATCCGTCGGTACGCCTCACCGGGGACTTACGCCCCCGCGATCGCCGCGGCGGCGCGGGCCGACGCGGCCGCGAGGCGGGAGTGCGTCCACCCACCGGTGTCACTGCCGAGCACCCGCCGGGGGTTGGGTGATCACCGTCACAGGCGTCAATTGTTCACCACGGGCCTGGATCCGGCCGTCATTGACGGGCGGCGGCGTGGCTGCGGGTGGGGCGGTGGTGGGAGCGGGCTGCGTCGCCCGGGACGGAGCCGGCTCGGCCACAGGCGGCGGCGTCCGATCCAGCGGAGCGACCGGCTTGCCCTCAGCGGGCTTCGGAGTACCGATCACCTCGACGCTGCCGTCCGCGGACACGACCAGTCGCGCAGGATCCTTCGCGGGGATCAGCCCCTGCTCGGCCGCCTTCTCGGCGAGAACCGGCGCCGAGTTGCCCGCCGCGACATCCCGCTGCAACGCGGCCGTCCGCTCGCGCAGACTCTGGTTGTGGGCGCGCGCGTCCGCGAGCTGGTACGAGTCCTCCGCGGCCCGCGTCGTGAGCAGCAGAGTCGTCGCAAGGCCGAGGCAGAGCAGGCCGATGATGGTGGCCACGAACGGGATCCGGGCCACGATCCTCCGCGGCGACGCCGAAGTCGACGCCGTCGAGGACGGTCGGGTTCCGCCGCCGACCGAAGCCCGCTGCTGGCGGCGCTCGTAGGCCTTCTGCGCCGCACTGGACCGCCGGACACGCGCGGACCCGATACCGGTGGACGTCATCCGAACCGTCATGTCAGTCACGCTCCAGCCCTCCTGGCGATTCGTTCGGCTGCTCGCAGACGCACGGGCGCCGCTCTCGGGTTGTCTTCGATCTCCTGTTCGGACGCACGTTCCGCACCTCGCGTGAGGATCCGGAACTCCGGCCCCATGCCCGGCAGCTCCACCGGCAGGCCCTCGGGCGTCTTCGACTTCGACAGTGGCGTCAGCTCCTGCTTGACCACGCGGTCCTCGAGCGACTGGTACGACATGAACACGACCCGCCCGCCGACCGCGAGCGCGTCGAGGGCAGCGGGGATTGCGTCACGCAGCGAATCGAGCTCGCCGTTGACCTCGACCCGCAGCGCCTGGAACGTGCGCTTCGCGGGATGGCCGCCCGTGCGACGCGTCGCTGCCGGAATGGCGTCGTAGATGAGTTCGACCAGGGCGGCACTGGTGGTGAACGGCTGCTTCTGACGACGGCGGACCACCTCGGAGGCGATCCGCCCCGCGAAGCGCTCCTCGCCGTACGTGCTCAGAATCCGCGCCAGCTCGCCGTGGCTGTAGGTGTTGAGCACCTCGGCCGCGGTGATCCCGGTCGTCGGGTTCATCCGCATGTCCAACGGCGCGTCGATCGAGTAGGCGAATCCGCGCTCGGCCTCATCCAGCTGCATCGACGAGACACCCAGATCGAACAGGATGCCGTGCACGGTTCCGATCGAGTCCAGACCGGCCTGCTCGAGCGCGTGGACGATGCCGTCGTAGCGCGTGTGCACGAAGGTGGTGCGGTCCGCGTAGGCGGCCAGGCGCTCGGACGCGATCCGCAACGCCTCGGGGTCGCGATCCAGCCCGATGAGGTGCAGACCGGGATAGGTCCGGAGGAAGTGCTCCGAATGCCCGCCGAGACCGAGGGTCGCGTCGATCATGACCGCGCCCTCGCCGTGCGGGTCGTGGGCGGTCAGTGCCGGCCCGAGAAGGTCGTCCGCTCGGTGCAGCAGCACCGGGACATGACCGAACTCGCCGGGGACCGACCGGGTGTCGTCCTCGCCGTCGACCATGATTCCTCCGGCTCCTGCTCGATGCTGTGGGGCTTGCACGTGGTTGGGGCTCCGAAGAGGTGATTCGGCGGGCTCTCGTCGATCGATCTGCGCTGCAACGAAACTCGCGAACGTCCACTCTCCGGGAGAGCGAATGCCTCGAGGTCCCTGTCCGATCGAGGAACCTGGCGCTGGGGAAGTGCGTCAGGGTCCCGCCGTGAACCTGGCGCTGGGGAAGTGCGTCAGGGTCACACTCGGGCAGAGGCCTCGCGGCACTCGCCTGTGGCGTCGGTGGGCTAGAAGATCCCCTCGAGCGCCTCGTCTCTGGCTTGTGAGTAGCTTTCCTCGTGCTCCGCGACGTAGGACTCCCATGCCTGGGCGTCCCAAATCTCGAGGAAGTCGACCGATCCGATCACCACGCACTCCTTCGACAACCCCGCATAGCGACGATGGTCGGAGGACAGCGTGATCCGTCCCTGGGCATCGGGATGCTGCTCGTCGGTTCCCGACGCAAGCGCACGCACGAACGCGCGGGCCTGCGGATTGCTTCGGGAAGCCGCTGCCGCACGACGCGCAAGCGCGGTGAACTCCTCACGGGGGTACACCGCAAGGCTGTGGTCCTGCCCTTTCGTGACCATCAACCCTCCCGCCAACGCGTCCCGGAACTTCGCAGGCAACGTGAGTCGCCCCTTGTCGTCGAGCTTCGGCGTATAGGTACCGAGAAACATCTCGACACCTCCCGCCGGGGCCCTGTGGCGAACGTGTGGCCGATACCGGCCGGTATCGCCCTGCATTCTGGCGGGTCACTCACGTGATCCGCTGCGCACCACATTACCCCACTTTCCTCCACTTCGAATCCGATCGGGGGGCCGATTTGACAAGTGGCCGTGAATAACCGCAGATCATCGGGCATGGCCCGAAGTGGGGCGTTTTCGTCGGCGTGACCCCGAACACGACCACCCCGGCCGCGCCGACGCTCCCCCGACCGAGGAATCTCCAGTTCAAGGCCCTGGCACCACACGACAACAAACCCCCGGCTCACGCCCGTTACCGGCGGGAGCCGGCAGTGGGGACATGTGGGGACAGCGGTGGGGACAGGTGGGGAGGGCCTGAGAGTGGCGACACGAAAACGGCGATGGCGCGACCGTGGTGGTCGCGCCATCGCCGTTTCGAGAGCGTCGGTGTTTCGAACGCCGGAAGCTACTCCTGTTCGAACCTCCTGCGGAAACGGTCCTCCATCCGGGACGAGAATCCGCCCCCGGACTTCTTACCTCCATGGGGCTTGCGCGGATGCGATCCACGCGCGCCCGACCCTTCACCGGACGGGGTGTCCCCGTCGGGTACCGCTGCCAGATGGCCCTTCCCTCCACCGAAGAGGAAGAGCACGCCGGCACCGAACATCACGACGAATCCGATCACACTGACGATCGGGAATCCGCCCAACCACAACACGTCCAGAGCTACGCCCGCGATGAGAAGGACGAGACCCAACGCGAAGAGGGCCACCGCCTGCAATCGACGTTTTCCAGCGGGGGCACGCATTCGCCCGCCCCTCACCGTGGACGCGAACTTGGGATCCTCGGCGTAGAGAGCGCTCTCGATTTGATCGAGCATGCGCTGCTCGTGCTCGGAGAGTGGCACGGTACCTCCCCCGGCACTAAGAGTTGGCACCTCGCCGCGGTGCGGAGAGGTGGGTAACTGACTGGCGGTTACCTGAATTCAATAATACGAGGAGAGTCCTCCCCTGACCACCTAGTCCGTCGACAAGTTGCCACCGAATCGGCGACAATCCGGTATGCCCCACCAGAAGGGGCGGCGAACGTGTCCGGAATCACCGGGCCGGCGCTACGCCGAGAGCCCCGAGCCGGCACCCCGACCCGCCGCTCCGAGGCGATCCTCGACCGCCGTCAGGAACCGTCCCACCTCGAAGTAGAACGCATCCGCATCGACGTCGGTCACCGTCCGAGTCACGCCGGCTTCGATCGAGGCCCGGAGCGCGGAGTGCTGCGCGAAGTAGTCGGCCCACTCCACGAAATCCGGTGCCGCGCGTGCCATGAGGACCCAGGCACTGCGGGAACGAGTCCGCCTCGCCCGACCGCCGTCCGCTTTCCCCTCCGTGTCGGCGAGGACGGCCGCGGCCCCGCGAAGGGCTCCGAGGTACGCACAGCGGAATCGCTCGGCGGCCTCGACGGCACCCGCCGCCTCCGACAACAGGCCGTCGGCGCGACGCAGCAACATGACCGCGGACATCGGCGACGACGACGGGCCCGACAGCACCTCCGCTCCAGCAGCACGACCGGGCGATCCGCAACCGGACGTCGCGATCCGCGACGGTCCGGACATCGACCGCCGCGTCGGCACCGCCTCGCGTGCGACAGCGACACCCTGCACACCTTCAGGCACGACCTTCGACATGCTTCGAGCACCTCCCAACGCTCCGAGGTTCGGGACCACCGATCCGGCGATGTTCGCTTCCCTCGAACATCGCCGGATCGGCCATATCGAACATGCGTTCGACCTATTCAATATAACTGGCCCCACCGACATGTCGTCAAGAGAGAAGGGTGAGCCCGCGCATGGATGCGAGCACCGGCGAGAGCCCCGACCCGAATCCGGAGTCCGCTCCGGCCGTCGTGGACCTGTCGGTATCCGATATGCGGGCCCGGCTCCCCGAAGCACTGTCGATCTACGTGGCGGCCATGGGGTACCCCCGCGGAACCGAGTACCACCGCGCACCCATGTGGACCGAGCACATGCAGCGACCGGGCTGGCGCGCCGTCGGCGCTGTACAGGCCGATCCCGGACACGCCGACCACCCGGCGCCGCTGGTCGCGATCGCATACGGGTACCGCGGCGCCCCCGACCAGTGGTGGCAGCAGCAGGTGCGGCACGGGATGCAGGCAACCGGATGGAGCCGGGACCAGATCACCTATGTCCTCGGTAGCTACTTCGAGCTGACCGAACTGCACGTCCACCCGGACGCGCAGGGGCACCGCCTGGGCGAGCAACTGCTCCGCCGTCTACTCGACGGCCGTCCGGAACGGGGCGTACTGCTGTCCACCCCCGAGGTGGACGACGAGGACAACCGAGCATGGCGCCTGTACCGGCGCACCGGATTCCGGGACGTCGTCCGTCACTTCACCTTCGCGGGCGATCGCCGCCCGTTCGCCGTTCTCGGACGGGGGTTGCCGCTGTGATGCCGGAGTTCACGAGAGCCGCTGACGCCCGACTCGACGCGGTCGTGGTCGGTTCGGGCCACAACGCCCTGGTATCGGCCTGCTACCTCGCCCGGTCGGGATGGTCGGTGGAGGTTCTCGAGCGGGACACGGTCCTGGGTGGCGCGGTCTCGACGGTCGAGCGGTTCCCCGGACACAAGGTGGATCGTGGGTCGTCGGCGCACATCATGATCCGGCACACCGGAATCATCGAAGAGCTCGATCTCGCCGCGCACGGACTGCGCTACATCGACTGCGACCCGTGGGCGTTCGCCCCGGCGCCGGCGGGATCGGACCGACCGGGCATCGTCTTCCACCGCAGCCTCGAACGGACGTGCCGGTCCATCGAGGAGTCGTGCGGTGCGGCCGATGCGGACGCCTACCGGCGCTTCGTCGAGACGTGGGGGCCGCGGACCGAGCGCGTGATGCGCGCGTTCTCGGCGCCACCCACCGGAGGCCATCTGCTGCGGTCGTTCTGGGGCCTCGACACGTCCGGCGGCGCCGGCGAGATCTCCCGGGAGTTCCTGACGACGGGCGACGCCCTGCTCGACGAGTACTTCGACAGCGAACCGCTCAAGGCGGCGCTCGCGTGGTTCGGTGCACAGTCCGGTCCGCCGATGTCGGAGCCGGGAACCGCGCCGATGGTCGGGTTCGCGGCGCTGATGCACACGCTGCCGCCGGGGCGTGCGGTCGGCGGCAGCGGCGCGCTCACCGCGGCGCTCGCCGCCCGGCTCACCTCCGACGGCGGCGCGGTCACCCTCGGCGACGGCGCAACCGAGCTGCGCCGGGATGCCGACGGCTGGACCGTGGTGACGGAGTCCGGACGCCGGGTGCGCGCGCGCCGCGTCATCGCCGGCTGTCACGTGCTGACCACTCTCGATCTGCTCGAACGCGGCGGCTACGACCGCCCCACCCTCGACCGTTGGCGTCGTCGGATCCGCGTCGGACCCGGCATCGGCATGGTGCTGCGTCTCGGCACCGACGCACTGCCGTCGTACCCGAGCGCCCCCACGGATGCGACCGACGCGACCACGACGTCGGGGCTGCAACTCCTCGTCTCCGACCGCGCCCAGCTGCGGACGGCGCACGGCGCCGCCCTCGCCGGCGAGTTGCCGCCCGAACCGGCGGTCCTCGCGATGAGCTTCAGCGGCATCGACCCGACAATCGCCCCCGCCGGCGAACACCAGGTGACGCTGTGGTCGCAGTGGCATCCGTACACGTTGTCCGGCGGCCGCAACTGGGCGGACCTGGGCACGAGCGAAGCCGATCGCATCGTCGCGAGTGTCGACGCGCTGGCACCCGGCTTCGCGGACAGTGTCCGTCACCGGCACATCCAGACACCCGCCGACATCGAGCGCGAGATGGGCCTGATCGGTGGCAACGTGATGCACGTCGAGATGTCGCTGGACCAGATGTTCATGTGGCGCCCGATTCCGGAACTGTCCGCGCATCGGGTGCCGGGCGCGGACAACCTGTACCTCACCGGCGCGTCGACCCATCCGGGTGGTGGCGTGTCCGGCTCGAGCGGGCGGAGCGCGGCGCGGATCGCGCTGTCCGACGCGCGCGGTGGTCCGATCCGACGGACGCTGCGCAAGACCGTCCGATGAGCGCACTGCCTCGGACGAGATTCCCGAGCGCCGTCCTGTTGCGGGTCTCGGTCGGGCTCGCCGTGGCCGCGGTCGCCGCGCAGATCGTATATCCGCTGGTGGACGGCCGTTCCCGGGACGTGGTGACGGTCGCGGTGGTGGCACTGCTGGCCGCCGCCTCGATCGTGCACGCCGTGGCCGTGCGCGGCGGGCGTTGGGCCGGCGCGATGGTCGCGGCGACCGCCGGGATCGGTCTGTTGTCCGAGGTGGTCGGGACCGCGACGGGCATCCCCTACGGCTGCTACGAGTACGCCACCGGACGGCTCGGCTGGGACGTCGCCGACGTGCCGTTGGTGGTGCCGTTCGCGTGGACGGCGGGCTTCTACCCGGTGTGGTGCGTCGCGTCGCTGCTGACCCGCTCCCGTGTGCTCCGCATCGTCCTCGCGACGATCGGCGTCGTCGGCTGGGACCTGTACCTGGATCCGCAGATGGTCGCCGACGGCCAGTGGAGCTGGTGCGTCACCGATGCCGGGCTGCCCGGCGTCGAGCACATTCCGCTCACCAACTACGCGGGCTGGGTCGTCGTCGCCCTCGCGATGGCGGTTGTCGTCACCCGCTTCGACCGGCTCGACCGCCGTCCCGGCTCGACGTCACTCCGCCACGACGCGGTGCCCATCGCGCTGTTCCTGTGGACCTGGCTGGGGTCGGCGCTGGCCCACGCGGTGTTTCTCGACGCCCCCGAACTGCGGTACTCGGCCGTCTACGGTGCTGTCGCGATGGGTGTGCTGGGTGTGCCGCTGCTCGTGGTGCTGGCACGCACACGCCGGGCCGAGCTGGACAACACCCCTACCGCCTGACACGAATACCCGTGCCTGGCACGATGACCCCTGTGCAGCCGCCCACGCCATCGCCGTCACGTACCCGGTTCCGTCGTCTGGTTTCGACCGTGGCCCTGGCACTGATCACCGTGCCGCTGCTGGCGGGCTGCCTGCGTGTGCAGGTGTCGATGGGAGTTTCGGCCGACGACAAGGTGTCGGGGCAGATCGTGGCGGCCACCGTCCCCAAGGACGAGAACGACAAGGGTCCGCAGCTCACCCCGCCGCCGTCGCTCGCCAACCGGGTCCGGGTGCAGGAGTACCAGAAGGACGGGTACGTCGGCACCGAGGCGTTCTTCAGCGGGCTGTCGTTCGGCGACGTCCAGGATCTCGGCGGGATGTCCGGGCAGACCGACGGGGCACTGCAGTTGTCGCTGCAGCGGGCCGGCGATCTGGTGAGTCTCAGCGGGCGCATCGATCTCGAGAATGTTCCGGCCCAGGGCACCGACGTGCAGTTCACGATCGCGTTCCCGGCCCGGGTCGCGACGACCAACGGCACGCGCGAGGGCGATTCGACCATCACGTGGAAGCTCCCCGCCGGCGAGGTCAGCACACTGCGCGCCGAGGTGCGCTACGCCGATCCCAAGACCCGCAGTTTCGCCGGATGGGCGGGTATGGCGGCCGGCGTCACGATCGCCGTCGCGGCGATCGTGGGTGCGATGGCGTGGGCCACCCGCAACCGCAACACCTCGTCCGGGCCTCGCCGCGAGAATCATCTCGAGACGTCGACACGGTGAGCCCTCGATAGTGGCTCGACCGATCGAACCGCTCGCCGCCGCGACCCGCGCGGGCACCGGACTCGCTCTCGCCGCCGCCGCCGTCACCGTCGCGAACGTGGCCGGGCTGCCCCGACTTCACGCCGACCCGGTGACCGAATCAGTGACGGTCCTCGTGCCGGCCCGGAACGAGGCGCACCGGATCTCCGGGCTCATCGCGGATCTGCGCGGCCAGACCCTGCTCGCCACGCTGCGCGTGATCGTCCTCGACGACGACTCGACCGATGCGACGGCACAGGTCGCCGAACGCGCCATCGACGGCGACAGCAGATTCACGCTGATCCGGTCCACACAGCCCCCGCCTCCCGGATGGTCGGGCAAGACCGCCGCCTGCCGAACCGCCGCCGAGCACGCGGCCCGACTGGTCGATCCCACCAGGCCGGGCGCGCTGGTCTTCCTCGACGCCGACGTGCGACTGGCCCCGGACGCCCTCGCGGCCGCCGTGACCGAGCTGCGCCGCACCGGCGCCGACCTCGTCTCCCCGTGGCCCGGTCAGGACGCGGTGACGGCCGCCGAACGTATCATCCAGCCGCTGCTGTGCTGGTCGTGGTTCTCGACGCTGCCGGTCCGCGTCGCCAACGGCAGCCGCCGCCCGTCGACGGCGGTGGCCTGCGGGCAGTTCCTCGTGTTCGACGCCGCGGCCTACTTCCGGATCGGCGGGCACGCCGTCGTTGCCGACAGCCTCACCGAGGATCTCGACATCGCCCGGGAACTGCGACGCCGGGGCGGACGGACCACGGTCGTGGCCGCCCAGGACCGGGCGAGGTGCCGGATGTACGACGGTCCCACCGCGCTGCGGGCCGGATACACCCGCTGGTTGTGGACGGCGTACGGCTCTGCTGCCGGGTCGACGGCGGTCGCCGCCGCGGCTGCGCTGACCTACCTGGTGCCCCCGGCCGCGATGCTGTTCGGGCGGGGCGGGACCCGCGTCTGGGGCGCAGCAGGCTATGGCGCGGCGACCGCCTCGAGACTGGCGGCCCGGACGGTCGAGATGGGACACCGCCCCCGAGCGGGCGACCTTCTGGACGCTGCCGCCCACCCGGCGTCGATCGTCGGACTGATCGGCCTCACCGTCGCGTCCCATCGCGACCGCCGGCGCGGCGGCCTGCGGTGGAAGGGCCGGGCAATCGACCGGCCCTGAACGGTTCCGTCGCCGGACGAGAGCTATCCGTTCGCGATCGCCGCGGCGACCTCACGGGCCAGGGCGCGTTCACCGTCCGCATTCGGATGAACCGGTACCGGTTGCGTGGAGTCGATCAGCGGCTCGATCCACCGCTCCCCCACCGGCTTACAGCCGTCATGGCCTTCCGACACCCGGGACATGTCGACGAACGACGTGCCCGTCTCGGCGGCCGCTCGCGCGATCGCGTCGTTGAGTGTGGCCTGCAGGTCACGCAGGTACGGAACGTCGCCCGGCGCGATCGGGAACTGCGGAAAGCAACCTCCGGTCGCGGGCAGCAACCACGGGTACCCGACGACGACGACGTGGGCTCGCGGGGCGCGGGCATGTACGTCCTCGAGAACTTCGACGAGCGCCGGGTAGGTCTGGCTGGTGATCGGCTCGAACAGGCTCGCGCCGTATCGCGACTTGCACGGGTCGAAGGCGCCGGGACTCACCGCCCAGGCACCGATGCAGGTTGCGACGGCGCCGGCAAAGGTGTCGTTGTTGTTTCCGCCGATCATGACCGTCACGAGTTCGGTCGACGGCGACAGCGCGTCGAGTTGGGCTCGGACGCCCGGATACCGCTCCTGGTAAAAGTCCTCGGTCTTGGCGCCACCACAGCTGACATCGGTGAGCCGATAGCCCGATTCGGCGGCAACGATGTGCGCGAAGTTCTGTTCGGACTGCCAGCACTGGGGCGGTTGTCCGGGTGCGATCGGAGCGACGCCCGATCCCGCGCTGAAGCTGTCGCCGAGATTCACGTACTCGATGCCGCCGGGCAGCGCCGCGGCCGGTGCGGCGAGGGCGACGGCGGACGCCGCGATTGCCGACGCGGCCGCGAGCGCCGCCCCAGTCTTCCATCGTCTACCTGTGAAACTCGATGCCATCGTGCATCTCCCCCACTCGGTGGGATCGGCCGGGAACGGCCGATCGGACGGACCCGCGATGCGCCGACCGCCTCACCGGAGGACGGCCGACGCATCACACCTTTCGATCATGAACGCGGAGCAACGATTCGATCGAGACTATGCCCCGACAGCTACTCGACCGCCTCGATCCGCACACCGACAGGGCACTCTGCGGACGACGGGCCGACCCGCACGTCGTACGCCCCGGATCGGTAGGTCCAGGCTCCACGGTTCTCGTCCCAGACCTCGAACGCCCGGCGGGGCAGCGCGATCGTGGCGGTCACGGTCTCGCCGGGTGCCGCCTCGACCGTGGTGAATCCTGCGAGCGCCCGGGCCGGCCGCTGTGCGTCGGGTTCGACCGGCGCGAGGTAGGCCTGCACGACGTCGCGCCCACGCCGAGAGCCGGTGTTACGGACCCGCACGGTGACGGTGTCTCCGTCCCGCTCGATGCTCTCGTACTCCCAGGTGGTGTAGCCGAGGCCGTGCCCGAACGGATAGGCGGGCGCGACGTCGGACCGGTCCCACGCGCGGTAGCCGATGAACAGCCCCTCGTCGTAGGAGAGCTTGCCGTCGACGGGGGTGACGGCGGTGACCGGGCAGTCCGCGAGCGTCGCGGGCCAGGTGGTGGGCAGCCGGCCACCGGGCTCGGCCACGCCGATGAGTACCTCGGCCAGCGCCGCGCCGGCCTCCTGGCCGGGGAACCAGCTCAGCAGCACCGCTGCGACGTCGTCGCGCCACGGCATCTCGACGGGCGCGCCGGAATTGACGATCACAACAGTGCGCGGGTTGGCGGCGACGACGCGGGAGACCAACTCGTCCTGACGTCCGGGCAGCTCGAGGGTGGTGCGGTCGAAGCCCTCGGACTCCACCTTGTCGGTGGTCGCCACGACGACGACGGCCACATCGGCCTCGGCGGCGGCGGCCTCGGCCTCGGCCATGAGTTCCTCGGGATCGCGCTGCGGCTCGAGGTGCCCGAGACCGAAGCTGACGATGGCGATGGGAGAGCCCTCCATCTTCATCGGGTCGTACCGCAGGGCGACCTCGACGGGGCGGCCCGCCTCGAGCTCGACGACGGCGCGGTCCTTCGGGGAGCCGAAGAGCATCTCGAACGGGTCGAAGCTCTCGAGGGTCTGCTCGCCCTCGAACACCGTCTCGCCGTCGACGGTCAGGGTGAACCGGCCGATGCCCTTGGTGCCGAAGCGGTGCGGGCCGGACAGCTCCGGCGTATAGGTGCCGAGGATCTCGATGGTCTGCAGCGACGGGTAGTCGATGCCTTCGGGGAGGTCGCCCATCCACATGATGTTGCCGTCCGCCAGCGGGAGCTCGCGCTGCAGCGAGCCGTCGGCAGCGAGGCAGCGGGCACGCAGGGTGAACCCGCGGTCGGCGATACCCATCTCCTCGCTCAGCAACGTGCCGACGTTGTAGCTCAGCGTGCCCTCGGGCAGCGCGTCGGTCAGTCCGTCGAGCGGGGAGACGACGGTCTGGGGGAACACCATGGCGGAGCCCCCGCCGAGCACCCGGGCATCACGCGCGGCCAGGCCGATGAGGGCGACCGAAGTCCCGGCAGGGGCGATCGGCAGGACGGGAGCGCCGTCGACCTCGGCATTGCGGGCGAGCACGAAGGAGCACCGGGCGACCTCGCGCGCGATCTCGCGGCCGTCGACCGGAGCGGGGAACTCCGCGACGGCGGCTGGGGCGCCCTCGAGCTGTCCGACGCGCGCCGCGAGGTGCAGGACGTGGCGGACGGCGTCGTCGACGACGGACTCGTCGACCTCGCCGTTCCGGACCGCCTTGACGAGGAGCTCACCGTAGACGGACACCGGGCCGGGCATCGCGACGTCGAGGCCGCCGAGGATCGCGCCCACCGTCGAGCGGGTGCCCATCCAGTCGGAGACCACGATGCCGTCGAAGCCCCACTCGTCGCGGAGCACGCCGCGGAGCAGCTCGGTGTGCTCGCTCATCGTGGTGCCGTTGACGCTGTTGTAGGCAGACATGACGGCCCACGGGCCGGCGTCACGCGCGATCGCCTCGAACGGGGCGAGGTAGATCTCCCGCAAGGCCTCAGGGGAGACGATGTTGTCGACGCTCATCCGGTCGGTCTCGGCGTCGTTGGCCACGAAGTGCTTGACGGTGGCGCCGACGCCCCCGGACTGCACGCCGCGGACGAAGCCGGAGCCGATCGCGCCGGTGAGCAGCGGGTCCTCGGAGTAAGCCTCGAAGTGCCGGCCGCCGACCGGGGTGCGGTGCATGTTCACGGTGGGGGCCAGTAGCAGGTGGACGCCCTTGCGGCGCGCCTCCTGCGCGAGCAGCGTCCCCGCGCGCGCGATCAGCTCGGGGTCCCAGGACGCGGCCATCGCAGTCGGCGAAGGCAGCAGGACGGACGGATCCTCGGGGCCCCAGCTGGCCCCCCGCACGCCGACGGGGCCGTCGGACATCACGATCGAGCCGAGTCCGATCTCGGGGAGCGGCGGCAGCGTCCAGATGTCCTGGCCCTGCAACAGCCGCGCCTTCGTGTCCAGATCCAGCTTGGCGAGCGCCGCTTCGACTGCCTCGCGTACGGCTTCGTTCTCCATCGTGAATTCCTTTGCCATCGAACGGTTTCAGCAACCGACGAACCGATTCAACCAGCGTCGAACTGGTTGACGAACAGGTCGATTCGCCGATCCCGGCGAGGATGCAGCCGACTGGGCAGCTGGGTGATGCCGCAGCACTTCGATACTGACACCTTCACCTAGCAGGAGATAGGCGTTGATATGCAACCGTTACCTCCCCCCGAGGAGGCGGCGCCGATGAACAGCCACGACAGAGGTACGCGTCAGCCTCGGCCGGCGCCGTCCTCGGAACGATCACCCAGGCCCAGCAGGGCGACGAAGTTGCGGAAGGCGCCGGGCATATCGACGTCCTCGGGGGCCAGCAGCCACTGGATCTGCATGCCGTCCATGACCGCGATCAGCAGCGGCGACGCCTGCTCGGGCGTGAGGCCACCGGGCAGTCGGTCGCCGAACTCCCGCCGCAGCAACTCGGTGAAGACCTCACGGGCACCGGCGTAACGCTCGGTGAAGAACTCTCGCGCCGGATGCTCACCGATCGCACTCTCCGCCGCCAGCGCAGTGAAGGTCTGGACGACACCCGGACGCTCGGCATTGAACTCGACGACCTGCTCGAGGTGCGACAGTCGCGCATCCGCGGCCCCCGCGAGGAAGGCCGCGACGTCCCACCGGTCACGAGCCTCGAGCACCCCGATCAGGAGGTGCTCCTTGCTGGGGAAGTAGTGCAGAACGCCGGGCTGGGTCAGCCCGACGCGTTCCGCCACCGCAGCGAGCGTCGTTCCCCGATAACCACGCTCGGCGATCACCGTCATCGCCGCGTCGAGGATGGCCTCACGTCGCGCTTCCGCCCTGGCTGCCCTCCCACCCCGCTGTCGCTCAGTCACCACCCGAGCCTAACGACGAAAGCACCCACCTCACCGCGCGGCCGACGCCGACACCAACTTGTAACGATACTGTCACAACCCCTAACTCACGCTAGGCGTCGTGCCTACCCTTCCGACCTATGACAAGTCGCGTGCGAAAAGGTCTCGTCGTCCTCCTCACGGCGACCACGACAATGGTCGCGGCCGGCGCCGCAGCACAGGCGGGTGGGATACCCACCTCGGCCGCCGGGCCCACGAGGACCGTCGAATCGACGTTCTCCGAACGCGGGCCGTGGGAGGTGACCAAGCAGAAGGGCATCGGCTGCTGCGACTCCACCGGCGCCGAATTCGACGTCTGGTACCCCACCGACCTCGGCGCGAACGGCGACCGGCACCCGATCATCACCTGGGGCAACGGCACCTTCGCGCATCCGCACCAGTACGACTACCTGCTCTCGCACCTGGCGTCCTGGGGCTTCGTGGTGATCGCGGTCGACAACACCAACACGGGCTCCGGCCGGGAGATGCTCGAAGCTGTGGACTTCCTCCGGCGCCAGGACAGCGATCCGTCCAGCATCTTCCATCAGAAACTGGACACCGACGCCGTCGGCGCGATGGGGCACTCCCAGGGCGCGGTCGGCACCCTCAACGCGACCGCGCACTCCGGCGGTGCCGTCAAGACCGCGGTCCCCATCGAACTGCCCGGCCAGTACATGTGCACGCTCGGGTTGCCGAAACCGGAGGGGATGACGACCTGCACGGACCCCCGGGAACTCACCTCGGGCTCGGTCTTCTACGTCAACGGCTCCGACAGCCCGATCTCACCGTCCTCCCAGCCGCTTCCGTGGCAGGTGATCGGTATCCAGTCTGCGCAGGCCTACTACGAGGCGACCCCGGATTCGGCGGCCAAGGCGCGGGCAACCCTGAACGGCCCGAACCACAACGACATTCAGGGCCGGCCGGGTTGCACTCCGGACAACCTGGGCTGCGTGGACGGTGTCACCGGTTTCCTCGGCTACCTCACGGCCTGGGTCATGGACCGACTGCAGGGCGACGCCCAGGCACACAGCGCCTTCGTCACGGGAAACGGGGAACTCTTCGGCGACCCCGACTGGAGCAATCAGACGAGCAACATCACCGGATGAACGGACGGGTGAGTGCCGGGCAACTCCGTGCCCGGCACTGACCCGTGCGCGGACGCGCCCGGCTCGTCACACCGACGTCGAAGCAGACATTCCCAGGTTCGCCAGCACCTCGCCGGTCGCCCGCGCGAAATTGAGCGTGATGAAGTGCAGGCACGGCGCGCCCTCGGCGATCAGCCGCTCACTCATCTCCGTCGCAACCTCGATGCCGATCTCGCGCACCGCGGCGCGGTTCTCCTCCGGACCGTCGCCCGCAGCGCGGGTGAGCCGCTCCTCCAACGCCGTCGGCAGGCTCGAGCCGGACAACTCCAGGCTGCGGCGGGCCGAGCGCAGCGACGTGATCGGCATGATCTCGGGGATGATCGGCTTCTCGCCCTGCTCGGGGTCGAACGCCACGACCCGGTCGCGCAGTCGCAGATAGTCGTCGACGTCGAAGAACATCTGGGTGATCGAGTATTCGGCGCCGGCCCGCAGCTTGGACACCAGGTACTTCGTGTCGTGTTCGAGGTCGGGCGCCCGGTAGTGGCCTTCCGGGAACGACGCCACACCGACGTGGAAGTCGCCCATGTCGCGGACCAGACGGACCAGTTCCTCGGCGTACTCGACACCGTCGGGGTGCTTGACCCACTCACCGAGCGGATCGCCGGGCGGGTCCCCACGGAGCACGAGGATGTTGCTGATGCCGCGGTCGGCGTAGGCGCCGCACATCGCGCGCAGTTCGTCGATGCTGTGTCCGACGGCGGTCAGGTGCGCCACCGGGAGCAGCGTGGTGTCCTCGGCGAGTTGGCCGGTGACACGAACGGTGCGGTCGCGCGTCGAGCCGCCCGCGCCGTAGGTCATGGACACGAACGCCGGACCGAGCCGCTCGAACTCGCGGACCGCGCGCCACAGCCGCGCCTCGGCAGCCTCGTCGCGCGGCGGCGAGAACTCTACGGAGAAGGGGATCCGGCCGCTCCTGGAAGATTCCGACGAGCTGATCCGGTCCACGATCGATGGGGTCTGGGTCTCCCAACCCGCGCTGTTGCGCCCCCGAACGGCATCGAATGTCACCGATCCAGCATAGGTTGGCCTCCCTGTTTCCCCCGCATCGAGTCGCGCCCGTACCGGCGACCCTGCCTTCCGGGCGACCACTATGGTGGTGTCGAGGCTTTGCGCGTCGGTCGCCGCCGCGCGCCGGTCCGTACTCAACTTGGAGGCTGTCCTGTCCGCTGGAGCCGGCGAGTCCACTCGCCCTTCCCGGTCCACCCCACCGCTCACCGATCGCGTCGAGGGTGCCCTCCGCGAGTTCTTCGCTTCGCGGGCCGACACGATCCGGTCGGTCGGTGGCGGCTACGAGAACGCTGTCGCGACCCTCGAGAGTTTCGTACTGCGCGGCGGCAAGCGGGTGCGTCCGGCCTTCGCGTGGACGGGCTGGCTCGGTGCCGGTGGCGACCCCGAAGGCCCGCAGGCGGACGCGGTGCTGCGCAGCGCCTCGGCGCTCGAACTGGTCCAGGCGTGTGCCCTGGTCCACGACGACATCATCGACGCGTCGACCACGCGCCGGGGGTTCCCCACCGTGCACGTCGAGTTCGCCGACCAGCACAGCGCCCAGCAGTGGAGCGGCGGCAGCGCGGAATTCGGCCGGGCCGTCGCCATCCTCCTGGGCGATCTGGCCCTGGCCTGGGCCGACGACATGGTCCGGGAGGCCGGGCTCGCGCCGGAGACCCTCGCCCGCATCTCGCCCGTGTGGTCGGCGATGCGGACCGAGGTCCTCGGCGGTCAGTTCCTCGACATCAGCGGCGAGGTGCGCGCGGACGAGTCGATCGAGGCCGCGCTGCGCGTCAATCGCTTCAAGACGGCCGCGTACACGATCGAACGCCCACTCCACCTGGGTGCAGCACTGGCGGGGGCAGACGACACCCTGGTCGAGGCCTACCGACGGTTCGGCACCGACATCGGCATCGCGTTCCAGCTCCGTGACGATCTGCTCGGGGTCTTCGGCGATCCGGATGTCACCGGCAAGCCGTCCGGCGACGACCTGCGGGCGGGTAAGCGGACCGTGTTGTTCGCGGAGGCCCTGCAGCGAGCCGATCGGTCCGACCCCTCGGCCGCGGCGCTGCTGCGGGAGTCCATCGGCACCGATCTGTCGGACGCGCAGGTCGCACGGCTACGCACCGTGATCACCGATCTGGGCGCCGTCGACGACGCCGAACGCCGCATTGCCGAGCTCACCGCCAGCGCATTCGCCGCGCTCGACGGCAGCACGGCCAGCGACGAGGGCAAACGGCGTCTACGGGAGATGGGAATCGCCGTCACCCGCCGGGACGCCTGAGCGTCGTGGGTGTGCGCACCGTTCTCGGCGCCACCGACCGGATCGTGGTGGTCGGCGCCGGGCTGGCCGGACTGTCGGCGGCCCTCCATCTGCGGGGCCGGGGCCGGGACGTGACACTGCTCGAGCGCGACGACCGTCCGGGCGGGCGCGTCGGAACGTACCGGGGTCCCGGATACGTGATCGACAGCGGTGCCACCGTGCTGACGATGCCCGAGCTGGTGCGCGACGCACTGGCCGCCGTCGGCGCGGATTTTGACACGACGACGCCGCCACTGCGGTTGCGCCGGTTGGCTCCCGCATACCACGCGCGTTTCGCGGACGGCTCGACGATCGACGTGCACTCCGACCCGGAACTGATGGCCGCGGAGGTTGCCCGGGTCTGTGGACCGGACGAGGCCCGCCGGTACCTGGACCTGCGTCGATGGCTGGCCCGGGTGTTCGACGCCGAGTTCGACACGTTCATCGATGCCAATTTCGACTCGCCGCTGGACCTGCTCTCGACCCGGAAGTCGGCAACGAACCTGGCGCGACTGCTTGCGGCGGGCGGCTTCGGGCGACTCGGCGGTCAGGTGGCCCGGCGGGTGACCGATCCTCGGCTGCAGCGGATCTTCACGTTCCAGGCGCTGTACGCGGGCGTGCCACCGGCGAAGGCGCTGGCGGTGTACGGCGCGATCGCGCACATGGACACCTCGCTCGGGGTGTCGTTCCCCGAGGGCGGGATGCGCACGATCGCCGAGTCGATGGCGGACGCCTTCACCTCGGCCGGCGGCACCCTGCACCTGGGTACCGAGGTGACCCGTATCGAGCGGTCCGGTGACCGCGTCCGTGCCGTGCACACCGCCGACGGCCGTTCGTTCGCGTGCGATGCCCTCGTCCTCACCCCCGACCTGCCGATCGTGGACGATCTGCTCGCGACCCGGCGCGTCCGCCGGCAGCGGATCTCGCCGTCGGCCGTCGTGCTGCACGGCACGGTCCCGCGCGCCACCAGTGCATTGTGGGGCGCCGCGCACCACCACACGATCGATTTCGGTGCGGAGTGGGAGCGCACGTTCGCCGAGATCGCGGCCCGGCCCGGACGCGGCCGCTTGATGAGCGATCCGTCGCTGTTGATCACCCGCCCCGCGGTGACCGACCCCGGGCTGGTCCTCGCCCGTGACGGTGTCGAACACGAACCGCTGTCGGTGCTGGCGCCGTGCCCGAATCTCGACAGCGCCCCGCTCGACTGGTCGGCACTGGCCCCCGCGTACACGCGCGAACTCCTGCGAACCCTGGAACACCGCGGATACCACGACATCGGCACCGACTATGCCGTTGATCACATCGATACGCCGCTCACATGGGCCCGTCAGGGGATGGCGGCCGGGAGCCCGTTCGCTCCCGCCCACATTTTCCGGCAGACAGGGCCGTTCCGGCGCCGCAACCTGGTCGGACGGCCGGCGAACGTCGTTCTCGCCGGATCGGGGACCACGCCCGGTGTCGGCGTCCCGACGGTCCTGATCTCCGGCAAACTGGCCGCCGAGCGCGTGTGCGGACCGTCGGGGCCGGGGCTTGCCGGATAATTGCCGACGACACACTAAACTAACTACCCGTCCCATGCTGTCCGGCCGTCACGACGCGGCCGCACATCACCGAACGATCCTTCCGGGGGAGGAACCTGCACCGATGTCGGCCTCTTCCGGAATCCACGACGCTGCCGTTACCGAGCGGTCCTGGCTGCGTTCGAGCGCCGACTTTCTGCGCACCCCCGAGGGACATTCGACGATCCTCGGATTCGTCGGCGCCGTGATGATCACGTTCGGCGGCTTCGGCGCCGGTAGTGTGCGCCGCCACGACCCGCTGCTCGAGGAACTGAGCCTGTCGTGGCTGCGGTTCGGCCACGGCTACGCACTGTCCACCATCGTCATCTGGGGCGGCGTCCTGGCGATGATCGCCGCGTGGGTGCGCCTCGGCCGAGCCACGATCAAGGGCCGTGTCGGCCTCCGCGCGCTGACGTGGACGGTCCCGGTGTGGACCGCGCCGATGCTGCTCGCGGTCCCCATGTTCAGCCGGGACGCGTACTCCTACCTGGCGCAGGGAGCCCTGCTGCGGGACGGCTTCGATCCGTACGCGGTGGGACCCGTCGTCAACCCCGGCATCCTGCTCGACAACGTCAGCAACGTGTGGACCACCACCACGGCACCGTACGGCCCGATCTCACTGCTGCTCGGCCAGGGCATCACGACGATCACCGGTGACAACGTCATCGCGGGCACGATGATGCTGCGGCTGACGATGCTGCCGGGTCTGGCTCTGATGGTATGGGCGCTGCCCCGGCTCGCCCGCCGGCTCGGCGGCAACCCGGCGATCGCGCTGTGGCTCGCCGTGCTCAATCCCCTGGTCCTGATCCACCTCATCGGTGGCGTGCACAACGAACTTCTGATGGTCGGCCTCATGGTCGCCGGCATCACGCTGGCCCTCGACCGCCGGCACGTCGCGGCGGTCGCGATCATCGCTCTGGGCGTGGCGGTAAAGGCCATGGCCGGCATCGCGCTGCCGTTCATCGTGTGGATCTGGATGATCCACGAACGCGACAAGGCGCTGGCCGAGGGCCGAGAGCCGGCGACACCCCTGGCATCCTTCTTCAAGACCGCGGGTACCGGTGTGGCGGTGTTCGTCGCGATCTTCACCGCGGCCTCGGCCGCCGCCGGTGTCGGGATCGGGTGGCTGACCGCGCTGTCGGGCTCCGCGAAGATCATCAATTGGCTGTCGCTGCCGACGATCATGGCGCACATCGTCACCGTGAGCACCGAGCTGCACGCCGGTCAACCTGCCCTCGACGTCACCCGCATGATCTGTGCGGTCGCGCTCGTTGCGATCCTCGTCGCGGTGTGGTGGCGGTTCCGCAGGACCGAGCGGGACGCAGTGATGGGCATCCTCGTCGCCCTCGTCGCGATCGTCGTCCTCTCCCCGGCTGCCCTGCCGTGGTACTACTCGTGGCCGCTCTCGATCGCCGCCGGGTTCGCGATGTCGACCCGGACGCTGCAGATACTCGTCGGCCTGTCGACGTGGCTCATGCTCGTGTTCCAGCCGGACGGGTCGATCGGGCTCTACACGTTCTTCCACGTCGCGCTCGCCACCTTCGCCGCAGTCGTGGCGGCGGTGTCACTCAAGACCGTCGACCCGCTGCGACTGCGAGCGGTGTCCGACAAACCTCGTGCCGCGACCACCGCCGCCGCAGTGGCGGTCGACGAGATGGCCGAGGCCGCCGAGCAGCGCTCGCCGGTGACCCGACCAGCGGTGTGACCCGACCAGCGCTGTGATCCGAGCAACCCCCACGGACGACCTCGCCGCTGCGTACCGGCACTGTCGTCGGCTCGCTGCCGAGCACGGCCGTACCTACTACCTCGCGACGCGTCTGCTGCCGCCGGAGCGACGGCCCGCCGTCCACGCCCTGTACGGGTTCGCGCGCACGGTCGACGACGTCGTCGACGTCGACTGCGCGGGCCGACCACCGGCCGAGCGCGCGGCGGCAGTCGACCTCGTCGAGTCCCGACTCGACGACGCTCTCGCCGGACGGCCCGTGGACGATCCCCGCACCGGCGCGGTCGTCGCCGCCCTCGCAGACACGATCCACCGCTACGACATACCGATCGCCTACTTCCGCGCGTTCCTCGACTCGATGCGGATGGACATCCCGGGCACGCCGAAGTATCGCGCGAGCTATCCCGACATGGATGCGCTGCGGCAGTACATGCACGGGTCGGCTGCTGTGATCGGGCTGCAGATGCTGCCCGTCCTGGGCACCACGACGCCCCTCGCCGAGGCCGCGCCCCGGGCGGCGGCGCTGGGCGAGGCCTTCCAGATGACCAATTTCATCCGCGATGTCGGCGAGGACCTCGACCGTGGCCGGGTGTACCTACCCGCCGACACCTGGACCGCGTTCGGAGTGGACGAGGAATTGCTGTATCGCGGTCGGCGTGGCGGAAAGGTCGACCCGCGACTGCGGCGGGCGCTCGCCCACTTCACCGCCGTGACGCGTGCGCTCTACCGGCAGGCAGAGCCGGGACTGGACATGCTCGAACCCCGCGTCCGTCCGGGGATGCGCGCCGCGTTCGTTCTGTACTCCGAGATCCTCGACGAGGTGGAGAACAGCGGATTCCGGGTGTTCGACCGGCGCGCGACGGTTCCTCGGCGGCGCCGGCTGGCGGTAGCGGTACCGCTGCTCGCGCGAACCCTGACCGTCCGGGACCGCTGACTACCCGGCGCACCGCGTCCGGGCCGCGGACCTGACCGCGACCCGGACCGGCCGGAAACTCAGAACGCCATCGACTGTGCCCGGCGGACGACCTCGCGCGCCAGGTCGCCGTGCATCGCGTCGATGGGCGTGCCGGGCAGCGACTCGTCCTCGGCGAACAGCCACCGCATGATTTCCTCGTCCTCGTAGCCACCGTCCTTCAGCACGCGGATCAGTCCGGGCAGCAGCCGGACCGGCTGTCCGTCGTCACCGAAGAACGCCTCCGGAATGCCGAGGACGCTGTCCCGGCGAACCGCGATCAGCGCATGGTCGCGCAGCAACTGGTGCACGTGGGTGACGACGAGACCCATCTGCTTCGACACGTCTGCCAACTGCAGCAGAGGGATCGATCGGTCCAACACGTCATCGCAGTAAGGGATAGCACTCACTCCCGTAACGTTATCGGGTCTGCACCGCGCCTTCGACCACGGTCCCGTCGTGGGGCTGGGACGGTGACGCGGGCTGACTACGATCGAACTGAATCTGTGGCAGGAACGAGGGGGCGCAAGCTTGAATCCCGGAGGTCGACGACTGATCGGCGTGGTGCTCGATCGGCGCTACCGCATCGATGCACCGATCGCGCGCGGCGGCATGTCCACCGTGTACCGAGGCATGGACCTGCGTCTGGACCGACCGGTCGCGATCAAGGTGATGGACCCGCAGTTCGCCGCCGACCCGCAGTTCCTCGCGCGTTTCGAGTTCGAGGCCCGCGCGGTGGCCCGGCTCAACCATCCCGGGCTGGTCGGCGTCCACGATCAGGGCAGCGACGGCGAGCACGCGTTCCTGGTGATGGAGCTCGTCGAGGGCGGCACGCTGCGGGAGCTGCTTCGCGAGCGTGGCCCCATGCCGCCGCACGCGGCCGCGGCCGTCGCCCGGCCCGTCCTCGAGGCTCTCGCGGTCGCACACCGTGCGGGACTGGTGCACCGGGACGTCAAGCCCGAGAACGTGCTGATCTCGCACTCCGGAGACGTCAAGATCGCCGACTTCGGTCTGGTACGGGCCATCGCCGCGTCGAACACGACGTCGCGCAGCGTCATTCTCGGCACCGCCGCCTACCTGTCGCCCGAGCAGGTCACCACCGGCACCGCGGACGCGCGCAGCGACGTCTACGCGGCCGGGGTGCTGATGTACGAGATGCTGACGGGCACCACGCCCTTCACCGGCGACACGTCGCTGTCGATCGCGTACCAGCGCATCGACAACGACGTCCCCGAGCCCAGCACTGTCATCGACGGGGTTCCGGCGGAGTTCGACGACCTCGTCGTCCGCGCCACCGAGCGCGATCCGGAGGAGCGTTTCTCCGACGCCGGCGCGATGGCGGCCGAGTTACGTTCGGTGAGCACACGGCTGCAGCTGCCGTCGTACCGGGTTCCGGCCCCGCGGCGGGCCGCGCAGCAATCCGCCGTCCCCACCGCCACGACCACGCGCACCCCGCACGATGCCGCCGGGCCACCAGTTCCGGCTCCCACGCCGCCCGAGAACGCGACCACGGTGATGTCCGCGCCGACGGCGGCGCCACAGCCGGGCGTCCAGCACACCAAGGTCGTCACGACCGCGACGCCGCGGCTCCCGGAGGGCGCGCCCGACCACGAACCGCCGGCCGAGCACGGGTTCGGGGACCTCGATGCGCAGCGCCGCAGATCCCGCCGCACGGTCCTGGTGTGGCTGCTGGTGATCCTCCTGATTGCGGCCGGACTCGGGTTCGGCGGCTGGTGGCTGGGCTCGGGTCGGTACGCGGCGATACCGGCGATCGACGGCCTCGACACCTCGGGCGCCACCGCCGCGATCGAGGCGGCCGGGCTGTCCGCGCAGACGCGGGGCGAGTACTCGAACACCGTGGCGGTCGATTCGCTGGTCGGCACCGATCCGACCGCCGGCGCCAAGGTGCCGCGCGGATCGGACGTGACGCTGTTGGTGTCGCTGGGCCGTCCCACCGTCCCCGAGGTCAGCGGCCGCGGCGACGTCGCCGCGGTCGAGACCTCACTGCGCGAGCGCACGTTCGCCCCGGTCGACGGTGGCGAGGCGTTCAGCGCGCGTGTCCCGATCGGCGGCATCGCCGCGCTCGAACCGGCCCCCGGCACGATGCTCGACGTCGGCTCCCAGGTCCGGATGATCCGGAGCAAGGGCGCCCCACCGGTGGACGTCCCGAACGTCGCCGGGATGTCGGAGGACGCCGCCCGCCGGGCGCTGGACTCGGTCGGCATCACCGTCCGCGACGTACGGCAGGTGTTCGATGCGAACGTCGACGCCGGCGACGCGATCGGCACCGAGCCCGCGGTGGGAACGAGCGTCAAGGCCGGGTCGAGCGTCACCCTGCTCGTCTCCAACGCCGTGAAGGTGCCGTCGATGCTCGGCCGCAGCGTCGGGTCCGCGAAGTCGGAACTGGACCGGCTGGGCCTGCAGTACGAGGTCCGCCAGGTGGCCGGGTCGGACCGCTCGCTGGTGATCTCGCAGAATCCGGGATCGGGTGACCGGGTGGCCCCAGGGGGCACCGTCACGCTGATCTCGTTCCCCTGACCGCGACTCCCCCGGTCGGTGAACCACCCCGAGAGCGGCTGAAGGGCCCCTGCGTGCGCTCGGAGCGCGCGAAGGGACCCTTCAGGTCGGGCCGGGCGGTGGGTGTCAGCCGCGCAGCATCTCCGCGACCAGGAAGGCCAGTTCCAGCGACTGCTGGGTGTTCAGGCGCGGGTCGCACGCGGTCTCGTAGCGGCCGGACAGATCCAGGTCGGAGATGTCCTGTGCACCGCCGAGGCACTCGGTGACGTTCTCACCGGTGAGTTCGACGTGGATGCCGCCCGGGTGGGTGCCGAGGCCGTTGTGGACCTCGAAGAAGCCCTGCACCTCGTCGACGATGCGGTCGAAGTGGCGGGTCTTGTAGCCGGTGGACGCCTCGTGGGTGTTGCCGTGCATCGGATCGCACTGCCAGATCACCTGGTGACCGGTGGCCTGCACCTTCTCGATGATCGCGGGCAGCAGATCGCGCACCTTGCCGTTGCCCATGCGCGAGATCAGCGTGAGCCGGCCGGGCTTGTTCGTCGGGTCGAGCCGCTCGACGTACTCGACCGCCATCTCGGGGGTGGTGCTCGGGCCGATCTTGAGGCCGATCGGGTTGGCGAGCAACTCGGCGAACGCGATGTGCGCACCGTCGAGCTGGCGGGTCCGGTCGCCGATCCACAGGAAGTGCGCCGACAGGTCGTACAGCTTGGGGTGATCGTCGTCGTTGTCGAGGCGCAGCATGGCGCGCTCGTAGTCCAGGACGAGCGCCTCGTGGCTGGCGAAGATCTGCGCGTGGTGCAGGCTCGGGTCGGTGACCCCGCACGCGTTCATGAACTGCAGGCCGCGGTCGATCTCGGCGGCGAGGGCTTCGTAGCGGGCGCCGGCCGGCGACGACGTCACGAACTCGCGGTTCCAGTCGTGCACCTTGTGCAGGTCGGCCATGCCGGCGCCGGTGAGCGCGCGGACGAGGTTCATCGCGGCGCTGGCGTTCGCGTACGCGCGGACCAGGCGTGACGGGTCATGGACCCGGACGGACTCGTCGGCGACGATCGAGTTGACCATGTCGCCCCGGTACGACGGCAGGCCGAGCGCATCGGTGTTCGACGAGCGCGGCTTGGCGTACTGACCGGCGATGCGCGCGACCTTGACGACGGGCAGGCTCGCGCCGTAGGTGAGCACGACGGCCATCTGCAGCAGCGTGCGGATGTTGCCCTTGATGTGCGGTTCGGTGTTGTCCGCGAAGGTCTCCGCACAGTCACCGCCCTGCAGCAGGAAGGCCTCACCGCGTGCCACCTCGGCGAGCTTCGCCGACAGCGCCTCGACCTCGCTGGCCACCGTGATCGGCGGCACACTCTCGAGGACGGTGCGCATGGCCGACGCCTGGTCGGCGGGCCACTGCGGCTGCTGCGCGGCCGGCTTGGCGAGCGCGGCATCGAGCTGCTCGCGCATACCCGCGGGCAGCGGCGGAAGTTCGGGCAAGCGGTCGATCGGAACGTCGACAGTCCAGTTCACCACTACAGGATATTCGCCCCGTCGACCCCGGGTGACCGAAGGCCCCCTTTCGACAAGATCGACTCGGCACCCGGATGCCGCGGGGCGCCGGTGATACTCGTCACCGAACCGAGCGGAAGGCCTCGATCGCGTCGAACTTCGCGAGGTTGTGCCGGGCGTCCGCGAGGGCGTCGTGCGCGTCGTCGGGGACCGGCGGCAGCGGCGGGCAGCCGTGCACCTCCCAGTGCTGGCGGAGCTCACGCGTGTAGCGCGGCATGTTCGACGGCAGCTCGGTCATCGCACCCCACAGCTGGCAGAGCGCGACGTGGTCGTATGCCGCGACCCACGCCCACAGCTCGGGTTCGATGCCCGGGCGCGGCACGAGGAACTTCATCAGATCGTCACGGATGCGGGACCGGCTCTTCCACAGCGGCGACGACGGCGGCGGCAGCTTGGGCAGCACGTTCCGGCGTACCCATTTGCCGGCACGCTCGGGATCGAACTCGGTGGACACCGCGTAGTACTCGCGGCCGTCCTCGCAAACCACACCGATCGAGACGAGCTCGATTGTGCGACCATCCTCGATGAACTCACAGTCGTAGAAGTAGCGCACCGGGGGAGCTTATGCCCCGCGCGCCGGGGCACTCGACACCACGCCCCCTGTTCGTAGAAGGATGGCTTGGTGCGCACCCCCACCCCCGACTCCGCCGACCGGTCCCCCGCTGACGCAGCGGACTCGCCATCGGCGACGGTCCGACGGCGCTCACCGGTCGTCGTTCTCTCCCGCATCGCGATCGTGCTCGCGTGCGCGGTCGGCGCGGCGTACCACCTGTTCGGGATCCCCGGGCTGCGCGACGTCGGGTTCTACTACCGGATCGACCTCGACGTCTACCGGCTCGGCGGGTCGGTGTTCGCGGCCGGTGGTCCGCTGTACGGGGCGATGCCCCCGACCCAGTCCGGTATCGGGCTGCCGTTCACGTATCCCCCGCTCGCGGCCGTGGTGTTCAGCCCGATGTCGGCGATCTCGCTCGAGGCGGCGGGTGTGGTCCTCACGGCGCTGTCGCTGGTGGCCCTGTTCGCGACGCTGGTGCTGGCGCTCGCGTCCGTCGGGGTCTCGCCGCGCTCCACGCTGGTGTGGACGGCGCTGGCCGGCGCGGCCGCGGCCCTGACGTTGGAGCCGGTGTACTCGACGCTGGACTACGGCCAGGTGAACATCCTGCTGATGGTGTTCGTCGCCGCCGACTGCCTGGTGAAGAAGACGCCGTGGCCGCGGGGCATGCTGATCGGGTTCGTGGCGGCCGTCAAACTGACGCCCGCCGTCTTCGTCCTGTTCTTCCTGCTCCGCAAGGACTTCCGGGCGACGGTGACGACCGGTCTGAGTTTCGTCGGGTTCGGCGCGATCGGCTTCGTCCTGGCGCGGGCAGACTCGTGGAAGTACTGGACCGACACCCTGCTCGACTCGGGCCGGATCGGTGGACCCGCCTACCCCGCGAACCAGAGCATCACCGGCGTCCTCGCCCGGCTCGGTCTCGACCCGTCCGTCCGCAGCCTGCTGTGGCTGCTGCTGAGCGCCGCCGCGCTCGTGCTCGCCGGGTTCGCGATGTGGCGGGCGTTCGCTGCGGGCGCGACGGCGCTGGCGTTGTGCATCAACGCGCTGCTCGGCCTGCTGGTCTCACCCGTCTCGTGGTCCCACCACTGGGTCTGGGTGGCTCCGCTGCTGCTGCTCGTCGGCGTCGAGGCGTACCGGCGGCGGAGTCTCGTCCTCGGTGCCGGCGTGGTGGCCAGCTGGGCGTTGTTCGTGATCGCCCCGCACTGGCGCCTCGGTCACGGACGCTGGGAGGGTACCGGCTGGCCCGTGTGGGATCAGTTCGTCGCCTCGTCGTACGTGTGGTGGGCGCTCGCCGTCATCGTGGCGGTCGCCGTGTACCTCGGACGCCGTCGCGTCGGCGGTGGCACGGCCGTGACGGGCGCCCCGCAGCTGACCACCGTCCCCTGACGGTGCCGCGGCGGCGGAGGATTCCCACGCGGTGTCGCGCCACCAGCAGAACACGTACACCGTCAGCGAACCGACCAGCGTCACCACGACCCACATGGTCAGGGCGATGTCGACCCACGAGCCGATCGGCGGGTTGCCCGGCAGGATGCCCCGCAACGGGATGACCGCGAACAGCATCGCGGCCATCCAGCCGAGCATGTCGGTATGCATCCTGCGGCGCCGTCGCGCGGTCTGCACGGCGACGAAGGCCGCCAGCGCCGCGAGCACGATCATCATCAGCAGCAGGATCGTCGAGTACACGAGAGTGCCCCCGCCCCTGGCGAGTCGGACCGCCGTCCCCGTGCCGGTCGACGCGAACTCCGTTTCGATCGACACCGCTTCCGACTGGACCGTCCATCCTTCGATGTTGTCGGCGAGGTAGACGCGGCTGCGGTGGATCTCGACGCCGTCGCCGGTCCCGGTGTACACGTCGACCTCCATCGGCGTGACCTCGAACCGGTCGAGCGGCCACCGACCGGCCTGGCCCCGGACCATCAGCTGGGCGTCGACGGTGGTCGGAACGGAGCCGGCCGGGAACACCAATTCGGCGCGCGACGTGCTGGGCGCGAGATGCAGGCTGATCGGTACCGCGAGGGTTTCCCCGTCCGGACCGGTGAAGTCGGCGCCCGGATCGATGGTGACCTCGACGTCGAGTCGGCCGGTCGCGGGGTGCAGCGACGTCGGGGTGACGATCACGGACACCTCGTCGTGGCCGGTGTCGACCATGACGACCTCGTCCTGGTCCTCGGTGCTCGACGCGTACACGGCGAGGGAACCGCCGTAGAGGGCGGCCATCACGGCGACGACCAGCACCCAGAACAGCCGGGGCCGGTTTCGCCGGAAGGATGCGAGGGGCACGACTGGGAAGATACCGCGATCGCAAACCCGGAACCGTTCACCGCGCGAGCGCGTCGGCCACCGAATCCACCGGCGGGGAGCACACTTTCGGTCGGCGTCGGCTCATGACGTCGCGCGCGGCCTTCGGATACGCGGCCATCTCCCGGATCGTGTTCTTCACCAGCGTCGACCGACGGCCGCCGGCGCGGCCCGCGCGGGCACCGTCGACGTCGATGCCGGCGGCGCGTGCCAACGCGACGGTGCGCGGGAGGTGGAATCGTTGGGTGACGACGAGTGCGCGGCGGATCCCGAACGTGTGGGCGGCGCGCACGCACGTGTCGTAGGTGTCCAGTCCGTGTGGGTCCTCGACGATCCGGGCGGGGTCGACGCCCGCCGCGACGAGATAGCCGGTCATGGCCGAAATTTCGTCACCGGACTTCCCGTGGGCGTCGCCGGAGACCAGCACGACGGACGCGGTGCCGTCTGCGAGCACTCGCGCCGTTGCGTCCAGTCGCCCCTGGAGGAACTTCATCGGACGCCCGGCCCGTACCCGCGCGCCCAGCACGATCACGACCGGAGCGGCCGGCGCCTCCGACGGATCGTGCATCCGTCCGAGCGCGGCCACGCGAATCCACACGAACGGCAGACCCACGGCGACCACCGCAGCGGCCGCGGCGGCACGCATCACCGCGCGGGGAGTCAGGGTCGTGGGATCTCGGGGTTCGGACACACCCGGAGGCGACTATCCGGCGCGGGTGTCGGGCACGCGCGCGGCGTCGGCCGCGGACTCGGCAGCTGCCGGGGTCGGGTTCTTGAGCGTGGCGGCGTAGATGTCGACATACTCCTGACCCGACAGGCGCATCAGCTTGTACATCACCTCGTCGGTGACGGCCCGCTCCACGAAGCGGTTGCCGCCCATCCCCTCGAAGCGGGAGAAGTCGATCGGCTCGCCGATACGCACGGTCACCTTCGCCGGCTTCCACATGCGCGAGCCGATCGGGTTGACCTTCGCGGTGTCGATCATCGCGACCGGGATGACCTTGACCCCGGACTCGAGCGCGAGGCGGGCCATGCCGGTCTTGCCCTTGTAGAGGCGGCCGTCGGGCGAGCGGGTGCCCTCGGGGTAGATGCCGAGGAGTTTGCCCTCCCCGAGCACACGCAGACCCGCGTTGAGCGCGTCCTGCGCGGCGGAGGCGCCGGTCCGGTCGATCGGCACCTGGCCGACGGCCGAGAAGAACCACCGCTGGAATCGGCCCTTGAGTCCGTTGCCGGTGAAGTATTCGCTCTTCGCGAGGAAAGTGATGCGGCGATTGACTCGCAACGGAAGGAAGAAGGAGTCGAGCACCGCCTGGTGGTTGCTGGCGAGAATTGCCGGGCCGTCGGTCGGGATGTTCTCGGCGCCTTCGAGTTTCGGCCGCCCGAGGAGCAACAGCATCGGACCCAACAACACGTACTTAAACAGCCAGTACCACATGGCGTCCTTCCGTCCGAGCTCGATTCCCCCAGGTCTACCCAGGCCTCCACCTAGGGAATGACTGTACTCAGCAGTCCGGACCGCTGCCACACGCCGCCGCACGAGCCAGATCAGCCGCACCGATCATCCCGGCCGCCTCGCCGAGCAGAGTGTGCCGGATCCGCGCGAGCGGCCGGTGACCCGCACCGGTCGTCAGTCGCGCATAGTGCTCGCGGGCGTCGTCCAGGAACAGCGGTGCCGACATGCCGACGCCGCCGCAGATCACGATGAGGTCGGGGTCGAAGACATCCGAGACCGTCGCCAGTCCCACGCCGAGCCAGCGGGCGAAGTCGGCGAACGTCGCGAGCGCCAGCGGATCTCCGTCGGACGCGGCCGCCGCGATCCGTCGTCCCGTCAACGCGCCCGGATCGACCGCGACGGCGCGGGCCAGCACGGTCGACGACGACGGGTCCGCCGCGAGCAGTTCGAGCGCGGTGTCCACCAGCGCGGTCCCGCTGCAGTAGCGCTCCCAGCATCCCCGTTTCCCGCACGCGCACGCGCGCCCCTCGGGAACGACCTGCATGTGCCCCAGCTCGGGCGCCACACCGAAACTGCCCCGGTAGAGGCGGCCGTCGATCAGCAGCGCGGCGCCGATGCCGGTCCCGATCGCCACGATGACGACGTTGCGCCCGCCGGCGGCGGCACCGAACCGGCATTCCGCCCACGCGGCCGCGTTCGCGTCGTGCTCGAGGACGACGGGCAGACCGAGTCGCTGCCCCAACGTCCGGGCCACCGGCGCATCGACCCACGGCAGGTGCGGAGCGAATCGGACGGTGGTGCGGTCGGAATCGACGAACCCGGCGACCGCGAGACCGACTGCGGCGATGCGGTGCCGGTCGGTGAGTTCGCGAACGGCCCGCTCGATCCCCCGTTCGAGAGCGTCCGCCGCGTGCGGCGTCGGCGCGTGCGCCGTGTCGAGCACGTCACCGCTCGCGTCGACGACCGAGGCCCGGATGCTGGTACCCCCGACGTCGACGCCGACGGTGAGAAGTTCGGCGCTCTGCACACTGCCGATTGTGCCGACCGCACCCGTCGGGCGGTACGGCGGGTGCCGCGTGGCTAGTCCTTGATCGTGACGTCGATCGGCGTGTACGCAGAGGACGCAGGAGACCCGTAGGACCCGGACGACGGGCTCGACTCGGACGCTCCCGTGGTGGTGGGAGCGCCGGAGGCACCGGCCGCGGCCCGGTCGTGTTCGTCGAGGACCTGCCGCAGCACGATCAGCACCGCGGACCCCTGACCCGCCAGCAGGGTGACGAGGTCGTGCTGTTCGCCGCGGATCAGTGCGGCCAACGCGCAGAGCGGGCACCACGAGCAACTGCTACATGCGGGCTGGGCGCCGGCGTCCGGGCCACCGGAACCGGCCGAGCCCTCCGCGGCCTTCTGCAGGATCGGCTCGAGCCGATCGAGAACGGTCTCGGCGAGCGCCCTGAGTTCGGCTGCCAACTCGGCGTGCTCGCCGCTCACCGGGGCCACACCGCGGGGTCGGGAACGAACCGCACGACCAGGTCGGAGCCGTCGAAGTCGGCGTCGCGCACTGTGCAGCGACGCAGCACCGACGCCAGGCGCACGCGACGGCGTCGGCCGTCAGCCCCCACCAGCAAGTCGTCCTCCACTCGTCCCAGCGTCAACGTCCCGGGATCGACGAGCGGCAGGTGCATGCGCATCGCGTACACCGATTCGACGTCGCCCGAACCCGATTCGAGGGCGACGCGCACCGGGGCACAGTCCGTCCCGAGCACCTCGGACGGATCTGCCACACCCGCGTAGACCGCGCGCGCCACACCGCCGAGGGCATCCCACCCTATCGGCTCGCGCGCGAGGTGGTCGGCGGAGAGCACGGTCACCTCACCCGAGGCGGGCGCCAACTCGGCCAGAACCTCGCGCTCCGCGGCGCGGCGAGCGTCCCACCAACTCGCGGGCGCCTCGGACTGGCCATCGGAGTCCTGCTGGGGCGCAGTCTTGTTCACGACGATCGCATCGACGCGCAGCCCGGCGAGCGCGAGCGCGGACAGGGTCCGGCGCGTCTCGGCGAGCGCGACCCGCTCGGGAGTGGTCACCACCCGCACCGACGTCCGGTCGCGGTCCTGCAGCAGGTTCGCCGCCGCGGCGGTCGCGTCGAGCATCCGATCGAGCAAGGCAACGACGAAGGCCAGCCTGGCGTCGGTCGAGGTCGCGGCGGCGATACGCCGATGTTGTGGCCACACGCGGTCCACATATCCGGAGACCGATCCGGGAATCGCCAACGTACGCAGCGCATCCGCGGTCGGCGGACAGTCCACGACGACGACGTCCCACCGCGCCTGATCGACCAGGCGCACCACTTCGTCGAGTCCGAGCGCTTCCTCGACGCCGGGCAGCCCCGTCAACTCCTCGGGGGCCAGATCGGCGAACTGGGCGCCGTGATCGTGGGCACCGCCGAGGGCCAGCAATGCAGCGAGTCCGCGGTAGCGCTCCTCGAGCAGTGCCTGCGTGTCGATCTCGCGAGCATGTAGCCCGGGCCCGACCCGCACCTCCTCGCACCGCCTCACCGGTCGGCCGAGCACATCCGACAGCGAGTGCGCCTGGTCGAGGGACAACAGCAGGACCCGACGTCCCGCCTCGGCGAGCGTGACCGCCGTCGCCGCCGCCATCGTCGTCCGCCCGACACCGCCCTTGCCGACGAACAGTCGGACCTGGGTGACCCGGGCGGACCCGGCGGTGCTCAGCCCTCCACCCGCTTCTTCAGTTCCTTGAGCGCGGTGTCGGTGATGACCTTCTCAGCCTTGCGCTTGAACAGGCCGATCATCGGGATCGTCAGATCCACCGTCAGTTCGTACGTGACGCTGGTGGCGCCGCCGGGTTCGTGTTCGAGCGTGTAGGAGCCGAACTGCGCCTTCTGGATCTCACCGGACACCAGTTCCCAGCTCACCGACATCCCGTCGGGAGCCCACCGGTACCGGAGGACGTAGGTGTCCTTGACCATCCCGGCGTCCAGCACGAAACGGACCTGCTCGGCGCGGCCGTCGGGCCCCGTCGAGAGCACCTCGACGGACTTCGCGGCCTCCACCCATACCGGGTAGTCGTCGAAGTCCGCGATCACATCCATCACCCGCTCGGCGGGCGCGTCGACGGTGATCGACCTCTTGGTCTTCTCGGCCATGCCTCGGCGCTTCCTTTCAGAACGGCGCGACGTGCGCGTCACCGCACGTCCATCACACACGATTTCCGGCAGGACTCACAATCTCACTACTGCGGCGGTTCACCCGCGGCGCGTCCCGCCTCGAGCTGCTGCTTGAGCTCGAACGTCATCACCTTGCCAGCGAGCCGCCGGGCGTGGTTCATTCCGGCCAGGTCCAGGGATCCCACCGCCTGCGAGCTCACCCCGGTGGGCTCGGCGTGCAGGAAGTAGTGGACGACGGTGCCGTCCATCACCGGCTCGAGCCACACCTCCATCGTGCCGGTCAGGGGACCCGCCACCGTCCAGCGAACACCCTTCTCCGCACGATCCTCACGGACCTCGAGGACGAGGTCGGGCCACCACGCACGCCAGCGCGCGGGCACGGATACCCGGGCAGCCACCTTCTCCGGGGCTGCGGCGACAAATGTCTGGTCGGCGACCTGAATGCTGCTCACTCCCACAGCTTCACACACCGCTCTCGCGGCCCGTGATCTGGACTACACCTGGGTGGGATCGGATTCGCCAAGCCGCAGGTAGGTAGCCTTGCCGCGTGCTGCCCTCGGTCGGTCTATCGTGAGGACCAGCAAACCCTACTCGCCAGTATCCCTGCAGTGTCGGAGGTTGTCGTGCCCGAGTTCAGCGTTCCTGCCACGTTCACAATCCCGGAGGACGCATCCGCGGTCGACTCCGTCTTCGAATACTCGACGACCAGGCCCGGGCACGTCGTCTACCGGAGACTGGTCGGCGGGTCCTGGGTCGACGTCACCGCGCGCGAGTTCGCCGATCAGGTGACGGCGGTCGCGAAGGGTCTGATCGCCCGCGGCGTCCAGCCCGGCGATCGGGTCGCGCTGATGTCCGCGACCCGCTACGAGTGGTCGCTCTTCGACTACGCGATCTGGAGTGCCGGCGGCGTCACGGTGCCGATCTACGAGACCTCCTCGGCGGATCAGGTCAAGTGGATCCTCGAGGACTCGGGAGCTATCGGTCTCATCGTCGAGACCGGCGAGCATTCCGCGACCGTCGCGGAGGTTGCAGCTGCTGCACCCGCCCTGCGGGCCGTGCTCCAGATCGAGCCGTCCGGCACCGACGAGGGCGCGGTAGCGGTCCTCACCGAGCAGGGCAGCGACGTCCAGGACGGGGAGGTACAGGCCCGCGCGAAGGCACTGAAGGCAAGCGATCCGGCGACCCTGATCTACACGTCCGGCACCACCGGACGCCCCAAGGGCTGCCAGCTCACCCACTCGAACCTCATCGCCGAGTCCAAGGGCATCATCGATTCGAGCCTCGGCAAGCTGCTGACGACGCCCGGAGTGAGCACGCTGATGTTCCTGCCGCTGGCGCACGTCCTGGCGCGCGCGGTCAGCATCGCGACCTTCGACGCCGGCGCCACCCTCGGGCACACCAGCGACATCCCGAACCTGGTGCCGACGTTCGCCACCTTCAAGCCCGACTTCATCCTGTCCGTCCCGCGCGTGTTCGAGAAGGTCTACAACACCGCGCGCCAGAAGGCGCACTCGGAGGGCAAGGGCAAGATCTTCGACGCGGCGGCCACCACCGCGGTCGAGTGGAGCGAAGCCAAGGACAACGGTGGCCCCGGCCTGATCCTCAACCTCAAGCACACCGTGTTCGACAAGCTGGTCTACTCCAAGCTTCGGGCCGCGCTCGGCGGCAACTGCCAGCTCGCGATCTCCGGCGGCGCTCCCCTGGGCGCGCGCCTCGGCCACTTCTTCCGTGGCATCGGCGTCACGATCTACGAGGGCTACGGCCTCACCGAGACCACCGCCGCGTTCGCCGTCAACACGATCGGCAACCAGAAGGTCGGCACGGTCGGAAAGCCGTTGGCCGGCAACTCGGTTCGGATCGCCGAGGACGGCGAGATCCTGCTGTCGGGCCCGGTGGTGTTCTCCGGCTACTGGCGCAACGAGGAAGCGACGAAGGAGGCCATCGAGGACGGCTGGTTCCACACCGGCGACCTGGGCACCCTCGACTCGGCCGGCTACATCACCATCACCGGCCGCAAGAAGGAGATCATCGTCACGGCCGGCGGCAAGAACGTCGCCCCCGCGCAGCTCGAGGACCACCTGCGGGCCCACCCGCTCATCAGCCAGGCGATCGTCGTCGGCGACCAGAAGCCGTTCATCGGCGCGCTGATCACCATCGACGCCGAGGCGCTGCCCGGATGGAACGAGCGCAACGGCAAGGCCGCCGGAACCACGGTCGCCGAGCTGCTGAGCGACCCCGACCTGACCGCCGAGATCGACGACGCCATCGCCGAGGCCAACAAGCTCGTCTCGCACGCCGAGGCCATCAAGAAGTACCGCATCCTGCCGGTCGACTTCACCGAGGAGACCGGCGAGCTCACCCCGACGATGAAGCTCAAGCGGAACGTCGTGCACGAGAGCTTCGCGGACGACATCGAGCGGATCTACAGCAAGTAGTTTCCGCCACGACGAAGACCGACGCCCACCCTCCGCCCGGAGGTGGGCGTCGGTCTTCTCGTCGGATGGACGCGCCGTCAGCCCAGCAGGCGACGCAGCTTGCCCCCCAGCACGTCCCAGCGCCAGTTCGTCTTCACCCAGTCCCGCCCGGCCGCACCCATCGCGACGGCCCGGTCCCGATCCTCGAGCACCGAGATCACCGACTGCGCGACATCGTCCACGGACGTGCCGTCGACGACCAGCCCGGTCCGGTTCTCGACGACGGTCTCCGGCGCACCGCCGGAGCGGCCGGCGATCACCGGCACGCCGGTGGCCGACGCCTCGAGGTAGACGATGCCGAGTCCCTCGACGTCCAGCCCGGCGCCGCGGGTCCGACACGGCATCGCGAAGACGTCCGCGATCGTGTGGTGTGCCGCCAGCTCCGCGGCCGGCACGCCACCGGTGAACACGACGTGCTCGGCGACGCCGCACTCGTGGGCGAGCGCCTGCAGCCGCTCGGCGTAGGGCCCGCCGCCGACGATCACCAACACGGCGCCGTCGATGCGCCGCCGGATCGCGGGCAGCGCCCGGATCAACTGGTCCTGCCCCTTCCGCGGAACCAACCGCGACAGGCACAGGATCGTCGGCCGCTCCCCCAGTCCGTAGCGGGCACGCAGCTCCGCCCGCGCCGCCGGATCGGGCCGGAACAGGTCGGTGTCGACGCCGGACGGCAGGTGCTCGAGCGCCGCGTGCGACCCGAAGGCCGCCGCGAACCGACCCCGCGTGTACTTGCTGACGTAGGTGACGGCGTCGGTGTGGTCGCCGATGCGGCGCAGGGCCTGCCGCGCGCCGGGCAGCATGGACCAGCCCACCTCGTGCCCGTGGGTGGACGCGATCACCCGCTGCGCACCGGCCCGGCGGACCGTCGGAGCGAGCAGCGCCAGCGGTGCGGCGGCCCCGAACCACACGCTCGTGCACTCGTACTTCTCGACGAGCTTCGCCGCACGTCGCGCGACGAACGGCGTGGGCACCATCAGTGTCGTCGGGTGCCGCACCACCTCGTAGGGCTGCTCCGCGTCGAAACGGATGTGACTGTCGCCGCGCCATCTCGGCGCGTAGACGACCAGGTCGTCCGCGGGAAGCTGTGCCGCAAAGGCGTGCAGATACGACTGGATCCCACCGGGACGCGGTGGAAAGTCATTCGTCACCAACAGGGTTCGACGCATGTGTCCACCGTAGGTGCCGAAGTCCCGGGGTCAGGCGTCAGGGTCGGGCGTCAGGGTCGGGCCAACTGCCCCTTGATCCACGTGGCCCACGCCTGGACCAGACCGTCCGCCCCGGTGCCCAGGGTGGCACGGATCCGGCTGTCGAGATCGGCCGGGGTGACGGGCCCCTGGGCCAACTGCCGGTACAGCTCGTCCAGACGTGGTTCGCCGTACTCGGCAGCGATGAAAGTCGCCAAGGCCCAGGAGGACTCGTACGCCGCCCGGGCGGTGTCGCCGCCGGCACGGAAGTCCCCGTCCGCCGGCAGCGTCGTCGGCGGACCGGTCCGTGCGACCTCCGCCGCCAGGGTGGGCGCGAGTTCGGCGAACTGCGCCTCGATACCGCGGTAGCCGACGTAGTCGGCGTACCCCTCGAGCATCCACATCGGGGATCCGTCCTCGGTAGCGGGGCGGGCCGCGACGTGGGTGAGTTCGTGCCGCAGGACCGAGACCCGGGTCAGGTCCGTCAGTCGTCCCGCGGCCTCCGGGCTGAACACGATCCGCTGCCCGGACGCCGTGCCCGATCGACGATCCACCGCGTCGGACACCGCGACCGCCGCGATGTCGGCGCCACTGTGGTCCGAGCCGACGAGCGAGGAGAACTCCTCCTGCGAGCCGGCCACCACGACCACGGCCCTCCGCGACCAGCCGTCACCCCAGACGTCGGTCACGTGAGCGACGGCGTCGCCGAGGTCCGCCGCGATCAGGTCGATCATCGCCGACTGCTCGGGGTGACCGAGCACGATCGACGGGCGCCCCTCCTCGCCGGGCACCGTCCGGGTGATGACGGGACCGAAATCCCAAGGACCGCGCCATGTCTCACGGTCCGAGCCGGGCAAGGGCGCATCGTCCACGAGCTTCCACTCGTCGCCGCGCCGCGCCAGCAGCACCGAGACCGGCTTACGGGTCGACTGGGCGTCGGCGCCGGCGATTCCGTAGCGCAGGTACACCGCCGGGGCCCACACGTCCGAGGCGCCGAGCGCGTCGGCCACTCCCGACGGGACCGGCGTCTCGGGCCCGAGTCCGATGTCGTACGCGAACTCGGAGAAGGGCACCTGTGCAGCATTGTTCGCCCGCCGGACCTCCGAGTCGAGAAACCCGGGAGTCGCGTGCGGATCGAACAGCGCCGGAAGCGCCGCCGTGTCGCCCACCCGCACTGCACGCGCCCACTCGTCCAGCACTGCCTGGGCACCCACGCGGCGGCCCTCGTCGTACGGGTTCCCGACGGGCACCGCGGGGCCACGCAGCTCCGGCTCGTCGTCGCCACGGTCGAACATCGTCAGCGAGAGGACCAGCGCCACCGCGACGCCCAGCCCGACCAGACCCACCCACTCCCACCGACGCACACGCCGCCGGGGCGCGGGACTCGGTGAGTGATCTTCGTCGGACACGTCCGAGAGTCTAGGAGCCGCAGACGGGGATGGACCCGATACCCCTGGGTATCGGGTCCATCCGGCGTCGGTGTATCGAGTGCTCGGGCGGTGTTCTCAGTAGCGGCGGGCTCCGTAGAAGGGCATCGACGCCATGGAGTCGACCTTCACCGGGGTGCCGTACGTGGAGGCGTGCAGGACGTTGCCGTCACCGGCGTACAGGCCGACGTGCGAGGCGTCGCTGTAGAACAGCACGACGTCGCCCGGTTGCAGCTGACTCTTGTCGACCGGTGTGCCGCCGCCGGCCTGCGCCTGACTCGAGCGCGGCAACACCTTGCCGATCTGCTTGTATGCCCACACCACGAGCCCGGAGCAGTCGTACGCGTCGGGACCGGTCGCACCCCAGCTGTACGGCTTCCCCACCTGGGTGAGGCCGGCCTGCAACGCGGCCGATCCGGCGCCCGAGCCGAGGTTCGCCAGAATGCTCCCGGCGTCGACGCCCGGAGGGAAGGTCGAGCCGGCCAGTTGCGCACGCTCGGCGCCGGTGAGCTGGTCGAACGCCTCGGTCACCGAGTCGATCTGCTTCTGCAGCTCGCTCTGCTTGTTCTGGAGCTCGTCGCTGATCAGCTTGGCCTGCTCGGTCGCGGCGCGGGCCGCGTCGGCGGACGCCTGCGAGGCCTCGGCGGCGGCGGTTGCGTCGGCGGACGCCTGCTTGAATCCGGCGACGGCCTTCGAGGTCTCGTTCGAGATCGCGTCGAGCGCCGACATCTGATCGAGCAGTTGCTGCGGCGAGTCGCTCACCATCAGCGCGAACAGTCGGTTGGTGCGGGCACCCTGGTAGCTGGCGGCCGCGAGTTTGCCGACCGTGGGACGGAACTGGTCGATCCGGGATTCGGCGGCGGCCAGCAACTCACGGTCTCCGGCCAACCGCGCTTCGGCGTCCCGCTGGGCCGCCTGCTTACCGTCGAGGTCGATCTGCGCGTTGTGCAGCGCCTCGGTGGTCCGTTCCGACTCGCGCGACAGATCCGCGAGTCGCTCGAGAGCCTCGGTCGGATTGCTCATCACCGGATCCGCGCCGGCCGGGCCGGCGGGCAGTCCCACGAGGGTCAGGGAGAGCACTCCCGTCGCCATCGCGGCACACATCGAACGCTTCATCTTGTGGGAGGGCACAGCGGCGCGACTCTCCGTTTCTGGATTCGTCTCCACCACGCAGCGGTGGGGCCTGCACGGGATCCGTAAGGTCTCGAACAGGTTACGGAACGGCATATGTCCGTGTCTACCCGGGAGTAGGACAATTCGTACATCGTCGCGAAAGCCACGAACCGCCCGCGACGGACATGGGCAGAAACGAGTGCAGGGCGGACCCGACCACAGTCGGACCCACCCTGCACACGTCGAACGTCTAGCGCGTCACGCGTAGCGGCGTGCACCGTCGAACGGCATCGACGACACAGGCGCCAGCTTGACCGGCTGGCCCGCAGTCGATGCGTGGATGACATTGCCGTCGCCCGCGTAGATGCCCGAATGGCTTCCGCCGTAGAACGAGATCACGTCGCCGACCCGCAGATCCGACTGGGCGACGGCGAAACCGGCGGCAGCCTGGTCGTAGCTGGTCCGGGGAAGGTTCAGTCCGGCCTGCTTGTAGGCCCACTGGATCAGCCCCGAGCAGTCGAATGCGTCCGGACCCGCAGCGCCGTACACGTACGGTGCACCCAGCTTGGTACGGGCGGCCTCGAGGGCCTTCTCACCTGCAGTGACGATGGGCGCGAGCGGGGCCGGAACCGCCGCCGCACTGCCGGTCGCCACACCGGGAACGATGCCCTCGGGGATGGCCGGGGTGATGCTCGCGATCACGTCGTCGACCTGCTGCTGCGTCACGCCGGGGACCTCGACGGTGCCGACACCCGGGATGGCGATCGGGTCGGCAAGGGCGGGAGCAGCGGTGACCGTGACGGCTCCGACTGCGAGTGCGCCGGCAACGGCGGCGCGACGCGCGGAACGCGTGAAAGTAGATGACGCCACGAGAAAGGGAACTCCGTTTCTTCCGTTCATCCGCCGACCGAGTTAGCTGACGGGTTCGGGCTGGGAAGATCAGCCCTACCCGTCGACACCGCATCGCGGCTTCGACGGGATTCACCCCAGAAGAAACTTGGGTTCCCGGCTCGTTCCCTCCGGAGAGGTTCCGATTAGGCGGTCCCAGCGATGCCGTCCCGGGTGGGACGGCAAGACTCCGCTAGGTCTCAAGAAGATTACGAAAGCGCATCCACCGTGTCGACTCGAACGCGCGGAAATCGCCCCGTTTTTGCGATTTGCCGGGTTTGGACACGCTTCGATCGACACATGATCACGACGGGATAACGAGCGGTCCCTTTCGACTGGGCCGTCGACCGGATCCCGCGTTCGGCCCGGACCCGCCGGCACCCCGGACCGACCCCGCAGATCCGGCGTCCCCACTGGTCAACGCAGATCCACACGGTGCCGGCGGTGCGACCTCGCCGCCGCTGCCGCGCCGCCACACGGTGCGCGTGAGGCCGCCGAAACCGTAGTCCCGCAACGGAGATCACGCGCCGCGCCTGCGACGAGCCCGCAGGTCCGGTGTGATCCTCGTCTCTCTGCGCCGAATCGCATCCCCGATCCCCCGACTTCCGCTGTGCACCACCCACGTTCCGCGGGCGCTGTCGGTGGCGGTCTCTAGGGTCCCGAATCGTGAGTGCGCCGCGATCCGCCCGTTCGACGAACGGAACCCAACTGACGTTCGACGAGCTGGATACTCCGCTGCGCGAGACCACCTTCGTCGTCGTCGATCTCGAGACCACCGGTGGCAGCGCCGATACCGATGCCATCACCGAGATCGGGGCCGTGAAGGTGCGGGGCGGCGAGATCGTCGGCGAGCTCGGGACCCTGATCGACCCCGGACGCGCCATCCCGCCGTACATCGTCGAGATCACCGGCATCACCACCGCGATGGTGCGGGGCGCGCCCCGCATCGACGCGGTTCTGCCCGCGTTCCTCGAGTTCGCACGCGGCGCCGTGCTGGTCGCCCACAACGCGGGATTCGACGTCGGGTTCCTCAAGGCCGCAGCGGCCCGCCAGGACATCCCGTGGCCCAAGTTCCAGGTGCTGTGCACCGTGAAGCTCGCCCGCCGGGTCCTGAGCCGCGACGAGGCGCCGTCGGTGAAGCTCTCGGCGCTCGCGACCCTGTTCGGGGCCGAGACCACCCCGACGCACCGTGCGCTCGACGACGCCAAGGCCACCGTCGACGTCCTGCACGCCCTCATCGGCCGAGTCGGCAACCAGGGAGTGCACAGCCTCCCCGAGCTTCTCGACTACCTACCGCGGGTGTCGTCCGAGCAGCGCGCCAAACGCACTCTCGCGAGCCACCTCCCTCGTTCCCCCGGGGTCTACCTGTTTCGCGGCCCGTCCGACGAGGTCCTCTACGTCGGCACCGCGACCGATCTCCACCGCCGCGTCCGCACCTACTTCACCGGCTCGGAGACGCGGGGGCGGATGAAGGAGATGGTCGCCCTCGCCACCCGGATCGATCACGTCGAGTGCGCGCACCCACTCGAGGCCGGGGTCCGCGAGCTGCGACTGCTCAGCGCCCACGTGCCCCCGTACAACCGCCGATCCAAGTTCCCCATGCGCGGCTGGTGGGTCACGATCACCGACGAGACCTTTCCGCGCCTCTCGGTGGTCCGTACAGCGACGAGCGACGCGCTGGGGCCCTTCCGGTCCCGCACCGACGCCACGGACGCCGCGCAGACCGTGGCCGAGTTCTGCGGCCTGCGGACGTGCACGACGCGCATCCGCCGGGGGCAGCCGCACGGACCCAAGTGCCCGCCCCGCGACATCGGCGGGTGCCCCGCGATCTCCGACGACGAGGACGGATACGCCGTCGCGCCGACGCTGGCGCGGGCCTTGTTCCGCGGCACCGACGACACACCACTGCACCGCATGCGCGAGCGCATCGAGGAACTGGCGGCCGCCGAACTGTTCGAGAGCGCCGCCCGACTACGCGACCGCACCGCGGCCCTCGGCCTGGCCCTGCGGCGCATGCAACGGCTCGGGTCGCTCACCGCCGTCGACGAACTGATCGCGGCCCGGCGGGCCGCCGACGGCGGGTGGGAGTTCGCGGTGGTCCGCTGCGGCCGCCTCGCCGCCGCCGGTGTCGCACGACGTGGTGTTCCACCGATGCCGGTGGTCGAGGCGCTGGTCGCGTCGGCGGAAACCGTCCTGCCCGACCAGACCCCGCTGCGCGGCGCCTCTCCCGAGGAGGTCGGGCTCGTCGCACGGTGGCTGCACGCCGACGGCACACGCATCGTCCGCACCAGCGCGGGATACGGCGAACCGGCCGGCGGAGCGGGCTCGTGGGAGCACTGGTGCACGCTGGCGCGGGGTGCGGCACCGCCTACTGTGTTGGACGAACGACAGCACCGTGCCGCACCGGAGCACTGAAGGAGCACCATGATCAACGCCATCGTCATGATCCACGCCGAAGCCGACCGGATCCCCGAGACCGCACAGGCGGTGGCCGATCTCCCCGGCGTGTCCGAGGTCTACTCGTGCGCGGGCGACATCGACCTGATCGCGATCGTGAAGGTCCGCGACCACGCACAGATCGCCGAGGTCGTGACCGAACGGATCAACAAGGTCCCCGGTGTGCTCAAGACCGCGACGCACATCGCGTTCCAGTCGTACTCGAGCGCCGACGTGGAGGCGGCCTTCTCACTCGGCGAGTAGACCACCCGAGTCCCGGGGTTCCCGAGCCCCGGGACCATCAGGCTCGCCCGCTCAGCCGCGACTCAGCGCTGAGCGGCCAACTCCACGGTCAGCGCCGCCCAACGCTCCAGCAGGGCCGCCGCGGCACCGGAATCGATCGCCCGGGCGGCCTTCTCCATGCCCGCCGTCAGTGACTCCTCGAGGCTGCCGGACAGTCCGTCGTACGCGGCGATCGCGCCCGCCGCGTTGAGAAGCACCGCATCCCGCACGGGCCCCTCCTCGCCGGCGAAGATCCCGCGCGCCACCCGCGCATTGTCGACCGCATCGCCACCGCGCAGCGCGTCGAGCGGAACGCGGACGATCCCGAGGTCGGTCGGATCCAGCTTCTGGGCCCGCACGGTGCCGCCGGACACGACGTACACCTCCGACGTCGTCGATGTCGTGATCTCGTCGAGCCCGTCGTCCCCGCGCACCACCAGCGCCGAGTTCCCGCGTTCGGCGAGCACCCCCGCGACCACCGGAATCAGGTCGGGGAACGCGCACCCGATCAGGCCGGCCCGCGGGCGCGCCGGGTTGGTGAGCGGGCCGAGCACGTTGAAGACGGTGGGAATCCCGATCTCCTTGCGCGGTGCTCCCGCGAATCGCAGCGCCGGATGGAACACCGGGGCGAAGCAGAAGCCGATCCCGACCTCCTCCACGCACCGCGCCACCTCCCGGGCGCCGAGATTGATGTGCACGCCCAGGGCCTCGAGAACGTCCGCACCGCCACTCTTCGACGACGCGGCCCGGTTGCCGTGCTTGACCACCCGGACACCTGCCGCAGCGACGACGACCGACGCCATCGTCGAGATGTTGACCGTGTGCGAGCGGTCCCCGCCTGTGCCGACGACGTCGACGACGTCCGGCGAGACCGGCACGGTCTTCGCGTGCCCCAGCATCGCGTCGGCGAGACCGCGCAGCTCCGCGGGGGTGGCCCCCTTCATCTTCAGGGCGACGCCGAAGGCCGCGATCTGCGCCGAGGTCGCGGCGTCCGACATGATCTCGTCCATCGCCCACGCGGTGTCGTCGGCGGTGAGGTCACGACCGTCGGTGAGGGCTCCCAGGACCGCGGGCCAGCTCCGGTCAGTCGCGCCTGCCACTCGTTCCGTGCCTTGCGCTACTGCCTGCCGCACCATCACGACCCTTTCTGCCGGGCGCCCACCAACTGCCGGGTGGGCATGTCGATCCGCAGCTTAGTGCGCGTGCCACGGGTCACGACGCGGACGGCGGTTGCAGACCCTCCCAGCCGACCGCGGCACCGCCCCTGCGCTGTGCCAGTCCCGCCATTCGGGACCGCTCCTGCGAGCAGTGCAGGGCGTCGAGGATCTGGACGCGTTCGAGGACGACGGTGACCGTTCCGTCGCCGGCGGGTTCCGGATCGCCCGCCGGTTCGTAGCCGTCCTGGGCCGCAACGGCGACGGCATCCTGGACCTCGGCGTCGGGCAGTCGGAGATGGTGGCGGAGCACCGCCTCGGCCTCCGGGATCCACGCGGGGTCGCCCGCGGCGCCGCGTTCGAGGACCGTGGACGACGCCTCCGCGTCGTCGAACCCCGACACCACCACGACCAGATCCGGACGACTCCGATCGAGAGGGGCCGGCGAGCGCCGAGACAGAAGACCGTCAATCCAACGTGCGACGCCGCGCCTGAGTTCCATGCGCCTAGCCTGCCACGTTCACCGGGACCCGCCGACGCGAGCGGAGAACACCCTCTGACGTGGGCCGACGCGCCGAGGTAGGACCCGGGTACCCGCCTGTTACGACAAGGCGTCATACTTCTGAGCGTGACGAGCGCAGTAGGGACTTCAGGATCGGCAATCACCCAGCGCGTGCACTCGCTGAACCGGCCAAACATGGTCAGCGTCGGCACCATCGTGTGGTTGTCAAGCGAGCTCATGTTTTTCGCAGGGCTCTTCGCTATGTACTTCGTTGCGCGGGCGCAGGCGGGCGACAACTGGCCGCCGGAACCCGTGCATCTCAACCTGGCACTAGCGGTGCCGGTCACCCTCGTACTGATCGCCTCCTCCTTCACCTGCCAGATGGGCGTTTTCGCCGCTGAGAAGGGTGATGTCTTCGGACTGCGGCGGTGGTACCTGGTGACTCTTGCCATGGGCACGTTCTTCGTGCTCGGCCAGGGCTTCGAGTACGTCCAGCTCGTCAAGGAAGGGGTGACGATTTCGAGCAGCGTGTACGGCTCGGTGTTCTTCATGACCACCGGCTTCCACGGCCTGCACGTCATCGGCGGCCTCATCGCCTTCGTCTTCTTGATCGTCCGCACCAAGGTCAGCAAGTTCACGCCTGCACAGGCAACTGCGGCGATCGTCGTCTCGTATTACTGGCACTTCGTCGACATTGTGTGGATCGGCCTGTTCGCCACGATTTATTTCATCCGTTAGCCAGCTGGACGCCCAGGCAGCCCCCTGACGCTTCAGTCGTCCCGACATACCAAAGGGATACAGATGAGTTCATCCCCCCCTCCCGCAATCGAGGGTGACATGCCCCACCGTCCCGCAGCAGCTTCTGCCGCCAAGACGCGACGCCAGCGCAAGATGCGCCGTCGCGTCACCGGCGCGCTGATCCTCATGATGGGCCTGGTCAGCGCCGGCTTCCTCGCCTCCGCCTTGACGCCTGCACCGCAGGTCGCCACCGCGAGCGATGACTCTGCTGCACTGATCCGCGAAGGCAAGCAGCTCTACGACACCTCCTGCATCACGTGCCACGGCGCGAACCTGCAGGGTGTCCAGGACCGCGGCCCCAGCCTGATCGGTGTCGGTGAGGCAGCCGTGTACTTCCAGGTGTCGTCCGGCCGTATGCCTGCCGCACGCAACGAGGCCCAGGCCTCCCGCAAGACGCCGAAGTTCGATGCGCGCCAGACGGACGCCATCGGCGCCTACGTCCAGTCGCAGGGTGGCGGCCCCACCCTCGTCCGCGACGAGAACGGCGAGATCGCCCAGTCTTCGCTCCGCGGCAACGATGTTGCCCGTGGCAGCGAGCTCTTCCGGATGAACTGTGCCTCGTGCCACAACTTCACCGGTCGTGGTGGCGCACTGTCCAGCGGTAAGTACGCACCCATCCTGGACCCCGCCAACGAGCAGCAGATCTACGCTGCCATGGTCACGGGCCCCCAGAACATGCCCAAGTTCTCCGACCGTCAGCTGACGATGGAGGAGAAGGAGGACATCATCGCGTACATCAAGCATTCGGGCGAGGCGAAGAGCCCCGGCGGCTACGGCCTCGGTGGCCTCGGCACCTCGACCGAGGGCCTCCTTATGTGGGTTGTCGGCATCGTCGCTGTCGTCGGTGCAGCACTGTGGATCGGAGCAAGGTCATGAGCGACGCCGGCAGCGGCGATACGCCGAAGAAGTACGCGGACGACGAACTCGACCGGATGAGCCGGGACGAACTCGTCGAACTCGGTACCAATCTCGACGGCGTCGATGTCGCGTTCCGTCGGGATCGCTGGCCGGTCGAGGGCACCAAGGCCGAGAAGCGCGCCGAGCGCTCGGTTGCCCTCTGGTTCACGATCGCGGGCCTGGCTTCGATCGCGTTCATCGCGGTGTTCCTGTTCTGGCCGTGGCAGTACGTCGGTCAGGGCGACTCCCAGTACTGGGCGTTCAACCTGTACACCCCGCTCCTCGGCCTCACCATGGGTATCGCGATCCTCGGCATCGGTGTCGGCGCGGTGAAGTTCACCAAGAAGTTCGTCCCCGAAGAGATCTCGATCCAGGACCGCCACGACGGCGGCTCGGCGGAGGTCGACAAGAAGACCCTCGCCGCGCAGCTGAGCGACACCCTCGAGACGTCGACGATCGGTCGCCGCAAGGTCATCAAGCGCAGCCTGATCTTCGGCGGCGGCGCACTCGGCATCATGTCCGTCATGCCCCTCGGCGGCATGATCAAGAACCCGTGGGCCAAGGGCGACGACTCCCCGCTGTGGGTGTCGGGCTGGACTCCCCGCTACCCGGGCGAGACCATCTACCTGCGCCGCGACACCGGCCGTCCGCACGACATCGTGCTGGTGCGTCCCGAGGACCTCGACGCCGGCGGCATGGAGACGGTCTTCCCGTTCCGCGAATCCGAGCGTGGCAACGACCACGAGCTGTTCAAGGCCCTGCGTGGAATCCGAAACGCCGTCATGCTCATCCGTCTGCGCACCGCGGACACCGAGAAGGCTGTCAAGCGTAAGGGCCAGGAGAGCTTCAACTACGGCGACTACTTCGCGTACTCGAAGATCTGCACCCACCTCGGCTGCCCCACCTCGCTGTACGAGCAGCAGACCAACCGAATTCTGTGCCCCTGCCACCAGTCGCAGTTCGATGCGCTGCAGTACGGCAAGCCGATCTTCGGTCCCGCTGCTCGTGCTCTTCCGCAGCTGCCTATTACAGTGAACGAAGAGGGCTACCTCGTCGCCAACGGTGACTTCATCGAAGCCCTCGGCCCGGCATTTTGGGAGCGTCGACCGTGACCACTACCACTCAATCCCGAGTTGCCGCCCAAGCGGAGGCGGTCGACTCCCGCTACCATCTCGCCGCCGGAATGAAGCGACAGATCAACAAGGTCTTCCCGACCCACTGGTCTTTCATGCTCGGCGAGATCGCGCTGTACAGCTTCGTCATCCTGCTGGTCTCGGGTGTCTACCTGACACTTTTCTTCGATCCGTCGATGGCAGAGGTCGTCTACAACGGCGCCTACGAGCCGCTGCGCGGCATCACGATGTCGCGGGCGTACGCAACCACGCTCGATATCTCGTTCGAGGTTCGGGGCGGCCTGTTCGTCCGTCAGGTCCACCACTGGGCCGCGCTGATGTTCGCCGCGTCGATCATCGTGCACCTGCTGCGTATCTTCTTCACCGGCGCGTTCCGGCGCCCGCGTGAGGCGAACTGGGTCATCGGCTGCCTCCTGCTGATCCTGGCGATGTTCGAGGGCTTCTTCGGCTACTCGCTGCCCGACGATCTGCTGTCCGGCACGGGTGTCCGCGCGGCGCTCTCCGGCATCACGCTCAGTGTCCCGATCGCGGGTACCTGGCTGCACTGGATGCTCTTCGGTGGCGACTTCCCCGGCACCCTGATCATCCCGCGCATGTACGTCGCACACGTGCTCCTGCTGCCCGGCATCATCCTGGCCCTCATCGCCGCGCACCTCGCGCTGGTGTGGTACCAGAAGCACACGCAGTTCCCCGGCCCGGGCCGCACCGAGCAGAACGTCGTCGGCGTTCGCATCCTCCCGGTGTTCGCTCTCAAGGGCGGCGCGTTCTTCGCCTTCACGTTCGGCATCCTCGCGCTCATGGGTGGTCTGTTCGCCATCAACCCGGTCTGGAACCTCGGCCCGTACAACCCCTCGCAGGTTTCCGCGGGTGTCCAGCCCGATATCTACATGATGTGGACGGACGGCTTGGCGCGTCTGTGGCCGGCGTGGGAGATCTACCTGTTCGATCGCTACACGATCCCCGCGGTGTTCGCTGTCGCGGTGATCATGGGCCTGGTGTTCGCGGTGCTGATCGCCTACCCGTGGATCGAGAAGAAGTTCACCAAGGACGACGCACACCACAACCTGCTGCAGCGTCCGCGTGACGTCCCGGTCCGCACCGGCATCGGCGCGATGGCGATCTCGTTCTACGTCGTCCTCACGCTCTCGTGCATCAACGACGTCATCGCCTTCCACCTGGACATCTCGCTCAACGCGATGACCTGGATCGGCCGAATCGGCATGGTGATCCTGCCTCCGGTCGCCTACTACGTGGCCTACCGGTTCTGCATCGGTCTGCAGCGCAGTGACCGCGCAGTGCTCGAGCACGGTATCGAGACCGGCATCATCAAGCGCCTGCCGCACGGTGAGTACGTCGAGATCCACCAGCCGCTCGGCCCGGTCGACGATCACGGCCACCCGATTCCGTTGGAGTACCAGGGTGCCGCGATCCCGAAGAAGATGAACAAGCTCGGATCCGCCGGCAAGCCCGGCTCCGGTAGCTGGGTCTCCCCGGACCCGGTCGAGCAGAGCCAGGCCCTGGAGGCCGCCGAGCATGCTGCCGAGCACGAGCAGCTCAAGATGCTCACGGAGTACCAGGACCGCATCCGTGGAAACGGATCCGGAAACGGCTCCGGCGACGGCGAAGCGCACTAGTTCGCCGAGACCAACGGGAAAGGCCCCGAACCGATTACGGTTCGGGGCCTTTCCCGTTTCCGGCGGACGCCACTCCCCTACCCCGGCCGGGATGGCACGATCGGTAGGGTGACATCACATGGCCAGAAATCTCACGATCCGGCAAGCAACGACGGCTGACACCGCGAAGGCTGCCACGACCCTCGGTCGCGCCTTCGCCGACTACCCTTTCACCCGGCACACCGTCGATTACCGCGATCACGAGAAGCGTGTCCACACGTTGCAGCGACTCTTCCTGACCGAGATCGGCATGCGGTGTGGGAAGGTATGGGTGTCCGACGATGTGACCGCGGTTGCGGTGTGGACCACGCCGTCCTCGACGGGGCTGGATGTGGCGTTCGGATCGATCGCGGACGACGTCGCCGCACTGTACGGTGACCGAGCCGAGATCGCAGCCCGTGCGGACGAGGCTACCGAGATCCTGCGGCCGTCGGATCCGGTCTGGTTCTTGGCGACCGTCGGCGTCGATCCCGGGTCGCAGGGGCTCGGACTGGGACGGGCTGTACTCGAACCTGGTCTCCGAGAGGCGCGGCGGGAAGGCTTCGCGGCGTACCTGGAGACGTCGTCGCAGTCCAATGTCGGGTTCTACGAGAACCTCGGCTTCGAGGTGACGGGCAGTACGACACTGCCCCACGGTGGCCCGCAGGTGTGGGCGATGCTTCGCCCATGACGGGATGCGCTGTCCCGGCCGAGGGCCGGTGGACCGCGCCGTGGCCGTGTGTGCACGGCGAAGGAGTCGATCAAGCCCTGTCGACACTCGTGCAGAGTTCACCGATCCGGCAGATCACGCGATCGGTGTGCGGATCGATCCAGACGGGCACGCTGTCGGACCGACGGGGAACCAGCAGGTGACGACCGCGAGTGGGCCACTGGACGAACTCGTAGCCGGCCAACTCGGTCTGTGCCGTGTCCGCGACCCACACCGCCGCTTCGGCGAAAGAGGCGTCGATCGACAGGCCATTGCACACGCTGAACCCGCTTGTGCCGCCACTTCGATTCCACCCGATGGTGACGGCGTACTCGGCGCCGACGGACAGTTCCCACATCAGGCGAGCGGGCTGAACGTCCCGTCCGTGGCGCAGACAACGTAGGTCACGGGCAACCGCCGCGACAGCCTCCACCCACGCGCCTGGCGGGTCGATTCGCATCCCGGGGCTCTCGAAGTAGTCGGGTACGTCGTCGACGATCACGAAACGCCACAGGAGACGGTCCTCGCGCTCGAACTCGGAAATCGGCAAGCCTGCTCCTCCCGGATCCGATACGACTCGGATCCACCGGCATCGTCTTTCGGCGGTCGCGGACACCGCAACCGGACACCGAGTACACCGAAACGGCTGAAGGCGCCGAACCCGAAAAGGGTTCGGCGCCTTCAGCCGTAGTTGTGGAGCGTCCGAGCTAGTGCTTCTCCGGACCGAGGTGGTACTCGAAGACCAGACCAGCGGAGGACGCCAGAACCAGGATGACCGCAGCAACGATCATCCAGGGCTGGAAGAACGCCAGCGAGATCGCGGCGAACCCGGCGGCACCGGCCAGCAGGATGGGCCAGAAGCTACCCGGGCTGAAGAAGCCCAGATCGCCGGACCCGTCGGAGATCTCCGCCTCCTCGTAGTCCTCGGGGCGCGTGTCCAGACGACGGGCGACGAACCGGAAGTACGTGCCGACGATCAGGCTCAGTCCGGCCGAGAGAACGATTGCGGTCAGGCCGGCCCACTCGATTCCGGTCCGCGACATCGAGGTGAAGACACCGTAGACGATCGCGACGAGAATGAAGAACACCGTCAGGATCTCGAAGAGCTTGGCTTCGATCTTCATATCAGTTCTTGTCCTTGGTCAGAGATTCTCGGGATTCGCGGGTCAGTTACCGCTGGTCGATGCTTCGCGCACCGTGCGGTCGGTGTTGAACGGCGAGGTCGAGGTCGCGGTGGGCGACTCGCCGATCGATGCGAGCGCCTCGGCAGTGTTCAGACCCTTGCCGCCCTCCTCGACGGACTTACGAGCCTCGATGTACTGCTCGAACTTCTCCGGCGTCACAGCGCGGACCTCGAAGTTCATCATCGCGTGGAAGGTGCCGCACATCTCTGCACAGCGGCCCACGAACGCGCCTTCCTTCTCGATCTCACTGATCTGGAAGACGTTGTCCGAGTTGTTCTCCTTCGGGTTCGGGTTCACGTCACGCTTGAACAGGAACTCCGGAACCCAGAACGAGTGGATGACGTCCGAGGACGCGAGCACGAACTCGATGCGCTTGCCGGTCGGCAGGACGAGGATCGGAACCTCGTTGCTGGTGCCGACGGTCTCGATCTTGTCGTAGTGCAGGTAGGACAGATCCTGGGTGTTCTTCCCGTGGATCGGGCCCGTCTTCTCGCGGCCGTGCTCGTCGAGGCCCTCGGGCTTCGACGCCGCAAGCGCAGCAGCGGTGGCAGCCTCGTCGGTGCCCTCGTACTTCGCCGTGCCGTCGCCGAGATCGATCGTGCGGTAGCCGAACTTCCAGTTCCACTGGTACGCCGTCACATCGACGACGACGTTCGGATTGTCCTTCTTCTCCGTGACGTAGTTCTGCACGACCACGGTGAAGTAGAAGAGCACAGCGATGATCACGAACGGAACTGCCGTGTAGAACAGCTCCAGCGGCACGTTGTATGCCGTCTGACGGGGGAACTCGGGCGAGTTCTTCTTCTTACGGTGGAAGATGACCACCCAGAAGGTGAGACCCCACACGATGACACCCATGACGAGGGCGGCGATGACCGACCACGTCCAGAGTTCGCGCATGCGCTCTGCCTGCGGGGTAATTCCCGAGGGCCACCCGAAGCGAAGCACCGAGTTGTCGATTGAACATCCCGACAACAGCATGGCAGCTATGCCCAAAGATGCTGCCAGCCCGGCTCGCCGAAGGATCCGACCTTGCGCCACGTTCACGCCTTCCTGATCGCCGCAATTCCACTAGGGCACACCCGAAGGGAAGGCCCAATTACTACGCAGCGTAGACCAAAGGCGTCGATCCTCCACTGTCGGGTCGGCACCCGTGTTGCAGTCAGGACCATCGACCCTCCACCGTACGCGCGCGACCTGGGATTCAGCTGAGTTCGGAGACCGCGACGACGGTGCAGGCACGATCCGGGCACGGAAACTGCGGCATACTTCCCTGGGGAAAATCGGACCGTCTCCGGAAGGCCGACTCCCTACCCACAATCGACTCTGAATCGAGGTACTGGACGCCGTGTGCGGACTGCTCGGACTACTCACCACCGACGGCACCAGCGACGACGCCGTCGCGCGCGTCGATGCGGCCATGCACTGTCTGCGTCATCGCGGGCCCGACGAACACGGCACCTGGCACGACGACGACCTGGTGTTCGGCTTCAACCGGCTGTCGATCATCGACATCGAGCACTCGCACCAGCCGCTGCGGTGGGGTCCTCCGGAGAACCCGGAGCGCTATGCGCTGACCTTCAACGGGGAGATCTACAACTACCTGGAGATCCGCGCCGAGCTCGCAAAAGACCACGACGCCCGGTTCCGCACCGAGGGCGACAGTGAGGCCATCGTCGCCGCGTTCCACTACTGGGGCGCCGACGCCGTCCGCCGGCTGCGCGGCATGTTCGCCTTCGCGGTGTGGGACACCGAGACCCGTGAGCTGTTCGTTGCGCGCGACCCGTTCGGAATCAAGCCGCTGTTCATCGCCACCGGCACGGGTGGCACCGCGTTCGGCAGCGAGAAGAAGAGCCTGCTCGAGCTGGCGGACGTCATCGGTATCGGCACCGACCTGGATCCGCGGGCGATCGAGCATTACACGGTGCTGCAGTACGTGCCCGAACCGGAGACGCTGCACGCGCAGATCCGTCGACTCGAGTCCGGCTGCTACGCACGCCTGTCACCGGGCACGGCCCCCGAAGTGACCCGCTACTTCACGCCGAAGTTCCCGGCCGTGCCGTTCGCCGCCGGCGGCGAGCAGGCCCGCTACCGCGAGATCGCGGAGGCCCTCGAGGATTCGGTCGCCAAGCACATGCGCGCCGACGTCACCGTGGGCTCGTTCCTCTCCGGCGGCATCGACTCGACCGCGATCGCGGCGCTGGCGATGCGCCACAACCCGAACCTGATCACCTTCACCACCGGCTTCGAGCGGGAGGGCTACTCCGAGGTCGACGTCGCCGCGGAGTCGGCCGCCGCGATCGGCGCCCGGCACGTGGTCAAGGTGGTCTCCCCCGCCGAGTTCGCGGCCGCGATCCCCGAGATCATCTGGTACCTGGACGATCCGGTCGCCGACCCGGCGCTGGTGCCGCTGTGGTTCGTTGCGAAGGAGGCCCGCAAGCACGTCAAGGTGGTCCTCTCGGGCGAGGGCGCGGATGAGCTGTTCGGCGGCTACACGATCTACCGTGAGCCGCTGTCGCTGAAGCCGTTCGAGATGCTGCCCGGAGCGCTGCGCAAGGCGGCGGGCAAGCTGTCCGAGCGAATTCCCGAGGGCACGCGTGGCAAGAGCCTGCTACACCGCGGATCGATGACCCTCGAGGAGCGCTACTACGGCAATGCGCGCAGCTTCAGCGACGCCCAGCTCCGTGCGGTGCTGCGCGACTTCCGCCCGGAGTGGACACACCGGGACGTGACGGCGCCGATCTACGCGCAGTCCCGCGACTGGGATCCGGTGGCGCGCATGCAGCATCTGGACCTGTTCACGTGGTTGCGCGGGGACATCCTGGTCAAGGCCGACAAGATGACGATGGCGAACTCGCTCGAGCTGCGGGTGCCGTTCCTCGATCCCGAGGTGTTCGACGTCGCGTCACGCGTCCCGTTGGATCAGAAGATCACGAAGTCGACGACGAAGTACGCACTGCGCCAGGCACTCGAGGGCATCGTGCCGCCGCACGTGCTGCACCGCGCGAAGCTCGGTTTCCCGGTGCCGCTGCGGCACTGGCTCGCCGGCACGGAACTGTTCGATTGGGCACACCTGCAGATCGCCGAATCGCAGACCGACCACATCTTCGACAAGGCAGCGGTCACCCGGATGCTGAACGAGCACCGCGAGGGTGTGTCGGATCACAGCCGACGACTGTGGACGGTCCTGTGCTTCATGGTGTGGCACGGAATCTTCGTCGAGAAGCGCATCGTGCCGCAGATCCAGGAACCGGTCTACCCGGTCAGCCTGTAGGCGCTCCGCGCCCGTGCGCCTTTCCGGTAGCTGGAGCAACCAGAAAGGCGCACGGGTGGCGCAGCCGCCTTACGGGAGCAGCGTGGAGATCTCGTCGGCCGCGGCCTTGCCGTACGCCTCGGTGAGGCGCTTGATCGCGTCGTCGCGCTGGAACGTCCACTCCTGCGTGCCGACGGTCTCGAGGACGTAGACGGCCACCAGGGAGCCGAGCTGCGCGGACCGCTCGAGGCTCAGACCGACGGAGTGCGCGAGCAGGAAACCGGCGCGGAACGCGTCGCCGACACCGGTCGGGTCGACCTTCCCGCGCTCGGGCACGACACCGACGCGGACCCAGTTGCCCTCGCTGTCGACGATCTCCACGCCCTTGGAGCCGAGGGTGGTGACGCGCAGCCCGACCTGGGCGCGGATCTCTTCCTCCGACAGCCCGGTCTTCTGCTGCAGCAGGCCCCACTCGTACTCGTTGGTGAACAGGTACTTGGCACCGGCGATGAGCTTCTTCGCGTCGTCGCCGGACAGGCGGGCGAGCTGCTGCGACGGGTCGGCCGCGAACGGGATCCCGAGCAGGCGGCACTCGTCGGTGTGGCGGACCATCGCCTCGGGATCGTTGGCCCCGATCAGCACCAGGTCCAGACCTCCGGCGGACTTGGAGAGGGCGGCGAGTTCGATGTCTCGGGCCTCGCTCATCGCGCCCGGATAGAACGACGCGATCTGTGCCATGTCCTCGTCGGTGGTGCACACGAAGCGGGCCGTGTACGCCGTCTCGGACACCCGCACGCCGCCACAGTCGACGCCGTTGGATTCGAGCCACGCGCGGTACTCGGCGAAGTCGGCACCGGCGGCACCGACCAGCAGCGGCGAGCCCCCGAGCACACCCATCGCGTAGGCGATGTTGCCGCCGACGCCGCCCCTGCGGATCACGAGATCGTCGACGAGGAAGCTCAGCGAGATGTGCGCTAGCTGGTCGGCGAGCAGTTGCTCGGCGAAGCGGCCGGGGAACCGCATCAGGTGGTCGGTGGCGATGGAACCGGTAACCGCAATTGTCACGCGCGGATGCCTTTCAGCTCGGATGGCCTCGAATGGCCCCGTTGGGCGGAAACGCAGTCTGACGCGGAGCCCGCCGGTGAAGGCAGACTCCGCGTCAGAGTGCGTCGAGAGGGTTGTTCGGGACTCAGTTGAAGGAGTCGCCGCAGGCGCAGGACCCCGTGGCATTGGGGTTGTCGATCGTGAAGCCCTGCTTCTCGATGGTGTCGACGAAGTCGATCGAGGCGCCCTCGACGTACGGCGCGCTCATCCGGTCGACCGCGAGGTTGACGCCGCCGAAGTCGACGATCAGGTCACCGTCGAGGTTCCGGTCGTCGAAGAACAGCTGGTAGCGCAGTCCCGCACAGCCACCCGGCTGCACGGCGATGCGCAGCGCGAGGTCGTCGCGCCCTTCCTGATCGAGTAGTGCCTTCGCCTTGGCGGACGCGGCCTCGGTCATCTTGACGCCGTGGGTGGCGGTCTCGTTCTGCACAGTCATGGGCTCTCCCTGTCGCTCGTGCCAAACCCGTGATCGCTTCAACGGTACTCTGCGGACCTCTATTCCTCATGTATCGGCCCGATCCGAGTGAACCCCGACGCACCCCGCCGAGCGTCGGCAACGCGCGACGTCAATGCCTCGAGCAGGGGGCCGGCTCCGCTCATGGCGCGTTCGACGGACCCCGCGAACTCGGTGATCGAGAACGCTGCGACGATCCCGGCCGCGCGGACGGTGTCCCGGTCCACCGCGACCTGGCCGGCGATCACGACAGTCGGCACCCCGGTCCGGTTCGCTGCGGCGGCGAGCGCGGTGACGAGCTTGCCGCGCAGCGACTGGTGGTCGAACTTGCCCTCACCGGTGAGCACCAGATCCGCCGCCTCGAGCTGCCGCGCCTGTCCGGTGCACTGCGCGACGATCGCCGCGCCCGGTTCGCGACGAGCACCGAGCGCGAGGAGCGCCGCGCCCAGGCCTCCGGCCGCACCCGCCCCCGGCAGGTCGCGGACCGGGCCCGCGCCGGACGCGTCCAGCTCCGCCGCCCATGCGGTGTTGCGCCGCTCGAGTTCCTCGACGGCGCCGCGGTCGGCACCCTTCTGCGGACCGAAGACTCGCGCGGCTCCGTGCTCACCGAGCAGCGGGTTCTCGACGTCGGTGGCCGCCACCAGCTCGATCGTCGCGAGCCGCAGATCTGCCCCGTCCGGACCGCCCAGCGCGGCGATCATTCCGCGACCGCCGTCGGTGCAGCAGGACCCGCCGAGGCCGACCACGATCCGCCGGGCGCCCGCGTCGATCGCGGCCGCGATCAACTGCCCCACCCCACGACTGTGTGCGTCGAGGGCGCTGCGAGGGGACGGCGGACCGTCGAGCAGCCCCAGCCCGACGGCCTGCGCCGATTCGATGTACGCGGTGTCGTCGGCGAGGACCCAGCTCGCGTCGACCGGCCGGCCCAGTGGTCCTTCGACCCGAACGGACCTTGCTCCCCCGACGGTGGCAGAAATCACGTCCACGAATCCGGGGCCGCCGTCCGACTGCGGCGCGAGCACGACGACGTCGTCGGGCCGCGCGGTCGCCCACCCGGATGCCATCGCCGCGGCCGCCTGTACCGCAGTGAGGGTTTCGCCGAACGAGTCGGGGGCGATCAGCACACGCATCTGCGGAGTGTATGGCGCTCCCCCGACCTCGGCATTTCGGGGCCGCTCCTGGCGGTTCACAGGTGGTCGGTTTCGCCAGCGCGGCGGTTATCCCATAGCCTGGATGCGTGAAGCTGCTACGCCGAGGCGACTCTGACAATTCCGACAAACGCGATGATGCTGTCGCCGGAGAGATCATCGAGTCGACCGCGACGACCGCGGAGGCGATCGACACCCCCGGGGCCGAGACCCCCGGCAAGGGCCGCCCGACACCCAAGCGCCGCGAGGCCGAGGCCAAGCGCCGCGGCCCCGTCGCACCCGCTCCGCTCACCGCCAAGGAGGCCCGCGCCCGCCGCAAGGCCAACCGCGGTTCCAAGGAGGAGCGCAAGGCGGCCGCCGCAGAGCGTCGTGCCGACTCCGCCGATCGCCGCGCCCGCATGCTCGCCGGCGAGGACAAGTACCTGCTGCCGCGCGACAAGGGCCCGGTCCGCGGGTACGCCCGCGACCTCGTCGACAGTCGCCGCAATCTGGTCGGCTTGTTCATGCCGCTCGCGCTGGTGCTGATCATGGCGATGTTCCTGAGCCCGGTCATCCAGAACTACGTCACCCTCGCGATGCTGGTGATGATGCTGTTCATGGCCGGCGAGGGCTACTTCCTCGGCCGTATGATCAACAACAAGGTGCGCGAGCGCTTCCCCGACAGCGTCGACGGCGGGTTCAAGCTGGGCTGGTACGCGTTCGTGCGCGCCTCGCAGATCCGCAAGATGCGCGCCCCGAAGCCGCGGGTCGGCCCCGGCGACGCCGTCTGACCCACACGCCGTATCGGGCCGGTCCTCGCAGTGCGAGGACCGGCCCGAGTCGATTGGTAGCGTCTACCCCCGTGCCCTCCCCCGATTCGCCCCGCCCCCGCCGCACGCTCGTCCTCGGCGGCGCCCGGTCGGGCAAGTCGGCGCACGCCGAGGGCCTGCTCGACGACCTCGACGCGCCTGACGCCTACGCGCCGGTGCGGTACGTCGCGACCGCGCGCCGGTATCCGGACGACCACGACTGGGAGTCCCGGATCGACCAGCACCGCAGTCGTCGTCCGGCGTCGTGGACCACGGTCGAGACCGGCAGCGACGGCGACCTGATCGACGTCCTGTCCGATCGGGACCGGCACCCGCCGACGCTCGTGGACGACCTGGGTACGTGGCTCACCGGTGAACTCGACGACGCGAACGCCTGGGACGCCCCCCGCGGCACCGTCGAACCGAACATCGACGCACTGGTCCGCGCGGTCGCCGCGTATCCGGGCCGACTGCTGCTCGTGAGTCCCGAGGTGGGCCTGGGCGTGATCCCCGAGACCCGCTCGGGTCGGCTGTTCCGCGACGAGATCGGCGCCCTCAATTCCCGGCTGGCCGCAGTGTGCGACGACGTGATCCTCGTCGTCGCGGGCATCGCCATGACGCTCAAATGATCGGCGCTCAAATGAAAGGCCTAGCGTGACAAGCGAATTCGTGAGTCCATCCGCCCCCCACTTCGAACCTCCCGTCCCGCCGGACGCGGAGATCCGGGATCAGGCCCAGGCTCGCCAGTTGCTGCTGACCAAGCCGACCGGATCCCTCGGACGGCTCGAGGAACTGTCCGTGTGGGCGGCCGCCTGCCAGGGTGTCTGCCCGCCGCACGTCTTCGCCAATCCCCGTGTCGTCGTCTTCGCCGGCGACCACGGCATCGCCCGTGGCGGCGTCTCGGCGTACCCGCCGGAGGTCACCGCGCAGATGGTCGCGAACTTCCGTGACGGCGGGGCCGCCGTCAACGTCCTCGCGTCGATCGCCGGCGCCGCGGTCCGCGTGGTGGATCTGGCAGTGGACGCGGACACGGATCCGTCGGTGTCCGCCTACAAGGTCCGCCGCTCGTCGGGGTCGATCGACCGCGAGGACGCGATGACGCACGAGGAGACGCTGCGCGCGATCGCCGCGGGCCGCGCGATCGCGGACGAGGAGGTGGACTCGGGCGCCGATCTGCTGATCGCGGGTGAGATGGGCATCGGGAACACCACGCCCGCGACGGTCCTCATCGCCGCCCTCACCGACACCGAACCGGTCGCCGCCGTCGGACGCGGCACCGGCATCGACGACGCCGGTTGGATGCGCAAGACCGCCGCCGTCCGCGACGCCCTGCGCCGCGCCCGGCCCCACGTGCGAGACGCGGTCGGCCTGCTGCGCACCGTGTCCGGCGCCGACCTGGCGGCGATGGCCGGTTTCCTTGCGCAGGCCGCGGTCCGCCGCACCCCGGTGATCGTCGACGGTCTCGTCGTGACGTCGTCGGCGCTGGTGGCGGAGGAACTCGCGCCCGGTGCCCGGGAGTGGTGGGTGGCCGGCCACCGGTCCACCGAACCCGCCCACACGATCGCGTTGCGACACCTCGGACTCGACCCGATCCTCGGCCTGAACATGCGCCTCGGTGAGGGTTCCGGTGCCGTCGCGGCGCTGCCGGTCCTGCAGGGTGCGGTGGCGACGCTGGCCCACATGGCCACCTTCGACCAGGCCGGCGTGAGCAACAACACCGACACCGACACCGAACCGACGGAATCGAACTGATCGTGCGCGCCGCGGTGACCGGCCTGTCGCTGGCGCTGTCGTGGCTGACGGTGCTGCCGGTCCGCGGACCGCACGACATCGGCCACGACGAGGGTCGTCAGGCCATCGGTGCCGCACCGGTCGTCGGGGCGCTGCTCGGTGCGGCCGCGGCCGGTGTGCTCTGGATTCTGCTGTGGGCCGGACTCGATCCCGCACTCGCCGGACTGCTGACCGTCGGCGCGCTGGCCCTGGCAACCCGCGGCATGCACGTCGACGGACTGGCCGACACCGCGGACGGCCTCGGCTGTTACGGCGCGCCGGAGCGAGCCCGTGAGGTGATGCGCAGCGGCGGCGCCGGACCGTTCGGTGTTGCCGCACTGGTCGTGACGATCGGCGTACAGGCGCTGTCGTTCGGCACCCTGGCCGCGGCCCAGCAGTGGGTGGGTGTGCTCGTGGCCATCGCGGCGGGCCGGGTCGCGGTCGTGATCGCTTGCCGCCGTGGTGTTCCCGCCTCGAGCACCCGCGGCTTCGGGGCTCTGGTCGCCGACTCGCAGGGCCGGTGGGCCATCGGACTCTGGGGACTGGCACTTGCTGTCGCGGCCGTGTGGGCGGTTCCCGAGCGCTGGTGGCAGGGGCCCGTCGTGATCGTCGTGACCCTCGTCGGCGCGACCCTGCTGGTCCGCCACTGCGTCCGCCGATTCGACGGCATCAACGGCGACGTGCTCGGCGCCGCACTGGAATTCACCGCCTCGGCAACGGCGATCGGCTTCCTGCTCGGAGGCTGACGCCGAACGCGATCGGGCCCTCCCGCCGAAGCGGAAGGGCCCGATGTCGGTTCGATCGATTGCTCAGCGCAGCTTCGTCATCCAGCCGTGGGTGTCGGCGAAGGTGCCGCGCTGGATGCCGGTGAGGGTGTCGCGCAGCGCCATCGTGATCTTGCCCGGTTCGCCGTCGGCGATGGTGAACTCTCCCTCGGCGGACTTGACCCGGCCGACCGGCGTGATGACGGCGGCGGTACCGCACGCGAACACCTCGGTGATCTCGCCGGAGGCGGTCTTCTCGCGCCACTCGTCGGTACTGATCTTGCGCTCCTCCACTGCGAAGCCGGCGTCGGTGGCCAGCGTCAGCAGCGAGTTGCGGGTGATGCCCGGAAGCAGTGACCCGGACAGCGACGGCGTCACCAGGCGCGCATCGGGACCGGAGCCGAAGACGAAGAACAGGTTCATCCCGCCCATCTCCTCGACGTACTTGCGTTCGATCGCGTCGAGCCACACCACCTGGTCGCAGCCCTCGTCGGAGGCCTGCGCCTGTGCGAGCAGCGATGCCGCGTAGTTGCCGGCGAACTTGGCGGCACCGGTGCCGCCCGGTGCGGCGCGAACGTACTCCCGCGAGAGCCACACACTCACGGGCTTGACGCCGCGCGGGAAGTACGCACCGGCGGGCGACGCGATCAGCAGGTACCGGTACTCCTTGGCGGGGCGGACACCGAGTCCGGCCTCGGTGGAGAACAGGAAGGGGCGCAGGTACAGCGAGTCCTCGCCGCCGGCGGCGGGCACCCAGTCGCTGTCGACGTCGAGCAGCGCGTCGATCGAGGCGGCGAACAACTCGTCCGGCAGTTCCGGCATCGCGAGCCGGCGCGCCGACTGACGCAACCGCTCGGCGTTGGCCGTCAGACGGAACGACGCGATACCGCCGTCCGGCTGGCGGTACGCCTTGAGTCCCTCGAAGATCGCCTGCCCGTAGTGCAGCACCATGCCGGCCGGATCGAGCTCGATCGGCCCGTACGGCAGCACCTCGGCGTCGTGCCAGCCCCGACCCTCGGTGTACATGATCGACACCATGTGATCGGTGAAGTACCGACCGAACCCGGGCGCCTCCAGAATCTCGCGCCGCGCCTCTTCGGTCGCGGGAGAAGGATGCTGGATGCGCGCGAATTCGAGGCCGTCTGTCATAAGCCGTGATCCTATCTAACGGAGTTTCGCCGAGTTTCTGGTGTGAGCGTTACTTGGTGTGGACCGGCACGAACGGCGGCGTGACGACCTCGCAGCGCAGACTACGCCCGCGCACGTCGACGCTGACCTCGTCTCCCGCCTTCAACGCGGTCGCGGTGTCCAGCAACGCGAGTGCGATTCCCACCTTCAGCGTCGGGGAGAACGTCCCCGACGTCGTCTCACCGATCGGAGTGCCGTCGAGGGACACGGTCTGCCCCTGCCGCAGCACACCACGATCGAGGGCCTTGATCCCCCACAGACGCCGGACGGGTCCGGCCGCCTTCTCCGTGACGAGTGCCTCACGGCCCCAGAACTGCGGCTTGGACCACCCGATGGCCCACCCGCAGCGCGCCTGCAACGGCGAGATGTCCAGCGAGAGCTCGTGACCGTGCAGCGGGTAGCCGGCCTCGGTGCGCAGCGTGTCACGGGCGCCCAGGCCCGCCACCTCACCGCCCTCGGCCCGGACCGCGTCGACGAGTGCGCGGAACAGGGCCTCGCTGTCGTCCCAGCGAGGCAGCACCTCGAAGCCGCGCTCACCGGTGTAGCCGCTACGGCACACCCGGACCGGGACACCGTTCCAGTCGGTGTCGACGAAACCCATGTACTCGATGTCGGTCGGCAGCCCCAGTGCCGCAAGGACGTCCGCCGCCCTCGGTCCCTGCACCGCGAGCACGCCGTAGTCGCGATGCTGGTCGGTGACGGTGACGCCGGCGGGCGCCGCGGCCGCCAGACGAGCGACGACCTCGGCGGTGTTCGCCGCGTTCGGCACCAGGAATACCTCGTCGTCGGCCACGTAGTACGCGATCAGGTCGTCGACGACGCCGCCTGTCTCGGTGCAGCACAACGTGTACTGGGCCAGGCCTGGACCCACCTTCGCGAGGTCCGCGGTGAGCGTCGCGTTGACGAAGTCGGCCGCGCCCGCGCCCTTCACCAACGCCTTGCCGAGGTGGCTGACGTCGAACAGGCCCACCGATTCCCGGACCGCGGTGTGCTCGGCGACGGTGCCGGCGTACGAGACGGGCATCTCCCAGCCACCGAACGGCGCGAACGTGGCACCGAGGTCGACGTGGACGGAATGGATGGGACCCTGCAGCAGGCTCGCGTCGCTCATGAGGGACAACGCTAGCCGACGCCGTCGGCGAACTAACATCGGAATTCGGCCGTCGACTTCCCCGCGACATCGGCCTGTCGCAACCGGACAGTCGCAACCCGACAGTCGCAACCAACCACTCTGGAGATGCCGTGCCCGCAACATCCTCCCCCACCCGTCCCCTCGGACCCGACGTCGCGCTCGCCGGTTCCCTCGGCAAGCGCGTCGACGTACTCGTGATCGGTCTCACCACCGGTTCCGACGGCCCCGAGGCGCTCCTGGGCAGCGGGGTGGACGAGGACGTGCTGGCCACGCTGCTCGACGACCTGCAGGCTGTCGGCGCCACCGGCAAGGCCGAGGAGCTCACCCGTGTCCCGGCTCCGGCCGGACTGCCGGTCGCGAGCGTCCTGGCCGTCGGCCTCGGTGCCGCCGGCAAGATCGACGCCGAGCAGGTCCGCAAGTCCGCCGGCGTCGCGGCTCGTTCGCTGTCAGGTGTGGCCACCGCCGCGACGACGCTGTCCTCGGTCGACCTCGGCGCGGCCGCCGAGGGCTTCTTCCTGGGCGCGTACACGTTCACCGAGTTCAAGTCGGGCAAGTCGGCGCCGGGTCCGGATGCGCAGCCGGTCGGCCGCGTCGAGCTGCTCGTCGAGTCGCCCCGGGCGAAGGAGCCCAAGGCCGTCCTCGCCCGGTCGATCGCGATCGCGAAGGCCGTCGCGACGGCCCGCGAGTTCGTCAACACTCCGCCCAGCCACCTGTTCCCGGCCGAGTTCGCCGACCGCGCCAAGACCCTCGGCACCGCAGCCGGCCTGACGGTCAAGGTCCTCGACGAGAAGGCGCTCGCCAAGGCCGGCTTCGGTGGCATCGTCGGCGTCGGCAAGGGTTCGTCCCGTCAGCCCCGCCTGGTGCAGATGACGTACGCGAGCGGCAAGCGCCGCGGGGTCAAGAAGGTCGCACTGGTCGGCAAGGGCATCACCTTCGACACCGGCGGCATCTCCATCAAGCCGGCCGCCGGCATGGAGAACATGACCTCAGACATGGGCGGCGCCGCGGCCGTCATCGCGACCGTCGTGCTCGCGGCCGAACTGAAGCTGCCCGTCGACGTCACCGCATGGGTGCCGATGGCGGAGAACATGCCGTCGGCCACTGCGCAGCGTCCCGGCGACGTCCTGACCCAGTACGGCGGCACCACCGTCGAGGTGATCAACACCGATGCCGAGGGTCGACTGGTCCTGGCCGACGCGATCGCGCGTGCCTGCGAGGATGCACCCGACTACCTGATCGACACCGCAACGCTGACCGGCGCGCAAATGGTGGCATTGGGCAACCGCACACCCGGCGTGCTGGGCACCGACGAGTTCCGCGACCGCGTCGCGGCGATCTCCCAGGAGATCGGCGAGAACGCGTGGCCCATGCCGATGCCCGCCGAACTGCGGAGCGACCTCAACTCCCGCGTCGCGGACCTGGCGAACGTCACCCCGCACCGCTGGGGCGGCATGCTCGCGGCCGGCCTGTTCCTGAAGGAGTTCGTCGCCGAGGGCGTGCAGTGGGCGCACATCGACGTCGCCGGTCCGGCGTTCAACACCGGTGGACCCTTCGGCTACACGGGCAAGGGTGGCACCGGTGTCCCGGTCCGCACGATGATCTCGGTACTCGAGGACATCTCCGCCAACGGATAGGCGCTTCGCGCCCGTGCGCGCCTTTGGTAGTAGCTGCTACCAGAAGTGCGCACGGGCGGCGCAGCCGCCTAGAGCTCGCGTTCGCGCTCCCGCTTGCGCTCGATCCGACGCCGCGCGTCGAAGTCGCGCATCCGCTGCGGGTAGCCGGTCTTGCGGACGTCGTACACCGGGATGTGCAGGTCCTCGCCGAGCCGCCGGGCGCCGCGTTCGCCGCCGACCTTGCGGCGGGTCCACTCGCCGTCCGCCGCGACCAGCACCACCGTCACCTCCGTCACCGTGGTCTGGGGTTCGACGTAGGCCTCCACCCCGTGGTGCGAGCGAGCCCAGTCCGCGAGGTGGCGTGCGTCGGACTCCGCGTCGGACATCGGACGCGACGACCGCCCGCGCGTGAATCGGTCGAACAACCCCACGTGAACTCTCCTCCCTGCCCGCCGCGGACCTCCCCGCGACGATCTGTCCGATTTTGCCAGCAGAGGCGCTCGACGACGAGGAAATTCACATGACCCGCCCCTCGCAGGACGCGGTTCGAGCATCAATGAAAGGATGGGCGCAGCGCGCCGCACGACGGGTCCGAAGCGCAGCACACCACGGGAGTGAGGCGCCTCGGAAACGTCGTACTCCGCCGCAGGAACCGTGCATCTCGAGCACAATGGTTTTCGACCACAAGTCGACAAAACTCAACAACCCGAACACAACCGTCGAGGAGTCAAAAGAAATGGCCTTCTCCGTCCAGATGCCAGCCCTGGGTGAGTCTGTCACCGAGGGAACTGTCACGCGGTGGCTCAAGCAGGAAGGAGACACGGTCGAAGTAGACGAGCCTTTGCTCGAAGTCTCCACCGACAAGGTCGACACCGAGATCCCGTCCCCCGTCGCCGGCGTTCTGACCAAGATCGTCGCGCAGGAGGATGACACCGTCGAGATCGGTGGCGAGCTGGCCGTGATCGGCGACGCCGGTGAGGCTCCCGCACCCGCCGCCGAGGCCGCCCCCGCCGCCGCCGAGCCGGCCGCGGCTCCCGCTCCCGAGCCCGCCGCCGAGGCCGCTCCCGCACCTGCCGCGGCCCCCGCTGCTGCACCGTCTGCCGATGCCGCGTCGGGCACGCCGGTCACCATGCCGGAGCTGGGCGAGTCCGTCACCGAGGGCACCGTCACCCGCTGGCTCAAGGCCGTCGGTGACGAGGTCGCCGTGGACGAGCCGCTCCTCGAGGTCTCCACCGACAAGGTCGACACCGAGATCCCGTCGCCGGTCGCCGGCATCCTCCTCGAGATCAGCGCGCAGGAAGACGACACCGTCGACGTGGGCGGTCAGCTCGCCGTCATCGGTTCGGGTGCACCCGCCGCCGCGGCCCCCGCACCGGCTGCTCCGGCTCCGGCCCCCGCCGCCCCGGCCCCCGCCGCCCCGGCCCCCGCCGCTCCGGCTCCGGCGCCCGCTGCTGCACCGGCTCCGGCACCGGCCGCACCTGCTGCCGCCCCGGCGGCCGCTGCACCGTCGGGTGACGCGCCGTACGTGACGCCGCTGGTCCGCAAGCTGGCCGCCGACAACAATGTCGACCTGTCGAAGGTCACCGGCACCGGTGTCGGTGGACGCATCCGCAAGCAGGACGTCCTCGCCGCCGCCGAGGCCGCGAAGGCACCTGCTGCCGCGGCGCCGGCGCCCGCCGCCACTGCCACCGCCCCGGCGCCCGCCGCCACCGCCGGCGTGCGTCCGGAGCTCGCTCACCTGCGTGGCACCACGCAGAAGGTCAACCGGATCCGTCAGATCACGGCCGTCAAGACCCGCGAGTCGCTGCAGAGCACGGCACAGCTCACGCAGACCTTCGAGGTAGACGTAACCCGGATCGCCGCGCTGCGCGCCCAGGCCAAGGCCGACTTCGCCGAGCGCGAGGGCGTCAACCTGACGTTCCTGCCGTTCTTCGCGAAGGCCGTCGTCGAGGCGCTCAAGGTTCACCCCAACGTGAACGCGAGCTACAACGAGGGCGCCAAGGAGATCACCTACCACGCTGCCGAGCACCTCGGCATCGCGGTGGACACCGAGCAGGGCCTGCTCTCCCCGGTGATCCACAACGCGGGCGACCTGTCGCTCGCCGGTCTGGCCCGCGCGATCGCGGACATCGCCAAGCGTGCCCGCAGCGGTGGCCTCAAGCCGGACGAGTTGTCCGGTGGCACCTTCACCATCACCAACATCGGCAGCCAGGGCGCCCTGTTCGACACCCCGATCCTGGTTCCGCCGCAGGCGGCGATGCTGGGCACCGGCGCGATCGTCAAGCGCCCGGTCGTGGTCCAGGACGAGAACGGCAACGAGTCCATCGGCGTCCGTTCGATGTGCTACCTGCCGCTCACCTACGACCACCGTCTGGTCGACGGCGCCGATGCTGGTCGCTTCCTGACCACCATCAAGCAGCGCCTCGAAGAGGCGTCGTTCGAGGCCGATCTGGGCTTGTAGGGTCCACCGGATCTCGATCACGCGACACCCGTCGTAGCCAGGGGCACCATTTCCGCGAGGAGTGGTGCCCCTCGGTGTTTCGGTCACCGCCCGTCACCGTCGAAGGAGAAATGCCATGCGAATCGTCGTCGCCGGCTCGTCCGGAATGATCGGGCAGGCGCTCGTCGCGTCACTGCGCACAGGCGGCCACCACGTGACGAGACTGGTGCGCCGTCGTCCCTCGGCGGCCGACGAGGTCGCATGGGATCCGCAGCACGGCGTCGTCGACGCCGAGATCCTGCGCGGCGCCGATGCGGTCGTCAACCTGTGTGGGGCGGGCATCGGGGACAAACGCTGGTCGGGCGCCTACAAGCAGGCTATCCGGGACAGCCGACTCACCGCGACGGACGTCCTCGCCCATGCGGTCGCCGACGCGTCGGTGCCCGTTCTCGTCAACGGCAGCGCGGTCGGGTACTACGGCGATACCGGTGACCGGGTCGTCGACGAGGGTGCGTCGTCAGGCAGCGGATTCCTCGCGGAGGTGTGCCGGGACTGGGAGGCCGCGACGGCCCCCGCCCGCGACGCCGGTGTGCGGACGGTGTCGCTCCGCACCGCGACGGTGCTCGCTCCCACCGGCGGCATGCTCGGGAAGTTGCGGCCGCTGTACTCGCTCGGCCTGGGCGGGCGCCTCGGCAGCGGCCGCCAGTACATGTCGTGGATCTCCCTCCCCGACGAGGTCGCTGCCATCGAGTTCGTGATCGCCGACGGCGACATCCACGGTCCGGTGAACCTGTCCGCGCCGGAACCGGTCACCAACAGGCGCTTCAACGCCGCGCTGGGCGCAGCCCTGCATCGTCCGGCCCCGTGGGTGGTCCCGGGGTTCGCCGTCTCCGCGCTGATCGGCGAGTTCGCGCAGGAGGCGGTGCTGTCCGGGCAGCGCGCGGTGCCGACCGCCCTGAGCGACGCCGGATTCACGTTCCGGCACAGCACGATCGACGAAGCACTCGCATACGCGTGCGGGCACTGACTCTCCCCTGCCGGACCGCACGGTTCGGCAGAGCGCAACGGCAGGCGTAACGTCTCGGTCCATGAGCAGTGCCACCGCATCGGCCCGATTCAGCACAAAGCCGATGGCCGTCGAACATCTCGGACGCATCGACTACATGGCGGCGTGGGATCGCCAGCGCGATCTCGCCACGACCCGCGCCGACGATGTCGGCCCCGACACCCTGTTGCTGCTCGAGCATCCCGCGGTCTACACCGCCGGCCGTCGCACCGCACCCGAGGACCTTCCGGTGGACGGGACGCCGGTGATCGAGGTCGATCGCGGCGGCAAGCTCACGTGGCACGGGCCCGGCCAGCTGGTCGGGTATCCGATCGTCAAGCTTGCCGAGCCTGTCGACGTCGTCAGCTATGTGCGGCGCATCGAGCAGGCGCTCATCACCGTGTGCACCGATCTGGGGATCACGTGCGGACGCGTCGAGGGACGCTCCGGCGTGTGGCTGCCCGCAGCCCTGGTCGACGGCAACTGGCTGCCCGAACGAAAGGTCGCCGCGATCGGCGTCCGGGTGCAGCGCGGCGTGACGATGCACGGCTTCGCACTGAACTGCAATTCCGTCCTGGACGGGTTCGACAACATCGTGCCGTGCGGTATCAAGGACGCCGGTGTCACGACGCTGTCGCGTGAGCTGGGCCGCGAGGTGACGATCGACGACGTCACCCCGGCGGTGACGGTCGCGGTCATGGCGGCGCTCGACGGCGAGCTTCCGCTGACGGTCCACGACATCGAGCGCGTGAGTTTCGACACCGCAGTTCGGACGCCCGAGTTCACCACCGTCCGGTTCGGCTGAGCACCCCCGCCCAGCCCCGAACGGCGGATCGGTCAGGCGTACCATCGAGCACGTGACTGTCGCCCCAGAAGGACGGAAGCTTCTCCGCATCGAGATCCGAAACGCGGAAACGCCGATCGAACGCAAGCCCAACTGGATCCGAACCCGCGCCAAGATGGGTCCGGAGTACACCGAGCTCAAGGGCTTGGTGAAAAACGAAGGCCTGCACACGGTCTGTGAAGAAGCCGGCTGCCCCAACATCTACGAGTGCTGGGAGGACCGGGAGGCGACGTTCCTCATCGGTGGCGAACAGTGCACGCGCCGTTGCGATTTCTGCCAGATCGACACCGGCAAGCCCACCGCGCTCGACCGTGACGAGCCGCGTCGGGTCGCCGAGAGCGTCCGCTCGATGGGGCTGCGCTACTCCACGATCACCGGCGTCGCGCGCGACGACCTGCCCGACGGTGGTGCGTGGCTGTACGCGGAGACGGTCCGGCAGATCCACGCCCTCAACCCGGGCACCGGCGTCGAGAATCTGGTCCCCGACTTCAACGGCAAGCCGGACCTGTTGGCCGAGGTGTTCGAGTCCCGCCCGGAGGTGCTCGCGCACAACCTGGAGACGGTGCCGCGGATCTTCAAGCGGATCCGGCCGGCGTTCCGCTACGAGCGCTCGCTCGGTGTCCTCACCGCGGCCCGCGACTTCGGACTGGTCACCAAGTCGAACCTGATCCTCGGCATGGGCGAGACCCCCGAGGAGGTGCAGCAAGCCATGGTCGATCTGCACGAGGCCGGCTGCGACATCCTCACCATCACGCAGTACCTGCGCCCGTCGCCGCGGCACCATCCGGTCGAACGTTGGGTCAAGCCGGAGGAGTTCGTCGAGCACTCCAAGGCCGCCGAGGAGATCGGATTCGCCGGCGTGATGGCCGGTCCGCTGGTGCGTTCGTCGTACCGCGCCGGTCGCCTGTACGCGCAGGCGATGGCGCACCACGGTCGCGCTCTTCCCGAGGGCCAGGCCCACCTCGCCGAGGCGGGTAGCGCCTCGCAGGAGGCCAGCTCGGTCCTCGAGCGCCTCGCCGCCCGCGCCTGACGTGCTCGGTCCCCTCACCGCGCGCGGAGTCGGGCGCGGTGAGGGTCGTATCCTGTGAGGTATGGCGAACGGCAGTAAGTCCGGAAAAGCGGGCAAACCAAGCAAGGAAGCGAAGGCTGCGGCGAAGGCGGCCCGCAAGCAGGCGTCGAAGGAACGTCGGACTCAGCTCTGGCAGGCGTTCCAGATGCAGCGCAAGGAAGACAAGCTGCTGCTGCCGCTGCTGATCGGCGCGCTGGTGCTCAGCGCCGTCGTGTTCTTCCTGATCGGCCTCATCTTCGGGATCCAATGGTTCCTGCTGCCGATCGGCATCCTCATCGGTGTCCTGCTCGGCTTCATCATCTTCGGCAAGCGTGTCCAGAAGACCGTCTACGGCAAGGCCGAGGGACAGGCCGGCGCGGCCGCGTGGGCGCTCGAGAACATGCAGGGCTCGTGGCGCGTGACGAACGCGGTCACCGGCACCACCCAGCTCGACGCTGTGCACCGCGTGATCGGCCGCCCCGGCGTGATCCTGGTCGCCGAGGGTTCGCCGCAGCGCGTCAAGGGACTGCTCGCGCAGGAGAAGAAGAAGACCGCGCGACTGGTCGGCGACACCCCGATCTACGACTTCATCGTCGGCAACGAGGAGGGCCAGGTTCCGCTGTCCCAGCTGACCAAGCACCTGAACAAGCTGCCGCGCAACATCGACACCAAGCGGATGGACTCCATCGAGTCGCGTCTCGCCGCCCTCGGCAGCCGCAGCGGTTCGGCGCTGCCCAAGGGCCCGCTGCCGCCCGGCGCGAAGATGAAGGGCATGCAGCGCACGATCCGTCGTCGCTGACACCCTCCCCCGTGTGACCGAATGTCACATCGGTTCAGGCCAGCTGAACCGATGTGACATTCGGTGTTTCAGGGGTGGTTCCGGCGGGAAGGCCGCTCAGCGGGTGCGGACGAGCGCGGTGCCGGTGGCGCGGTCGTGCATGCCGCGGCCGTCGATGTCGGTGATGACGGCGGGCGCGATGAACACGATGAGGGCCTGCCGGGCCAGGGCACGCAGGAAGCCGACGCGTACCGGAGCATCGACGCGGGCCACCTGCAGTCCCATCATGTACTGACCCGGGGTGAACGAGAACAGCGAGACGCACACGACGCCGACCGCGAACCACAGCATCAGCGTGTAGGTGCCGACGAGGGAGTTCTCGAGGGGAGCCTCACCGATCAGCAGCAGGACGACGCCGGCCGCGGTGAACCAGTCGATCGCCAGTGCCGCGAGACGGCGGCCGATCGAGGTCAGAGCACCGGGTCCGTCGGCCGGCAACCCCAGCAGTTCACCGCGGTAGGCCTGCGCCTGCGTCTGATTCTCGGGAAGAGCCGCGGAAGGTCCGGAGAGCCAGGAGCCGGTCATACGTGACATGCCGTCCAGGATAGGCGTCGACGTGCGGATACCGGCGGGCCGTCGCCGGATCGGTGCCGCTCGTCACATCCGGGACCGGTGTATCTGGTCACATTCGCCGTGCGTACGTCAGCGAACGCCGACGTGTAACACCCGCGAAACATAGGCTTGATTAACGGGCAACACCGGCTCTCTACCGTCTTGCCTCGACGAAACCGCCGAAACCCAACCGGCAGGTAACCGACTGAAGGAGCACCAACGTGGCTTTCACCACGGCCGAAGAGGTCATCAAGTACATCGCCGACCAAGAAGTCGAGTACGTGGACATCCGATTCAGCGACCTGCCCGGCGTTCAGCAGCACTTCTCCATCCCCGCATCCGCGTTCAACCAGGACGTGTTCGAGGACGGCCTCGCGTTCGACGGCTCCTCGGTCCGCGGCTTCCAGTCGATCCACGAGTCCGACATGATGCTGCTGCCCGACGTCTCGACGGCACGGATCGATCCGTTCCGCAAGGCGCGCACGCTGAACATGGACTTCTTCGTCCACGACCCCTTCACCCGTGAGGCCTACAGCCGCGACCCGCGCAACGTCGCCCGCAAGGCCGAGGAGTACCTGATCAGCACCGGCATCGCCGACACCGCATTCTTCGGTGCCGAGGCCGAGTTCTACATCTTCGACTCGGTCCGTTACGACTCGGCGATGAACGGCGCGTTCTACGAGCTGGACTCGATCTCGGGCGCGTGGAACACCGGTGCCGAGGTCAACGCCGACGGCAGCCCGAACCTCGGTTACAAGGTCCGCGCCAAGGGTGGCTACTTCCCCGTCGCACCGTACGACCACTACGTCGACCTGCGTGACGCGATCTCGACCAACCTCACCAATGCCGGCTTCGAGCTCGAGCGCGGCCACCACGAGGTGGGCACCGGCGGCCAGCAGGAGATCAACTACAAGTTCAACACGCTGCTCGCCGCTGCCGACGACCTGCAGCTGTTCAAGTACATCGTGAAGAACACCTGCTGGCAGTACGGCAAGTCGGCCACCTTCATGCCGAAGCCGCTGTTCGGCGACAACGGCTCGGGCATGCACGTGCACCAGTCGCTGTGGAAGGACGGCAAGCCGCTGTTCCACGACGAGGCCGGCTACGCGGGCCTGTCGGACCTGGCTCGCTGGTACATCGGCGGCATCCTGCACCACGCGCCGTCGCTGCTGGCGTTCACGAACCCGACGATCAACTCGTACCACCGTCTGGTTCCGGGCTACGAGGCCCCCATCAACCTGGTGTACAGCCAGCGCAACCGCTCCGCCGCGGTTCGCATCCCGATCACGGGCAACAACCCCAAGGCCAAGCGCATCGAGTTCCGCGCGCCGGACTCCTCGGGCAACCCGTACCTGAACTTCGCGGCTCAGATGATGGCCGGCCTGGACGGCATCAAGAACAAGATCGAGCCGATGGCTCCGGTCGACAAGGACCTCTACGAGCTCCCGCCGGAGGAGGCCCGCAACATCCCGCAGGCCCCCACCAGCCTGAGCACGGTCATCGATCGCCTCGAGCAGGATCACGACTACCTGACCGAGGGTGGCGTCTTCACGTCCGACCTGATCGAGACCTGGATCGCGATCAAGCGCGAGCAGGAGATCGCCCCGGTCAACCTGCGTCCGCATCCGTACGAATTCTCGCTGTACTACGACTGCTGAGTCGTACAGCGCGCTGACCTGCTGCGCTACGTGACGCCACCCGCATCACGGCCGCAGCTCGTCGGCAGCACTTCCCGAGTCGACCCGCTCGGCGATCACTCGACCGATCGCCGAGCGGGTCGACTCGTCTGTATCGGGCCCAGAACCGGTCGACGACGATCCGGTTCGTGTTAGATCTGAACCATGTGAGCCGATCGGTCCACATGGAGAGGATGCCGTGCCTGCCCCCATCGCCACCGCAAATCCCGTCACCCACGCGGCCCTACTGGGCCTCGGCGTGTACCGGCCCCGACGCGTCGTGCCGAACTCCGAGATCGTCGATCGCATCGACTCCTCCGACGAGTGGATCCGGACCCGTTCCGGCATCGCGGCCCGTGGCTGGGCCGAGCCTGACGAGACCATCGTCTCGATGAGTGTTGCGGCCGCCCTCGACGCGCTCGCCGCGGCGGGTCTGGTGGCCGAGCAGATCGACGCTGTCGTGCTGGCCACCTCGTCGCAGATGGTGCTCGGGCCGTCGGCTGCGGCGGTGGTGGCAACCGAACTCGGTATGCACGACACCGCCGCCTACGACGTCTCCGCCGGCTGTGCCGGCTTCTGCTACGCGCTCGGCAACGCCGCGAGTCTCGTCCGTGCAGGGCAGGCCCGTCATGTCCTGGTGATCGGTGTGGAGCGGCTGTCCGACCTGCTCGATCCGACGGACCGGACGTGCGCGTTCATTTTCGCCGACGGCGCGGGCGCAGTCCTGGTCGGACCGTCCGACTCCGAGGGGATCGGTCCGGTCGCGTGGGGTTCGGACGGAAGCCAGACCGCGGCGATCAAGCAGGACAAGGATTTCAAGCAGTACTTCGCCGAGGTCGCGGCAGCCGAAGCCGAAGGTGGCAGCACCCAGCGGCCGTACATCCGGATGGACGGTCAGGCCGTCTTCCGTTGGGCGATCACCTTCCTGGAGAAGGCGTGCCGCGACGCTCTGGAGAAGGCAGGTGTCATTGCCGACGACCTGGACGCCTTCGTGCCACACCAGGCGAACAGTCGCATCACCGACGCCTTGGTCCGGACGCTGGGACTACCCGACACCGTCGCTGTCGCTCGCGACATTGCCGAAAGCGGCAACACCAGTGCGGCGTCGATTCCGATGGCCATGGAACAGCTCCTGCGTTCCGGAGAGGCCCGCCCCGGCGACACCGCGCTGCTACTCGGCTTCGGTGCCGGACTCGCCTATGCCGGGCAGGTCGTCCAGCTGCCCGCGATCACCTCGTAGGACGGGCTTCGGACAGCGACGAGCCCGCCACTCCGAACTGGAGTGACGGGCTCGTTCGCGTAGGTGCCGAGCCGGTGGCTCAGTAGCGGCTCGCGCCGGAGAAGGGCATGGAGTCGACGGGCGAGACCTTGACGACGTCACCCTCGGTGGGCGCGTGGACGACGCTGCCGTTGCCGATGTAGATGCCGACGTGGTCCGAGCCGTAGAAGCCGATGACGTCACCGGGCTGCAGGTTCGACTTGGAGACGGGGGTGCCGCCTGAGACCTGGTCGTAGCTGGTTCGCGGAACCGACTTGCCGGCCTGCTTGTAGGACCACTGGATGAGCCCGGAGCAGTCGAACGAGTTCGGGCCGGTGGCGCCCCACACGTAGGGCGAGCCGACCTTGGACTGGGCGGCGTTCGCGGCGGCCTGGCCGGTCGAGCCGGCGACCGGGGTGACCTCGACCGAGCTGCTGCCCCAGCTGGGCGCCGTGAACGGCTGCGCCATAGCGGGAGCGGCGGGGATCATGATGGCGCCGGCGGCGACGGCGCCGAGCAGCAGGCCGCGGGTGGTACGGGTCAGGCGGGTGTTCTTCAGGGCCATTCGAGGGTCCTCCGAGTCTTGCTGTGGTCCGACACTTGGTCTGGCATCGGTGTTCGGGCACAACCCAGAGTTCCGTCGTTACCGGATCGATACACCGGTAGATCTACCCGCATGGGTACCTGTTTCGACACCCGGCTACCTACGCGCCCCGAAACACCCCTCTGACCAGCACATACGCCTCGGACTACGTGTGTCGCCGGTCACCCTCGGAGCCGTAACGGCGCTGTGACGGGGGTCATCACAGCGCCGTTACGTAGTCGCCGGGCGGGAATCGGTCGGTCAGGAGGCGGATCCACCGAGCGCCGGCAGGCACCGGTAGGTCGCCAGCACGGCCTTGTGATCGGTGGGCCACGGCAGCGGCGAGTCGACGAACTTGTCCTGCGTGTTCTCGGCGACCCGTTCGTTGCGGACGATCGTCTCCCGCGGTCCGACGATGCCGGCGGAGACGAGACGCAGGCGGGTGTTCCTGCCGGCGAAGACGTAGTCGATCCGGTCCCGCTCGTCGGCGTCGGGCGCCCACGTGAGCTCGGAGACCGGGGCGTCGGGATTGCTCGCGGGCCAGGTGAAGCCTGGATGGGTCACCGGGTTCGGGTACATCCGCCGGTAGGCGTCGACATACCCGGCCTCCTGCAGCAGCCGGGTCGACTCCCACGGCAGCACGACGCCGTTGTGGTCGAACAGGTCCTTCGCCTCCTCGGTCCAGTCCAGGTTCGACGGCTCGTTGAAGTCGCCACCGAGGATCACCGCCCGCCCCTTCTCCTGTTCTCGCGCGGCGTCGTCGAGGAACGCGGAGATCACCGCGGGACGACCGGACTCGATGTTGACGCGCTGGACCGCGGCCGCATCGGTGACGGGAGCGGGCATCTTGTTCCAGCCGAACTCGGAGAACTCCCCCGGGCTGGGGATCCCGCCGCCGTAGCCGCGCGGGAGGTAGGTCGCGTACCACCGGTACTGCAGGTGCGCCGAGTACACGGCCATCTGCATGCCCGGCACCGACACGACCGCCTTGACCATGTAGTCCAGCGTCGCGGTCTCCTCGATCGGGAACCGGGACAGGATCCCGGTGTCCGACGACGTGGCGGCATGGAACCGGGTGCCCCGCCGACCGAGCATGTCGGCGAGGGCGGTTGTCGCGTCGCCCGACTCGGAAAGCAGCACGATCGATGCCCGGGTGGACTCGATGATGTCGGCGACCCGCTCGAGACCGTTGGGGATCTTGCTCCCGCTGTGCCAGATATTGATGGACAGGACGCGAACTTCCTGGAACGGGAACGCTCCGGCGGACGCTGCCGTGCCGATCGCCCCCGCACCGAGGGCCGCCGTTCCTGCCGCCACCGTAAACGCCTTCATCGCCTGACGCCGTGTCAACGAAGTCATCACACCACACTCCTCATCATCTGCCGCTTTGGCGCAGTGATGAGATCAGGCGGAACTGAACGGCCCGGGAACCGGACATTGCCGGCACACGGGCGGAAGGTGACCGGGCCGGGTGGTGGTGGAACCCGGCGGGTGCGGCGTCAGCCCGGGAGCTTGCTCGCCAGGACGTCGACCTTGCTGATGTGGGGGTGCCCGACGAACAGTTCGTCGGCCCGCGCCATGAGCGCGGCAGCGACCTTGCCCGCGAGATGGGCCTGACGACCGGTGTCGTCGGGGAAGGCGTCGAAGATACCGAAGGTGGCGGGTCCGAATCGGAGGGCGAACCACGCGGTCGTGTCGGGCTCCTCCTGTACCAGCGTCAGCGCGCTCTCGAGAAACTGCGCCACCTCGGTTTCCTTGCCGCGTTTCGCCTCGACGCGGACCAGCAGTGCGGCGGTGACCATCGGATACCTCCAGCGGTCGTGCGGAACGAACCAGTTCTCACTGTTCTCGCATGCCCCGACCACGTCAACGACGACGGGAGGCCACGCGACGCGTGGCCTCCCGTGGCGTGCGATTTCGATCAGTCGATGTCGGCGAACCGCGGAATCAGGTGCTCGGCGACCTGCTTCGCCTCGTCGAGCAGCGGCCAGCCGGCGAGGATCAGGCCGGTCAGCCCGGTGCGCTGCCGCAGGGTCCGGACGTGACCGGTGATCTCGTCCGGCGCGCCCACGTAGTACACCGCCGAGGATCCGGTCGCGAAGATGTCCAGCGGTGACCACGCGGTGATGCCCGCGTACAGGCCGTCGCCGAGGTACAGGTCGTCGGGTTCGGGGATCTTGCCGGCGACGATGGTATCGACCCACCCCTGCCGCTGGGCGTCCCGCGCGGTGAAGGTGCGCAGATCTTGCTGCCCACCGGTACGCCGGCGCACGGCCTTGTCCAAGACGTCGCCGATCTGGTCGATTCCGGCCTTCTCGAACAGCGACCGGAACCGCTCCATCGCCTCGTCGCGGGTCGCGCGGACGATGACGCCGGACAGCGCACCGAAGTCGGTGAACTCGCGACCGGCCGCGGCCGCCGCCCTGCGTGCACCGTCGAACTTGTCCTCGATGAACGACGTCTCGCGCAGCATCGCGAGGTACGCGTCGAGCACCTTGCCCGAGTTCTCCAGTCCCGCAGGCGAATCACCGGTACCCCACAGCGGCACCTGATGGTCGGCGAGCGGATCGATGCGCAGCGGCGTGTTCGGGAAGTTCGACTCGCTACCCTCGCGGTAGTACCGGCGGAAGTCCGCCCAGTACTGCTCCCCCAACTCGTAGCGGCGGTCGTGATCGACGTTCATGTCGTACTTGGTGAGGATGTTGTCGCGGCCGTTGACCGAGTTGATCATCAGGCGCCCGCCGCTGAACGCGTCGAACGTGAGCGCCTTCTCGGCGAGCAACCGGGCCGGGATCATGTTCGCGTACACCGCGACGAGGAACTTCATCCGCGAGGTGTGCGACGCCGCCCACGTGGCCGACACGAACGGGTCGTTGGGCCACGTCGCGACCAGCGCGCCGTCGAATCCACCGTCGTCGATGGTCTTCGCAAGCTCGATCTGACGCTGCCCGTCCACCGGATACAGCCCACCCGGACTCCACGGGTAGTCACCGTCGGCCTGCGTGAGATACCAGAAAGTCTTGACGCTCATCGGTTTCCAGCCTCCACGGCGATTGCGGTCAGGTCGATCGACTCGATGCGAACGCGACCTGCGAGGGTGGCGGCATCGACGAAACTCAGGGCGTCGAGGTAGGCGACGGCGAACGAGCCCGGACCCGACGATTTCTCCTCGGCGATCTCGGACGCGACCGCGACGTGGGCGTGCGCGGCCGCGAGCCCGATCAGTGGCGTCGGCGCCACCGCCAGGTAGGCCGCGACCAGTCCGCCGAGCGAGCAACCGGTGGAGGTCACCCGCGGCAGCATGTCGCTGCCACCGCCGATGCGGACACCGACCGCGTTGCCGTCGCGGTCCCGTCCGACGAGGTGGTCGACCGCACCGGACGCCGAGACCGCGTCGGCATGGGCGAGCAGCGCGACGGCGGCGGGAACCGCGGCGGCCGGGTCGTCGGAGCTGTCGACGCCCCGGGTGTCGCCGCCCAGGCCGGCGAGCGCGATGATCTCGGACGCGTTGCCGCGGATCGCGGTGGGCCGATGCTTCAGCAGATCGACGGCCAGCCCACTGCGCCACGGCAGTCCACCGACGCCGACGGGATCGAGCACCCACGGGGTACCGGCATCGTGCGCAGCCTCCGCTGCGAGCGTAAACGCCGCCGCGGTGCCGTCATCGGGCGTGCCGAGATTGATCAGCACTCCGCCGGCGATGCGTGCGAAACCGGCCGCCTCGTGCGCGTTGTCGATGTGGGCGTTGCTGGCGCCCGCCGCGAGCACGACGTTGGTGAGGAAGTTCGCGGAGACGATGTTGGTGAGCGAGTGGACGAGAGGCACCTGGGCACGCAGCGCGTCCAGAGCGGCGGCGAGCTGGTCGCCGGTGACAGGTTCGGTCATGAAGAATCCTTGGAGAGGGCGTGATTCGGGCGAGCGCGGATCAGGACCTACGACATCGGTTCACTGATCACCGCCGGGCAGTGTCACGAGGGGCAGCGTCGAATCGGCGGTCCACTCCTCGAGGGAGCCGTCGTAGATCTTGATGTCGTCATATCCGGCGAGCACCAGGCCGAGCGCGGACAGACACGCCGAGATTCCGCCGCCGCAGTACACGACGAGCGGGTCGACGGTGCCTGCCAACGCGTCGGAGGCGAGGACACGTAGCTCGTCCACGCCGCGCACCCGGCCGGAGTCGTCGAGCAGGCTCTTCGCCGACAGGTTCCGACTTCCGGGGATGTGCCCGCGACGGGAGTAGCGGGTCTTCTCTGCGCCCGAGAACTGGCCCGGAGCGAGGGCGCAGACCAGCGTGCCGGGGGCCCGACCCTCGCTGATCGCCACCACGTCGTCCCGGTCCACCCACAGTGGGCGGTACCCGGCCACCACCGCGGTGGACAGAACTGCACGGGGCGGGACGTCGTCGCCGGATTCGACGGGCAGTCCCGCGGCACGCCACCGGACCAGTCCGCCGTCGAGGACGCGGGCATGGATGCCGACGCTGCGCAACAGCCACCAGAATCGCGATGCCCACGTCATCGAACCCTGGTCGTAGACAACGATGTCGGTGCCGGACGAGATGCCGAGTTCGGCGAGCTCGTCCGCGAGCCTGTCCACGGGTGGCCGGCTGAAATGCAGCTCGTCGGTGGTGTCGGAGAAGCTGGTGAGCAGGTCGATGTGCCGCGAACCGGGTACGTGCGACTCGCGCCAGACCGATGCACCGGACTCGGGCCGGTAGTCGCCGTCGAACCGGGCCGGTGCGAGCAGGACCGTGACGTCGAGCACGACGGGCGCATCCTCCGCCCCCAGAAGGGGAGCAATTTCCTCGGCCTGAACCAGGGGCCACACCGCGCTATGCAACTTCCACATCCTCACTACGACGATCAGCGACCACGAACCTAAATGACGACATGCGTATACGCAAGTATGCGACTGCCGTCAGTGGCATAATCAGCGGGTCCGACGCAGAACACGACAGATGGGGGCACCGATGACATACGGGGACGACCTGACGGAACTCGGCGCGCTCATACCTTCCGATGCCGCCGGCCGCTCCGATCAGACGTCCAGGCAGTACCTGCACCTGCGCGCCGACATCCTCGCCGGCAAGTTCCCGCAGGGTGCGGCACTGCACGAGACGCAGCTGAGTGAGAAGTACGGCGCGTCCCGCACCCCGATCCGCGAGGCACTGAACTGGCTGGCGCACGACGGCCTGCTCGAACGCGCAGCACGCGGCTTCCGCGTCCGTTCCGGCACCCCCGAGGACGTCATCGAGATCTACGCCGCGCGCGTCGCCCTCGAATCGGAAGCCGCAGGCGCCGCCGCGATTCGGCACACCGACCTCGACATGGCTCGCCTCGACCGGTTGCACAACTCCTGCTGCGGAGCCAAGGACGACGCCGAGGTCCGCACCGACAACTTCCGCTTCCACGAGGCGCTGTGGCAGGCCGCGCACAATACGACGATCATGACGCTCCTGGTCCGGCTCACCACGCAATTGCGGATCTACGACAGCGGGCCGCCGTCGAACTACGGCGAGCCCGACCTGCTCAATGCCGAGCACAGCAACATCCTCGAGGCCATCCGCGCACGGGACGAGCGGGCCGCGCGCGAACACATGCGGACCCATCTCGAGCGCAGCCGCGAACAGCGGATCCACCTGTTCGCCAACGGCTGACGCGCCGCCTCGACGTCGAAACCTCAGGTCCGCGGGCAATTTCGCCCGCGGACCTCGTCGTCTCCGCCACCTCACGCGACCCTCGTGAAGCGATGCGGTGCCCTCATCGGACTTCCCACGCAGCGGGAGAGCGGCTGACATGTGATCTGCCCCACTTCACCATGTAGGAGCGGACAGCGCGGCCCGGCTCGATTGCGCCCGTTGCCCGTTGCCCGTCGTGTCGGTTCGCCGACCGCCACTCGACCGAAGGAACCCCACCGTGCGATTCACTTACGCAGAGGCCATGACCGACCCCGCCTTCTACGTCCCGCTCGCGCAGGCGGCCGAACGCGTCGGATTCGACTCGATGACCGTCGCGGACAGCATCTGCTATCCGGAGGAATCCGATTCGGTCTACCCGTACACACCCGACGGGAGCCGTGAGTTCCTCGAGAACAAGCCGTTCGTCGAGGCGATGATCCTCGCGATGGCGTTGGGCGCGGCGACGAGCACACTCCGGTTCACGACCTTCGTACTCAAGCTCCCCATCCGCCCACCGGTGCTCGTCGCCAAGCAGGCCGCGTCGATCGCATATCTGACGAACAACCGACTGCGACTGGGTGTCGGGGTGAGCCCGTGGCCCGAGGACTTCCAGGTGATGGGTGTGCCGTGGGAGCGGCGCGGCAGGCGGACGGACGAGGCGATCGACATCGTGCGCGGACTCACCAGCGGCGGCTACTTCGAATACCACGGCGAGATCTACGATGTGCCGTCGATCAAGCTGAATCCGGTACCCACGCAACCGATTCCCATCCTGATCGGTGGGCACAGCGGTGCAGCACTGCGCCGGGCCGTCGTGCGTGGCGACGGGTGGACGCACGCCGGCGGCGACCCCGCGGAACTCGATCGCATGCTGGACACGCTGCAGAAACTGCGCGCCGCCGAGGGCAAGGCGGACACCCCCTTCGAGATCCACGTCGCGTCGGCGGACGCGTTCACGGTCGACGGCGTCAGGCGACTCGAGGACACGGGCGTCACCGACGTGATCGTGGGCTTCCGGAACTCGTACGAGGTCGCGCCCGACCTCGAGCCACTGGATCGGAAGATCGCGAACCTCGAGCACTACGCAGAATCGGTGATCGCCAAGATGTCCTGACCCGACAGGAACGACCGACCCGCGACCACTCACGCGGCATCCGATGGTGACCCCGCCGGATGCCGCGTCGTCGTTGCGGATCAACTCGCGCCGGGCCGCGCGCGGCGGGACATCGAGGTCCCACACAGGTTACGCTTACCTTAGTTATTGTATGCTCACCTAACCGTCCGGCCCGGATGGTTGCTGCCGTTCGTGAACGGCCACCGCGCCAGAGCATCTCTGCCTTTGCCTTTCGGAGCCTCATGTCGACCCCTCCCCGCCCTCTGAATCCGACCGCCGCGCTCACGCGCCGAGACCTCATGCGCTCGATGGGGGTCGCAGCGCTCGCCCTCGGCGCGCTCGGCATCACCGCGTGCTCGAGCCGCGAGGCCGTGTCCGACGCGGCCCAGACCACCACCACCGGTGGCCCGATCACGATCGTGGACCAATACCAGAACACCGTCACCTTCGACACCCCCGTCGGACGGATCGCGTCGACGATCATTCCGGTCCCGTCGATGATCATCGGGGCCGACCAGTCCGCCGCTCGCAACGTCGGCGTCAACCAGGTCGCGATCTCGATGGCCTCGAAGGGCATGCTGGGCACGATGTTCCCGCAGTTCCTCGACACCCCGGTGGTGGCGGGCAACGACTTCGTGCCGAACGTCGAGCACATCCTGACGCTGAACCCGGACGTCGTGATCCAGTGGGGCGACAAGGGTGACGACATCGTCGCGCCGCTGCGCAACGCCGGCCTGAAGGTGATCCTGCTCAAGTACGGCACGCAGGAGGACCTCGAGGCCTGGATCACGATCTTCGGTGACCTGCTCGGCAAGAAGGCCGAAGCCGACGCGGTGCTCGCGAAGATGGCGGACGACCGCGCGCTGGTCGAGAAGACCGCCGCGGCTCACGCCGCCACCGCCCCGCGCGCGATGTACCTGTACAACGCACCGGAGATCAAGGTCGGCGCCGACAACAGCTACATGGACTTCTGGATCAAGCTCGCGGGCGGCACGAACGTCGCGTCGGGCGCCGGCAGCGGATCGAGCCTGGGCGTCACCCGCGAGCAGGTGCTCGGCTGGGACCCGGAGATCCTGATCCTCGGCAACTTCGAGCCGACTACCCCCGCCGACATCTACGCCGACCCCAAGTGGGCGTCGCTCTCGGCGGTGAAGAACGAGCGGGTCTACAAGGCACCGATCGGCGGATTCTCGTGGGATCCGCCGTCCAACGAGGCCAACCTGATGTGGCTGTGGGTGAGCTCGGTGTTCTTCCCCGACGTGAACCACGAACTGCGCGAGCGGATCCGGGAGACGTACCGCACGCTGTACGCGTACGACGTCACCGACGCGGACGTCGACCGCATCCTGCACATGCCGGCCAACTCGGAAAGCGCCGGCTATGACGCCTTCCGTGCTTGACACCGCCACCGAGCAGCAGCGGCGACGGTCGTCGCACATTCTGGTCCCGGTGGTCCTGACCGTCGGGATCGTCGCGGTCGGGCTGATCTCGCTGTCCGTCGGCCGCTACACGGTCCCGGTCAACGAGGTCGCGCGCATCCTGATCAACGAGGTGGTCTCGCTCCCCCGCACCTGGACCGACGCCGAGTCCAACGTCGTACTGGGCGTGCGGCTTCCGCGGGTGCTGCTCGGCATGCTCGTCGGCGGCGGCCTCGCGCTCGGCGGTGCCGCACTGCAGGCCGCCTTCCGCAACCCGCTGGTCAGCCCGCAGATCCTGGGTGTCTCCTCGGGTGCGTCGTTCGGTGGAGTGCTGGCCTTGATGTTCGGGCTGGGGTCGACCTTCCTCGTCGGGGGCGCGTTTCTGTTCGGACTCGTGGCGCTCGGCATGGTGCTGCTGATCGGACGAACCCGGTCCGGCGGCGCGATCCTGATGATCGTCCTCGGCGGCGTCGTCACCAGTGCGTTCTTCTCGGCACTGGTCTCGTTCATCACGTACGTCGCCGACCCCTACTCGACCCTACCGTCGATCGTGTTCTGGCTCATGGGTTCCCTGGCCACCGCGGACATGGCGAAGGTACTGATCGCGGCGGTGCCCATCCTCGCCGGTTCCGCCGTCATCATCGGCCTACGGTGGCGGATCAACATCCTCTCGCTCGGCGACGACGACGCCGCCTCGCTCGGGGTGAACCCGGGACGGCTGCGGGGCGTGCTCCTGACGATGGTGGCGCTCATGACCGCCGGCGCGGTCGCCGTGTCGGGCGTGATCGGCTGGGTGGGCCTGGTGGTCCCGCACATCGCCCGGCTGTGGGTCGGCCCGGATCACCGGATCTCGATGCCGACGACGTTCGTCCTCGGTGCCGCGTACCTGACGATCATCGACACGCTCTCGCGCACCGTGAGCTCCGGCGAGATTCCGCTCGGCATTCTCACCGCGATCATCGGCGCTCCGGTGTTCGTTCTGCTGCTTCGGAATTCGCGTAGACAGGCCTTCATCGATGCTTGAGAGCAATGCCCGACTCGAATTGCGGGACGCCGGATTCCACTACCCGCGGCGCGACTGGGTGTTCCGCCACGCGAACCTGCGAGTCGACGATGGCATCACGTCGATCCTCGGACCCAACGGTCAGGGCAAGACGACGCTGCTGCGGTGCATCGCCGGGCTGACCCCGCTACGCGAGGGCAGCGTCGAGCGCGACACCGCCATCGGCTACGTCCCGCAGGCCAGCCTGTCGAGCTTCGCGTACTCGGTGTTCGACATGGTCCTCATGGGCCGGGCGAAGAAGGTGTCGGCGTTCGCGACGCCTGGCCGCGCCGACATCGCCCGCACCCGCGAGGTCCTCGACCGGGTCGGGATCGCCGACCTCGCGCAGCGCAGCTTCGCCGAACTGTCCGGCGGCCAGCGCCAGCTCGTGCTGATCGCGCGGGCACTGGCGTCGGACGCCGCATTCATGATCCTCGACGAACCGGTGTCCGCCCTGGACCTGCGTAATCAGGCCCGGGTGCTGGAATTGTTGCGCGACCTGGCTGCCGACGGCATGGGAATCCTCCTCACGACCCATCACCCCGACCACGCGCTGCATCTCGGCGGGCGCGCGATCGTGATGCGTTCGTCCGAGGACATCCGTGTCGGTCCCGTCACCGAACTGGTCACCGACGCCATGCTCACCGAGCTGTACGGCATCGAGGTGGTGAGCGCCACCGTCGACGACCGCGGCGCCCCGCGCACCGTCCTCTACACCCGTTTCGACACATTCACGGCCACCGAATCCCTGGCCACCCTCCAGAAGGCGTCACGATGACTCTCGACTCGACTGCACCGCAGTCACTTCCACCGGTTCTGCACCTGGTGATGGGCACGAACACCGGCATGTCCGGCGGCACCACCGCCGCACGCCGGGTGCAGCAGGTCGACCTGTACGAGCTCGACATCCTGAACCTCGACGGTGTCCGCGGCCTGCTGGTCAACGGCAACTGCGACCAGATCTTCCTCGAGCGCCGCCGCGACGTGCTCGACGACTTCGTCACTGCCGGTGGCCGGATCGCGATCATGGGCCATCCACTGACGGATTTCCTCCCCGGCCTCGGTCAGTGGCGCAAGCTGCAGTACTCCGGTCCGAAGGATCTCGCGATCACCGCCGGCGACCCACACCCTGTGTGGGAGGGGGTGGACCCCGCCGACGTCAGCTTCCGGCGCGGCGTGTCCGGCTTCTACGGCCGCGGCTACAGCCAGAAGCTGCCCGACGGCGCCGTGGTCACCAACCGCATCGGCCGCCACGCGCTGCCCGTCGACTACGTGTACCCGCTCGGCGCCGGTCAGGTGCTGGTCCACGGCGGCATCGATCTGGCCGTCTACCAGGAGGATCCGAACACCTCCGCGCGCATCTTCCCGCAGCTGCTGACGTGGCTGGCCCAGCAGGAGGCACAGGCATGACCACCATCGAACCGGCCATCGAACCCTTCGCCCGCACCGACCGCGCGCCCCGCTCGCGCCGCCGACTCGCACTCGTGCACGGCGGATCCCACTTCCACCTGCAGACGCTGAAGGATCCGGCGGTGATCGCCCACCAGCCCGATTTCCTGTATCTCGCGGATCTCGCCGACGGCGATCTCGACGCGTTCGACGCCGTCATCCTTGCCGACCGCCTGCACCCCGAACTGCTCCGCAGGCACACCGCGCAGATTCTCGCGGTGGCCGAGCGCGGCGGCACGCTCGTGGTGCTGGGTGAGAACGCCGCGCACACGTGGTTGCCGGCGGTTTCGTGGACGGCGCGGCCCACCAACTTCTGGTGGTGGCTCGAGGGCGAGGATCCGCTGATCCGCACCCGCAGCCCCGAACACGAGGCGTGGGAATACCTTTCGACCAAGTCGGTGATCTGGCACCACCACGGCCTGCTGCACACCGATGCGGACGTCGTGCCGCTGCTGGTGTCGGAGGAGCCGGACGAGAAGGGCGACCTGCGCGACGCCGGCATGATGCTGTTCGAGGACACCGCCACCACGTCGGGCCGGATCATCGCGACCACGCTCGACCCGACGTACCACCACGGCAACAACTTCATGCCGGGGTCCACGCGCTTCCTCTACGCGCTGCTGCGCTGGCTGGACAACACCGGCAGCTGACTGAGGTGGCTGAAGGGTCCCTTCATGCGCTCGCAGGAGCCGAAGGGGCCCTTCAGCTGTCACGCGGGGAGTGACAGGGGTGTCACACGGAGGGTGCCGTCAGTCGACGTCGTACACCTCGGTCGCCGGCACCGCCGGCAGACGGTCCGTCATCTCCTGCTCGAGCACGACCAGCCGCGCCTCGTCGGCGTCGGTGCGACCGCTCTTGTTCACGAGTTCGATGAACTCGTCGACGACGAAGCCCTCACGCACCTGAACCGGCACCGAGTTTCCGCGATAGGTGAGCCGGAAGACGTAGTCGGCCAGGGTGTTTCCCCGCTCCGGCCGGGCAAGATCGGGGTCCACGACGTACCGGCCGCCGGTGACCGCGCGCGTCACCATCTCGAACGTGTCCCGCACACCCGGTCCCCCGTGCGCCGTGGCGATCTCCACCTCGCGACGCTCGATCGGCACCCCGCCGGCCAGCAGCGGCAGCGCACGACACCGCACCTTGAACGCGTGCGCGACTCCGCCCGGCGCGTTCGGGCCGTGATACTTCATCAGGTCGTCGAACGTGTAGACGATGGGGCGGCCGCCCTCGACGACCGATACCTCCGAGCTCACGTCACTCCCCTCCGAACACGCGCTGCACCACGGCCTTGGCGCGCCGGGTGACGCGCAGGTAGTTGTCGAGGAACTCGTTGGCGTCGCCGCCCGGCCAGCCGGCCACCTGCGCGACGGCCGCGAGGACCTTGCCCGGTCCGGGCAGTTGATCGGTCGGCTTGCCGCGCACCAGCACCAGCGCGTTGCGCGCCTTGGTCGCGGTGAGCCACGCGTCGCGCAGCAACTCGATATCGGTCTCGCTCAACAGTTCCGCCGCGCCGATCGCGTCGAGCGTCTCGAGTGTCGAGGTGTTGTGCAGCGACTGGATCTCGTGGGCGTGCCGCAACTGGATCAGCTGCACCGTCCATTCGATGTCGGCGAGGCCCCCGCGGCCGAGCTTGGTGTGGGTGGCCGGATCCGCCCCGCGCGGGAGGCGTTCGGAGTCGACACGCGCCTTGATGCGACGGATCTCGCGCACCGCCTGCTCGGAGACGCCGCCCTCCGGGTAGCGAGTCTTGTCGATCATGTGCAGGAACCGCAGGCCCAGATCGGCGTCGCCCGCGACGGCATGAGCCCGCAGCAGCGCCTGGACCTCCCACGCCTGGGCCCACTGCGCGTAGTACGCCTCGTACGACGTCAGAGTCCGCACCAGTGGGCCGCTCCGCCCCTCGGGCCGCAGACCGATGTCCACCTCGAGCGGCGGATCGGTACTGGCCGCGCCGAGCAGGGTCCGGACGCGGTCACCGACGATGTTGGCCCACTTGACCGCCCGGGTCTCGTCGACGCCCTCGCGGGGCTCGCACACGAACAGCACGTCGGCGTCCGAGCCGTAGCCCAGTTCGCCGCCGCCGAGCCGGCCCATGCCGATCACGGCAAAGGTCGCGGGTGCGGGCGCGCCGGTCTCGGCCTCGCTCGACCGGATGACGGCCGCGAGCGACGCATTGAGCACGGCCGCCCACACCGACGACAGCGCCCGGCACACCTGCGGGACGTCGAGCATGCCGAGGATGTCGGCGCTCGCGATCCGCGCCAGTTCGTAGCGGCGCAGCGATCGCGCCGCCCCGACCGCACGGGCGGGGTCGACGTACCGCGAGGACGACGACAGGATGCCCCGCGCGACGTCCTCGGGGCGGGGGTCGAGCAGACGCGGACCGGAGGGACCGTCCGCGAACAGCCGGATCACGTCGGGCGCCTTGATCAGCAGGTCCGGGATGTAGGCGGACGAGCCGAGCACCGTCATCAGTCGCTGCGCCACCGACGCCTCGTCGCGCAGCAGACGCAGGAACCACGTCGCGTCCACGAGCGCGTCCGACAGGCGCCGGTAGGCCAACAGGCCCGCATCGGGATCCGGCGTGTCACTGAGCCATTCGAGCAAAGTCGGCAACAGCAGCGCCTGGATGCGCCCCTTACGGGAGGCACCGCCGGTGAGTGCGGTCAGGTGACCGAGCGCGTTCTCCGGCGCCGAGTAACCGAGGGCCGCCAACTGGCGGACCGCGGCATCGGGGCTCAGCCGCAGCGCCTCCTTGTCGATCCGGGCGACCGACTCGAGCAGCGGCCGGTAGAACAGCTTGGCGTGCAGCCGCCGCACCCGGTGCGAGTTGCGCTTGATCTCGGCGCCCAGCACACCGAGCGCGTCGTTGCGGCCGTCCGGTCGCATGTGTGCGGCGCGGGCGAGCCAGCGCAGCGCCTCCTCGTCCTCCGGCGGCGGCAGCGTGTGCGTGCGCTTGAGCTTCTGCAACTGCAGCCGGTGCTCGAGCAGGCGCAGGAACTCGTACGACGCGGTCAGGTTCGCGGCGTCGTCGCGCCCGACGTAGCCGCCGGCCGCGAGCGCGGTCAGGGCATCGACGGTGCTCTTGACCCGCAGCGACGTGTCGGCGCGGCCGTGCACCAATTGCAGGAGCTGGACGGCGAACTCGACGTCGCGGAGGCTGCCGCGACCCAGCTTGAGCTCCCGCTCGCGCAGTTCCGGAGGCACCGAGTCCTCCACCCGGCGACGCATCGCCTGCACCTCGGGCACGAAGTCCTCACGCTCGGCCGCCGTCCACACCATGGGGCCCAGCGCGTCGGTGTACTGCCTGCCCAGCGCGAGGTCGCCGGTCATGGGCCGGGCCTTGAGCAGTGCCTGGAACTCCCATGTCTTGGCCCACCGCTTGTAGTAGGCGACGTGCGAGTCGAGGGTTCGGACCAGCTCACCGCGCTTGCCCTCCGGACGCAGCGCCGCGTCCACCTCGAAGAAGGCCGACGATCCGATGCGCATCATCTCGCCGGCGATACGGCTCGACACTGCGTTGGACGGCTCGGCCACGAACACGACATCGACGTCGCTGACGTAGTTCAGTTCGCGCGCACCGCACTTGCCCATCGCGATCACTGCGATCCGGACCGGACACGGCTCGTCCGGGCACACCGCGGCCACGGCCACCGACAGTGCCGCCGTCAGTGCCGCGTCCGCCATGTCCGAGAGCTGGTGCCCCACGGTCTGGTATGGGACCACCGGCTCGTTCTCCACCGTCGCGGCGAGGTCCGCCGCGGCCAGGACCATCATCTGATTGCGGTAGCAATCCCGCAGGGCCGCAACCGCTTCGGGCCCGGTAATGGCAGCACGATAGAACATCGACGACGCGTTGGGGCCGGTCTCGGGCACCGCGCCGACACTCGCCAGCAGGCGCCGGGTCAGCTCGTCCTTCGACGGCAGCGTCACGTCACCGGCGAGCAGCTTCCACGACGTCGGGTGGGCGACGAGGTGATCGCCGAACGCGCTGGAGGCGCCGATCAGCCCCAGCAGCCTGCCACGCAGACCCTTGTCGGTGTGCAACGCAGCGTCGAGCTCGGTCCACCCGTCGCCCAGGCTCTCCTGCAGCCGTACCAGCGTCCGCAGTGCCAGGTCCGCGTTCGCGGCCCGCGACAGCGACCACAGCAGTTCCACGCCGTCGATGGTGGACCAGCCCAGCGCCTTCAGCTCGTCCGGGGCGGTCGGCTCGACCAGGCCCAGCCGACCCGCGCCGGGCACCGCCGAGCGGGCGTACGGAGGCTTCACCGGATCACCCCCACCCAGATGTCGTCACGATCGGAACGTGGACTGACCGGACAGGGCACGCGTGTCACCTCTTCGGGGATCGGACGGTTCGGGTGGGCCGTTCTAAAGGCCCAGGTACGTCTTCAGTTCGAACGGCGTCACCTGGCTGCGGTAGTCCTCCCACTCGCGGCGCTTGTTGCGGAGGAAGAAGTCGAAGACGTGCTCACCCAGAGCCTCCGCCACCAGCTCGGACTTCTCCATCTCGATCAGCGCCTCCTGGAGGCTGCCGGGCAGCGACTTGTAGCCCATGGCCCGACGCTCGGCGTTGGTCAGCGACCACACGTCGTCCTCGGCCTCGGCGGGCAGCTCGTACCCCTTCTCGATGCCGCGCAGACCGGCCGCGAGCAGCACCGCGAACGCCAGGTAGGGGTTGCACGCCGAATCGGGGCTACGGATCTCGACGCGACGCGAGGACGCCTTGTTGGGCGTGTACATCGGAACCCGGATCAGCGCCGAACGGTTCGACGGCCCCCACGTGGCCGCGGTGGGCGCCTCGCCGCCGTGCACCAGACGCTTGTAGGAGTTGACCCACTGGTTGGTGACGGCACTGATCTCGTTGGCGTGCTCGAGGATGCCGGCGATGAACGCCTTGCCGGTCGCCGACAACTGCATCGGATCGTCCGGGTTGTGGAACGCGTTGGTGTCGCCCTCGAACAGGCTCATGTGCGTGTGCATCGCCGAGCCGGCCTGATCGCTGAACGGCTTCGGCATGAACGACGCCCGCACGCCCTCGTCGATCGCGACCTCCTTGACGACGTACCGGAACGTCATCACGTTGTCGGCCATCGACAGCGCGTCCGCGTAGCGCAGGTCGATCTCCTGCTGGCCGGGCGCGGCCTCGTGGTGGCTGAACTCCACCGAAATGCCCATCGACTCGAGCGCGTCGATCGCGTGGCGCCGGAAGTTCGGCGCGCGGTCGTGCACGGCCTGGTCGAAGTAGCCGCCGCTGTCGGCGGGCACCGGCGGGGTGCCGTCGATCGGCCCGTTCTCGAGCAGGAAGAACTCGATCTCGGGGTGCACGTAGCACGAGAATCCGAGGTCGCTGGCCTTGCTCAGCTGACGGCGCAGCACGTGCCGCGGGTCGGCCCACGACGGCGTGCCGTCGGGCATCGCGATGTCGCAGAACATGCGCGCGGAGTGCTGCGCGCCGTCCTTGTGCGCCCACGGCAGGATCTGGAACGTCGACGCGTCCGGCTTGGCGACGGTGTCGGCCTCCGAGACGCGGGAGAAGCCCTCGATCGCCGAGCCGTCGAATCCGATGCCCTCCTCGAAGGCACCCTCCAGTTCCGCGGGCGCGATCGCCACCGATTTGAGGTACCCGAGCACGTCGGTGAACCACAACCGCACGAACCGAATATCGCGCTCTTCGAGGGTGCGAAGCACGAACTCCTTTTGGCGATCCATGTCCGCGAGACTAAGCAAACCGCGTTAAATCTGTGTTACATCGTGAAATCGGTCTCGTCCGGCCGGCTCAACACGTCAGGTCCGGGTCGGGAACGGTGAGGTCGACGAAGTACGCCGAGACCGGGTCGTCGACGCAGCCGACGCCGTCGAACACCGCGGTGTGCTGGGTCCCGCGGTACGTGATCAGCGCACCGTCGAGCTGCTTGGCCAGATTCACGCCCGCCTGGTAGGGCGTCGCCGGGTCCTCGGTGGTCGAGACCACGACCACCGTCGGCAGGCCCGCGAGTGCCGCCGGGTCGATCGTGTGCGGCGCACCCGTGTTCGGCACCGGCCAGAACGCGCACACGTCGAGCGGGGCGTTGCCGGTACCGCGACCGTCGTCGAGGAACGGCGCAGCCTGCCGGTACCGCATGTCGGCCTCGCCCTCGATCGCCCGATCGGTGACCGGCGGATCGTCGACGCAGCGGACCGCGTTGAACGCGTCCTCGAGGTTCGAGTAGCTGCCGTCGTCCAGACGGCCCTCGTACATGTCGGCGAGCAGCAGCAGCTCGTCCCCGCGCCCCGCGGCGAGTTCCGTCAGCCCGGCACGCAACGGCCGCCACAGGCTCGGCGAGTACAGAGCCTGCTGCACGCCGGTGATCGCGTCGTCGTAGCTCAGGCCGCGCGGGTCGGTGGTCGCCGCCGGGCGATCCACCAGCGGGTCGACCAACGCCCGGAACCGGGCGTCGGCCAGGCTGGGGTCGGCCCCCAACGGGCATTCCGCCGATCGTGCGCAGTCGGCGGCGAACCCGTCGAACGCCTGCTGGAAGCCGGCGCCCTGCAACACCACTTCCTCGACCGGATCCTGCTCCGGATCGAGCGCACCGTCGAGCACCATCGCGCGCACGTTGCCGGGGAAAGTCTCCGCGTACGCCGTGCCGATGCGGGTGCCGTACGAGAAACCGAGGTAGTTCAACTGGGGGTCGCCGAGCACCGAGCGGATGACGTCCATGTCGCGGACCACCTCGCGGGTTCCCACGTGCGCGAGCAGCGGAATCCCGGACCGTTCCGCACACCGCGCCGCGTAGAGGCGGTTCTCGTCCTCGGCCCGCGCGATACCCGCCGGACTCATGTCGACGTTCGGCTCCCGGCGCTCGGCGTCGGTCTCCTGCGGGGTCTGACACCGCACCTGCGGGGTGGACGCTCCGACGCCCCGCGGATCGAACCCGATGACGTCGAAGCGTTCGGCCACCTCGGTGCCGTCGGCGACGGACGCCGTGCTCAGCCCCGATGCCCCGGGACCTCCCGGATTGACCAGCAGCGACCCCAGCCGCGCACCGGTCGCGCCCGACCGCGAGATCGCGATCTGGGCGGTGTCGCCGCCCGGATTGCCGTAGTCGAGGGGCACGGTGACCCTCGCGCACTCGAGTGTCGGGCTCAGTTCGCCGCCGTCGGTCGCGAAACCGTCGCACGAGCCCCAGGCAATCTGCTGGGTGTAGAACGATTCGAGGCCCGGAGGAACGGCCCCCGCGCCCGCCTGACCCGCCTCGGCTGCGACCGGGGTGCCGGAGACGGTGCCGCTCGACGGTTCCGTCGTGCAGCCGACGGCCGAGACGGTCACCGCCGCGATCGTGGCGACGAGCAGGGTTCGGCGTCCGGTCCGCATACCTCCGATCGTGCCACGCCCGGTCGAACGCCCAGGACACACCGCATCCGAGGCGCCCTGTGCGCACGCCCACGGCACACACTCCGATGTGACGAACTGCACTGGAACCGCACTTCGTGGGCCCCGGTCGCGGTGGCAGACTGAAGGCGTCATCACCCAACCCGGGGACCCGCACAGGCGGGCCTCGAGGCGAGAAAGGGACAACGATGTCCGAGACCGCTCCGTACGGCTCAACCAGCTCGACATCCTCCGACACCCCCAAGCGCAAGACCCGGATCCATCACCTGCAGGCGATGAAGGCCGAGGGCACCCGCTGGGCCGAACTGACCGCCTACGACTACTCCAGTGCCCGCCTCTTCGAGGAGGCCGGAATTCCCGTCCTGCTCGTCGGCGACTCGGCCGCCAACGTCGTCTACGGCTACGACACCACCGTTCCAGTCACGATCGACGAGATGCTTCCGCTCGTGCGCGGTGTCGTCCGCGGCGCACCGCACGCCCTCGTCATCGCCGATCTCCCGTTCGGCACGTACGAGGCGTCACCGCAGCAGGCACTCGAGACCGCCTTCCGGTTCATGAAGGAAGGCCAGGCGCACGCCGTCAAGCTCGAGGGCGGCGAGCGCGTTGCCCCGCAGATCGCGGCGCTCACCGCGGCCGGGATCCCGGTCCAGGCGCACATCGGCTTCACCCCCCAGTCGGTCAACAGCCTCGGCGGCTTCCGCGTGCAGGGCCGTGGGGACGGCGCCGAGCAGCTCGTCGCGGACGCCATCGCGGTGCAGGAGGCCGGCGCGTTCTCCGTCGTCATGGAAATGGTGCCCGCCGAGCTCGCCGGTCAGGTCACCCGCAAGCTCACGATCCCGACCGTCGGCATCGGTGCGGGTCACGAGTGCGACGCGCAGGTCCTGGTGTGGCAGGACATGGCGGGCTTCACCAGCGGCAAGACCGCCAAGTTCGTCAAGCGCTTCGGCGAGGTCGGCGGCGCCCTGCGTGACGCAGCCACGGCGTACGCCGCCGAAGTCGGTGCCGGGACGTTCCCCGGTCCCGAGCACAGCTTCTGACGCCACCGCGTTCCGGCTCCGACATCGGGGGCCCCGGTCGAGAAATCGGCCGGGGCCCCCGATGTTTGGCACACTCGACATTCCGGGCTCCCCGCGAGCCGGCCCCGACAGAAAGCTCAGGTGCACCATGCTCCAACGCCGAGGACGTCTCGTCGCCACCGTCGCCGCGACCGTTGCCGTGGCCGCGCTGATCGGCGGGTGCAGCAGCACCGAGTCCCCGACGCCTGGGCAGAGTGCCCATACCGCGGAGTCGACGTCGGCGTCGAAGACGCCACCGACGACCTCCGGGAATTCGGACGCGAGCGGCGGTGCCGTCGCAGGCGTGACGGCCGAGCAGGCCGCACAGCTGTGCTCGGACATCGACGCGCAGCTGCAGAGCTGGCGCACGTACACCCCGACCATCGGGAAGGGCGGCCTCAACACCGTCGTCGTGACGTGGGCCACCTCCAACGGGATGAACCTGATCGAGCTCGCGGGTGATCGCGATCGGATCGACGCGATCACCACCGCGCAGTGCCCGCAGGTGCGGGACGGGGCGCTGTACGCGCTCGAGCTGCCCTCGCTCGCGGCCGGGCTGATCGGGTTCTGATCGACGTGCGCACCCTGTACCCCGAGATCGTCCCGCACGAGACCGGTTTTCTCTCCGTCGGTGACGGCCAGCTCGTGTACTGGGAGGTGAGCGGGAACCCGCACGGCAAGCCGGTGGTGTTCCTGCACGGCGGGCCCGGTGGCGGCACCGACCCGGCCCACCGGCGGTTCTTCGACCCCGACGCCTATCGGATCGTGCTGTTCGATCAGCGGGGCTGCGGCCGCTCCACCCCGCACGTCGCCGACGGGGCGGACCTGTCGGCGAACACCACCGGCCGCCTCGTCGCCGACATCGAGTCGTTGCGTGAGCATCTCGGCGTCGAGCGGTGGCAGGTGTTCGGCGGGTCCTGGGGTTCGACGCTGGCACTCACGTATGCCCAGCGGTTCCCGCGGCGCGTCACCGAGCTGGTGCTGCGCGGCATCTTCCTGCTGCGCCGCAGCGAGATCGACTGGTACTACAACGGCGGCGCCGGGCACATGTTCCCGGAGCGGTGGGAGGAATTCCTCGCGCCGGTGCCGGTCGCCGAGCGCGGCGACGACCTGGTGGAGGCCTACCACCGGCTGCTGCACTCCGACGACCCGGACACCGCGCTGCGTGCGGCGATCGCATGGTCGAGCTGGGAGGGCGCGACCAGCTCGTTGCTGCCCAAGCCGGAACGGGTCGCCGAGACGTCCGAGCCGCGGTTCGCGCTGGCGTTCGCGCGGATCGAGAACCACTACTTCCGCAATGCAGGCTTCATCGACGAGTCGCAGCTGCTCCGCGACGCCGGCAGCATCGCTTCGATACCCGGGGTGATCGTGCAGGGCCGCTACGACGTGGTGTGCCCCGCGACCAGCGCGTGGGAACTGCACCGGGCGTGGCCGGCATCGGAACTGCACATCGTCGACGACGCCGGACACGCGGCCGCCGAGCCCGGGATCACACATCACCTGGTGCAGGCGACGGACCGCTTCCGCGGCTGACGGTTTCGGTCCTCGACTGAACCTGCGTGCACTGGTAGACCTGAATCGTGGCAGCACGGAAGCACGGCTCCGGCAGTACCGTCACCGACGTGATCGTCCCCGCGGCACGGGGCCACTACGAGCGGTTGGTGTCACTCGCCGCCGACGTCCGGGAGGATGCGGACGACTCCGTGCACCAGATGCGGGTGTCCGCGCGCCGGCTGCGCAGCCTGCTGGGCACCTATCGTGACGCCTTTCCCCCGGACGCGACCGCCGACGCCCGATCCGAACTACGGTGGCTCGGATCGGTTCTCGGGAAGGCCCGCGACGCGGAGGTGCTCGCGGCCCGGTTCTGCGAACTGATCGACGCCGAGCCCGCCGATCTGGTGGTCGGCTCGGTCCACCAGCGACTGGTCGGGACCCAGGAGGACCTGTACCGCGCGGCCCACGCCGACGCCGTCGAGGAGTTCACCCGTCCCCGCTACGCGGCGCTGTGCGCTCTGCTCGACGAGGTCACCACCGGAGGCGCACCGGCGCCGACGGATCCGACGCTGCGCGACGGCCTCGACAAGGCGTACCGGCAGCTGCGGAAGGCGGCGAAGAACGTTCGGGCGCTGCAGCGCGAGGACGGCACGGATCTCGGGCCCGCCCTGCACCGGGTCCGCAAGCGCGCCAAGAAGCTGCGCTATGCCGCGGAGGCGGTCGCGACAGCCGAGCCGTCCGCCGCGGACCTCGGATCGGCGGCCAAGGCCCTGCAGTCGATGCTCGGGGACCATCAGGACGGCGTCCTCGCGCGCGGCTGGATCATCGATGCCGTCGCGCAGGCGCGCATCGACGACGAGGACACCTTCACCTACGGACTCCTGTACGCCGGAGAGGAATCCCGCGCGGCCCGAACCACGAGCGAGCTACCCCGGCTCGTCAAGGCGATCGAGAAGGCCCACCGCAGGCTCGAGTTCGGGACGTGATCTAGGCGGGAAAGGCGAACTGCACCGACCGCCCCGCGACGTCGGCGGCCACCAGTCGCACCTTCACCTCGTCGCCCTCGGCGGTGTCGCCCGCGCACTTCGCGATGACCGACACCGCGGGCACGAACACCTCCGCTCCCCGCTTGTCCCCCGCGGCGCGCAGCACGGTCGCGTCGAACACCTCACCGACCCGGCCCGCCAACAGCGTCGCCTCGGTGAGGTCCACGCACGCCCGGTCGACCTTGCCCGCGCGGGTGTCCGACGCCCGCATCAGCGCGGGCAGCGTCGGCAACGCCTCCCGAACCCACTCCGGCACCGGCTCCCCCGCCGAGACCGCCAGGCACACCTCGGTGGTGAACCGGTCCGACAGACGGCGCAGCGGCGCGGTGACGTGCGCGTAGGGTCCACCGATCCCGGAATGCGCCACCACGTCGGGAAGTTCGCCGTCGAACGCCATGTAGTCGGCGCCGCGCATCAGCGAGGTCGCCTCGGTCATCATCACCAGCGACGCCGCGGCGTTCGGGTCGAGCCCGGCGAGCACCTCGCCCACCCGGGCACCGTCGGCCCAGGCGACGCCGAGCGCACTTGCGGTGCGCCGCAGCGACTCCACCGCGCGCGTCGCGGGCGGCGGCATCGTCCGCAGCAACCCGACACCGGCGTCGAGCATCAGTCGCGCGGCGCACATCCCGGTCAGCAACGACACCTCGGCGTTCCAGTCGTCGGCCTCGGTGCGTGGCTCGATCTCGACCCGCCAGCCGTTGCCGTGACGCACCACTCGCTGCTCGGGCAGTCGCAGTTCGATCGCGCCGCGCGCCGTCGCGGCGACCGCCCGCAGCCTGCCGAACGCGGGCAGGGCGGCGATCGACGGATGCAGTGTCCCCTCCTCGGAATGCGCCTGCACCGTGGCGTAGTCGAAGCGGGCGACCGACCGCACCGACGCCCGCGTGACCGCCACCCGGACCGGTTCGGCGTGCTCGTCCAGCTCGATCCGCCACAACACCGCGGGACGCACGACGTCGGGCAGCAGACTCGCCGCGTCCTCCGAAAGTGTCCGCGGATGCAGCGGCACCGAACCGTCGGGGAGATAGAAGGTCTGGCCGCGATCACGCGTCTCGCGGTCCAGTGCGCCGGCCGGACGCACCACCGCGGCCACGTCGGCAATCGCGTAGTGCAGCACGAAGCCGTCGCCGCTGCGCTCGAGGTGCAGTGCCTGGTCGAGATCCATCGACCCCGGTGGGTCGATCGTCACGAACGCGAGGTCGGTCCGGTCCTCCCGGTCGCCGGCACGCGTGTCCACGGCGGCGGCCGCCTCCGCCAGCACGGCCGCCGAGAATCCGTCCCGGAGCGCGAATTCGGCTCGCACCGCGTCGAAGTCGACGCCGTGCGCGATGACCCGGGCCATCCCGACCGGCCGCGGGCTTCCGTTCAGTCGTTCCACTCGGCGTCGGAGTCGTCGGCCGCCTTGTTGCGTTCGGCGGCGATCTGCAACGCGCGTTCGGCGCTCTCGCGGTCGGGATACGGCCCCATCCGGTCGAAGACGTTGCTCGCCTTGCCCTGACTCACCGAGCCGTCGGACGGGCTGAAATACCACTGCTGGTCGTCGTCACTCATGTCCTCAGTGTGCCCCGGACGCGGCGTCGTCACCATCACAACACGAGCGATGGGGCGTAGGTCTGTGACATCGACGCTCAGACTGCTAATCTCTGCGCGTACCGCGCATTCTCGTCGACGCACCGCGTCACCGAACCATCGACGCGCTGCGTCAAAGATCGGAGCCCCGCATGTCCTACATCCTCTTCGATACGCTCCTCCCCGTCCTCGGTAAGACGGGCGCCGAATACTGGGCCAAGCTGCTGATGATCAACCCGCTCAGCGGCATCGAGGCGTAGTACCCGCAGACCACGAGAAAGGCCCCCGGCATCGCCGGGGGCCTTTCTCGTTGTGTGATTCGGGCGGACGAGTTGGCGTGTAAGCCGGATCCTGTCCCCGACGCGAGCGCCGGGTGGCGACCATCCATCTGGGCACACCGTTGCCGGGTACCTCGAGCGGTTCACCCGCAGGCTCGGGCGAGCAGCCCTCGAACACCTGCGCAGCCGCACCATATCCCGGAGGACACCGGTGCGGCCTTCAACCTTGCTCCGGGCGGGGTTTACCTAGCCACCCCAGTCACCTGAGGCGCTGGTGCGCTCTTACCGCACCTTTTCACCCTCACCGATCGCTGTGTCACGAGGACACAGCTGCATCGGCGGTCTGTTTTCTGTGGCACTGTCCCGCGAGTCACCTCGGGTTGCCGTTAGCAACCGCCCTGCTCTGTGGAGTCCGGACTTTCCTCGGCACCGGGCCTGACACCTCGAGGATGTCGGTTCCCGTCGCCGCGGCCGCCCGGCCAACTCGTCCGCACGGTAAGACTACTGGGTCGCCGGGCCGGGTCCGAACCGGCGGTGTCGGAATGCCGCGTTAGGGTCCCGGACATGACCCGATACGTGTCGCTGCTGCGAGGCATCAATGTCGGCGGTATCAACATCAAGATGGCGGATCTGAGCCGGGTGTTCACCGAGTTGGGCTTCGACGACGTCAAGACCGTGCTGGCGTCCGGGAACGTGCTGTTCTCCAGCGACTCGACCGACATCCCGGCGCTCGAGTCGGATATCGAGGCTGCGTTGCGCGCCGCATTCGGCTACGAGGCGTGGGTGTTCGTGCTGAGCACCGAAACCTTGGCCCGAATCGTTGCGTCCTACCCGTTCGACCCCGAGCACGACGGGTGGCATCCGTACGTGATGTTCACGGCGGAGCCGACGGTGCTCGCGGGTCTTCTCGCGGCACACACCGACCTCGATCCGGCGGTCGAGCAGATCCGCGGCGGCGACGGCGTCCTGTACTGGGAAGTCGAGCGCGGGATGACGCTGAAGAGCAGCTTCGGCAAGAACACCGACAAGCCGAAACTGAAGGCGGTCACCACCACTCGCAACCTGCGAACCCTGGTGAAACTGCTGAAGTGACCGCGGCGACGCTCGCAGCGGCGACGCTCGTGGCCGCCGTGCTGATCTTCCGCGATCGTGCGGCCGCACGGTCTGCCGGAGATCGTCGTCGCGACACCTGCTGCCCTGCTGGCGATCGTCCTCGGGGTGGTCACGCCACAGCAGGCGTGGAGCGAGATCGTTACGCTGGCACCGACCGTCGGCTTCCTCGCCGTGATCCTGGTCCTCGCTCACCTGGCCGACGCGCTGGGTGTGTTCTCGGGGCTCTCCGCCGTTCTCACCCACGGCGGACGTAGGGGTCCGCGGCGACTGCTGGCACTCGTGTTCGCGACGGCGGCCGTCACCACCGCGGTGCTGAGCCCTGGACGCGACGGTGGTGCTGCTGACCCCGGTGGTGATCCGGGCGGCCGGGGCCTTGCGGATGCCGGTCCGGCCGCACGCGTATGCGACCGCGCACCTCGCCAACTCTGCGTCGACGCTGCTGCCGGTGTCGGATCTGACGAACCTCATCGCCTTCGCGGCCACCGGCCTCACGTTCGTCCATATGTCGGGTCACTCGCGACGATGCTGTGGCGCCGCGTTTGCACCGGAAACGGCTACCGGCCCGAGCTCGGCCTGTTCACCCAGCTCGGGCTGGTCACCACCCCACTGACGATCCTCGGCGCGGTCACAGCACTGTGGGCGGTGCTGTAGGCGCCGTGACTGTCAGCTCCGGGTCGGTTCGAGGGACTCGTCCGCGAACGGATCGCCCTGGCGGGGCGCGTTGTACAGCTCCTCGTTCAGGATCTTCTCGCGCTTGGACACGATCGTCGGGACCAACGCCTGGCCCGTGACGTTGAGCGCGGTGCGGCCCATGTCGACGATCGGCTCGACCGCGAGCAGCAGGCCCACACCGGCCAGCGGCAGACCCAGTGTCGACAGCGTCAGCGTGAGCATCACCGTGGCGCCGGTGGTGCCGGCGGTGGCGGCGGAACCGATCACGGAGACGACGACGATGAGCACGTAGTCGGTGACGCTCAGCTCGATCCCGTAGAACTGGGCGACGAAGATCGCCGCGATCGCCGGGTACACCGCGGCGCAGCCGTCCATCTTGGTGGTCGCACCCAGCGGCACCGCGAACGACGCGTACTCGCGCGGCACGCCCAGATTGCGCTCGGTGACCCGCTCGGTGAGCGGCAGGGTGCCGATCGACGAGCGGGAGACGAACCCGAGCTGGGTGGCGGGCCACACACCGGAGTAGAAGTTCTTCACCGACAGCCCGTGCATGCGGATGATGATCGGGTACACGACGAAGAACACGATCGCCAGGCCGATGTACACGGCGACGGTGAACACTCCGAGCTGACCGATCGCATCCCAGCCGTAGGTGGCGACGGCCTTGGCGATCAGTGCCGCGGTGCCGATCGGTGCGAGGCGGATGATCCACCACAGCACCTTCTGCACGATCGCGAGCAGCGCGGCATTGAAGTTCAGGAACGGCTCGGCCTTCTCGCCCACCTTGAGGGCGGCGATGCCGATCGCGATCGCGACGACGAGCAACTGCAGCACGTTGAAGCTGAGCGACGTGGTCGCCGAGAAGCCGGAGGCGGCGTCACCGGTGACGGTGGTCCGGGCACCGAGGCCGAGGAAGTTCTGCGGCACCAGACCGGTGAGGAATGCCCACCACGATCCGGAACTCTTGGGCTCGGAGGCCGTCGTCGCGTCCACCGTGGTGTTCGCACCGGGCTGCATGACCAGGCCGACGACGATTCCGACGAGAACCGCGACGAACGCGGTGATCGCGAACCACAGCAGCGTCTGCACCGCGAGCCGCGCGGCGTTCGCGACGTTCCGCAGATTCGCGATGGAGCTGACGATCGCGGTGAAGATCAGCGGGATCACCGCCACGGTGAGGAGGGCGACGTAGCTGGAACCGATGGTCTTGACGGTGCCGACGAGCCAGTTCTCGTTGCCGTCGGCGGCGTCGGGCATGGACCGGGCGATCAGCCCGATGACGACACCGAGGATCAGACCGGCGACGATCTGCGGGCCGAAGGAGGTTGCCCACTTGGGCAGGGAGCGCCGGGGCGCGTCGAGGGTGGGGGCCGACATGAGGGCCTTTCGGGTGGAGATGTGGAGACGGCGGCGCACGACGCGCGCGCGACCGAAGGGGACGCACGGAGGACTCGGTGGAACGAGTCGTCCCGGGACTGGAGATGTCTACCGGGGTGTCAGGCGTGACAGACCGCGCTCGCCTGCAGACAGTTGTCGACGTAGCGGCGACAGGTCAGCAGGGCGTTCACAACGAGGAAGGGTACGCCCATACCGGGCATCGACTCCAACCGGGCACCACCGGCGACGGAATCGGCGGACAATGGGGCCACGATCGACGACACCGGCCGCGGAAGATCGCGGCCGCCGGAGGAGCGATTGTCATGGACGAGTCCGAGGGCTTGGCCCGGACCACGACTCAACTGGCGGCGACGGTCGTCGCCGCGTTCATCCTGTCGATAGGCATCGTCGGGTTCGTTCCGGGTATCACGTCCGACGTCGGCGGCATCACCTGGGCCGGCCCCGGGACCGACGCGCAACTGCTCGGCATCGTGGAGGTGTCGATCCTGCACAACCTCGCGCACATCGCGGCCGGCGCCGTCGGCCTGGCGATGTCCCGCACACTGGCCTCCGCCGAGATGTTTCTCATCGGCGCCGGATTCCTGTCGGCGATGCTCGCGGTGTACGGATTGGTCATCGACGCCGAGACTGCGTCGAACTTCATGCCGATCGACACCGTCGGGAACTGGCTGCATCTGCTCGCCGGCGTCGTACTGGTGTTCCTGGGCGTCGCGCTGCCGCGACACGACGACGGACCTACAGATGCGACGTATCGTTGACCAGCCGCACCGACGAGCCACCGTCCGGATAGAACTCCGCGATGCTCAGCGACGCCAGATCCAGGTGCAGGCGGTACAGCAACGACGGACCCACGTCGAGCGCCAGTTGCAGCAGCGTCTTGATCGGCGTCACGTGCGTGACCACCAGGATGTTCGCCCCCGCGTACGACGCGGTGAGCTCGTCGCGTACCCGCTCGATCCGGGACCGGACCTCGTCGAAGCTCTCGCCCTCGGGCGGGCACACCGACGTGTCCGACAGCCACCGGCGATGCAGGTCGGGGTCCCGTTCGGCGGCCTCGCCGAACGTCAGGCCCTCCCACTTGCCGAAGTCCGTCTCGGTGAGCCCCTCGTGCACCGTGACCGGTAGCCCCAGTGCGCGGGCGGCCGCGTCGGCCGTCTCGCGCGCCCGTCCGAGCGGCGACGACACGACGGCGGCGATCGCGCCGCGCTCGGCGATGCGTGCCGCCGCGGACCGTGCCTGTGACCGGCCGAACGCCGTGAGTTCCGGATTGCCGCGGCCCGAGTACCGCCGTTCGACGGACAGCTCGGTCTGGCCGTGCCGCAGCAACAGCATCCGAGTGGGGGCACCCACCGCTCCGGTCCAGCCGGGAGCGGTGGCCGCGGCCGACTCCGGCGCGGATTCCTCGATGGCCTCGGCGACGGCACCGGAGGTGATCGCGTCCTCCCCGTCCATCGCCTCGTTCGCGAGCCGGTCGGCGTGGGAGTTCTCGGCGCGCGGGATCCACGAGTACGTGACCCGCTCGAACGATCCCGCCAGCGTCCGCGCCTGCTCGGCGAGCGGAATCATGTCCGGGTGCTTGATCTTCCAGCGCCCGGACATCTGCTCGACGACGAGCTTGGAGTCCATCCGGACATCCACCTCGCGTGCGCCGAGGTCACGGGCCGCAGTCAGGCCCGCGACGAGACCGCGATACTCCGCGACGTTGTTGGTGGCGACACCGAGGAACTCGCGGCGCTCGGCGAGCAACCGGTTCCGGTCGGCGTCGAACACCACCGCGCCGTACCCGGCCGGGCCCGGGTTACCCCGCGATCCGCCGTCGGCCTCGACGACGACCCGGTCGCGAGTCACAGACCGGACTCCTTGGTGCGCACCATGATTGCGCCGCATTCGGGGCAGCGGACGACGACGTCCGCGGCGGTGCCGGCGATCCGGGAGATCTCGCCGCGGTCGATCTCGATGCGGCACGCGCCGCAGCGACGGGCCTGCAGCAGGGCCGCGCCGACACCGCGCTGCTCGCGCTGCTTCTCGTAGATCGCGAGCAGGTCCTCGGGGAACTGACCGACCAGGGCGGCGCGGTCGGTGTCGCACCGCTGCTGCGTCTTCTCCAGGTCCGCGACGGCGTCGTCGCGGCGCCGCTCGGCGTCGATCAGCTCGTCCTCGACCTGCGTCAGGCGGGCGCCGGCGTGGTCGTGATCGGCCTGCGACGCCTCCCGACGCTCCATGACCTCGAGCAATTCGTCCTCGAGCACACTCTGCCGCCGCTCCAGGCTGGTGAGCTCGTGCTGCAGCTCCGACAGCTGCTTCGCGCCGACGGTGCCGCCCTCGAGCAGCTTCCGGTCCCGAGTCTCGCGCTGGCGGACCGCGTCGACCTCGCCTTCGAGCTTCTTGATGTCCCGGTCGAGGTCGTCGAGGACGATCTCGACGGACACGGCCGCATCCTTACGGGAGAGCCGCTCGGCTTCGAGTCGCTCCACTTCCTGCTGCTCGGGCAGGGTCGAGCGACGGTGCGCGAGCCGGGCCAGCTCGGTGTCCACACCCGCGAGCTGGAGAAGCTTGGACTGCACTGAGGGATCGACGTTCACGCGTGGAAGCTCCTGCTGTGTTCTTGACGTTCGTGGGTCGGATCGGTGGTCGTTCGCCGTGGTCGACGAACTCGTACCGGCCGAGATCAGGTGTCAACCGTACCCCGACAGTGCGGTGCGCCGACCACATCAGCCACCGCTTCGCCGGCACCCGTCAGTGGCATGCGACGGTCCACGGGTCGGTGCGCAGTTCCGTCACCCGCACGTCCCAACCGTCGACGCCCGCGAACCGCTCGTCGAGCACGCCCTTCGCCTGTGCGCACCACGGTTGTTCGCTGGCCCAGTGCGCCACGTCCACGAGCGCCGGCCCGCCCCGGCGCAGATGCTCGTCGGCGGGATGGTGCCGCAGGTCCGCGGTGACGTAGGCGTCGGCGCCGAGACCGGTGACGGTGTCGAGCAGCGAGTCGCCCGAGCCGCCGCACACCGCGACGGTGCGCACGATCCGGTCGGGATCTCCGGCGGCGCGCACACCCCATTCGGTGCGCGGCAGTGCCGCCGCGACCCGCGCGGTGAACTCCCGCAGTGTCTGCGGCTCGGGCAGCTCACCGATGCGGCCCAGACCCCGGCTGCCGGGGAAGTCCGCGGTCTCGAACACGTCGAACGCCGGTTCCTCGTACGGATGCGCGGCCCGCAGCGCCGCCAGGATCCGGGCCCGCGACCTGCGCGGCGCGATCACCTCGACGCGGTCCTCGCGCACCGCCTCGACCTCGCCGACCGCCCCGAGTGCCGGGGTCGCGCCGGGCAGCGGCCGGAACTGGCCGTCCCCGGTCACTGTCCAACTGCATTCCCGGTAGTCGCCGAGTTCGCCGGCCCCGGCCGTGAACAGCGCCTCGCGGACCCGGGCGGTGTCGGTGGTCGGCACCATCACCACCCACTTGTCGGTGACCGTGTCGGGGATCGGGATCAGCGGGCGGGTCGCGACGAGTCCCAGCGCACCGGCGAGCGCGTCGGAGACGCCCGGGTCGGCGCGATCGGCGTTGGTGTGGGCGCTGTAGAGCGCGCAGCCGCCGCGGATCAGTCGGTGCAGCAGCGCCCCCTTCGGGGTGTGTGCGCCGACGGTGTCCACGCCGCGGAGCAGCAGCGGATGGTGCACCAGCAGCAACTGCGCGCCGGTCGCGAGCGCCTCGTCCACGACCGCGGCGGTCGCATCGACGGCGACGACCACCCCGCGGACCTCGTCGGCCGGGTCGCCGGCCACGAGCCCCACCGAGTCCCACGACTCGGCGAGGGCCGGCGGATAGGCGGATTCGAGGGCCGCGATCACGTCGGCCAGGGTCGGTGCTCTCACAGGTTCTCCCTCATCGTCGCGATCAGTTGCTCGGCCTGCGCGCGCGGCCGGACCGCGACGCGCAGGAAGTCCGGACCCAGGCCCGGGAACGTGTCGCAGCGGCGGACCGCGATCCCCCGCTCGCGCAGACGGGTCCGCATGCGCTCGCCCTCCGGAAGTCGCAGCAGCAGGAACGGCGCCGACGCCGGCCCGTGGACGTCCACGCCGGCGTCGCGCAGCAGGTCGACCATGACCGCGCGGTCGGCGGCGATCCTGTGCGCCATCTCGTCGGTCTGCGCGACGGCCGCCGGTTCACTGCACGCGGTGATCGCCTCGAGCTGCAGACTGCCCACCGGCCAGTGCGCGCGCCCGTGCCGCAGCCGCGCCAGCACGTCGGGATGTCCCAGCGCGTATCCGCACCGCAGCCCGGCCAGCGCCCACGTCTTCGTCAGGCTGCGCAGCACCAGGACGTCGGGCAGCGAGTGGCCGGCCACCGACTCGGTCTCGCCCGGCACGGCATCCATGAACGCCTCGTCGACGACGAGGATCCGGCCGGGCCGGCGCAGCGCCAGCACGTCGTCGGCCGCGTGCAGCACCGACGTCGGATTGGTGGGGTTGCCGAGCACCACCAGGTCGGCAGAGTCCGGCACCGCGGTCGGATCGAGGCGGTACGGCGCCTCCAGCGTCACGTGCGTCACCGGCACCCCCGCCTCGCGCAACGCCAGTTCGGGCTCGGTGAACGACGGATGGATCAGCGCGGCCTCGCGCACCCCGAGACGGGGCAGCATCGCGAAGCCCTCGGCGCCGCCGGCCAGCGGCAGCACCTCCTCCGGTGCCCGGCCGTGCCGGGCCGCAACCTGCTGGCGGGCGCGCCGGTCGGCGTCGGCGGCCGGGTACCTCCCGAGGCCGGCCAGCGCGTCGGCGAGTCTGCGCCGCAACCACTCCGGTGGCCCGTCTCCCTGCACGTTGACGGCGAAGTCGAGCAGTCCGGGGCCGGTCTCGGCGTCGCCGTGATGCCGCAGGCGCGCGAGGGTGTCCGTCACCGTTCCCGAACCGAATTCCATAGCCGTCGAGCCTACGGGCCGTGAGGTGCAGCACCTGCCCGGGCGTCCGGTGGCCGCGGCAGCACAATGGAGACGTGACACTTTCCTCGCCCGGCCTCGCCTCGTCCCCCACGACACCGATCGCCCCGGTCATGCTGTTCGACCTCGACGGCACCCTCACCGACTCCGCGCTCGGCATCCACAACGGCTTCCGGTATGCCCTCGCAGCGGTCGGCCTCCCCGAGCCCACCGCAGACATGCTGGCGACGGTGATCGGCCCGCCGCTGACGGACTCGATGCGCGGGATGGGACTCGACGAAGACACCACCGCGGCGGCGCTGGCCGCGTACTTCGAGCGGTACGACGCGATCGGCTGGTCGGAGAACGAGGTGTACGACGGCATCGAGCCGATGCTGTCGGCTGCCCGGGACACCGGTGCCCGCCTCGCGGTCGCGACGTCGAAGACCGAGAAGTTCGCGATTCGCATCCTCGAGCACTTCGGCCTCGCCGACTACTTCGAGGTGATCGGCGGCGCCAGCAGTGACGGGTCCCGCCGCGCGAAGGCCGACGTCGTCGAGCACGTCCTCGGTGGGCTGGGTCTGCCGGCGACCATGGGCGGCACGGCCGACGTCGTCATGATCGGTGACCGCGAGCACGACGTGCACGGTGCGGGGCACTGGGGCATCCCGACGGTGTTCGTCGAGTGGGGATACGGCAATGAGGACGAGGCGGCTGGCGCGCACTGGCGGGCGTCGACCGTCCCGCATCTCGAGCAGATCCTCACGCGGGCCGGGTGAACCCGACATGATTCACGTCACCTTCGTGTGCACCGGCAACATCTGTCGGTCCCCCATGGCGGAGCGCATCTTCGCCGAACACGTGCGGCGCGCCGGCCTGGACGATCGGGTGCGGGTGAGCAGTGCCGGCACCCACGGTTACCACGTCGGCGACGGCGCCGACCGGCGCACCGACCGGGTGCTGACCGATGCCGGCTATCCGACCGGTCACCGCGCCGAGCAGGTCGGGGACGACCATCTGGCCGCCGATCTGGTGGTCGCGCTCGACCGCGGACACGAACGCACCCTCGCCCACCTCGGGGTGCCCGCCGAGCGACGCCGACTGCTGCGCAGCTTCGACCCGGACGCGGACGGTAGTTCGGTGCCCGATCCGTACTACGGCGACATGGCCGGTTTCGAACTCGTCCGGGACCAGATCGAGGCGGCGGTCCCCGGGCTGCTGGCCTGGGTGCGAGAGAGGTGACCTGCGCCGAACCAGTACCGTAGAGGCCGTGGGCAGGCTCAAGTTTCTATTGCGACCCGGTTGGCTGGTGCTGGCAGCCGTCGTCGTCGGCTTCGCGTACATGTGCTTCGCGGTGTTGGCGCCGTGGCAGCTCGGCAAGAACACCCGGACCGAGGAACGCAACGGGCTGCTCGAACAGTCCATCAACGCCGACGCGGTGTCGATCGACACCCTGCTCGGTGGCACCGGCCCGGCTCCGGCCGACGAGTGGCGCAAGGTCGTCGCGACGGGCACCTACGTTCCCGACAGCGACATCCTGGTCCGGCTCCGGTCGGTCGAGGACGCGCCCGCGTACGAGGTGCTCACCCCGATGCGGCTGAGCGACGGCGGCAACCTGCTCGTCAACCGCGGCTACGTGCGCCCCGTGCAGGGCACCGAGGCGCCGCCCATCCCGGCACCGCCCACCGGCGAGGTGTCCGTCGAGGGCCGCGTCCGCATGTCCGAGGGCACGGTTCCCGGCAAGGAGCCGATCGACGAGGCGGGCACCAGGCAGGTGTACTTCATCGACTCGGGCCAGATCGGGCAGTTCATCGGCACCGACCTGATCAACGGCTACCTGCAGCTCGACGACGCCCAGCCGGGCGGGCTCGGCACCATCCCGCTGCCGATGCTCGACGCCGGACCGTACCTGTCGTACGGCCTGCAGTGGCTCGCGTTCGGCATCATGGCGCCGCTGGGTCTGGCCTACTTCGTCCGCGCCGAACTCCGCGAGCGACGCAAGTCCAAGGCGGCTGTCGCGGCACCGCCGACGCCGGAACCGTCCGACGAACCCGCGCCCCCGACACCATCGGCCGCAGCGACACCGACCGCCGCACCCGAACCGACCGTCGACGAGTTCTCGCTGCCGCCCCGCCGCCGCGGACTGCGCAAGAAGGAGACGACCCCCAGCGCGCCGCTGTCCGCGAGTGAGGCCAAGCTGGCCGACCGCTACGGCAAGCGGCACTGACGGTCGACGAACCGACACGACGAAGCCGCCGGCCCCTCGCGGGTATCGGCGGCTTCTTCATGTCACAACGCCACCGGGCCCCGGGTATTCCGGTCGCCGTCGCGGCTCGCGACGTCAGGGCCTTTCGCCGGTGCCCCCGGCGCCGGTGTCACAGTCGAACTCGCCCACCTGCGCCTCGACGATCCGGGCACCGAGATCCTCACCGGACCCGCCACCACGAAAGGCCGCGAGGATGTCGCGGTCCCGCCACCGTTCGAGGATGTTGATCCGGTCGGGTTCGACCGGATCGGGGCTGAGTGCGAAGTCGAGGCATCCGTCCGTGCCGCGCGCATCGATCACCACCTGTCGGCACGCGTCGAGGTAGGACTCGCGGTCTCCAGGCCGGACCCTCAGATACCCGGCGACGATGATCATGCTTTGTTCTCTCCGTTCGTTGTCTGTCCTGCAGGACAGACTCCGCCGGGCGCGGGAACTCATCGCGCGACTCGTGTCGGGCCGACGTTCAGCGGCGACGGCCGCCACGCCCCCCGACGACGAGGGCCAGGGCCGCGGAGGTGACGACCGCGCCCGCCTGGACGATCGACGACAGCCGTGCCGCGCGCTCGAGGTCGACGACGACCGGAGCCCGACCCGAGCCGAGGGTGGGCCGCATCTCGACGCCGTGCGCGTACTCGGTGCGTCCACCCAGCTGGATTCCGAGCGCGCCGGCCGTGGATGCTTCGGCGACGCCGGCGTTGGGGCTCGGATGGTTCGCGGCGTCGCGCCGCCACGCGTCCAGCGCCCCGCGGGCGGAGCCCCCGACGAGCGGCGCCGCGGCCACGGTGAGCGCGCCGGTGAGACGGGCGGGCGCCAGGTTCACGACGTCGTCCCAACGCGCGGCGGCCCACCCGAAGCGGTTGTACTTCGCCGAGCGGTAGCCGATCATCGCGTCGAGTGTGTTCGACGCGCGGTACGCCAGTAGCCCCGGCACCCCGGCCACGGCACCCCAGAAGAGTGCTCCGACGGTCGCGTCCGACGTGTTCTCGGCGACCGATTCGAGGCTCGCGCGGGCCAACCCGTCGGCGTCGAGCACGCTGGGATCGCGCCCGCACAACGAGGGCAGCAACGCGCGCGCCGCGTCCAGGTCTCCGGATCCGAGGTACCGGGACATCGCACGTCCCGTGCCGGCGAGTGAGGTGCCGCCGAGCACGGTCCACGTCGCCGCCGCGGTCACCGCGGCCTCCCCGATCCAGCCGCACGTAGCGCCCACGCGCTGCGCGAGCACCCCGCTGGCGGCCGCGACGCCGACCAGGATCGCGGTGTGCGCGGTCCCGGACAGTCGGCTGTCGGCGTACGTCCGCTTCTCCAATTCCATTGCAGCCAGACCGAATCCCGCGACCGGATGCCACCGCTGCGGGTCCGCGAACACGCGATCCGCGGCGTAACCGAGGAGAAGCCCGGCAGCGCGAGCGCTGGGGCGCGGACGGCGAACCGTGGTCACCCGGCTGAGATTGCGAAACACGACGGTAGTTCTATCACCGCGACCGTCAGCGCTCGAACCCGCGACGCATGTCGTCGACGATGCGCGGCCGGTCGAGGGTCGACGGCTCGAGGTCGCGGCGCTGCCGGTCGAGCGAGAACACCGACGCGGCCGCGAGCGTCGCCGGGTCCAGGAATCGGCGCGCCGCCGCGGTCGGCGACAGTTCCAGCCGCGGTGCGGGGCCCGCCTGCGCGAGGACGTATCCCCAGTCGCCGAAACTCGGCACGTGCACGTGATACGGCGTCACACCCAGGCCCACCGATTCCACGGTGGACACCGTGCGCCAGAAGGCATCCGGGGTGGAGTACGGACTGCCCGACTGCACGACGAGCAGCCCACCGGGAGCGAGCACCGCCGATACGAGCCCGTAGAACTCGGTCGAGTACAGCCGCCCCAGCGTCGGAGTGTCCGGGTCGGGCAGGTCGACGATAACCGCGTCGTAGCCGTCCCCGGACTGTTCACGCAGCCAGCGGAACGCGTCCGCGACGACGACCGTCACCCGCTCGTCCTCGAGCGCACCGCCGTTGAGGTCCCGGAGCCGGGTGTTCCCGAGGTCGAGAACGGCTGGATCCAACTCGACCTGGACGACCTCACGGATCCCGTCCTGCCGCAGCACCTCCCGTGCCGCGAGCCCGTCGCCGCCGCCGAGGATCAGGACCCGCTCCGGGTCCCGCGCGAGGGCCGGGTACACGAGGGCCTCTGTGTATCGGTGTTCGTCGCGGCTCGAGAACTGCAGGTCGCCGTCGAGGTACAGCCGGACGTCCCCGGACCGTTCGGTGACGACGATCTCCTGGTACTGCGACCGCTGCGCGTACACCACCGGGTCGGGGTAGAGCCGCTGCCGTGACGTGGTCTCGATGTCCGACGCGCGCACCAGCAGCGTCGCGAGTAGTGCCGCAGCGAGGAGCAACGCCACCATCGACACGGCCCGCGCCAGCGGTCGCAGGTGCCCTCGCAGCAGGAACAGAGCCGCGACGGCGGCGGCGACCAGGTTCACCATGCCGGTCAGCGCGGTCCCGCGGATCAGGCCCGCGGCCGGCAGCAGCAGGAACGGCCAGGCCAGACCGCCGACCAGTGCGCCCGCGTAGTCGGCCGCATTGAGGTTGGCCAGGACCTTGCCGGTGTCGGCGGCGTCGCCGCGGCGCCCGGTCTGCAGCAGCGTCATGAGCAGCGGCACCTCGGCGCCGACGAGCATGCCGATCGCCGCGGTCGCGAGCACCAGCACCCACGTCGACGAACCGAGGAACGTGAACGCCACGTACAGCGCGGCGGCACTGACACCGCCGACGAGTCCGAGCACCACCTCGACCGCCACGAAGGCGGGTGCGGCCCGGGTCAGTAGCGGCTTGGCGGCGAGGGCACCGAGTCCGAGCGCCGCCACGAAACCCGCCACGATCAGCGAGGTCTCGGTGATGCCGCCGCCGGTGAGGCTCGCCGACAATGTGAGCAGCGCGAGCTCGTACACCAGTCCGCACGCCGCGCAGGCCGCGACGGCCGCCAACAGCAGTACCCGGGAACGCCGGCCCAGCACGGGGGCGACCGCCACCGACTCCGGGTCCGGGTCCGCCGTCGCGGTCACGACAGAGCTGCGGCGTTGACCAGGCCCACCGAGAACAGTGTCACCGCAACCGCCCACGCCGCACCGCACATGCGCGGCTCGGCCACCAGAGCGACGAGACGCCCGGGCAGCAGCACGTTCATGATCGCCAGCGCGGCCGCCTGCAGCACCACGCCGACGACGCCGTACACCAGCGAATCGACCAGTCCCTGCGCGAATCCGTCGGAACTGGTGAGGATCGCGGTGACCACGATGACCGCCAGCGCGAGGTGGTTGGCACCGAGCAGCAGGGCGGCGTTGGGGTTCTTCTCGACGTACACCTGGTGGCGCAGATTGCCCGGGGTGAGGGCGTCGAGCATCGCGAATCCCGCCGCCAGCACGCCGATTCCGACGACGAAGAAAGCGAGCGTCGCGAGGACGCCGCCGACAATCGGCAGGAGCTCGACGGTGCCGATTTCGGTCGCGGCGGCCAGGTTCGTGACAGTCATGTTCGCGCTCCCCGATAGGTGTGTGGTGGAAGTCATTTCGCACCTCCGGAACCGCCGGAGGTGTTGCCCGCTGCCGGTGATCCCGGTGTGAATCCCGGACCGAGGTAGACGAAGTGCCCGCTGCGGTAGCGCCCGTCGAGGTCCTCGACCGCGATGTTGCTGCCGCCTTCCGCGGCCGGGCCGACGGTGACGATGTCGTCGTTGTAGCGCAGGTATTCGTTGTTGCCGTCGGCTTTCCGCGCCGCCGGGTCGTCGTGCTCGATGATGCGGTTCACCGTGGTACCCACCGGGTCCGGTGAGTAGTAGGTGGTGACGTCGCCCTGCGTGCCCCGGCTCTCGAACTTGTCGGCGAGGTGATCGCGAACGCTGCCACCGCATCCCGCGGTGAACAGCACCGTGGCGGCGAGGACCGCACCGACCGCGCCGCGCCTCACGGACGCCACCGACTCTCGGTCTCGACGACCGTGCCGACCTCGGCGCCCGGGTACAGATGCCAGGTGCGCCAGCGCCACTCGCCCGAGTCGGCGCGCCCGGTCAGCACCGTGAGGGCGTCACCGTCGCCGGGAAATGCCGCACACAACCAGTTGTCGCGTGCCGACTGTTCCCGCAGGCTCTCCGCCCGACGCCGCAGTTCGTCGGCACCGATGCGGTCGGTGCGCGAGGTGAACCGATAGCCCCGCCGCTCCTCGAGAGCAGGCAGTCGGCTGCCGCCGGACCGGATCGCGTCGCACGAGACCTGTTCGGTCAGGGTGGCACTCGCGGACACGGCGGTGACGACGTGTGAGGCACCGAGAATGCCGAGCGTCAACTCCCCCGCGTCCGCGTCGCGCAGTCGCAACTCCACGAGAGTCTCCGGCGCCGGCGCATCCAGCACGAGACCGAGCGCATCGGCGGAGACGTCGGTCGGGAGCACGTCGAGTAAGTGGACGCTCACTGCGCGGGACCGGAGTGGATCACGGTGAGCTCACCGCGGGTGACGGCCCGACCGGTCGACACCTCCCACGACGCGGTCCTCGCCCAGCGCTCGAACGCGAGCAGGCCCGTCTTGTCGGCCGTCTCGTAGTCGGCGTAGTCCATCGATCCGGACGGTGCCGTGCCGGTGGTGCCCTCGGCGGTGAAACGAGCAGTTCCGGACTCGATCTTCCGGTAGACGCGATCGTCGAGGATCACGTCACCACCGGGTTCGAGGCCGGTGCCCTCACGCCGCATCCACAACGTCATCTCGAGGTCGCCCTCGTCGTCCTCGACCGTGAGCCAGCGACGACCGGTCGAACCGTCGAGCAGGTGCTCGCGCCACTGGTAGCCCTCCTCGTCGAGGACGATCGTGCCGCGCACGACGTGGTCGATGCCCGCGTACGTGATGATGTCGCCGACACCGATCTTGTGAGGGTCGTAGACCTCCGGGTAGTCGGCGAGGGGGTCGACCCGCTTCGCCGGGCCCGAGGGCGTGCGGGTACGGAGGTAGAACACGACGACACCCGCCACGACCACCAGAAGCAGCAAGACAATCAGGACAACGGTCAGCACGGATCTCCCCACGGTTCGTTTCGGTGCGAGCGCAACTTTACCGAGCGGTACCGGTCGGTCCGCCCTCGCCCGATCACGGCTCCTCTCCGTCACCGCGCGGCCCGCGACCGCTGGATTCACCGCCGAGCAGCCAGGCCTCGAACGACGGGTTGCACAGGCAGGCCGGCGACCGCCGCGCCCGCAGCAACGCCACCGCACCGGCGGGGTCCGCCTCGCCGGACAGCACCATGGCCCGAGCCGCGATCAGACTCGACCGGTTGAGCCCCACCTGACAGTGGACGAGGACCGGACCCGTCTTGCGGCACGCGTTCACCCAGTTCGCAAGGGCGTCGACCTGTTCGAAACCCTGTTCGGCGCTGTCGTACATCCGCACGTAGGCCTCCGAGTCGACGTTGTGCGCGATCTCGTACTGCTCCCACGGGTACAGCGACACGAGGTGGGTGACGAACGCCGGCAACAGCAATCCGTCGCGGCACCCTCCCTGCCACAGGTTCGTGGCGATCTCGCTGATCACCGGAACGTCGAAGGGCAGGTGCCCGTGCGCCGTGATCCCGACGAGATGCTGCCGCATCGGGTCCAGCTCGATGTCGATCGCGGTGGGATCGACGGAATCGTCGTTCACGCTCGGTGTCCGTTCGGTTCGCGGCCAGAGATTCCAGTATCGCCCGGTTCCCGCTCACCGCGATGCGTGTCGGACCGAGCAGCAACCAGCAGATTCCACGGTACGCATGGGACCGACTCGTCCGCTTCGTCTGCTATCCATCGGCACCGCGTCGAACACCGGCGCCCGCCCCGTCGACCTCGAAATCTCTCGAGGTCCGGGGTCGTCGTTTCGGCGGCCCGGTGGTCCGGTTCGGGCTACGATCCCCCGGACGCGCGGCCTGAGCGCGCGAAACTACTTGGGGGAGGTTCCGACATGCTTGATCGATCGGTCATGTCCGTGCGCAAGCCGACGAATTGGGTTGCGGGAGCGGTCGCCGCAGCGGCCACCGTCGCGATTGCGGCGGGCGGGGCCGGGGTGGCATCGGCCGCCGAGGCCGGCTCCTCCGGATCTCTGGGCGCAACCTCGACGAGGATCCTGACCGACGGCATCTACATCGTCGGCACCGATGTCCAGCCGGGGACCTACACCACGGCCGGCGCCTGGCCGGGCAGCCCGCTTCCCTGCATGTGGACCCGCATCGAGAGACTGCCTCTCGGCGGCATCAACGCGATCGAACGCAAGGTTTCCTACGGATCGACCACCGTCACGATCGCGCCGGACGACGACGCGTTCGAGACCTCCGGCTGCCGCGGATGGCGTCCCGTCGTCGAGTCTGGCACCGGCGACGCCGGATCCTCGGGTGGATCGCTCGACTTCGGGTCGCTGGGCACGGGCTCGCTCGGCTCCTGAGCGACGTCGGTTTCCGGCCACGACGCCTTCGTGTCGAGATCCGTGGACCGACCGATCGAACTCCCCGGAACGCCCCGCCCTGTGTGGGGCGTTCTGCGTTTCATCTACGGATGCGTCGACCACTCCGACCCGATACCGGGTCTTACTGAAATGACGTCTTACTGCAATGACACTGGTGGGCGCGGAGGGTTTCGAACCCCCGACCGCTGGTGTGTAAAACCAGAGCTCTACCACTGAGCTACACGCCCGAATTCCGGCGGTGGAGTTCCGCCGGAATCGCCTCAGGACTTTAGCGCGGTGAGCGCTTTCTCCCAAGCTGCCTGGTCACGGGGCTCGCCGGGGCCGTTCATCTCCGCGAAGCGGACGATGCCGTCCTTGTCGATCGCGAACGTGCCGCGGTTGGCGAATCCGAGCTTGTCGTTGAACACCCCGTACGCCTCGGCGACTGCGCCGTGTGGCCAGAAATCGGACAGCAGCGGGAAGGTGTAGCCCTGCTCGGCGGCCCAGATCTTGTGGGTCGGCGACGGGCCCACCGAGATCGCGAGGATCTCGGCGTCGTCGTTCTGGAACTTCGGCAACTCGTCCCGCACACGGCACAGTTCGCCCTGGCAGACACCCGTGAACGCGAGCGGGTAGAACACGAGCAGCACGTTCTTCTTGCCACGGAAGTCGGACAGCGTGACTTCCTGGTTGTTCTGGTCCTTGAGGGTGAAATCGGGCGCAGTGGCGCCCACTTCGAGAGGCATGCCTGGTCCTTACATCGGGTACATCGGCGCATCCGTCACGACAAACGTACGCCGCACGGATGAACCGAATGTGGTGTGGGCGCGATCAGCGCTTGGGGGCGCGAGCCTTCGGCTGCACCAGTCGGCTACCGCTCCACATCCCGAGGTTCGCGGCCGACGTCTGGGTCAGACCCGCCGTCGGCGCGGACTCGGCGATCTCGCTGGGTTCGACATGCCCGGACTGGCCGGTCTTGGGGGTGAGTACCCACACGAAGCCCTCGTCGGACAGCGGTCCGATCGCGTCCATCAGGGCGTCGACCAGGTCACCGTCGCCGTCGCGCCACCACAGCAGCACGACGTCCATGACCTCGTCGGAATCCTCGTCGACCATCTCGCCACCGATGGCCTCCTCCACCGCCGAACGAATGTCGTCGTCGGTGTCCTCGTCCCAGCCCAGTTCCTGAACCACCATGTCGTGGGTAATGCCAAGCTTCTGAGCGTAGTTCTGAGCGTCCGCCGCGGCGACCACGGTGGTGTCCTCCTCTGTTCGGTGGGTGGCAGACCCGAATGGGCCGTACCGACTCCAGTGACGATCGAGCGTGTGTCGATCAATAGGTGAAAGCGAACATGGTCGAAGCCGTTCGCGCAAGCCGACGTCCCCGAAAATCTCGAGAAAGTGTGATCGGCACCGCGTCGACGACGGCTGCCGGGACGAATTCAGACCCCTACCGTATCCCGCGACGCGCCGGTGCCCGCACACCAGGAGCGGGGGTGCCTCCGCACGCGGGATGGTGAAAGATGAGGGCTGCGCCATATTCATATGGAAACTCGGGCGGTCCTAACAAGGACCGTCCGGATGGAGCGGACGCGACACCGCGCGTCCCACCACAATGAGGAGCACACCTTGTCAGACCTGATCCAGGGGCCCGCGTCTCAACCGAACGCCGACACACCAGGCGTCACCGGAGCGGCCTCGTCACCCGCAGCGAACGCGCAACCCGGCACAGACGGCCGGGTCCGCGTCATCCGCGAAGGCGTGGCTTCCTACCTGCCGGACATCGATCCGGACGAGACCACCGAATGGCTCGAATCGTTCGACGGCCTGCTCGACCGTTCGGGAGCCGCCCGCGCCCGCTACCTGATGCTGCGCATGCTCGAGCGCGCCGGCGAGAAGCACGTGGCGATTCCCGCACTCACCTCGACCGACTACGTCAACACCATCCCGACCGAGAACGAGCCGTGGTTCCCCGGCGACGAAGAGGTCGAGCGCCGCTACCGTGCGTGGATCCGCTGGAACGCCGCGATCATGGTGCATCGCGCGCAGCGGCCCGGGGTCGGCGTCGGTGGCCACATCTCGACGTACGCGTCGTCGGCCGCGCTGTACGAGGTCGGTTTCAACCACTTCTTCCGCGGTAAGGACCACCCGGGCGGCGGCGACCACATCTTCGTGCAGGGCCACGCCTCGCCGGGCATCTACGCCCGCGCGTTCCTCGAGGGCCGCATCCCGGCCGAGCAGCTCGACGGCTTCCGGCAGGAGGCCAGCCACGCCCAGTCCGGCGGCGGCCTGCCGTCGTACCCGCATCCGCGTCTGCTGCCCGACTTCTGGGAGTTCCCGACGGTGTCGATGGGCCTCGGCCCGATGAACGCCATCTACCAGGCTCGCTTCAACCACTACCTGCACGACCGCGGCATCAAGGACACCGCGGATCAGCACGTGTGGGCGTTCCTCGGCGACGGCGAGATGGACGAGCCGGAGTCGCGCGGCCTCGCGCACGTCGCGGCCACCGAGGGCCTCGACAACCTGACGTTCGTCGTCAACTGCAACCTGCAGCGTCTCGACGGCCCGGTCCGCGGCAACGGCAAGATCATCCAGGAGCTGGAGTCGTTCTTCCGCGGCGCCGGCTGGAACGTCATCAAGGTCGTCTGGGGCCGCGAGTGGGACTCGCTGCTGCACGCCGACAAGGACGGCGCGCTCGTCAACCTGATGAACGAGACGCCCGACGGCGACTTCCAGACCTACAAGGCCAACGACGGCGCGTTCGTCCGCGAGCACTTCTTCGGACGCGACCCGCGTACCAAGGCCCTGGTCGACAACCTGACCGACCAGGAGATCTGGAACCTCAAGCGCGGCGGCCACGACTACCGCAAGATCCACGCGGCGTATGCGGCGGCGATGGCACACAAGGGCCAGCCGACGGTGATCCTGGCGCACACCATCAAGGGCTACACGCTCGGCAAGCACTTCGAGGGTCGCAACGCCACGCACCAGATGAAGAAGCTGACGCTCGACGATCTCAAGCGGTTCCGCGACATCCAGCGCATCCCGATCTCCGACGAGGAGCTCGAGAAGGATCCGTACCTGCCCCCGTACTACCACCCCGGTACGGACGCCCCCGAGATCCAGTACATGCTGCAGCGACGCAAGGCGCTCGGTGGCTTCCTGCCGTCCCGCCGCACCGACTCCCCGCCGCTGGCGCAGCCCGCGGACAAGACGTACGACGTCGTCCGCAAGGGCTCCGGCAAGCAGGAGGTCGCGACCACGATGGCGGTCGTGCGCATCCTCAAGGAACTGTTGCGGGACAAGGAGATCGGCAAGCGGATCGTGCCGATCATCCCCGACGAGGCCCGCACGTTCGGCATGGACTCGTGGTTCCCGTCGCTGAAGATCTACAACCGCAACGGACAGCTGTACACGTCCGTCGACGCGGAACTGATGCTCGCCTACAAGGAGAGCGAGATCGGCCAGATCCTGCACGAGGGCATCAACGAGGCCGGCTCCACGGCATCGTTCACCGCGGTGGGCACGTCGTACGCCACGCACGGCGAGCCGATGATCCCGGTGTACATCTTCTACTCGATGTTCGGCTTCCAGCGGACCGGCGACGGCCTGTGGGCGGCGGCGGACCAGATGGCCCGCGGCTTCGTCCTCGGCGCCACCGCCGGCCGGACCACGCTCACCGGTGAGGGTCTGCAGCACGCCGACGGGCACTCGCTGCTGCTGGCCTCCACCAACCCGGCCGCGGTGTCGTACGACCCGTCGTTCTCGTACGAGATCGCACACATCGTCAAGGACGGTCTGCGCCGGATGTACGGCGGCACCGACGGTGTCGAGGGATTCGGTGGAGAGAACATCTTCTACTACCTCACCGTCTACAACGAGCCGTACCAGCAGCCCGCCGAGCCGGAGAACCTCGACGTCGACGGCCTGCTCAAGGGCATCTACCTGTTCAAGCCGGCCGAGAACAGCGGTCCGCGTGCCCAGATCCTGGTCTCGGGTGTCACGATGCCGGACGGTCTGCGCGCCCAGCAGATGCTCGCCGACGAGTGGGGCGTGGCCGCCGACGTGTGGTCGGTGACCTCGTGGGGCGAGCTGCGCCGCGACGGCATCGAGTGCGAACGCGAGGCGCTGCGCAATCCGGGTGTCGACGCGCCGGAGCCGTATGTCACGAAGGCGCTGTCCCAGGCGCAGGGTCCGTTCGTGGCGGCGTCGGACTGGATGCGTGCGGTCCCGGACCAGATCCGTCAGTGGGTCCCCGGCTCGTACACCACGCTCGGCACCGACGGGTTCGGTTTCTCCGATACCCGCCCGGCGGCTCGACGTTTCTTCAACGTCGATGCCGAGTCGATCACCGTCGCGGTGCTCTCGGCGCTGGCGAAGTCCGGTGAGATCGACCGCTCCAAGGCCGCCGAGGCGGCTGCCCGCTACCGGATCGACGACGTGCTCGCCGCTCCGAAGCAGACGTCGGATCCCGGCGTCGCCTGAGTCCGTCCGATCGGCATGCTGATCGACAACTGATCGCGCCCGCCGCCTGCACCAGCGTCCCGGAGACGCTGTGCAGGCGGCGGGCGTAAGTTCCTTTCATGGCCGAGGACCAGCCCGAGACGTCGAACAGCCCGTCGGAGCCGCCCGCGCTGCGCGAGGCACCGACCCCGAACTCGCCGCGTCGCGTCCGCTACCGACCACCGGCCGCCGGGACGGGCGGACGGCCCACTCGCGATTCACTGCCCGATGCGCTGCTGCGCCGGGTCAAGCAGTTCTCCGGGCGGCTGTCCACCGAGGCGGTCGCCTCGATGCAGGACCAGCTGCCGTTCTTCGCCGATCTCGACGCCGAGCAGCGTGCAAGCGTCCAGATGATCGTCCAGAAGTCGGTGGTCAACTTCCTCGAGTGGCTCACCGACTCCGACAGCGACATCCGATTCACCATCGACGCGTACCAGGTGATTCCGCAGGACCTCGCCCGCCGACTGACGCTGCGGCAGACCGTCGACATGGTCCGAGTGGCCATGGAGTTCTTCGAACAGCGTCTCCCGGCGCTGGCCCGCAACGACCGCCAGCTCGTCGCGCTCACCGAGTCGATCCTGCGCTACGGGCGGGAGCTCGGCTTCGCGGCCGCCTCCGTCTACGCCAGTGCGGCGGAGTCCCGCGGCGCGTGGGACACCCGACTGGAGGCGCTGGTCGTCGACGCCGTCGTGCGCGGTGACACCGGTGCGGACCTGCAGTCCCGGGCGGCGACCCTGAACTGGGACGCCACCGCGCCGGCGACCGTCATCGTCGGGACCCCGCCCCCGGAGGTGGGCGTGTCGGTGATCGGCACGGTGCACAGCGCGGCGCAGCGCCACGGGCGCGGCGCCCTCGCGGTGATCCAGGGCGACCGGCTCGTCCTCGTCGTCAGCGGCGAGCTCCACGGCAGCAAGGCGGCGCGGGAGTTCATGACCGATCTCATGGCGAAGTTCTCGGACGGCCCGGTGGTCATCGGACCGACCACCCCGAGTCTGGGGGCCGCACACTTCAGTGCGGTCGAGGCGCTGGCCGGCATGGAGGCCGTCGCGGGGTGGCGTGGTGCTCCGCGGCCCGTCTTCGCAGCCGATCTCCTTCCCGAACGCGCCCTGCTCGGCGACTCCGCGGCCGTCGCGGCCCTGAACGAACGTTTGATCCAGCCGTTGTCGGCCGCCGGCTCGTCACTCTCCGACACGCTCGACGTGTACCTCGATTCCGGTGGGGCCGTAGAGGCTTGTGCCCGTCAGCTGTTTGTTCATCCAAATACTGTCCGTTATCGCCTGAAGCGAATTGCCGAGGTCACCCGCCGAGATCCGACGAATGCCAGGGACGCCTATGTGCTCCGAGTCGCAACTACCGTGGGCCGACTTGCCCAAACACGTCACGAAACATCGACTTCTGACACATCAGTCACAAAATTCACATTCCGGAATGTCGGGACGTAACACGGGAGCGCCCGATTTCGATAGCGGCGCCCGACGTGCTTTTTTGTAGGAAACCTACAAAACACGTGTCCAGGATTCATCCCCGACAACATCTCGCCGACGGACGCAACGGTGTTCCCTTGAATGCGTGATTTCGTTGCTAGCCCCGGGTCAGGGCTCTCAGACCCCCGGCATGCTCAGCCCATGGCTGCAGCTGCCGGGCGCACACGATCGCATGGCTCTGTGGTCCAAGGCCTCCGGCCTCGATCTCGTACGCCTGGGCACCACCGCCTCGGCCGACGAGATCACGGACACCGCAGTGACCCAGCCGCTGGTCGTGGCTGCCGCGCTCCTCGCGTACGAGGAGCTCGAACGTCGCGGCCTGATCCCCTCCGACACCATCGCCGCCGGCCACTCCGTCGGCGAACTCGCCGCGGCCGCGGTCGCCGGCGTGCTCTCCTCCGACGACGCGGTGATGCTTGCCGCGATCCGTGGTCGCGAGATGGCGAAGGCGTGTGCGTTGGAGCCCACCGGAATGTCGGCGGTGCTCGGCGGGGACGAGGACGCCGTCCTGTCCCGGCTCGAGGAACTCGATCTCACACCGGCCAACCGCAATGCGGCGGGTCAGATCGTGGCGGCCGGGCGACTCGACGCGCTCGAGCAGCTCGCCGCGAACCCGCCGGAGAAGACCCGTGTGCGGGCACTTCCGGTGGCGGGTGCGTTCCACACCCGGTTCATGGCGCCCGCTCAGGACGCCGTGGCCGAGGCCGCGTCGCGGATCACACCCAACGATCCGTCACGCACACTGCTCTCCAACTCGGACGGCGCGCCGGTGACCTCCGGTGCCGATGCCCTGACTAAGCTGGCCGCGCAGGTGACCCGACCTGTGCGCTGGGACCTGTGTACCGCGAGCTTGCGGACCGCGCAGGTCTCGGCGATCGCGGAACTCCCCCCGGCAGGCACCCTGATCGGGATCGCCAAGCGCGAGATGCGCGGCACCCCGAACGCGGTGCTCAAGGAACCCGGGGATCTCTCCGCACTGACCGAGTTCACCGAAGTCGGTTAGCTTGCTGCGCGCTCACGATGCGCGCACCGGGTCGACCCCTGTCGACCCGGACCACCGAAGACGACACATCGAATGAAGAAGGGAGCCACGTAGTGGCCACCAACCAGGAAGAAATCATCGCCGGCCTCGCTGAGATCATCGAGGAGGTCACCGGAATCGAGCCGTCCGAGGTGACCATCGACAAGTCCTTCGTCGACGACCTCGACATCGACTCGCTGTCCATGGTCGAGATCGCGGTGCAGACCGAGGACAAGTACGGCGTGAAGGTTCCGGACGAGGATCTCGCGGGTCTGCGCACCGTCGGCGACATCGTCGCGTACATCCAGAAGCTCGAAGCCGAGGGCGGCGAGGCTGCGGAGACCGTCAAGGCCAAGCTCGAGGCCGCCAAGAACGACGACGAGTGAGCCAACCGTGACTTCCGCTTCTACCCGAGGGAGTTTCCCCAACATCGTCGTCACCAGCCTTGCGGCTACGACGTCGGTCGCCGGAGATGTGGATGGCACGTGGAAGGGCCTGCTGGCCGGTGAGAGCGGCATCGACGTTCTCGACGGCTCGTTCGTGGAGGAATTCGATCTACCAGTGCGTTTCGGTGGCCAGTTGAAGGTCCCGTTCGACGACGCGCTGTCCAGGGTCGAGATCCGCCGGATGAGCTTCGTCGAGCGTCTCGCACTCGTACTGGGTCGTCAGGTCTGGCAGAACGCCGGCAGCCCCGAGGTCGACAAGGATCGCCTCGGGGTTGTCATCGGCACCGGGCTCGGCGGCGGCGAGGCACTCGTCGACGCCGTCGACAAGCTGCGCGCAGGCGGATACCGCAAGGTGTCCCCGTTCGCGGTTCAGATGGTGATGCCGAACGGACCCTCGGCCACCGTCGGACTGGAACTCGGCGCGCGCGCCGGTGTCATCACGCCGGTCTCGGCGTGCTCGTCCGGCTCGGAGGCCATCGCGCATGCGTTCCGCATGATCGCGATGGGCGACGCGGACATCGTCGTCGCGGGCGGAGTCGAGGGCAACATCGACTCCGTGCCGATCGCGAGCTTCGCAATGATGCGCGCGCTCAGCACTCGCAACGACGACCCGAAGGCGGCTTCCCGCCCCTTCGACAAGGACCGGGACGGTTTCGTCTTCGGCGAAGCGGGCGCGATGATGATCCTCGAGACGGAGGAGCACGCGAAGGCACGGGGGGCGACGATTCACGCCCGCCTGCTGGGTGCCGGCATCACCTCGGACGGATTCCACATCGTTGCACCCGATCCGGAAGGCACGGGTGCGGCACGCGCCATGACCCGGGCCATCGAGACCGCAGGTCTCACCAAGTCCGACATCAAGCACATCAACGCACACGCGACCGCGACCCCGATCGGCGACATCGCCGAGAGCATCGCCATCAAGGCGGCGGTCGGCACGCATCCTGCGGTGTATGCGCCCAAGTCGGCACTGGGCCACTCGATCGGCGCCGTCGGCGCCCTCGAGGCCGTGCTCACGGTCCTGAGTGTGCGTGAGGGCGTCATTCCCCCCACGCTCAATCTCGACAATCAGGATCCAGAGATCGACCTGGACGTCGTGAAGGGTGAACCCCGATACGGCGACATCGATTTCGCGATCAACAACTCGTTCGGTTTCGGTGGGCACAACGTCGCGCTCGCCTTCGGCCGGGCTTGACCCCAGCCGAACTCGCTGGACTGCCAGGTGGGGACCCCGCACCCGGGGTCCCCACCCCGAACCCTCGCCCCATTTGGGCTCGCTCAAGGAGGACTCGATGACCGTCATGGCCCCCGCGACGAACACCGAAGCATCAACCGATCCGCGCGATCCGCTTGCGCGGCTCGCCAAGCTGTTCGATGCCGGTACCGTCGTGCCACTACATACCCGCGACAAGTCCGGAGTGCTCGCCGCATCCGGTGAGATCGACGGCGTTCGCACCATCGCCTACTGCTCCGACGCCACCGTGATGGGCGGCGCCATGGGCATCGAGGGCTGCAAGCACATCGTTGCGGCCATCGACACCGCCATCGCCGAGAAGGCGCCCGTCATCGGACTGTGGCATTCCGGCGGAGCACGGCTGGCCGAGGGCGTCGAGGCACTGCACGCCGTCGGACTGGTCTTCGAGGCCATGGTCCGTGCGTCGGGCCTCGTCCCGCAGATCTCGGTCGTCCTGGGCTTCGCGGCCGGCGGCGCCGCCTACGGTCCCGCGCTCACCGACGTCGTGATCATGGCCCCCGAGGGCCGCGTGTTCGTCACCGGACCCGACGTCGTCAAGAGCGTGACCGGCGAGCAGGTCGACATGGCCACGCTCGGCGGCCCCGACACACACACCAAGAAATCCGGCGTCGCACACATCGCCGCGAACGACGAGGACGACGCGTACCACCGCGCCCGTCGTCTGGTGTCGATGTTCTGCGAGCAGGGCGAGTTCGATCTCGCTGCCGCCGAGCACGGCGACACCGACCTGAGGGCCCTCATGCCCGAGTCGGCCAAGCGCGCCTACGACGTGCGTCCGATCGTCCACGAGTTCCTCGACAACGTCGAGGGCGAGTCGAGCTTCGAAGAGCTGCAGGGCAATTGGGCACGCAGCATCGTCACCGGCATCGGCCGTCTCGGCGGCCGCACGGTCGGCGTGATCGCGAACAACCCTCTGCGCCTGGGCGGGTGCCTCAACTCGGAGAGCGCCGAGAAGTCGGCCCGCTTCGTCCGCCTGTGCAACGCCTTCGGCATTCCTCTGGTCGTCATCGTCGACGTCCCCGGCTACCTGCCCGGCGTCAGCCAGGAGTGGGAAGGTGTCGTGCGCCGCGGCGCGAAGCTGCTGCACGCGTTCGCCGAGGCCACGGTCCCCCGCGTCACCTTGGTGACCCGAAAGATCTACGGCGGCGCCTACATCGCGATGAACTCGCGTGCCCTCGGTGCCACCGCGGTGTACGCGTGGCCCGAGTCCGAGGTTGCGGTCATGGGCGCCAAGGCTGCCGTCGGCATCCTGCACAAGCGCGCCCTGGCCGCCGCACCGGAGGAAGAGCGTGAGGCGCTGCACGATCGCCTCGCCGCCGAACACGAGGCCATCGCCGGCGGCGTCGGCCGTGCGATCTCCATCGGTGTCGTCGACGAGACGATCGATCCGGCCAAGACGCGCAGCGTCATCACCGCGGCACTCGCCGCGGCGCCGGCAGCCCGTGGACAGCACAAGAACATCCCGCTGTGACACGTCGACGCTGAGCGAAGAGGCCCCGCATCTGCGGGGCCTCTTCGCTTTCGCGTGGCCGCGTCCTGAGGACCGGAGATCAGCTGCCGAAGCTGCCCGACAGGCTGCCGCCGGCACTGCCGGTGGAACTGCCCGGGCCGCCGGAGCTTCCGAGCCTTCCCCTGGAGCCGAGGCTGGACCCCCGTCATCACCGCTGCCCTCGCTGCCGTCCCCGCGAAAACTGTACGCAATTCGGTCGTTCCACGCCCCTCCGAAATGTTCGAGAAGTCATCGAACTGTCGAGTCGCACGTCGACAACCCGACAAGACCTCGACAGTCGGGCTGCGACGTTCCACGCACTTCCGACCACGCGCGAGACGGGACACTATCGGGACAAACGCCCACCCGTCACCCGAATCGGGGATCTGACAGTTGTTGACATCTCGGCACCTTCACCGAGTGGCGGCGAATTAAACTCCAGTACAACGCCGTTCGCGGAATGGAGGGAAGAGCGCTCGCCCTCTGCTAGCCGACGTCGCGGCGCAGCCAGGTCACCTCGGCACCCTCTCCGCCGCTGCGGTACGGCTCGAGCACCTCGTCCCACGGCGTGCCGAGGGCGTGCTCGACGGCGGCCGCGAAACCGTCGGCCCCCTTCGCGAGCAGCGCCCGCAGTCGCATCTCACCGACGACGACGTCACCGTTCGCGCTCGTCGACCCCCGCCACAGCCCGAGGCCCGGTACGTGGCTGAATCGTTCACCGTCCACGCCGTCACTCGGATGCTCGGTCACCTCGAAGTACAGGAGGGGCCAGGCCCGCAGGGCCGCCGCGAGCCGCGAGCCGGTCCCGACGGGGCCGGCCCAGTCGCAGGTTGCTCGCAGTGTGCCGCCGACAGCGGGCTGAGCTGTCCAGCGCAGGTTGGCGCGGGCATCGAGAATCGAGGTGAGCGCCCACTCGACGTGTGGGCAGACGGCGGCGGGCGACGAGTGGACGTAGATCACTCCGGTCGTCGCATCCGCGAACTGGTTCAACGAGCGCACTGCAACACCTCCAGCTTCGACGAGGGACGTCTTCCCCAACGACCTCGGTCCAGCGGAGCCGGTTGTGTCGCAATCGCGACTTCACGCCGCGACACAACGACGACCAGTGTGCCCTGTGATGCCACTGTTACGCCAGTGGTAGCAGTAAATTGATCTATCGACGGGCACGCAACTCGGCGACGACACCGTCGCTCAGCGTCGGCCACAACGGCTTGGCCCAGTCCCCGAAGGCACGATCCGTGAGCACGACACACGCGGCGTCGACGGCCGGGTCGACCCAGAGGAAGGTCCCGGACTGGCCGAAGTGCCCGTAGGTGGCCGGAGAGTTGCCCGAGCCGGTCCAGTGCGGGCTCTTGGCGTCCCGGATCTCGAGGCCGAGCCCCCAGTCGTTGGGGCGCTGCGGGCCGTAGCCGGGCAGCAGGCCCGCCAGTCCGGGGAACTGCACGCTGGTGGCCTCGGCGTGGGTCTGCGGCGAGATCAGGGTGGGGCGCAGCAGCTCGGCCGCGAACCTCGCGAGGTCGGCGGTGCTCGCCTGTCCCCCGTGCCCGGCGGGGCCGACGAGGGCGGAGTTCACCATGCCCAACGGCGCGAACACCGCCTCGGCGACGTAGTCGGCGAACCCGATGCCGGACTCGGCCTCGACGAAGTCCGCGAGCACCTCGAACCCAGCGCTCGAGTAGATGCGCTTGGCGCCCGGCTCCGCCTGCACCTTGCGTTCACCGAAGGCGAGACCCGACGTGTGCGCGAGCAGGTGCCGCACCGTCGCGCCGGGCGGGCCGGCGGGCTGGTCGAGGTCGATCGCGCCCTCCTCGACAGCCACGAGGGCGGCGTACGCGCACAGCAGCTTCGTGACGGATGCGAGTGGATACACCCGCTCCTGGTCACCGAAATGCGCAACGCCTCGGCTGCCGTCGACGACGGCAGCCGAGGCGTTGTCCACCGGCCATTGCCCGATCCGATCGAGAGTCTGCACCCGATCAGACTACGAGGGCCACTGGATCAGAAAATCACCAGTCCGCCTCGGTGTAGCGGATGACACCGCGGATGTTCTTGTTGTCGAGCATGTCCTGGTAGCCCTCGTTGACCTGCTCGAGTGAGTAGGTGTTGGTCACCATGTCCTCGAGATTGAGCAGGCCTGCACGGTACAGGTTCAGCAGGTTCGGGATGTCGACGCGGGCATTGCAGCCACCGAAGATGTTGCCCTTGAGATCCTTCTGCAGCATCGACATCAGGAACGTGTTGAGCCTGACGTCCATGTCGGCCATGTGGCCCATGGCGGTGACGACGCAACGGCCGTTCTTCGCGGTGAGCGTCATGGCGGGATCGATGTATTCGCCCTTCATCTCACCGACCGTGATGATCGTCTTCTGGCACATGCGACCCCACGTGATCTCCATGATCGGCGCGATCGCTTCTTCCATCGACGGGAAGGCATGCGTGGCACCGAACTTGAGCGCCTGCTCACGCTTGAAGGGCGACGGGTCGATCGCGAACACGTGGCGGGCACCCGACGCGACGGCGCCCTGCAGCGCGCTCATGCCGACGCCGCCCACGCCGATGATGGCGACCGACTCACCCGGCTTGACCTCAGCGATGTGCGTCGCCGAGCCCCAACCGGTCGGGACACCACAACCGACGAGGGCCGCGAGCTCGAACGGGATGTCCTTCTCGATCTTTACGACGGAAGACTCGTGCACGGTCATGTAGGGCGCGAACGTGCCGAGCAGGCACATCGGGATGACGTTCTCGCCGCGAGCCTGGATGCGGTAGGTGCCGTCGGCGATGGCCTGACCGCTCAGCAACCCCATGCCGAGGTCGCACAGGTTCGAATGACCCTCGGAACAGGACGGACAGCGTCCACACGCCGGGATGAACGAGAGGACGACGTGATCGCCCACCTCGACGCCCGTGACGCCCTCGCCGACCTTGGTGATGACACCCGCGCCCTCGTGGCCACCCATCGCGGGGTAGGACGGCATCGGGGTCGCGCCGGTGACGATGTGGTGGTCGGAGTGGCACATACCGGCGGCTTCCATGCGGATCTGCACCTCGCCGGCGACCGGGTCACCGAGTTCGATCTCTTCGACCGACCACTTCTCGTTCACGCCCCACAGCAACGCGCCCTTGGTCTTCATTCCAACCGCCTTCCGTACCTGACTACCGATTGTTGTGACGATAGCCACAAATCTTTCAAATTGGAACACGTTCTAGGAGTCGAGTAGCAAACCGGCCCACTCAGTGGGAGAACTTCGCTGGTCACGGCCACTTCGCGCCGCCTGATTCCCGCCTCGAGGTCGCGGCCCGACCGGACATTGGACCAGATTGTCGGTGTCCCGTGAGAAGTTCCCGGCGTCGAACTGGCATCAGGGGGAGGAACTCCGCGCTTCGTGTCCGACATCGTCTCCGTTCTCGTCCTCGCGCTCGTCGTGACATCGATGGGCCTCACCGTCAGGCAGCTGGCGCGCAGCAGCACCCGTCGCGCCGCGTACCTGCGGACCGTCCGCGCCATCCGGTGGTGGATGGTGCCCGCCGCGGCCGTGCATCTCACCGTTGTCGCGGGCACGTTCCGGGCCCTGTCCGAGGCCGTGCCGGTCCTCGGGTTCGGGTGGTGGTCGGCGCTCGGCGGCAGTGGCAACATCGCGCTGGGGCAGACCGGGAACAACGGATTCGGGTGGTCGGCCCTGTCCCTCGCGATACCCGCGGCGCTCGTTGTGCTGGTGCCGTTCCTCGCCCACGACGAGGAGCGCCTCTTCCGGGCCGGGGCCGAGGAGTGGACGCCGGCCACCCGAGTCCGTACCCAGGTCACGTTCGGGCTGATCCACCTGGCGATGGGGATCCCCGTGGCGGCCGGCATCGCCCTGATCGTCAGCGGGTTCTACTTCGAGCGCGTCTATCTGATCGCGGTGCGCGGGAACCGGGAGCGAATCGCGGAGCTGCGCGATGTGCCACCGCCGGACGAGATCGTCTGTCCCCCGCTTCCCGTCGGCGCTCCCTACGATCCGCACCACTGGGATCGGGTACAGGCCCAAAGGGCAGCCGTGCGAGCCGAGAACGCGCGTCTGCGGCTCGCCTGGGAGGAGGGGGACGACGAGTCGAGCCGACGCGCCCGTGCCCACAGGGCCGAACTTCGCGCGCCGGCCCTCGCGACGGCGGCCGCGGCCCATGCGGTCTCGAACTGGGTCGTCTGCGCGATGCTGTTCGTGTTCCTGCTCGCGGCGTAGCGACACGACGGCGAACGGACAAGGCCGCGTGGGGTCGGTCACCGAGAACTTCTGGGCCGAGATGAAGAAGAACACGTGGGTGCGGGACCGCGATGACGTCGCATGGCCACACGGTCACATCGCCCACACGAAGGCCGTCGTGGCCGCTCCGATCGCGGCCAGTGTGACCAGTCCCCAAGCACGGAGACCGCGCCGGAAGGACCAGGCCGCCGCCGCGAGCCCGACGCACCACGCGATCGCGCGGGCCGCGTCGACTGCGATCGGGACGCTCCTTCGAACGTGCGCGTCATGCGAGCCGTCGGACGAGTCCCACCCCGGTGTGTCCATTGCCTGATTGTCGGTCACCCCGACGAATCCGATAGGTCGCTATGACCCGAACGAGTGGAAGAGCGCTTCGATCTGGAGCGACAGCGCCCGAGTGAAGTCCGTGAAGTCGTTGCTCCAGTTCTGGAGATCGATGGTGCTGACTGCAGCCTTCATGGCGAGCTCCTCGCGAGCGAGTGGCCCCGCTCCACGGGCGGGCGGGGCTGGCGCTGTATCTCGCCCCGGCAGAAGCACCCGTTACGCCGACGTCTGTCGGTCGACGGCCCCGGGGCGGGGCAAGCGCGCCGATGCCGGCCGGAGACCACTCGCGGCAGGGTTGGGGGTGTCGAGCCGTACCGACACGAGTGAGACGGGGGCCGCCCTCCTACATGTTGAGATCGCCCGTTTCTGAAATTCAGATCCATGGCGCCGCTGTGGGCGACCGACCGTGCTGCGTCTTTCGGGACGGAGTCACGTTCCGGCGCTGCGGGCTGATTGGTCGATTGTTTGAAATTCCTTCTGACCTGCGGCTACTCGTAGAGAACGATAGCGATTGGGCGTGACTTCCGAGGCGCATCCCGCCTAGTCTCAATGAGCCGCCCTCCCCCGGGGCGGCAACCCGTGGCCCCATCCCCCCCTGTGCGGGGCCACGCGGGCGGCGCATCTCGTTTCGCGAGTGCTCTACACCGCCCTACCACTGACTGATCGCCCCGCCGCCGCTGTGACCAGGTGGGGCGATCAGTCACCGTTCGTCCCCTGGCCGCCACGAGTGCGGTGTCCAGTGGATGTGGTGTCCGTGGGTCCGCATGCGACACCGGGTTGAGCGGGCCGGCGTTTCACAATGTCGTCCCGCTCCACCGAACACCATTCGAAGGGCGGAGCTCGGTGTTCACGACGATCGTCCTCATGGCCGCCCTCATCCTGGCCATCGGCGGCGTTGCCGCGCTGGCGATCGCAGCATCCCCGCAAAGGCCGAAACCGCGGAGGTGCTCCGAACACCGGAACAGGTACACGAACAGGTAGAAATGCCGCGTTGTCGACGACTCAGATCGGTCAAGCTGGATCAATCCTGATCCAGTCGACGTCACGAGGAAGCGAGGCACCATGAGCGGCGGACTCCTGACCTTGATCATCCGCGCATGGCGCCGGGCCGGCACGGGACGGCGCCGACGATCCGCCGCCGCCCCGCCCCCGCATCGACCCGTACACCAGCTGTACGAGTACGACAGCCTCGGCCTGTAGCGGGCGCCGATCATCCTGGGCACCAGCACGTGTCGATGACTCGGGACCAGCGATGAAGAACAACGAATGCCCCTTCCTCGACATCGAGTAAGGGGCATCGACGTGGGGCGGGCGGGGCTCGAACCCGCGACCAATGGATTATGAGTCCACGGCTCTAACCGACTGAGCTACCGCCCCGCGCCGCGGCGGTGCGTCGCGGACAGCCGAATGTTACCGCCCACCCCCGACGGTTCCCGTCTGCGGGGTGGCGCATGTCGCGTGCCCGCCAGGGCGTGTCGGTGCCTGCCCGCAGACTGAGCGGAGACACGATCGAACAGCACGATCCCGCGACACCCGAAGGACCCCGAATTGACGAACTGGACCACTCGACCGATCTGCGCGTTCGATCTGGAAACTACTGGCCGAGACCCGCTCTCGGCGCGAATCGTCACCGCGTGTGTGGTCACGGTCGAGAGTGGTCGGCCCCGCTCGCGCAACTGGATCGTCGATCCGGGTGTCGACATCCCCGAGGACGCCAGCGCGATTCACGGCATCTCGACGGCCCACGCGCGCGAAAACGGCACGAATTACGCCGTCGGGTACCGGGAGATCCGCCGGGCCCTCACCGACGCGTGGGCGGCAGGCTACGCCGTAGTCGCCTTCAACGCCTCGTACGACCTCACCGTGATGGACGCCGAGGGCCGACGCCTCGGGCTGCCGCCGATGAACGACTACGGGCTCGTCGTCGACCCGTACGTGATCGATCGGGAGGTCGACCGCCACCGCCGCGGCAAGCGCACGCTGGGTGCGCTGTGCGAGCACTACGGAATCGAGTTGGGGTCGGCGCACGAGGCGGAGTCCGATGCCCTCGCCGCCGCCGAACTGGCGCGGATCCTGCCGGAGCGGTTCCCCGAACTCGCCGCGCTCGACGACGTGATGACGAGCCAGGCCGGCTGGCATGCCGAGCGCCAGCGCGACTTCGCCGAGTACCTGCAGCGCGAGGGCCGCGATGCGTCGGACGTCGACGGGCAGTGGCCGATCCGGATCGCGGCCTGACACCACCGCGACCCGACCACTCCCCGGTCTGCGATGATGCCGTCGATCAGCACTCACGGACCGGGGAGGGTTCATGGCGCGTCTGTCGTGGCGGGGAACGGATATCGGCGAACTGCTTCGCACGTGGTGGGACTACGAGCGGTACCGGATGAAATGGGGGCTGCCGATCCTCGCCGTCGCACTCACGGCGGCGGCGTTGGTTCTGGTAACGGGGCGCTGAGACCGCCACGATCTCGTGACGCCGGGGCCACCGGGGCCTGTTCGGAGTCCTGCACCGACTGATCGGCATCCCGCAACGCAGAAGGCCCCTCACCCGTTAGGGTGAGGGGCCTTCTGTTCGGCTCCCCCGGCTGGACTCGAACCAGCAACCGTTCGATTAACAGTCGAATGCTCTGCCAATTGAGCTACAGGGGATTACCTGGGCGGCACTGCCGTTTCCCGCGGTGCCTGGAAAACTGTAGCCCATACCCCCACCCAAGTACCAAATCGCCTGAACACAGACGGATCAGGCAGGATGTATGCAGGCAGTTCGACGGGAGGAATCCGGAAATGTTGCGGTTGTTGGTAGGCGTTGCGGCGGGTTACGTGCTGGGCACCCGAGCGGGGCGGGCCCGGTACGAACAGATCAGCAAAGCCGCAAAGGCCGTGGCAACCAGTCCCGCCACCAAGAAGGTCATCGAGACGGGCCGGCAGAAGCTGTCGGATTCGCTGAGCACGCAGCCCAAGCTCGAGCCGATGAAGCCGATCGACGAGCGGACCACGATCCTGGTCCCCCACGACCAGTTGCGGCAGAACTAGCGACACCCCGACTCGATTCCGGCGGCACCGACGATCAGGCGATACCTTCGCCGCTGGTGTCGCCGATCGCCTGGTCCAGCAGGCTACGCCGGTACTGCTCGAGCGCGACCAGATCACCGAGCAGCGAGTGGAACTCGTCGGAGTCGGTGGTCGGCGAGACCCGCTGCAGTTTGGACTTGAGCTCTGCGACCTGTTCGCCCACCCAGACCTCCTGCAGGCGCGCCAGCACGCCGCGGATGTAGCGAGGGGCGGTGTCGTCGTCGGTGGGCAGTGGCTCGACTGCGAGTTCCATCACGATCGACTGCACGACGAGGTCCGCGGCATTGCGCCCGACCGCGTCCACCCATTCACCACCGCCGAGACCGGCAGAAGTCCCGCCGGCCGCGGCGACCGCCTCCCGCACGGCCGCATACGCCGGATGGGTGAACGTCTCCCCCGGCAGCGAATCGAAGACCGTGCCCGCGATGGCCGGGTACTGCAGCGCGGCCTTGAGGGCGTCGCGCTGCGGCCACAGGGCCGGGTCGTTGGGCCGTGGGCGGGACACACCGGGCGCCGAAGCCGGGGCGGCCGCGGGGGCGTCGACGACGGGACGGCGCTTGGACGGCGCACCCCCTCCGCCGCGCGCGAACTTGCGCGCCTCGTCGCGCACGCGGCGACGCACTGCGGGGATGTCGTCCCAGCCGATCCAGCCGGACAACTGCACGGCGTACCCGTCGCGCAGCGTTGGTTCCTTGATCCGGGCGACCACCGGCACGGTGCGGCGCAACGCCTCCACCCGCCCCTCCGCGGTGTCCAGATCATGTTCGGAGAGAAGCGATTTGACGACGAACTCGAACATCGGGGTGCGACGTGCGACCAGATCGCGGACAGCCGCGTCACCCGACTGCTGACGCAACTCGCACGGATCCATCCCGTCCGGTGCGATCGCGACGAACGTCTGTCCCGCCATCTTCTGGTCGCCCTCGAACGCCTTGAGCGCGGCCGCCTGGCCGGCGGCGTCGCCGTCGAAGGTGTAGATCACCTCACCGCGAAAGTAGCTGTCGTCCATGAGGAGTCGACGCAACATCGCGAGATGCTCGTCACCGAACGCGGTGCCACAGGATGCAACGGCGGTCTTGACGCCGGCCAGGTGCATCGCCATCACGTCGGTGTAGCCCTCGACGACGACCGCCTGGTGCCCCTTGGCGATGTCCCGCTTGGCCAGGTCCAGACCGAAGAGCACGTTCGACTTCTTGTACAGGATCGTCTCGGGTGTGTTGACGTACTTGCCGGGCATGGTGTCGTCGTCGAACAGCTTGCGGGCACCGAACCCGATCACGTCGCCGGACAGATTGCGGATGGGCCACAGCAGGCGCCGATGGAACCGGTCGATCGGTCCGCGTCGGCCCTCCTTGGACAGCCCGGCCGCCTCGAGCTCCTTTGCCTCGAACCCCTTGCCCATCAGATGCTTGGTCAGGGTGTCCCAGCCGTCCGGGGCATAGCCGCAGCCGAACTGTGCGGCCGCGGCCGCGTCGAAGTTGCGTTCGGTGAGATAGTCGCGGGCCGCCTGCGCGTCGGGCTCCTTCAGACGCGCCGCGTAGAACTCCTGTGCCGCCGCGTTGGCGGCGACCAAGCGCGCCCGGGTACCCCGGTCGCGCTGCACGGACGTGCCACCGCCCTCGTACGAGATCTGGTAGCCGATCCGATCGGCGAGCTGCTCGACGGCCTCGACGAAACTGACGTGCTCGATCTTCTGCAGGAACGAGTAGACGTCACCGCCCTCGCCGCAACCGAAGCAGTGGAAGTGCCCGTGATTGGGCCGGACGTGGAACGAGGGCGACTTCTCGTCGTGGAAGGGGCACAGCCCCTTCATCGAATCGCCGCCCGCGCGCTTGAGCGAGACGTACTCGCCGACGATGTCCTCGATCCGAGTGCGTTCGCGAACGGCCGCGATGTCTCTGTCAGGGATTCGGCCGGCCACGAAGGCAGTCTAGGCCCTCACCGCAGGCGAACGACTATCCCCAGCTCGCCTGGGCGCCCAGGCTCTGCTTGTCGATCCGCTCCAGACGGCTCTCGGTGCACGACGCGATCTGGTCGACGATCACCCGCACCCGCGCGGCATCGTCGTCCGCGGCCTGCCACGCGGGCAGGAACAACGGATCCAGACCGGACGGTGCGGTGCGCAGCAGCCACTCCGCGACCCGGTGCACCCGATCCCGCTGCCGGTCCTGACGGTTCCGGTGGCCGGCGTCGGACATCACATAGTGCAGGGCGACGGTCTTGAGCAGCGCCACCTCGGCCGCCACGATCGGGGGCACGACGAGGTCGGCCCGATACCGCGTGAACGGACCAAGGCCGATCGCCTCCCGGGTGCCACCGACGGCCGCCGACGCGAACCGGCCCACCAGCTCGCTGGTGAGGTTCTTCAGCGCCACCGAACTGGTGAGCGTCCCGTCGTAGTCACCGACAGAAGTCACCACCGGCAGCCGCGACAGCCGTTCGGCCGCCTCCGCCAGTTCGTCGACGACGAGGCCCGGGAACTGCCTGGCCCCCAGTTCGGCCAGCGCGCGGACCTCCACCGCATCGCCCAGCACGCGCAGGTCGATGCGGCCGGCGATCACACCGTCCTCGACGTCGTGCACCGAGTAGGCGACGTCGTCGGCCCAGTCCATCACCTGCGCTTCCATGCACTGCCGCCCCTCGGGCGCGCCCTCTCGCACCCACGCCAGCACCGCGGCATCGTCGTCATAGGCACCGAACTTCGCTCCGGGCCGCGGCCGGGTCCACGGGTACTTGATCGCGGCGTCGAGCGAGGCCCGGGTGAGGTTGAGTCCGACGCTGCGTCCCTCCGCGTCGAGGACCTTGGGTTCGAGGCTGGTGAGGATACGCAGGTTCTGCGCGTTGCCCTCGAAGCCGCCGCAGTTCGCGGCGACCTCGTCGAGGGCCTTCTCGCCGTTGTGCCCGTACGGCGGGTGCCCGATGTCGTGGGCCAGCCCCGCCAGGTCGACGAGGTCGGGGTCGAGTCCCAGGCCGTCGGCGATGCCACGGCCGATCTGCGCCACCTCGATCGAATGCGTCAGCCGGGTCCGCGGGGTGTCACCGTCCCGCGGACCGACCACCTGGGTCTTGTCGGCGAGACGCCGCAGTGCGGCCGAGTGCTGGACGCGGGCGCGGTCCCGGGAGAACGCCGAGCGGTGCTGCGCCGACTCCTCGGCGGCGACCAGTCCCGCGGTCTTGGGCGCCTCGGACACGCGGCGGTCGAGATCGTGCGGGGTGTACGGCGCACGGGCGTCGCGGTCGGTCACTGGCCGGCCGTGTACTGGAAGTCGGCCGAGAAGTGGGTGAGCTGATACCACAGCAAAGCACCTGTCTCCCTAGTGATTCCGTGCAGCTGCGACTCCCGGGTGATCACCGCGGGACCTTGACGGGTAGGCGCGGTCCACGCCTCGAGACCCGCGTCGCGGGCCATCGTGCGGGTCCGCAGCGAATGCCACGGATCGCTCACCAGCACCGCCGACCGCATGCCCTGCTGCCCCATCTCCCGGCTGACCGCCTCGACGCTGAGCAGCGTGTCGGAGCCTTCCTCGACGGCGGTGATCCGATCCCCGGGCACGCCCTGGTCCATCAGGTAGTTCCGGCCCGACGCCGCCTCGGTGTACTCGTCACCCTCCTGCTTGCCACCGACCGTGACGATCGCCGGCGCCACACCCTGTTCGTAGAGCTTGCGGGCCTGGTCCAGGCGGGCCTCGAACACCGACGACGGGGTGCCCGCGTACTGCGCGGCGCCGAGCACGACGATCGCGTCGGCAGGCGTGGTGTCGGTGACCCGCGCCACCTGCCACACCCGGAACGCGGTGCCGCCGACGAGAACGAGGCCGATCAGCACGGCGCCGAGCGCGGCCCGACCGGCCCAACGAGCCACGGCGGCACCGAACGAACGGCGCGGCACGGGTCGGGGCGACAGCTCCGGGGGGTCGTAACTGGGGGCGGTACTCACTCCCCGATTCTGCCAGTCGCCCGCCCGGGGCGCCGATGACGACGCGCGGCACCGGATAGATTCGTCGCATGGCACACGCACCGTCGCGTTCACACGCTCGCCAGTTCACGCCGCGCCGATCGGTGGCCACGACGGCCGTCGCCGCGCTGCTCGCGCTGGGCGCCCTCCTGTTCGCGCCCGCGACCGCGACGGCGGAGGCCCCGCTGCGGCTGCCCGACCACGTCACCGACCTGTCCGGGGTTCTCGACGCCGGTCAGCGCTCGGACGTCCAGGACGCGCTCGACACGCTCTACGACGAGCACAAGGCCGCGCTGTGGGTGGTGTACGTCGCCGACTTCGACGGCCTGTCCGAGAAGGCGTGGGCGGAGCAGACCGCGACGCTGAGCGGACTCGGGAACAAGGACGCACTGCTCGCCGTCGCCACGACCGACCGTGCGTACTACTTCGATGTCCCCCAGGGGCTCTCGGAGGTCTCCGACGCGGAGGTCACCTCGATCCGCACCGACTCGGTGGAACCGGCCCTGCGGGACCGGGACTGGTCCGGGGCCGCGATCGCCGCGGCGGGTGGACTCGGGGATGCGATGACCGCTTCGGGCACGTCGTGGACGATTCTCGGCGTCGGGCTCGGCGTGGTGGCAGTGGCCGGCGGCGGCGTCTACCTCTACTCCCGAAAGAAGCGGGGCGACCGCCTCGACGCGACCGTCGCCGCAGCCCGGCAGGTCGACCCCACCAATCCCGAAGCTCTTGCCGCACTGCCCGTTCCCGCCCTCGATGCGCTGGCGAAGGACGCGCTGGTCGAGATGGACAACGCGATCCGCACCAGCGAGGAGGAACTGAACCTGGCCGTCGGCGAATTCGGCGCCGACGCCACCGCGCCGTTCACGGCCGCCTTCGAGCAGGCCCGTGGGACGCTGGCGTCCGCGTTCACGATCCGCCAGCGACTCGACGACGACATTCCCGAGACGCCGCAGCAGCAGCGCGAGATGCTCACCGAACTCATCACGACCTGTGGCCGCGCCGACCGCGAACTCAATGCCCGGGTGGCGGAGTTCGACGCGATGCGCGACCTGCTGATCGACGCCCCGTCCAGGCTGGATGCACTCACCCAGGACGTCGTCGCACTCACCGTCCGCGTCCCGTCCGCCGACGCGACGCTCGCGTCGCTGCGGGGCGAGTTCCCGGACTCCGTCCTGGCGACCGTCGAGAAGAACACCGATATGGCGCGCGAACGGATCACGTTCGCGGAGCAGAACATCGCGGCCGGACGCGACGCCACGGCGCTCCCGGCCGGAAAGCAGGGTCCGGCGGTGGTCGCGATCCGCGCGGCGGAGGGCGCGCTGAACCAGGCCCGTCAACTGCTCGACGCCGTCGCACGGGCGGACACCGACATCCGGCACGCCATCGCGACCCTGCCTGCGGCGATGGCCGACGTACAGGAGGGCATCACCGCCGCGACCGCCCTCGCCCAGCAGGGCGGACAGAGTCTCGCCGACGCGAAGGCCGCCGCCGAGGAGGCGCTGCGGAACGCGCAGTCCGCGAAGGACACCGACCCGCTGGGCAGCTTCACCAAGGTCGTCGACGCGGACGCGAAGCTCGATGCCGTGCTCGCCGAGGCGCAGGAGGCACGGCAGCAGGCCGACCGCGCGAGGCAGCGGCTCGACCAGGACCTCACCGCCGCCGAAGCCCAGGTGAGCGCGGCAGCGGACTTCATCTCCACCCGACGCGGTGCCGTCGGCGCCGAGGCCCGCACCCGCCTCTCGGAGGCACAGCGGCACCTACAGGCCGCGAAGCAACTCGCCGGCTCGGATCCGTCTCAGGCGCTGCGGCACGCACAGTCCGCCACCGAACTGGCATCCCGGGCACTGTGGTCGGCGCAGGCGGACGTCAACCGCTACCAGGACGACCAGCGCAACCAGCGACCGCCGAGCGGTGGTGTGGCAGGCGGCGGCGGAAACGCGGCCGGCGCGATCCTCGGCGGCATCCTGATCGACAGCATGCTGCGCGGCAGTCGGGGCGGCGGCAACTGGGGCGGCCGCGGCGGGGGCGGATGGGGCGGGCCCGGACCCGGATCGTTCGGGGGTCCGAGCAGTTCGGGTCGCATCGGCCGCGGCGGCGGCGGCCGTTTCTGAACCTCACCAGAAAGGCCGAATGTCACATGCGTTCAGTTGAACTGAACGCATGTGACATTCGGCCGGGAACTCAGGCGCCGATCAGGCGCTGCGCGAGGTAGCCCTCGACCTGGTCGAGGGAGACGCGCTCCTGCGCCATGGTGTCGCGCTCACGCACGGTGACCGCGTGGTCCTCGAGCGTGTCGAAGTCGACCGTGATGCAGAACGGCGTACCGATCTCGTCCTGGCGACGGTAGCGGCGGCCGATGGCGCCGGCGTCGTCGAACTCGACGTTCCAGTGCTGACGCAGCGTGGTCGCGAGGTCCTTGGCCTTCGGGGTGAGGTCGGCGTTGCGGCTGAGCGGCAGCACCGCGGCCTTGACCGGGGCCAGGCGACGATCCAGGCGCAGCACGGTCCGGGTGTCGACGCCGCCCTTCGCGTTGGGCGCCTCGTCCTCGGTGTACGCGTCGACGAGGAACGCCATCAGTGAACGGGTCAGGCCCGCCGCCGGCTCGATGACATACGGCGTGTAGCGCTCACCGCTGGTCTGATCGAAGTAGTTCAGATCCGTGCCCGACGCCTTGGAGTGCGTCGCCAGGTCGTAGTCGGTGCGGTTGGCGATGCCCTCGAGCTCGCCCCACTCGCTGCCCTGGAAATGGAAGCGGTACTCGATGTCGACGGTCCGCTTGGAGTAGTGCGACAGCTTCTCCTGCGCGTGCTCGTACAGACGCAGGTTGTCCTTGTTGATGCCCAGGCCGGTGTACCAGTCCATGCGGTAGTCGATCCAGTACTGGTGCCACTCCTCGTCCTCACCCGGCTTGACGAAGAACTCCATCTCCATCTGCTCGAACTCTCGGGTGCGGAAGATGAAGTTGCCGGGGGTGATCTCGTTACGGAAGCTCTTGCCGATCTGGCCGATGCCGAACGGCGGCTTCTTGCGCGACGTGGTGAGCACGTTCGCGAAGTTCACGAAGATGCCCTGCGCGGTCTCGGGACGCAGGTAGTGCAGGCCCGTCTCGCTGTCGACCGGGCCGAGGTAGGTCTTGAGCAGACCGGAGAAGGCCTTGGGCTCGGTCCACTGCCCCTTGGTGCCGCAGTCCGGGCACACGATGTCGGTCATCGGCACGGCGTCCGGGTCGTCGAGCTTGTTCTTCTCCGCGTACGCCTCCTGCAGGTGGTCCTGACGGTGACGCTTGTGGCAGTTGAGGCACTCGACGAGCGGGTCGGTGAACACGTCGACGTGGCCGGAGGCCTCCCACACCTGGCGGGGCAGGATCACCGACGAGTCGAGGCCGACGACGTCCTCGCGGCTGGTGACCATGTTCCGCCACCACTGCTTCTTGATGTTCTCCTTGAGTTCGACGCCGAGCGGACCGTAGTCCCAGGCCGACTTGGTGCCGCCGTAGATCTCACCACACGGGTAGACGAGCCCACGGCGCTTGGCGAGGTTGGCGACGGTATCGATCTTGGACTTGGGTGCCACTTGGGTGCTCTCCATCTGGGTAATAGATGCGTGGTTCACGTGCGGTTTTCGCCTGTCCAGCCTATCGGTACCCGCGCCGACGTCCACGCACCCCGGTTGACATGCACATTCGTGCATATCAAAATGGATATGATTTGCAATAAGGTGTCGAGTTCGACCCTGCCCGACCGAGACGAGGAGCTGCACCGTGAGCGTTGCCGACGCGGGCGACCTGCGAGCCGACGCGCACGACCATGGACCCTGCGCCGAGACCCCGGCAGCCCCGATGCCGTCCAAGGAGGTACTCGTCTCGGCGGGCGAGATCCTGCGAGCTCTCGCGGCCCCGGTCCGCATCGCGATCGTGCTCCAACTGCGCGAATCGCAGCGATGCGTCCACGAACTGGTCGGCGCACTGGGCGTCACGCAACCCCTGATCAGCCAGCACCTCCGAGTCCTCAAGGCGGCCGGCGTCGTGCACGGCGAACGCAACGGACGTGAAGTTATGTACCGATTGGTGGACGACCACCTCGCCCACATCGTCGTCGACGCCGTGGCCCACGCAGAGGAAGAAGGATGACCGACAACGTGACGGACGGAACCGACCGACGCCGACAGCCCGCCGTCGGCGTGCGCTCGACCAAGCAGCGCAGCGCGATCTCCGCACTGCTCGACGAGATCACCGAGTTCCGCTCCGCCCAGGAACTGCACGACGAACTCCGCAAGCGCGGCGAGGGCATCGGCCTCACCACGGTCTACCGGACACTGCAGACCCTCGCCGAGGCCGGCACCGTCGACGTCCTCCGCACCGATTCCGGCGAGTCGGTGTACCGCCGGTGCTCGAGTGGCCATCACCACCACCTCGTCTGCCGCGGGTGCGGATTCACCGTCGAGGTCGACGGACCCGCCGTCGAGCAGTGGTCGCAGACCATCGCCGACAGCAACGGTTTCACCGACGTCAGTCACACCGTCGAGATCTTCGGGACCTGCCGGGACTGCGCCCGCGCCTCGTAGCGCCACCCGGTTACGCCAGCAGCCCCTTCCGGGCATCCTCGACCCCGGACAACACGAGCAGCAGCATCGTGGTGAGGGGTGCGTCCGCCAAGCCCGTCGCCGGGAACGTGTAGCGCAGCACGACATCCGCGAGACGGCCGCGGGTGATCACGTTGATCGACCCGAACTGCAGCTGCGCGTTCCGCTCGGCCACCCGCTTGTGGAGTGCCGGCTTCAGGGTCCGGTCCCACGCCAGCACCCCCGTCAACGACAATACGTCGAGCCCGTCCGCGAGCGTGACCGCGCGCAGCGAACACAGCGCGCCGCCGTACTCGAACCGCAACGAGCCGTCGTCGTCCGCGTCGACGGCAACGAAGCCGCCGAGCGCCTCGCGCACCCGGGCCTGCAGAGCGTCCGCGGAATCCATCGACGTCACTGGTACTTCACGCCCCCACTGTGCTGGATCATTTGACTCCGCCGAAGCGGCGGTCGCGGGAGGCGTACTCGACGCACGCTGCCCACAGGTCGCGGCGGTCGAAATCGGGAAACAGCTTCTCCTGGAACACCATTTCCGCGTAGGCGGCCTGCCAGATCAGGAAGTTCGATGTCCGCTGCTCGCCCGACGGCCGCAGGAACAGGTCGACATCGGGCATGTCCGGCTCGTCGAGGTACTTCGCGAACGTGGCCTCGGTGATCTTCTCCGGGTCGATATCACCGGCAGCGGCCCGGCGGGCGATTTCCCGTGCAGCGTCGGCGATCTCGGCGCGGCCACCGTAGTTGACGCACATCGTCAGCGTCATGACGGTGTTGTCCCTGGTGAGTTCCTCGGCTATCTCGAGTTCCTTGATCACGCTGCGCCACAGGCGCGGTCGACGGCCGGCCCAACGCACGCGCACACCCAAATCGTGCATCTCGTCGCGGCGGCGCCGGATGACGTCCCGGTTGAAACCCATGAGGAACTTCACCTCGTCCGGGCTGCGCTTCCAGTTCTCGGTGGAGAACGCGTACGCGGACAGCCACTTCACACCGATCTCGATGCATCCCTCGAGCGTGTCCATCAGGACCGCCTCGCCACGCTCGTGACCCGCGGTCCGCGGCAGGCCGCGATCCTGCGCCCAGCGGCCGTTGCCGTCCATCACGAGCGCCACATGATTGGGGATCAGCTCGGGCTGCAGAATCGGCGGACGAGCACCCGAGGGGTGCGGGGAGGGAGGGCGGATCACCCGGTCACGCTGAGCTTGCGGTTCGCGTCGTCGAATCACGCTCCCCATCCTGCCTGACCGCCTCCGGGTCACCGACCGCCGCATGCGGACGCGACCGTTCGATCAGGGGCAGTGTGCGCAACTGTCGTTCCAGATGCCACTGGAGGTGCGCGGCGACGAGCCCGCTGGCCTGGCTGCGCATCGACGACGTCGCGGTCTCGGTGTCCTGCCACTGTCCGTGCACCAGCGCGTCCATGAAGTCGAGGACCCCCGGAGACGGTGTGGCCGCACCGGGCGGACGACAGTGCACACACACCGCGCCACCGGCCGCGACATGGAAGGCACGGTGCGGACCCGGGGCCGCACACCGCGCGCACTCGTTCAGGGCCGGCGCCCACCCTGCGTAGCCCATCGCACGCAGCAGATAGGCGTCGAGGATCAGCTCGACGGGCCGCGCCTGCTCCCCGATCGCCCGCAACGCACCGACGGTGAGACTGTGCAGTCGCGGGGCCGGCGCCCGCTCCTCACCGGCCAGTCGTTCAGCGGTCTCGAGAATCGCGCAGGCCGTGGTGTAGCGGCCGTAGTCGTCGACGATGTCCGCGCCGAACGCGTCGACCGTGTGGACCTGGGTGACGACGTCCAGACTGCGGCCCGGATACAGCTGCACGTCGATGTGCGCGAACGGCTCGAGCCGGGCGCCGAACTTGGACTTGGTGCGACGCACGCCCTTGGCGACCGCGCGGACCAGTCCGTGCTGCCGGGTCAGCAGGGTCACGATACGGTCGGCCTCGCCCAGCTTGTGCTGGCGCAACACCACCGCATAGTCCCGGTACAACCTCACGCTGCCAGTCTCCCACGCCGCACCGACGAGTCTCGACAGGCGCGGGCGGCAAAACCCCACGCCGAAAACTGCAACGCGTTACTGTTCGTTCGAACGAACGGACGGTACGACGGGGCGGGAATGAGTACTGAAGTGCACGAACACGACGTCGAACAGCACGCTCCGGGGCTCGGCGAGCAGTCCGCGGCACTGGCCGCCGGACGCACCTCGTCCGTCGCGGCCGTCACCGCCGCCCTCGATCGGATCGCGGCCACCCAGCCCACGCTCAACGCGTTCCGCATCGTGCGCCGGGCCGCCGCGCTGGTGGAGGCTGCCGACGCCGACCGTCGCCTCGCCGCCGGGGAGCGACTGCCGCTGCTCGGTGTCCCGATCGCGGTCAAGGACGACGTCGACGTCACCGGCGAACCCACCGCGTTCGGCTGTCCGGGCCGGTTCCCCGCCAAGACCGCCGATTCCGAGGTGGTCCGCCGACTGCGCGCTGCCGGGGCCGTGATCGTCGGCAAGACCAACAGCCCCGAACTCGGCCAGTGGCCGTTCACCGGGGGCAGCGCGTTCGGCTACACACGCAACCCGTGGTCCCGCGGACACACGCCCGGCGGGTCCTCGGGCGGCAGCGCCGCGGCGGTCGCGGCGGGCCTGGTGCCCGCCGCGATCGGCTCCGACGGCGCCGGCTCCGTCCGCATCCCGGCCGCGTGGACCCACCTGGTCGGGATAAAGCCGCAACGCGGGCGGATCTCGACGTGGCCCGAACCCGAGGCGTTCCACGGCATCACCGTCAACGGGCCGCTCGCCCGCACCGTCGCCGACGCCGCGCTGCTGTTCGACGTCGTCGCAGGCAACCACGACGGCGATCTGCACAAGCCGCCGCCTGTGACGGTCCGCGATGCCGTAGGCCGCGATCCGGGACGCCTGAAGATCGCACTGTCGCTGCGCATTCCGTTCACCGCGACGCCCTCCGCGCTCCACCCCGAGATCCGGGCCGCGGTCGGTCGCACCGCGCATGCGCTGCGCCGACTCGGGCACGACGTCACCGTCGACGACCCGGAGTACGGAATCCTGCTGGGCCTCAACTTCCTTCCACGGTCTCTCGCGGGAGTCGACGCGTGGCTGGGCCAGCTCCCGGATCCGTCGCTGGTCGACCCGCGCACCCGTACCAACGCCCGCACCGGGCGCCTGCTGTCCGGGCTGCCGCTGCGTGCGGCCCGGGCCGCCGAACCCCGGATGCGGCGTCGGATCGGCGAGATCTTCGACGACTACGACGTGATTCTCGCGCCCACCACCGCCACCCCACCGCCGAGGGTGGAGGGGCTGGACGCGATCGGCGGCGTCGAGACCGACAAGGTGATCACCGCGGCGTGCCCGTACACGTGGCCGTGGAACATCCTGGGCTGGCCCAGCGTGAACGTCCCCGCCGGCTTCACCACCGCCGGGCTCCCGATCGGCGTCCAGCTGATGGGACACGACAACACCGAGTCGCTGTTGGTTTCGCTTGCCGCGCAACTCGAGTCGGTCCAGCGCTGGCAGGACCACCGACCCGTCCGGTGGTGGTGAGAGGTGAGCTCGACGGAGGTTCGTGACCGGATCCTCGCGGCGGCGCTGCGCATCGTCGGCACCGACGGCGTGCCCGCCGTCACGAACCGGCGGATCGCCGCCGAGGCCGGCGTCTCACTCGGATCGATCACCTACCACTTCCCCACGCAGTCCGACCTGCTGCGGGCGGCACTGACCGGGTTCGTGGCCGAGGAGACCACTCGACTGCGCGACCTCGCCGAAACCTACCGCGACAAGGGACTGAGCCTCGAGGACGCCGCAGCACTCGCCGAGCAGGTCGCGCGGGATCTGGACTTCTCGGCCGAGCGGATCGCCCCGTTCGAGATCTACATCCAGGCCGGCCGGGATCCCGAACTCCGCGAGGCGTCGGCCGAGTGCTTCGCGGCATACGACGACCTGACGGAGACGATCCTGACCGCGCTCGGCGTCCCACAGCCGGAGTTGCTGGCCCCCACCCTGGTGGCGACCATCGCCGGCCTGCAGCTGCGACGGCTCGCCACCGGCGATGCGGGGCAGGACATCTCGACGGCCGTGATCCAGCTCGTCCGCCGGGCATCACTGCCGCGCCCTGACTGCGGGGCAATCCCCAGCGTCATTCGACTCGTCGAAGCGCCTCGATGACGGCCTCGACATCGGATTCACTGTTGAAGTAGTGAAAGCCGACACGCAATCGATTGTCGGTAACCGTAGCGACCACGCGATGCCTGCGCAGCGCCTCCGCGACCCGGATCCCATTGGGTGTCTCCACCACGACGACGTGTGACGGTGCACCGCTGTTGACGTCGACGCAACCGAGCGCGGACGCATCGTGTGCAAACTGCTGCGCCAGGCGAAGGCAGTGCGTCTGGGTTCGGCGGCGGTCGAGGCCGGACAGAACCGAGAGTGCAGCTCTGGCACCGATCCAAGACATCCAGGCAGGGGAGGTATCGCAGCGGGAAGCGTCGGTGGCCTCACGGTAGTCGCCGCCGAAGTATCCCTGCGGGGACCCTGTGGTCTTCCAGCTCGCAGCGAGCGGACGCAGCTCTGCGACCCTGTCCGGCCGGACCGCGAGCCAGGCCGTCCCGCGGGGACAGAGCATCCACTTGTAGCCGTGTACCGCAACATAGTCGGCGTCGAGCAACTCGAGCCCACTGTCGAGAACCCCCAGCGTCTGAGTGAGATTGACGAACAGCCGGGCACCGACGACGTCGGTCGCCCGTCTCAGTTCCGCAAGGTCGACTCTTTCACCGTCAAGGGTGATGACCTCACTTGCGACGACAAGCGCGGTGTCCGCGCCGATCGCTTCGAGGAGAGACTCCGTGCGGGATCGCCCGGGGATGCGCGGCACCACGTCAACTCGTACCCGACTGTCGGCGCGCCGCATCCAGGGGAAGAGGGTACTGCGGAACTCGTCCTCGGAAACCACGATGGTGCCCTCGGTGATCGACTGAGCAACCGTCGCGGCTGCCTCGGACAACGAGCCCAGGGTTGCCACGGTTGCGGACGGAACCCCCAGGTACAACGCGAATTCTTCACGGGCATGATGGGCCGCGCGATCCCACTCGAGCCAATCGAACGATCCAGCGGACCAGTCCGACAGTGCCCGCGACAGGACCTCGGTGACCGGGAGCGCCGCCGGCGGCGCTCCCGGTGTGTCGAGCCATACCCGATCGTTCAACGCGGGGAAGAGCGACCGGAACTGTTCGTGGTTCATTCCGGGATCGCCACCACTGCTTCGATTTCGACCGCCAGCTCCGGGGCAGCGAGCCCGGCGACGATGGCCGCCGAGTGCGCCGGGTACTCCCGGTCCGGATACCACCGGTCGAACACCTCGTCACGGGCGATTGCGAACTCTCGGAACGAGCCCTCCCCGACGAGCACCGTGAGCATCTTCACGATCTTGTCGGGGCCGACCCCTAGCTCGTCGAGGATCGCTTCGATGTTTGCGAACGTCTGTGCCGTCTGGTTGCGACAACCGCCGGGCACGATTGCACCGGTGGAATCCGCGCCGACCTGACCGGAGACGAACGCCAACCGGTGGCCGGCGGGGGCGATCGCGACGTGGCTGAACTTGCCCATGGGGGCCGCTATGGCTCCCGGGTTGATGTACCTCACAACTGGTGGTTCCTTTCGATGGAGAAGACGATCTTGCCGAATCCACCGGCTCGCGCCATGTCGGCGAACACCGTCGGCGCTCCGCTGAGGGGATGGACCGAATCGACCACGGGTCGTATTCCGTGGCATGTCACGAAGTCGAGCATCGCCGAGAACTCCTCTTCACTGCCCATCGACGTACCGACAACCTCGATCTGGCGGAAGAAGATCTGCCGCAATGACATCGACACGTCGGGGCCCGTGGTTGCTCCGAAGGCGACGAGACGACCGCCCGGCCGCAGAGCTCGCACCGCCGCCGGAAAAGCGGCCTGCCCGACGCTGTCCAGGACCACGTCGGCCGGTCGCGTCAGCGCCGAATCGAAGTCGTCAGTGCCGACGACGGCATGAGAGGCTCCCAGCGCAATCGCATGGTCCGCAGAAGACCGGCTGCGACTGGTGACGGTCACCTCGGCACCGGCTGCCACGGCCATCGCCAGTGCAATGGGCGCGACTCCCCCACTGATGCCGGTGATCACTACGTGTTCACCCGCCCGGAGTCGGGCCCGGGTGAACAGGGCCCGATACGCGGTGAGACCGGCGAGGCCGAGAGCGGCCGCTTCGTACGTGGACAAGTGAGCGGGAACGGGGTGGATGTTTCGCTCGGGCACACAGACGAACTCAGCGAAGGTACCCGGGCGCGGTCCGCCGAGGATCTCCGGGAGTTCGGGGATATCGGCGGTGGTGGGCCAGCCGAAGCACGGGTTGATCAAAACCTCGCGGCCACGGAGTTCGCCGTCGACTCCGGCGCCGACGGCATCGACAATCCCCACGCCGTCGGCACCGATGACGAGGGGTGGCGCTCCGTGATCGCGCCCGTCGATCAGGAACAGCTCGTGTCGGTTCAGCCCAGCGGCGGTCAGCGACACCCGCACCTCGCCGGGAGCAGGCGTCGGGTCGGGTAGCACGGTGATGGAAACTCCCGCAGCCCCGGGCGTTTCGGAGTGTGTTGCCGCGATCATGACGACGTCTCCTCGGGAGCCTTGCCGGTGCGCAGCGAGACACCGAGCGTCTCTGGTGTGAACGTCGCCGCGAGAAGGCTGATGAGGGCGCCTGCTGCGAGATAGGCGGCCGGCGCATAGGAGGATTCGGTGTAGCGGACCAGGGCGGTCGCGACCAGCGGACCGGCGCCGCCGAAGAGAACGACGCCGAGGTTGTAGCCGATGGCCAAGCCGCTGTATCGACGCGAGGTCGGGAACAGCTCGGAGAACAGGGCCGGCTGTGGAGCGAGCATCATGGCATCACCGATCAGGATGATCACGATGCCCACGAGCACGGTCAGGAACGATCGCTGGTGGATCAGCAAGAAGCCGATCGGGGTAGTGACGACGACCCACGCCGCGCCCCAGATCAGGAACGGCTTGCGCCCGACTCGGTCACAGATGCGCGCGAAGGCAACGACCATCACGACGAGGAACAGCATGGCAACCAGACCCGCGCCGCGCGCCGCGGAAGGTTCGATGTCGAGCTCGGCGATGAAGAACGTGGGGCCGTAGACCAGCAACACATAGGTGCACATGGTCGGTGCGCAGACGAGTCCGACGACCAACAGGATCGATCGCCAGTTCTCTCGGACGGCGTTCAGGAGCGGGGACTTCTCCCGCTTGCCTCCCGCCGCCATCTCGGCGAACTCTTCGGACTCTTCGAGCTTGAGCCGCATGTAGAGACCGATCATGCCGAGCGGCAGCGCGAGCAGGAACGGGATCCGCCAGCCCCAGGATTGGAGGGCGTCTGCGCTGAGGGTCGAGGTGAGGATCAACGAGCTCAGGGCGGCGGTGAACATGCCCAGCGAGATGGTGATGGTCTGCCAGCTCCCGTAATAGGCACGCCGGTGCGCGGGAGCCGATTCGACGACGTACGCCGCGGCCCCCATCCATTCGCCGCCCGCCGAGATTCCTTGCACACATCGCAGGATGAGGATGAGCAGCGGCGCCGCTATCCCGATGCTCGCGTACGACGGGACCGCTGCCATCAGTGCGGTCGCTACCGAGATCATCAGAATGATCGCGGACAGAGTCACCTTGCGGCCGTACCGGTCTCCGATGTATCCGAAGAAGATTCCGCCGAGGGGGCGCACGACGAAACTGATCCCGAAGACGAGGAATGTCAGCATCAGGGAGACAGCCGGGTCGCCCTTGTCGAAGAACAGGACGGAGAACGTCGCGGCGAAGTAGCCGTAGAGGACGAACTCGTACCACTCGAGGAAGTTACCGATGCAGGCGGCGATGATGGCCTTGCGCTTGGCCGGGCTCAGGACGTCGGAACCGGGCGGTGCGACGGAGGGGGCGAGTTGGGACATAGGTCACTCCTGGGTCGGGGAAGACACGGGGTGGGAACGGGGTTTGGGTGCGCCCCGCGTGTGCATGGGGCAGGACGACTCTGCGCAGGCGCGACACGGCGAGAGATCCGCCACCCTGTCACCAGGTGGGAGATCCGAAGGTCGGGATGTCGGTGACGTCGTCGAGGTAGGTGCCGTACGCGATGTCGAGCCGTCCGACGCCGTAGTGGGCGCGGACGTCGCTGGTGACGGCAAGTAGGTGCAGTGGGTCGCTGACGGAGACTTGGTGACGGAGGGTGGCGGAGCCTGTTCGCGGCCGGCGATCGGCCTCGAATGCGAAAGGTATTCGGACCAGGCGACTGATGTCGAAGCCGTTTCCTTCCGCACTCGGAATGAGCTTGAGCGTGTAGTGGGAGGAGAACCAGGGCGGTGCGAGTTCGGTTGCCGTGCCACAGGGGTCGAGGGTGACAGCGCCCGAGACCAGGTCGACGCCGGCGGCGCTGGTGATCGCGTACGTGAGTCCACTGGGGGTTTCGTCGAGTCGCACGCTTCGGGCTTGCTTCTTGGGAAGCCCGAACAGTTCGCGGCCGAGCATGCCGTGATTGAGCCCTTCGACGTATGTTCCGATGGCATAGGCACCCTCGTCGCTACCGCGCCGACAGCGGACAGAGATGCCGCCCTGCATGTATGCGGGCCGGATCTCCGTCGTGCCGTCAGCGCCGGAGAACTCGGCGTCGATGAACTCGGCTATCCACACCGCGACCTGCGACCGTGCCCCAGCTTCGAGCGGCGCGGGCAGGATCGCGTCGACGATATCGCCGTCCGTTTCGTAGACCAGAGACAGCCAACGAACCTGCACCGATTCCGTGCCCGCCGCGAACAGCGGCGCGAAGGCCGGCATCGCCGTCGCGGCGGTCACGCGGTGTGGTGGCCGCGCGCGCTCCCGCGAGGTCATGCCGGCACCCCCGCAGTATCGGCCACGAGGGCAGCCTCGATCTCGGCCACGATACGTTCCGTGCTCGGAATCAGTGCCTCGGCGAGGCTGGGAGCGGCGGGAATTCGTGCAGGCGGTGTGCCGATTCGCAGTGGTGGTCGTCGGAGGTCGACACCGGAGCAGACCACGTCGGCCACGACCTCGGCGCCGAGGCCGGCGAAGGTGTGTGCCTCGTGAACGACGGCGAGACGGCCGGTCCGTTGCGCCGACCTGCGGATCGCCGTCGTATCCAGAGGGCGGAGCCACCTGGCGTCGATCACCTCGAGATCAATCCCCTTGGCCGCCAGCACTTCCGCAGCATCGAGGACCCGGAACTGCATAGAACCCCAGGTGACCACCGTCATCGTCGATCCCTTTCGTCTGGTGACAGCGCCACCGACGGGCAGAATCGGCCCGCCCAGAGCGACCGGGACCTTCGGCCCGTGGTAGAGGGTGCGGTTCTCGATGACGATCGTCGGATCGTCGGACCTGATCGAGGTGAGTAGAAGATCGTGGGCATCCTGCACAGTGGCCGGCATACACACCTGGAGGCCGGGAACGTGCGCGAACAGAGCCTCCAGGCTTTGCGAGTGCTGCGCGCACGCACCGGGCGCACTGCCTTGCTGGGTCCGCACGGTGATGGGAGCAGTCAGGGCGCCCCGAGAGACGTACCGGACGTTTGCAGCTTGGTTGACGAGTTGATCGAGGGCGACCAGCGAGAAGTCCGCCCACATGATTTCGACGATCGGTCGCCGGCCGAACATCGCGGAGCCGATCGCCCCGCCGAGGATGGCCGACTCGGAGATCGGCGTGTCGAAAACCCTGTCTCCAAATGCCTTCCGTAGCCCCTTGGTCACCCCGAAGACGCCACCGGGTGCCGCCACATCCTCTCCGAAGACCAGTGTGGCGGGATCCTCGGTTAGTGCTCGACGCAGGGCTTCGTTCACTGCACCGGCGTAGGTCAAGTTCTTGATGTCAGGCATAGAGGTGCTCCAGAGCTGTGTCGGGGTCGGCAATCGGGTCGCGGAGCGCTTGGTCGGAGGCAGCGGCGACCTCACGGTCGACGTCGACGATCAGGGCGTCGAGTTCGGTCTGCGGCACTCCGTCCGCGAGCAGGGTCCGAGCGGCCCGGACCAGTGGTTCGTCGGGTGCGATCGCGTCCAGTTCGCCGTCGGGTCGGTACTGCTGCGCATCTCCGATGTAGTGGCCGACCAGACGATGGGTCATCGCTTCGAGGAGAATCGGGCCCTTGCCCTCACGTGCGAAGGCAGCCGATTGGGTGACCGCCTCCGCAACCTTGACCGGGTCGTTGCCGTCGATCCGCGCGCCGGTGAACCCGTAGATCGCGGCCCGTTTGAACAGAACCTCGTTCTTGACCATGTCACCGATCGGCGTCATCTCCGAGTAGTGGTTGTTCTCCACGATGAAGATCACCGGAAGATTGCGGATGGCAGCGAAGTTCATCGCTTCGTGGACTGCACCCTGGTTCAGGGCGCCATCACCGAAGGACGCGACTGCGACCCGGCCCGATCCGTCGAATGTCGCCGCAAGCGCGGCGCCCGCAGCGATCGGCGCTCCAGCGCCGACGATGGAATTCTCGCCGTACATTGCGTGCTCCGGAGTGGAGAAGTAGGCGGAGCCGCCACGTCCACCGTTTGCGCCGGTGCTGCGGCCGAGTAGCTCCGCCAGCACCTCGTGGGCCGAGGCTCCGAGTGCGAGCGCCCATCCATGCCCCCGGTAGGTTGGGAACACGGCGTCTCGCGAAAGATCCAGTCCTGCAGCACCTCCGACGTATATCGCCTCTTGGCCGTTGCACAGGTGGACCGAGCCCACGATGTCGCCGGCCTTGCGTAGGCGGAGGATCTCGTTCTCTACCGCGCGGATTCTGTGCATCTCGCGGAAGTGCCGAAGCAGAAGTTGTGACATGTGTCCTCCACAGTCAGGTGAGAGTGAGTCGAGAATGCGACGCCGCGAAGCGGCGTCTATCGTGCGATCTGTTGGCTGTCGACCGCGTACACCGTTGCCGACGAGGCAATCTCGGTACGAACGTAGGCCGTGGCACGGTGAGCGACATCGCGGACGTGCGTACTGAGGGATCCCAGATCTCGGGTGAACCGGCTCGTGGGAGCTGATACGGCATAGGCCCCCAAGGGCCTTCCGTCGGCGCCGAAGAACGGTGCAGCCACACAGGACACACCCAGTTCGTATTCCTCGGCGTCGAGCGCGTACCCCCGCTGCAGAACCAGCCGCAGATCCGTCGCCAGTGTCTCGTGATCGGGAACGGTGTTCGGAGTGAGTCTGGTGAAACTGCTCTCGGGGAGCATCGCCTCGACCTGATGCTCGGGCAAATGCGCGAGTATGGCTTTGCAGGACGCTCGAGCATGCATGTTGCCCGTGTATCCGACATCCAGGTTGCCCACATTCAGCATGTGCAGTCCGGCGATCCACTCCTGGAGGGTGACGGTACCGTGGTACCAGCCGGAGATGTACACGGTCTCACGAGTCAGCCGGTGCAGCCGGGAGAGCAACGCCGACAGCGTCGGATCGGGACGGGTGTGGTCGGCGACTGTCTTGCTCAGTCGCGCTGCCCGACTGCCCACGACGTAGGTCCCTTTGGGCAGCCGGGTAATGAAGCCGTCGTCCTGCAGGGTGCGCAAGATGTGGTAGCACGTGCTGCGGTTGAGGTCGAGCAATCGTGCCAGACTCTTCGCGGACGCAGTGCCGTCGGCAGCTGCAATTGCCTCGAGTACCTCCAGCCCCCTCGACAGGGTACGAAGTGTCGTCCCCGAGCTCGGAGTGGTCACGCCGTCATCCGGCGCGCGAGCGACAGCACGGTCAACGCGAGAACCTGGGAAGAGGCGACGACGTCATCCTCGACGATCGACTCGTCCGGGCTGTGCGCCAGCGCGGTATCACCGGGACCGTAGATCACTGTGGGGATTCCACGAGGCCCGTACTGCGCCGCATCGGTGGCGGCCGTGAGACCTACCAGGGGAGTCGGTACGCCGGCGACGGCATCGACGCTGTCCCGGATGGCTTGGACGAGCGGATCGGCGGAGCCCGTCGCCCAGCCCGGGAGTTCGTGTTGCCACACGACCCGGGTCGGCCGCGAGCTCCAGCCGGCGTCCGCGTCGATCTTCGCGATGAGGGATTCGATCTGGCCGCGCATCGCGTCGAGGTCTTCACCGGCGGCGACGCCCCAGCGTCCCGCCATCTCGGCGGTGTCCGGGACCGCTGCCCGCCACGTCCCGGCTCGCACTGTTCCCATCACGAACGGAACTGCGGTCGGAACGTTCGAGAAGAACTCGTTCCGATGCTGTCCGGCCCGTACGTCGGCGAGATCGCTGAGCGCGTGGTGGATTCGCACCAGGTGCAGGAAGGCATCGTGACCGCGCCAGGGTGCCGAGGTGTGGGCCGAGACTCCGTCGATCTCCACACGGAAGAAGAGCAGGCCGGTTCCGGCGGGTGCCGCGATTCCTCCGGTGGGTTCGAGCACGATTGCCGCTGCCGGAGACTCGATGCGCTCGAAGGCTGCGCGAGTACCGATTCCGGTCGTCTCCTCGGCGACCACCAGCTGCATCGCGACGTCGAAAGGCAGTTCCACTGCCAGGTTCCGCAGGGCGTGCAGAGCGAAGACTCCGGATGCCACGGGGCCCTTGGTGTCGACCGACCCGCGCCCATAGATGCGACCGTCACGTCGCGCGCCGCTGAAGGGCGGCAGAGTCCATGCCTCGGGATCCCCCGGTGGAACGACATCGATGTGGCCGTTGAGCACCACTGTGGGGAAGCCCTCCCGAGGCGGCCGGGGCCACGCGACGATGTTGGACCGGTGCTCGAGACGCGGCTCCGTCGCGGGGTCGGCCGCACGCCCGGCCTCAGTCCGATCGAGCTGCTGCGTCTCGTACGTCCAGCCATTGGCGTCGAACCACGCGGTCAGAAACGTGTGGATCTCGTCCTCGTTGCCACTGACGCTGGGGCAACGCACGCTACCGGAGAGGAAATCGAGCATCGGCTCCCGCAGGTCCACGATCTCGCGCAGGAGATGGCGCTCGGTGGGGCCGGTCGTCTCGGTTGTGGGAGTCATCTCAATACCTCGTTCGGTCGTCCGCTCGTTCGGTGGACCCACGATGGACTCCGGGGGAAGGTTGAGCAACGACGAGGCCGGTCGAGTTTCACTATATGAACTTTCCGCTATCTGAACTACTCCGACACCCGGCTTTCGGCCGATACGCACTGCACCGGTCCCAGCCGGTGCCCGAACGGCCGGGGAACGGCAGGCTCAGAATTTCACATATCAGGACAAGCCGAGCGGGGGCTCGATCGCGGCGCGGTCGGGGACCTACAGTGGCCGCTCGACGCGACCCGAGCTTGTGGTGCGGGTGGGACGGAACCAATGACAGGAGCTTTCGATGAACGAGACGACACTCTTCGACCGGCACCGATCCGTCATGCCGGAGTGGATGGCGCTGTACTACGACGAACCGCTCGAACTGGTGTCGGGCGAGGGGCGCAGAGTGACCGGTGGAGACGGGCGTACGTATCTCGACTTCTTCGGCGGACTGCTGGCAACCATGATCGGCCACAACATCCCGGAAATCAGCGAAGCCGTGCGCGCACAGGCCGGCCGCATCATGCACTCGTCCACGCTGTATCTGATTCGTTCCCAGGTCGAACTCGCCGAAAAGATCGCGGCGCGTTCGCCGATCGACAATCCACGGGTGTTCTTCGTGAACTCGGGCTCGGAGGCCGTAGAGACCGCCTTCCTCCTCGCCAGCTGTGCCAGGGCATCGAACCAGGTCATTGCTCTGCGCGGCAGCTATCACGGGCGCTCGTTCGGCACCGTGGCCGCCACCGGGATTCGCGGATGGTCGGCGACCTCACTCAGCCCACTGCAAGTGACCTACGCTCACAACGGCTACAAGTATCGGAGTCCGTTCGGCCACCTCGACGACGCGGACTTCACGTCGGCATGTGCGGACGAGTTGCGCACCATCATCGAGACCTCCACGTCGGGGAACGTCGCGTGCTTCATCGCGGAACCGGTGCAGGGCGCCGGAGGCTTCGCGACTCCGCCGGACGGATTCTTCGCCGCAATGCAGGAGGTGTTGCGCGACTATGAGATTCCCTTCATCTCGGACGAGGTGCAGTCCGCGTGGGGACGAACCGGCAGATCATTCTTCGGTATCGAGCACTACGGCATCCGCCCTGACGCAATCACCTTCGCCAAGGGCCTGGCCAACGGAATGAGTATCGGTGGCGTGGTTGCCGAGGAATCGTTGATGAACTCCCTCACAGCGAACTCGATCTCCACGGCCGGCGGCAATCCGATGGCGATGGCGGCAGCGAACGCGGTCCTCGACTACATCGTCGACCACGACTTGCAGGACAATGCAGATCGCCTAGGAGCCCTACTCTCGAGTGGATTGAACAGGATCGCCGCGCAGTGTCCACTCGTCGGCGAGGTTCGCGGTGTCGGTCTGATGATCGGGGTCGAATTGGTGGTGCCCGGCACGAAGACACCTGGAACGTCCGCCACGACTGTGGTTCTCGAGGAGGCACGGGCGGCCGGACTTCTCATCGGGCGCGGCGGTCTTCACGGCAACGTCCTGCGCGTGACTCCCCCGATGACGGTTACCGAAGCTGAAGTGAGCGAGGCACTCGGGATCCTCGAGTCGGTCCTGATGAAGGTATCGGCGTCGATGTCGCTCGCCATGACTGGATCGAGCCCTCAGTAGCGCCCGATCCAGTCATGATGTGCGGGTGAATGATCCGACGACAGGCTCTCCGAGCAGCGTTGTCATCTCAGCGGATCGAACGGAGCGAGCTCAGCGGGGGTTCGTCCAGTGGTGATCATCTCGGCGAGCAGACGCCCCGTCGCCGGCCCGAGGGTGATTCCCCACATGCCGTGGCCACCGGCAGCGAACACCCGCGGTGAACGGGTCGCGCCGATCACTGGCAGACCGTCCGGCGTGCACGGGCGCGAGCCGACCCATTCGTCGTGACGGTCGTCCAGATCGGCGCCGCGCAGCAGCGGCCGCGCAGCCTCCACGATCGCCGCGATCCGCCGCCGGTCCAGTGCGGCATCGGGCGCACGGAACTCCATCATTCCGGCGACCCGCAGACGGTCTCCGAGTGGGGTGCACGCTACCCGCTGTGCCGGGAAGTAGACCGGTCCCGCGGGAACGTGATCGATCTCGACGCTGAAGCTGTATCCACGACCCGCTTGCACCGGGATGCGGACGCCGAAGCTACGGGCGATGTCGCCGAGCCAGGTTCCGGTCGCGAGCACAACCGCATCGAACCGTCCCACGTCACCCTTCGGACTCGAGATCCGAACGGCATCAACCTCGTCGACGATGCCGGTCACCTCGACGTCCTCCCGGACCGTCCCGCCACGGTCACGCACGGCGTCCGCGAGACGGTGCACGAAATCTCCCGGGTTCACGAACCGTTGCCCGTGGAGCCGGAGTGCCGCACCGATCTCGTCGGACAGGGACGGCTCGACTCCCCGCGCGGCGTCACCGGAGAGAACGTCGAAGTCGATTCGCTGACCGGCCGCACGAATGTGCTCGATCTCTTCGAGCAGGACGGTCCGCTCCGCCGGCGTCCGGTACGCGACCAGAAAGGACTTCGCTTCATCGGTCCGCCCGGTCACGCCGCCGTCCGCGAGTTCGTCGAACGCAGGCAGCGCGCACCCGTTGATCCCCACCAGGGACTCCATCGCCGTCCGCCACCGAGCAGCCGTACTGTTCCGGGCGAACGATGCCAGGAACCTCATCAACCGCGGATTGATCGTCGGTGGCACGTACACCGGCGATGACGGGCTGAGCAGAGCACGAATGCCGTAGCGCAGTACCGCCGGCTCGGGCAGCGGAGTACTGATGCCGGGCGTGATCCAGCCGGCGTTCCCCCAGGACGCTCCGGCCGCAATCCCCTTGCGGTCGAGAACCGTAACTTCGACCCCACGATCCCGCAGGAACCATGCCGTCGACAACCCGACCATTCCCGCACCGACAACCGCGACTCGCTGCGGGACGCTGTGACGTAGATTCATGACGCACCTCTTCTCGATGTGTTCGTTGCCACTCGATCATCTCTGTGACCGAGACCCGCAGTCATCGTGCCGTCGCACCAATCCCACGCGCGAAGCCGGTGCGCACAGCACAATCGAAAGCCGAACGCACCGAACGAGAATCGGTCCGACCACATCGCACCGTCGCCGAGGAGAACCGATGATCAGCGTCAGCTCTCTGATCGACTCACTGGGCGGAGCGCTGCTCCACCCGGTTGTTCCAGGTCGCCGCGATCGAATCAGCGATGTCACGCTCGCCGAAGCCGACGACCCGTTCCTCGAGTACCCCGACAATCTCGTCCTCGGCTTCGGAATCGACAGCACCGAAGCGGCTCTCGACCTTGTTCGCCGCTCCGCCACCACCGGTGCCTGCGCTGTTGTCCTCAAAGCACCGTTCACCGCGGACTCCACCGTCGCCGAGCTCGCCGCCGAGATTGGTATGGGGCTGATCGAACTACAGCCGCAAGCATCGTGGACGCACTTGGTGTGGCTGACACGCAGCATCCTCGATCACTCCGCGATGCTCTCCGGCACGGAGGTGAATCACGAACCCAGCGACTACGGCGAACTGTTCGCCTTCGCGGACGCCGCCGCGGCCATCGTCGGCGCGCCGGTCACAATCGAGGACGCACAATCGCGGGTGCTCGCCTACTCCGAACTCCAGGACACAGCCGACTCCGCCCGTATCTCCACCATCGTCGGTCGACGCGTCCCGGAAACGATCGTGCGACGCTTTCGCTCCCGCGGCACCTTCCGACGACTGCACAGATCCGACGAGCCGATCTGGGTCGAGGCAGGACCCGACGGCGTACTGCCACGTCTGATCATCCCGATCCGCGCAGGCGGAGAGCTGCTCGGTTCGATCTGGGCCGTGGACCCCGGTCCACTCCCCGACGACCACCTCCGCGAACTGACCCGAACTGCGTCGGTCGTCGCCCTGCATCTGCTGCGACTGCGTTCGCAATCCGGGGCAGCCCGGCGCATGACGATCGAACGCGTGCGCGCAACTCTCCTCTCGGCCTCCGCGCCCACGCCGGACGGGTGGTTGCCGGCCGGACCGTGGCGAGTCGTCGCTCTCGGCGGCGTGTCTGCAGGGGACGGAGCGAGTCACGGCCTCGAGCTCTGGGAATCGATCATGCGACGCCATGGGTGGCCGCGACCGCTGCTGACCGAGATCGACGACGTTCCCGTTGCCATTGTCACGATCGACGGGTCTGCGCGCACCGCCGGCAGTTGGCGATGGTTGCGGGCGGTGTCGGCGGAAGCACACGCCCACGGCGAGGGAGTCGTCGTGGTGACGGGCGGCCCAGCACAGGTTGCGAGCGAGCTTCCCCGATCGCGCTCAGAGGCAATGGAACTGATCCGCCTCACACGTACCGGCCGTGTCCCCGCACTCTCGGCGACATTCGAGGACTTCTGGCACGAAATTGTCATCGCACGTGCCCGGACTGCGCTACTGGAAGGATCACAGCTCGGCGGTGGGCCTGTCCCGGTTCTGGTCGGCCACGACGCAGATCGCGGAACCGAGTACGTCACCACTCTGGCATCGTTCCTCACCCACTACGGCGAACCGAAACGGGCCGCCGAGTCGCTGTACATTCATGCGAACACGTTGCGGTACAGGATGAAACAGATCGTCGACCTCACGGGAATCGATCTGGCGGACGGTCGCATTCGACTTGCGATCATGCTCCAGCTGACCGCCGTCATGGACATCCGTGCCGGCTCACGGGCGACCTGAGGCACAGCGACGGCAGGCAACGCCGCTCCGAAAACACTCGTGCCGCTCCCCCGATCGGTGGAGCGGCACGACGAGCACCGGAGCGGCAGCTCGTTAGAAGCCGAGGCGGCCCAGCTGCTTGGGGTCGCGCTGCCAGTCCTTGGCGACCTTCACGTGCAGTTCCAGGAAGATCTTGGTGCCGAGCAACTTCTCGATCTGCTTGCGGGCGGTGGTACCGACCTCGCGCAGGCGGGCGCCGCCCTTGCCGATCACGATGCCCTTCTGGCTGGGCCGCTCGACGTACAGCAGCGCGTGCACGTCCAGCAGTTCGCCCTGCTTCTCGGTGCGACCCTCGCGCGGGATGACCTCTTCGATGACGACCGCCAGCGAGTGGGGCAGTTCGTCGCCGAGGCCCTCGAGCGCCGCCTCGCGGATCAGCTCCGCCATGAGGGTTTCCTCGGGCTCGTCGGTGATCTCGCCGTCCGGGTAGAACGCGGGGCCCGGCTCCATCTGCTCGGCGAGGACCTTGACGAGCAGTTCCACCTGCTCACCGGACTGCGCCGACACCGGGATCACCTCGGTCTGCGGTCCGAGAAGCTTCGACAGCGCCATCAACTGCTCGGCGACGGCGTCCTTGCTGACCTTGTCGATCTTGGTGACGATGCCGACCAGCTTGGTCTTGGGCGCCATCTGCCGGACCTGGTCGAGGATCCACCGGTCACCGGGGCCGATCTTCTCGTCCGCCGGGATGCACAGGCAGATGACGTCGACCTCGGAGTACGTGTCACGCACCAGGTCGTTGAGGCGCTGGCCCAGCAGCGTGCGCGGACGGTGCAGACCCGGCGTGTCGACCAGGATCAACTGGGCGAAGTCGCGGTGCACGATGCCGCGGATCGTGTGCCGGGTGGTCTGCGGCCGCGACGACGTGATCGCGATCTTGCTGCCCACCAGCGCATTCGTCAGCGTCGACTTGCCCGTGTTGGGCCGTCCGACGAAACAGACGAAGCCGGAACGGAATTCGTTATCGGTCATGGTCACTCCTGGCTCACGTTTCCGTCTTCGTCCACATGGTCGTTCTCGGTATGTTCTTCGGTCGCGACGCGCTCGACGTAGACGGTGCTGATCCGTACCCGTCCGCGCACGTCGGCGCCGCCCTCGCCGCGCAGTCGCAGGCCCGCAGTCTCGACCTGGGAACTCGGCAGGGGCACCCGGCCGAGTTCGTAGCCGAGCAGTCCGCCGACCGTCTCGACCTCGTCGTTGTCGATCTCGATGTCGAACAGCTCACCCAGGTCCTCGACGGGCAGCCGCGCCGACACCCGGTAGGTGCCATCGCCGAGGTCCTCGACGGGCGGGGTCTCGTCGGTGTCGTACTCGTCGGCGATCTCACCGACGATCTCCTCGATCACGTCCTCGATGGTGACAAGGCCCGCGATGCCGCCGTACTCGTCGACCAGGACCGCCATATGGTTGCGGTCGCGCTGCATCTCGGCGAGCAGACTGTCCAGCGGCTTCGAATCGGGCACGAACACGGCGGGACGCATCACCTGCGCCACCGTGACACTGCGGCCACCGTCCGACGAGTAGTAGGTCTGCTGCACCAGGTCCTTGAGGTAGACCACGCCCAGCACGTCGTCGACGTTCTCGCCGATGACGGGGATCCGCGAGTGGCCGGAGCGCACCGCGAGTGACGTGGCCTGGCCGGCACTCTTGTCCGCCTCGATCCACACCATCTCGGTCCTCGGCACCATCACCTCGCGGGCAGAGGTGTCGCCGAGTTCGAACACCGACTGGATCATCCGGCGTTCCTCGTCTGCCACCACACCGCGTTCCTGAGCCAGGTCGACCAGCTCGCGCAGTTCGATCTCCGACGCGAAGGGACCCGCGCGGAATCCCTTACCGGGGGTGAGCGCGTTGCCGACCAGGATCAGCAACCTGCTGACCGGGCTGAGCAGTGCCCCCAGGGCGACCAACGGAACCGCCGACGCCAGGGCCAGCGGATACGCGCGCTGCCGGCCCAGGGTGCGGGGACCGACACCGATCGCCACGTAGTCGACGAGCACCATCACCACGATCGTGACGACCATGCCCCACACCGCGCCGAGGATATCGATCAGCGCGCCCGCGAGCAGGACCGCGGCCGCGATCTCGCACAGGATCCGCAGCAGGACCATGAGATTGACGTAGCGGGGGCGGTCGGCGACGATTCGCACCAGCCGCGCCGCGCCCGGGCGGTCGTCCTTGGCCAACTCGTCGACCCGTGCCGGGGAGAGCGTGTTCAGCGCCGAATCGACGGCCGCGAACAGACCACCGAGCGGGACCAGGACGACTGCGAGAACGATAAGGACGACGGCGTCACTCACCGGCAGATCACCATCCGCCGACTATCACTGCTCGGGACCATCGAAGAACCCGGCCTTGCCCAGCAACCGCTGGTCGCGGGCGGCGAGTTCGGCCTCACGTTCGGCCCGGCGCAGATCCTCGTACCATTCGGCCAGCAGCTGGTTCTGCAGCCCGAACATCTCCTTCTCCTCCTCCGGCTCGGCATGGTCGTAACCGAGGAGGTGGAGGACTCCGTGGACGGTGAGCAGCGCCAGCTCGTGATCGAGCGAATGGCCCGCCTTCTGTGCCTGGTCCGCGGCGAACGACGGACACAGCACGATGTCACCGAGCATCGACGGACCAGGCTCCGGCGCGTCGGGGCGACCGCCGGGCTCGAGCTCGTCCATCGGGAACGACATGACGTCGGTGGGGCCGGGCAGGTCCATCCAGCGCATGTGCAGATCGGCCATCGTGTCCGAGTCCACGAGCACCATCGACAACTCCGCCGCGGGATGCACGTCCATCCGGGCGATCACGAAGCGTGCGACGCTGATCAGGTCCTCGTCGGAGACTTCCATCCCCGATTCGTTGGAGATCTCGATACTCATTTACGTCGCTCTTTCGTCGTCCGCGGGCGCGCGGTAGCCGTGCTGGGGCGGAAACAACCCTACCGCCGCTGCGAGCGCGACTGGACCGCTCGTCGGTGCGCGCGGTTACCCAGTGGCACGTCTTCCGCACGAGTCGACTCGAATCGGTCGTACGCGTCGACGATGTCGGAGACCAGGCGGTGCCGGACCACGTCGCTGCTGTCGAGGATCGCGAAATGGATGCCGTCGATGTCGTCGAGGATCTCGGTGGCTGCCCGCAGACCCGAACGCGCCCCACCGGGCAGGTCGACCTGCGTGACGTCGCCGGTGACGACGATCTTGGAGCCGAATCCGAGCCGGGTGAGGAACATCTTCATCTGCTCGGCGGTGGTGTTCTGCGCCTCGTCGAGGATGATGAACGCGTCGTTGAGGGTGCGGCCACGCATGTACGCGAGCGGGGCCACCTCGATGACCCCGGCCTGCATCAGCTTCGGGATCGCCTCGGGATCCATCATGTCGTGCAGTGCGTCGTGCAACGGACGCAGGTACGGGTCGATCTTCTCGTGCAGTGTGCCCGGCAGGAAGCCCAGCCGCTCGCCGGCCTCGACGGCCGGACGGGTCAGGATGATCCGCGTCACCTGCTTGCTCTGCAGCGCCTGCACGGCCTTCGCCATCGCGAGGTACGTCTTGCCGGTACCGGCCGGGCCGACACCGAACACGATGGTGTTCTCGTCGATCGCATCGACGTAGCGCTTCTGGTTGAGCGTCTTGGGCCGGATCGTCTTGCCGCGCCGCGACAGGATGTCCAGGCTCAGCACGTCGGCCGGCGACTCCGACAGCCCCTGCGTGAGCATGCCGACGGTCCGGCGGACCGCGTCGGGCGTGATGGGCTGCTTGCGACGGACCAGGGCCGCGAGCTGCTCGAGCACCCGCTCCGCGAGGGCGACGTCGGCAGGGCTGCCGGTGAGGGTGACCGCATTGCCGCGGACGTGGATATCGGCGTCGAGGACCTGCTCGAGAGCGGTCAGATTCTCGTCGGAAGACCCGAGCAGAGGCGGCACCACCTCGGGCGGGAGTTCCATGCTCGAGCGCACGGTGCGCTCGGCCGGCTGCGTGGGATCCTGCGGGGAGTCGCTGTAACGCGACCTGCCGTTCTCGACTTGTTCACTCACGTGAGGGCTATGGCCTACTTCCAGGTCCGATCCGTCCACGACGGGCTGTCTTGTGTGCCCAAAGTCTAGCGCCCGACGGTGGTCACGCCCACCGAGTTACCCCTCCGCCGTACCGCCCGGTTCGCCGGGATCCCGCAACCAGCGCGCCGCCTCCTCGACGACACCGGCCGCGCGCTCGGGCGGCAGACCCAGCAGCACCAGGGTCGCCGTCGCGAACGTCTCGCCCCGATCGTTGATCACACCCTGATTGGCGCGCTCGAGCAGGGTCAACGTCATGCCTTCGTCCATGGACACCAACAGCTCCGCAGGCAGATAGGACGAGAACACCCCGTCACGCTGGCCACGCTCGACCGCACCGACCGTGGTTGCGCGCAGCGGCTCGAGAAGATCGTGGATCCGCTCCTCACCCAGTTCTCGACGAGCGAACGAGAGCAGCACCCGGAAGCGGTCGCCGATCGGCCACGTCCGCAGCGCCAGCACCGAGAGCGCCAGGTCGGGTCGTTCGGGCAGGGGCGGGCCGGAGACGAGGCTGACCGCGATCGCGGCGGACGCCTCGGCGACCAGCCCCTCGATCAGCGCTTCCCGATTCGGGAAGTGGGAGTACACGGTCCTGCGGACCACACCTGCCGCGCGGGCCACGTCGTCCATGCTGGAGTCCGGATCCGCAGCGAACGCCGTGATCGCCGCCTCGAGAATGCGGGCGCGGTTCGCCCGCGCCTGCGGCCGCTGCCGCAAGGGGGGCGTCGGGAAAGTCGGGGGCTCGGAACTCACGTCGCCATCCTCCCCCACTCTCCCCGCCTGACGATCGAACGCCGGATACCGGCAGGCGTTTCGCCTCGACTGGCAGTGCATGCCCACACCCTCAGGGTGCGTGTCCTCCGTCACACCCTTCTTGCACACCGGTGTGCAGATAACTAACTTGCACATCAGTGTGCAATATTCTCGGCGCAGAGGGCGCCCGGGGTTGGGAGGGAACGACGATGACCGTGACACTGCCGCGTCTGCCGGGACTGGCCACCGTCCCGGTGGACCGCATGACGGAGCCTTATCGGCGACGGTGGGCGGCCCTCGCAGTTCTCTGTCTGAGCCTGCTGATCGTGGTGATGGCGAACACCGCGCTGATCGTGGCGGCACCGGACATGACCCGCGACCTGCAGCTGACGAGTTCGGACCTGCAGTGGGTCATCGACGGGTACACCGTCCCCTACGCGGCGCTGATGCTGCTGTTCGGCGTGATCGGCGACAAGTACAGCCGGCGCGGGGCACTGTTCGCCGGCCTGCTCGTCTTCGGCGGCGGCGCCGTGTTCGGCAGCCTGGCCGACAGCACCACCTCGGTGATCGCGGCCCGGATGATCATGGGCGTGGGTGCCGCGATCATCATGCCGGCCACCCTGTCCCTGCTGGTCGCAACCTTCCCGGCCGCGGAACGCGCCCGGGCGATCGCCGCGTGGGCGGCGACGTCGGGGCTGGCGATCGCGCTCGGCCCACTGCTCGCGGGCTGGCTGCTCGAAAGCCGATCGTGGCACTCGACCTTCCTGATCAACGTGCCGATCGCCGCCTTCGCGATCGTGGCCGCGCTCGTGCTGGTGCCGCCGTCGAAGGCCCACGGCCTGGGCCGCATCGACTGGATCGGCGGGCTGCTGTCGGTGGTGACCATCGGCACGCTCGTGTTCGCCATCATCGACGGTTTCCACTTCGGCTGGACGTCGCGCGCAGTCGCCGCCGCAGTCGCCTCCGCGGTCGGGCTCGCCGCGTTCGTGGCCTGGGAGCTACGGCACGAACAGCCACTCCTCAACGTGCGCAAGCTCACCGAACGCACGGTCGGTGGGGCGGCACTCGCCGTGATGCTGGTGTTCCTCGCCGCGTTCGGTGCGATGTTCTTCGTCGCCCAGCAGTTCCAGTTCGTCCTGGGCTTCGGTCCGCTCGCGACCGGCGTCCGGCTGCTGCCGCTCGCGGTAGCGGTCTCGGTCGGCGCCGCGGCCAGCGCCCGCCTGGTCCCCCGGATCGGTACCCGCACCGCTGTCGCCGGCGGGATGGCGGTGGCCGCGCTCGGCGTGCTCCTGCTCGTTCGCGTCGACGCCGCCTCCGGGTACGCCGACTTCGTCCCGACACTGGTGCTGCTCGGAATCGGCATCGGGCTGTCGGTCTCGCCCGCCACCGACGCGCTCATGGGCAGCTTCCCCGACAACGACCTCGGTGCGGCCGGCGGACTGAACGACACCGCGATCGAACTCGGCGGCTCACTCGGCATCGCTATCCTCGGCTCGGTTCTCGCGTCCGCCTACAAGGACGGCATCTCCGGATTCCTTTCGGCGCTGCCGATCCCGAAACTCACAGGGCCACAGGCGGATCTGGTGGCTCAAGGGTTGGCGGCATCCGGCGAATCGGTGGGCGGAGCCGCGATCGTCGCCGAGGAGATGTCGCAGAACATGCTCGCACAGGCACAGGCCCAACCGCTGATGGACGCCGCGACCGCGGCGTTCGCCGAGGCGATCTCCCGGGCCAGCCTCGTCGGCGGGCTCGCGCTCGCGGTCGGCGCGGTGGTGGTCGCGGCCGTCCTGCCCGGTCGACGCCCGGACGCTCAGGCCTGAGCGGCGGCCAGCAGCACGTCGCGGGACAGCTTCCAGCACCGCGTGTTCGGATCGAGGAACGCGAAGTGGTCCTCGCCCTCGATCAGGTGCAGTTCCACCGGATCACCGGCCGCGCGCGCCGCGTCGTGGTAGCGGGCGGCGATCTTCGCCGGCACCTGCGCGTCCTCGGTGCCGTGGATGCACACCACCGGCACCCCGGTCGGCACCCGGTGCTGCGGCGACGCCGATCGATACAGGTCGGGGTCGTCCTCGAACGGGACACCGAACAGGTCCTCGATGTAGCTGACCCGACGGCCCCGCTCCGCTGCGGACGCCAAATCGAGCGCTCCCGCCTGCGACACCACCAGTTCCGGACGGGCACGCGTATCACGTTGTCCGGCAAGCCATACCGCCAGCTGCCCGCCGGCCGAGTGCCCGACGATGCGAATCCGGTTCAGGTCCAGCGGCACCGGTGACGCCTCTGCGACCGGACCGGCGATCGCCTCGAGGGCCGCGACCACGTCGGCCGACATCTCCGGCCAGCGTCCACCGGCGCCGATCCGCCGGTACTCGATGTTCCAGACAGCGACGCCGCTGCGCGCCAACTCGACCGAGAACGACGTCCCCAGGTTGAGCTGGTACTTGGCGCTCCAGTAGCCGCCGTGAATCACCATGATCACCGGAACCGATTCTCCGGCAGCACCTTCCGGGGCGTAAAAGTGCCCGAACTGCTGCGACTCCGGGCCGTACGCGATGCGCGTCCTGGGCATGTCCGTCACTCCTGCGGGGCTGAGTCGGTGTGCTCGTCGAGCGGGGCGTCGCCCCAACGATCCGTCAGCACACCGATCGCGCCCAGCGCGACGGCCGCAGCCGTCGACGTCCGCAGCACCGTCGGCCCGAGCAGGACCGCGGTCGCGCCGGCCTCGGCAAGTGCGGCGACCTCGTCGTCGGACAGCCCACCCTCGGGGCCGACGACGAGCATCACCTCGGGGGCGTCGCGCAACGGGAGCGACGCGAGCGGCGACTGCGCCGACTCGTGCAGCACGGCGACGATGCCACCGCGGCCGACGACACCCCGCACCCGCTCGAGCACCTGCGGGGTGTGCTGGAGTTCGGCGACCTCGGGGACGAACGCGCGCCGCGCCTGCTTGGCCGCGGCCACCGCAGCGTTCCGCCAGCGTGTGACGCCCTTCTGCGTCTTCGCGCCCTCCCAGCGGGCCACGCAGCGCGACGACTGCCACGGCACCACCGCGTCGATCCCGGCCTCGGTGGCCAGCTCGACGGCCAGCTCGGAGCGCTCCGCCTTGGGCAGCGCCTGCACCAGCGTCACCGCCGGCGACGGCGGCCGCTGGTCGCGGCGCGCGGTCACCTCGAGGTCGAGCCGGTCCTTCGCGGCGGCCGTGACCGTCGCGTCGGCGATCCCCCCGCGACCGTCCGCGAGGAGCAGCCGCTCACCCGGCTTGATGCGCCGCACCGTCGCGGCGTGACGGCCCTCGGGGCCGTCGAGCACGGCCGGCTGCCCGACGTCGGGCAGCGGATCGAGATAGAAGACGGTGGCAGCCATCAGCGGACCCGGCGTCGGTCAGCGTCCACTGAACGCGTCACGCAGGCGGGAGAACAGGCCCCCGCTGTTCTGCGATCCGCTGGACACGACCTCGGCGTGGTCACGGTCGCGATGGTTCTTGAATTCCTGCAGCAGCTTGCTCTGCTTGCCGTCGAGGCGCGACGGGATCACCACCTCGAGGTGGGCGTGCACGTCGCCGCGGACACCCGAGCGCAGCTTCGGCATGCCGTGACCGCGCAGGACCGACACCGATCCGGGCTGCGTGCCGGGGTCGACGGTGATCTCGGTGGGTCCGTCGATGATGGTGTCGAGCGTGACCGTGGTGCCGAGGGCGGCGTCGACCATGGGGACGCGGATGGTGCAGTGCAGGTCGTCGCCGTCGCGGACGAACACGTCGTGCGGCTGCTCGATCACCTCGACGTAGAGGTCGCCGGGATGGCCGCCGCCGGGGCCCACCTCACCCTGCGCAGCGAGCCGGATGCGCATGCCGTTGCTGACACCCGCGGGCACCTTGACGGAGATGTCGCGGCGGGCGCGCACGCGGCCGTCGCCGCCGCACTTGTGGCAGGGGTCCGGGATGGTCTCGCCGGCGCCACGGCACGTCGGACACGGACGCGACGTCATGACCTGACCGAGGAACGAGCGCTGCACGGACTGGACCTCGCCCGCGCCGCCACACGTCTCGCAGCGGATCGGCTGCGAGTCGCCGTGCGTGCCCGAGCCGGTGCAGCTGTCGCACAGGATCGCGGTGTCGACGGTGATGTGCTTGGTGACACCGGTGGCGCACTCGTCGAGCGTCAGCTTGGTGCGCAGCAACGAATCGGCGCCCGGCTGCACGCGCCCCTTGGGCCCGCGACCGCCGCCGCCACCGCCGCCGAAGAACGCCTCGAAGACGTCACCGAGACCACCGAAGCCGGCTCCGCCGAAGCCACCGGCACCTGCACCACCGCCGGACTCCATCGGATCGCCGCCGAGATCGACGATGCGCCGCTTCTCCGGATCCGTGAGCACCTCGTATGCGGTGGAGACCTCACGGAACCGTGCCTGCGCCGACTCGTCGGGATTGACGTCCGGGTGCAGCTCGCGGGCGAGCTTGCGGTATGCGCGCTTGATCTCCTGGTCGGTCGCGTTCGGCCCGACGCCGAGCGTGCCGTAGTAATCCCGTGCCACTTTGGGTATCTCGTCCTTCTCTACTTCGTTCGCATCACGCGGTGGGCAGCTCCGGCGCCGGACGATCCGGCACCGACGCGGGCGCTCGGCCGCACTGCTATCGCTCGGCGAGTACCTCGCCGATGTACCTGGCAACGGCAGCCACCGAGGCAATTGTTCCCGGATAGTCCATCCGGGTGGGTCCGAGGACCCCCACACCGCCGAGGACGGTACCGGCGGCGCCGTAGCCGGTGGAGACCACCGACGTGCCGCGCATCTCCGCGACCTGGGTCTCCTCGCCGATCCGCACGGTCACGCGACCGGCGTCCTGGGTGGCGGCCAACAGCTTGAGAACCACCACCTGCTCTTCGAGTGCCTCGAGCACGGACCGCAGCGACCCCGGTAATCCTGCCTGCATCGTGAAATCGGCCGCATTGCGGGTGAGGTTCGCGGTGCCACCGAGCACCAGTCTGTCCTCGGGATGTTCGACCAGCGTCTCCACCAGCACCGTCGCCGACCGGACCACGGCGTCACGCAGATTCTCGGGTGCATCCTCCGCGAGTTCGGACACCGCGATGGACGCCGCCGCGAGCCGCTTGCCCTCGAGCGCCCCACCGAGCAGCGCCCGCAGCCGCGACAGATCCTCCTCGTCGATCACGTCGCCGAGTTCGACGATCCGCTGGTCGACGCGCCCGGAGTCGGTGATCAGCACCAACAGCAGGCGGGCCGGCGTGAGTGCCACCACCTCGAGGTGCCGCACCGACGACGCCGACAGGGTCGGGTACTGCACGACGGCGACCTGCCGGGTGAGCTGCGCGAGCAGGCGGACGCCGCGACGCAGGACGTCGTCGAGGTCCACGCCGGACTCGAGAAACTCGAGGATGGCGCGTCGCTCGGCCGACGACAGCGGCTTGACCTGGGAGATGCGGTCGACGAACTGCCGGTACCCCTTGTCGGTGGGCACCCGGCCCGAACTGGTGTGCGGCTGGGTGATGTAGCCCTCGGCCTCGAGCACCGCCATGTCGTTGCGGATCGTGGCGCTGGAAACGCCGAGGTTGTGGCGCTCCACCAGTGCCTTCGATCCGATCGGCTCCTGGGTGGCGACATAGTCGGCGACGATCGCCCGGAGTACCTCGAATCTCCGCTCATCCGTACTCGACACCGCTGTCCACCTCCATTTCGCCCATTTCGCCACGAGAACGGGGCCCGGCGTGGTGGCCCCCGATCTGCGGGCACCGCCTTGCTTCGTGCCCACCTCGATACCCAGTCTAATGGCCGGGTCGATTCCGAATGCCGCAGGCCGCGCCGGGCATTCGGTACGAACCGAACAGCCGGCGCAGGCCGTAGGGTGACCGTCGGGGTGACCGGCGCTGGTGATCCGGTCCACACGAGGAACTCAGGCGGCTAGAGCGATGATCTTCAAGGGTGTCAGGGACGGCAAGCCGTATCCGGAGCACGGGTTGACGCTGCGGGACTGGGCGCAGATCCCCCCACGCCAGGTGCGGTTGGACGAGATCGTCACCACCACGAGAGTCCTGGAACTGGATCGACTGCTGTCGGAGGATTCCACGTTCTACGGCGATCTGTTCCCGCACGCGGTGCTGTGGGAAGGCAACATCTACCTCGAGGACGGCGTCCACCACGCGGTCCGGTCCGCCCTGCGCAATCGCGTCGTCCTGCACGCCCGGGTGTACGACTACGACGCCGCGCTCGCCGACGACTGACCCGCACCGATCGCCCGGCCCGTCCGTTCAGTCGAGGATGTCGCGGACAACGGCGTCGGCGAGCAACCGGCCGCGGTCGGTGAGGATCAGGTGGTCGCGCTCGAGCGTCGCGAGTCCGTCCGCGACGACCCGCTCGGCCGCCACCCGCTCGCGCTCGGACAGGTCCGCCAACGGCAGCCCGGTCCGCAACCGCACCGTGAGCATCACCCGCTCGACGTGCACGTCCTCGGCGCTGAGCGCCTCGCTGCCGCCGACCGGCAACTCGCCCGCCGACAGGCGGTCCGCGTACCGCGCGGGATGCTTCACGTTCCACCACCGGACCCCGCCGATGTGACTGTGCGCTCCGGGCCCGGCGCCCCACCAGTCGCCGCCGTCCCAGTAGCCCACGTTGTGGAAACAGCGTGCGTCGTCGTCGGACGCCCAGTTCGACACCTCGTACCAGTGCAGACCCGCCTCGGCCAGCCGCGCATCGATGCGCTCGTAGCGGGATGCGAGGACGTCGTCGTCGGGGGCGGGCAGTTCGCCGCGCCGGATCTTGCGGGCCAGCGCGGTGCCGTCCTCGACGATCAGTGCGTACGCGGACACGTGATCGACGCCCGCACCGAGCACCGCGTCGAGCGAGGCGTCCAGGTCGGCATCCGTCTCGCCGGGGGTGCCGTAGATGAGGTCCAGATTGACGTGCCCGAATCCGGCCGCGCGCGCCTCGAGGGCGGCCGCGACGGCCCGGCCCGGTGTGTGGGTGCGGTCGAGGACCTTCAGCACGTGGGGGGCGGCGGACTGCATCCCGAGCGAGATCCGCGTGTAGCCCGCAGTGCGCAGCGCTCCGAAGAACTCGGGCGACGTGGACTCGGGATTCGACTCGGTGGTGACCTCGGCCCCCGGAGCCAGACCGAAGCTGCCGCGGACGGCACCCAGCACCTCCGTCAGCCCGTCCGCACCGAGCAGCGACGGGGTCCCCCCGCCCACGAAGACGGTGTCGACCACGGGCCCGCCGGTGATGTCGGCGGCCTGCTCCAACTCCCGCTTCAGCGCCTCGAGCCACGACTGCGGCGACGCGGACGTGCCCAACTCCCCCGCGGTGTAGGTGTTGAAATCGCAGTAGCCGCAGCGCGTGGCGCAGAACGGTACGTGGACGTAGATCCCGAACGGACGCGTCCCCACTCCCGCCAGGGCCGAGTCGGGAAGCTCGAAGGGTATCGAGTCGACGGCAGGGGTCGAGGCAGCAGATCCACTCACCTCTCCAGTGTCCCAGCCGCCTCCGTCGGTGCCACGTTCCCCCAGGAGATCGGGATATTTCCCGAGAAATCGGGGGAAATATGTCCCCAGTGGTCGGCAGACGGCAAATCCCATGGCAGAATGGCCGCCATGACAGATGCCGGGGTGCGATTGGTGGCCAGACGCCACGTCGACCTCAAGCGTGTCTGTAGCTGTTGTTGTCTGCTCTGCGGCGTGTAAAGCAGCCCGGCGTCCCCCTGCCCTGAGTGCAGTCGGCGCTCGCCTGCGTTCGTCTCCCCGTTTCAGCCCGCTAATCCCGGCCGGCCGAGGACGATCCCCGCGAGGAAACAGCCCTCCTCTCCTGTCTTCGACCGGTGCACCGTGAGATTCACGAAATTCAGGAGCACCCATGACGTCGACCACCGACGCCGAATCCGCTGCGCGCCCGCCCGCGCCGGATCGCACCGCGCGCACTGGTACCGCGCCCGCCGCCCGTCCGAAGAAGCGCGCCTCCGAGGGCCAGTGGGCCCTCGGCTACCGCGAGCCGCTCAACGCGAACGAGCAGATCAAGAAGGACGACAACCCGCTCAACGTCCGCGCCCGCATCGAGAACATCTACTCGAAGCAGGGGTTCGACAGCATCGACAAGGCCGACCTGCGGGGCCGTATGCGTTGGTGGGGCCTGTACACGCAGCGCGAAGAGGGCTACGACGGCACCTTCACCGGTGACGAGAACCTCGACCTGCTCGAGGCGAAGTACTTCATGATGCGGGTGCGCTGCGACGCCGGCGCGCTGACGGCCGAGCAGTTGCGCACGATCGGTGAACTCTCCACCGAGTTCGGCCGTGACACCGCCGACCTGTCCGACCGCGAGAACGTCCAGTACCACTGGATCGAGATCGAGAACGTCCCCGAGATCTGGAAGCGACTCGAGGCCGTCGGACTGAAGACGACCGAGGCGTGCGGCGACTGCCCCCGCGTCGTGCTCGGTTCTCCACTCGCCGGCGAATCGTTCGACGAGATCCTCGATCCCACCCCCGCGATCGACGAGATCGTGCGCCGCTACATCGGCGATCCGCAGTACTCGAACCTGCCGCGCAAGTTCAAGACTGCGATCTCCGGTCAGCAGGACGTGGTGCACGAGATCAACGACGTCGCCTTCGTGGGCGTCAACCACCCCGAGCACGGCCCGGGCCTGGACCTGTGGGTGGGCGGCGGCCTGTCGACGAATCCGATGCTGGCGCAGCGCGTCGGCGTGTGGGTGCCGCTCGACGAGGTCCCGGACGTGTGGGAGGCCGTGGTCTCGATCTTCCGTGACTACGGCTACCGCCGCCTGCGCGCGAAGGCGCGGCTGAAGTTCCTGATCAAGGACTGGGGTATCGAGAAGTTCCGCGAAGTTCTCGAAACCGAGTACCTGAAGCGGCCCTTGATCGACGGCCCCGCACCGGAGAAGCCGGAGCGCCCGATCGACCACATCGGGGTGCAGAAGCTGCGCAACGGCCTCAACGCGATCGGGTTCTCCCCCATCGCCGGTCGCGTGTCGGGCACCATCCTGACGAAGGTTGCCGCCGCCGCCGAGGCCGTCGGGTCCGATCGCATCCGCTTCACCCCATACCAGAAGCTGATCGTGCTCGACGTCGCCGACGACAAGGTCGAGGAGTTGATCGCCGGACTGCAGCCGCTGGGACTGCACGCGCGGCCGTCGCACTGGCGCCGGAACCTGCTGGCGTGCAGCGGTATCGAGTTCTGCAAGCTGTCGTTCGTCGAGACCCGCAAGCGGTCGCAGGTGCTGGCGCCCGAGCTCGAGGAGCGGCTCGCGGACATCAATGCGCAGCTCGACGTTCCGATCACGATCAACATCAACGGCTGCCCCAACTCGTGCGGCCGGTCCCAGATCGCCGACATCGGGTTCAAGGGCCAGCTGGTCGACGACGGCGAGGGCAACCAGATCGAGGGCTTCCAGGTGCACCTGGGCGGCAGCCTCGGTCTCGACAGCGCCTTCGGCCGGAAGCTGCGCCAGCACAAGGTGACCAGCGCCGAACTCGGTGACTACATCGACCGGGTCGTGCGCAACTTCGTGAAGCACCGCACCGAGGGCGAACGCTTCGCACAGTGGGCAGTTCGAGCAGACGAGGGGGATTTGCGATGACGGTTGATCTGACGACGGCGACCGAGGACGAGCTCCGCGCGCTCGCTGCACGGGGAGCTGCGGACCTGGACGGGGCCTCCGCCCGGGAACTGTTGCAGTGGACCGAGGACACCTTCGGAACCGGGGCGAGCGACGCGACGGGCAATCGCAACGGCTACATCGTGGCGTCGAACATGCAGGACGGCGTCCTGGTTCACCTTGCGGCGCAGGTCCGTCCCGGCGTAGATGTCCTCTTCCTGGAAACCGGCTACCACTTCCCGGAGACCATCGGCACCCGGGACGCGGTGGAGATGGTCTACGGCGTCAACGTCGTCAACGCGCAGGCCGAGGCCAGTGTCGTCGAACAGGATGCGGCCGAGGGCAAGGATCTGTTCGCCCGCGAGCCCAATCGCTGCTGCGCGCTGCGCAAGGTGGCCCCGCTGAAGGCCACGCTGAAGAACTACCGGGCATGGGTCACCGGCATCCGCCGGGTCGAGGCCCCCACCCGGGCGAATGCCCCGCTGATCTCGTTCGACGAGGCATTCGGACTGGTGAAGATCAACCCCATCGCCGCGTGGTCGGACGACGACATGCAGGCGTACATCGACGAGCACTCGATCCTGGTGAATCCGCTCGTCGACGAGGGATATCCGTCCATCGGGTGCGCTCCGTGCACCGTCAAACCTCTCCCCGGCGCCGATCCGCGCAGCGGTCGGTGGGCCGGTTCCGCCAAGACAGAATGCGGGTTGCACGCGTCATGACAATCGACATCTCACTCCCCGAGCCGCGGCTTCAGCTCGACGGCAACAAGTTCGACACCCTCGATGCCCTCGAGTCCGAGGCCATCCACATCTTCCGCGAGGTGGCCGGCGAGTTCGAACGCCCGGTGATCCTGTTCTCGGGCGGCAAGGACTCGACGGTGCTGCTGCACCTCGCGATCAAGGCCTTCTGGCCGGCACCGCTGCCGTTCGCGCTGCTGCACGTGGACACCGGCCACAACCTGCAGGAGGTGCTGGACTTCCGTGACCACGTGGTCGCGAAGTACAACCTGCGCCTGCACGTGGCCAAGGTCGAGGACTACCTCGCCGACGGCCGACTCACCGAGCGGCCCGACGGGATCCGCAACCCGCTGCAGACGGTGCCGCTGCTCGACGCGATCGCCGAGAACCGCTTCGACGCCGTCTTCGGTGGTGCCCGCCGCGACGAGGAGCGGGCCCGCGCCAAGGAGCGGATCTTCTCGCTGCGCAATGCCTTCGGCCAATGGGATCCCAAGAGGCAGCGCCCCGAGCTGTGGAACCTGTACAACGGTCGGCACTCCCCCGGCGAGCAGGTTCGGGTGTTCCCGCTCAGCAACTTCACCGAACTCGACATCTGGCGCTACATCGCCCGCGACAACGTGGAGCTCGCCAGCATCTACTACGCCCACCAGCGCCCGGTCTACCAGCGCGACGGCATGTGGATGACCCCCGGCGTGTGGGGTGGCCCGGCCGAGGGCGAAGAGCTGCAGACGCTCTCGGTGCGCTACCGCACCGTCGGCGACGGTTCCACCACCGGAGCGGTGCTGTCCGAGGCCGCCGACAACGAGGCGATCCTCGCCGAGGTCGCCGCGTCGCGTCTCACCGAGCGCGGCGCCACCCGAGGCGACGACCGAGTTTCCGAAGCGGCCATGGAAGACCGCAAGCGAGAGGGCTACTTCTGATCATGAGCGACTTGCTACGACTCGCTACGGCGGGCAGCGTCGACGACGGCAAGTCCACTCTCGTGGGCCGGCTACTGTACGACACCAAATCCGTTCTCGCCGATCAGATCGACGCCGTCACCCGGGCCTCGGTGGACCGCGGCCTGGACACCCCGGACCTGTCGCTGCTGGTCGACGGCCTGCGCGCCGAGCGTGAGCAGGGCATCACCATCGACGTCGCGTACCGCTACTTCGCGACGCCCAACCGCACGTTCGTCCTCGCGGACACCCCGGGCCACGTGCAGTACACCCGCAACACGGTCTCCGGCGCGTCCACCGCGCAGCTGGTGATCCTGCTGGTCGACGCGCGCAAGGGCGTCATCTCGCAGACCCGCAAGCACGCGGCCGTGCTCGCACTGCTGGGCGTCCCGCGACTGGTACTGGCGGTCAACAAGATCGACCTGGTCGGGGATCCGGCGCAGGTGTTCGCCGACATCTCGGCCGAGTTCCGGTCGCTCACCGGTTCGCTCGGCTGGTCCGACGCCGACGTCCACGCGATCCCGGTGTCGGCGCTGCACGGCGACAACGTCGCGGTGGCGTCGGAGAACACGCCGTACTACGACGGCCCGACGCTGATCGAGCACCTCGAGTCGGTGCCGGTGGACAGCGACAATGACGGCCGGCACGCGGTCGGCCTGCGCTTCCCGGTGCAGTACGTGATCCGCCCGCGCACCGCCGAGTTCCCGGACTACCGCGGCTACGCGGGTCAGGTCGCGGCCGGTTCGGTCGTCCCCGGCGACGAGGTGGTGGTCCTGCCGTCCGGCACCCGGACGACGGTGTCCCGCATCGACACCGCCGACGGCGAACTCGACGTCGCCCACGCCGGACGCAGCGTGACGCTGGTGCTCGCCGACGACGTGGACGTCTCCCGCGGTGACACGATCGCGGCGCCGTCGGGCGCTCCGGAGCCGATCGACACGTTCGACGCCACCGTGTGCTGGCTGGCCGAGAAGCCGCTGCGGCCCGGCGCCCGTCTGTTGCTCAAGCACGGCACCCGCACCACGCAGGCCATCGTCGGTGCGCTCGTCGAGCGCCTCGACGAGCAGGAGCTGACGTCCGAGCTGTCCCCGGAGACCCTCGAGCTCAACGAGATCGGCAAGATCTCGGTGCGCGTCGCGGAGCCGATCGTGGCCGACGACTACACCGTCAACCGGCACACCGGCTGCTTCCTGCTGATCGACCCGGCGGGTGGCAACACCCTCGCGGCCGGTCTCGTCGGCGATGCCATCGCCGCGGTCGAGCTCGGTGAGCGGGTCTGAGACCGTGACGCCCTTGATCGCTGTCGCGCACGGCAGCCGTGACCCCCGATCCGCTCGGGTGGTCGCGGCTGCCGTGGCGGCGGTCCGCACACGACGACCGGACCTCGACGTGCGACTGTGCTTCCTGGACCTGAACGCGCCGTCCGTGGACCAGGTGGTCGACGCTGTGGCTGCGGAGGGCCATTCCACGGCAATCGTGGTCCCACTGCTGCTCGGCAGTGCCTTCCACGCGCGGGTGGATCTGCCGGGCATTCTCGCCGGCGCCCGTGCGCGGCATCCTCGGCTGACGCTCGTCCAGTCGGACGTGCTGGGCCACGACCACCGGCTCGTCGGCGCCGTGCGGGACCGGATCGCGCAGACGGGTGTGGCTGTGGACGACACCCGCACCGGTGTCGTGCTCGCCGCGGTCGGCTCGTCCGATCCACGGGCGAACGATCGCACCCGCACTCTCGCGCCCGTCCTCGCCGCGGGCACCCGTTGGGCGGGAACGGCAGTCTGCTTCGCCACTTCTGCCGAACCGAATGTCGGACAATCAATTTCGCTGCTGCGCTCGCGCGGGGTCGAGCGCATCGTGATCGCCCCCTGGTTTCTCGCTCCCGGGCGCCTGACCGACCGACTCTCCGCCGCCGCCCTGGAGGCGGCCCCCGACGCGATCTTTGCCGACACCATCGGCGCACACCGCGGTCTCGTCGACGTCACACTCGACCGGTACCGGATCGCTCTGCCCGCCCTCGCGCGCGCAGAGCGATCCGCCTGACCCGGCGCCTTACAGCAGTTCTGCGCGCAACTGGTCCGGAGACTTCGGCGACAGCAACCCTGGGGCCACGTCGTAGACGGTGTGAGCGCCGATCCGGCCGTCCGCATTCAACCGATACACCGCCCGCGCGTACGCCACCAGGACGCTCGCGGTGAACTCGGGATTGCTGCCCAGCGCGAGGCTGTACTCGACGGTCTGCACGTTCCCGGTGCCGGTGGACCCACTGCGGATCACGAAGCCGCCGTGCGGCATCCCCGAGTGATCGCGCGCGAGGGTGTCCGCGTCGACGAAGTGGACGACGGTGTCGTACTGGTCGAAGTAGTCGGGCATCGTCACGATCGCCTCACGGACCGCATCGGCGTCGGTGCCTGTGTCGAGGACGACGAAGCACTCGCGGGTGTGCTTCTCACGGGTCGTCAGTTCGGGCCGACTGCCGCCACGCACCTTCGCCATCGCCACCTCCGACGGCAGCGTGTACTGCACAGCGGCCGCGACACCGGGCACCCGGCGCACCGCGTCGGAGTGGCCCTGGCTGACCCCACGCCCCCAGAAGGTATAGGTCTCACCCACCGGCAGGATCGCCTCGCCGTAGACACGGTTGATCGAGAACAGCCCCGGGTCCCAGCCGGTCGAGATCAGCGCCGTGCGGCCGGCGTTGCGTGCCGGGGCATCCACGGCGGCGAAGTACTCCGGGATGCGGGCATGCGTATCGAAGCTGTCGACGGTGTTGAAGCGCGCCGCCAACTCCGGGCCCTGCTGGGGCAGATCGGACTTCGAACCACCGCACAGGATCAGCACGTCGATCTCGTGCTCGTACCCGGCGAGTGCATCCCAACCGAACACCGCCGTGTCCGGCCGCTGCGGCAGGAGCGCCGCCGGGTCGCGTCGGGTGAACACCCCCACCAATGTCATGTCCGCGCTCGCCGCGACCGCGGACTCCACTCCTCGACCCAGATTTCCGTATCCGGCGATACCGATACGGATCCGACCGCTCACCACTACGCCTCCTAGCAAGGCAGACGTCCGTCGGCTGCCCAACCGCCCACCGTACCTGGACCGTGACGCCGTGGATCACTGTCGCGCACGGCAACGGTCCGCCGAGGTCGCGCTCGATCCGTACCGGACCGCCCTGGGCGCAGCAGCCGCGTGGCAACTCTCCGCCTGACCCATACAGTGGGTCCGTGACGAAGGAGAAGCGCACCACGGCGAGTGCCGCATCGCTGCGCGGCAGATGGAGCCCTGAGGACGCAGCCCTGCTCGCAAGTCAGTTCGTCGAACAGGCCCGGTTCGTCGGCCGCAGACACGAGCTCGCATCTCCACACGGGACCACCGACGAAGGTCGCGTCGACCTGCGTGGCGTGAAAGCGGCGCGCGGATACTCGCTCTCGATCAAGTACCTCACCCTGGAGCGACTCGACCTGAGCCACGCGCAGGGCGCGTTCCACATGTTCGAGACCGAGGTGAGCGACAGTCGGTTCGACAAGATCTCCGCGTCGGGCAGCATGCTCGACCGACTCTTCGTTCGGTGCAGCTTCAGATCGGCGCGCCTGACGCGGGCACGGATCGGACGGACATTGATCGACTGCGACTTCACGGATGCCTCGATGCGCAAACTGACGCTCGGAGAGAACTCCGTGTTCGAGCGGTGCACGTTCCACGGGACCGACCTGGCCGACGCAAAGCTCGTGGGTGGCCGTTTCGTCGAGTGCACATTCGTCGACACCACGTTCTCCGCGCTCACGACGTTCGACAAGTGCGACTTCAGCGGCACCCTGCCCGAGCTCGGACCCGCGCGCCGCATCCGCTGCACCCATGACGGCACTCCCCTGCCCGACAACTGGCCCGGACAGGCCGACGCCGAGGAACTCGAACGCGACTATCTCGACCGCTACGTGCGCGCGGTGCGGGCAGGGACCGCGGAGACCGCGGAGAAAATGCCACTCGACCCCGAGTCACCGCCCCGCTGAATCACCTCGACCGACTGACGTCGGATCGTTGCCCGAATCTCCCCGGAACGCGGAACCGCGCTCTGCGAGCACCTCCGCCAGCACCCGAATCGCCTTGGGGCCCACACCGTGGAGCGCGAGCAGGTCCTTCTCCGAGTGCCGGGCGACGGCGTCCAGAGTGGTGATCCCGGCCTGCTGCAGCGCCCGGGTGGCAGGCCTGCCGATCGCCGGCGGCAACTCCCCGGTGCCGGGTTCCGCGTTCTCCGCGGCCCTGGATGCGGCGACGAGGACCTTCGGTGCACGGAACAGCCACGCCCGCCGGACCAGGTCGTTGAGCCGACGACCGTCGATGTCGGCGAGTGGGACCTGGACCCCCGACGTCCGACCCTGCCGGGTGATCCGCTCGGCGGTGGGAAGTGCCCCTAGGATCTCGTCGACCGTGTCCTCGGGGAGGCGCAACTGCACGCCGGCGAGATCGGCGGTGACCGAGACGAAGACGTTCCCCCGCACCTTGTAGGCCTCGAGGCCGAGGTGAGTACCGGCGGCCACCTCCGACAGGGACGTCGCGGCCTTGCGCAACTGACGGATCGTCGTCATACGAGCGATCGTAGGTGCCCGAGGGGAGACCGTGGCGTTCGGCACAATCCCTTTACCTCGAGTTAACTTCAGGTTCTAGCGTCGTAGCCGACACCCCGACGCACCTGACGAAGGATCTCCCGTTGACGACCGCCACCCCGATCTCCCAGCTCAGCGGCGACTTTCGTCGAGCATTCCGCGGCCATCCCGCCGGTGTCGCCATCATCACCGCCGAGGGCAGCGAGGGCCCGGTCGGGCTGACGTCGTCTTCGGTGGTGTCGATCGCGGTGGACCCGCCGATCCTCGGGTTCTCACTGCAGTCCGATCGGGGCTCGGCCGCCGTCATCGGATCCGCCACCAGTTTCCTCGTACACCTCCTGACCGCCGAGAACGTCGCCCTGGCACGGCTGTTCGCCACGCCCGGGACCCGGCGCTTCGGACCCGACATGCCCTGGTCACGTCTGGAGACCGGCGAGCCCTTGATCCACGGGACCGGCCACGCGATGCGCTGCACGCCCCTGTCGAGTGTCCAGGCCGGGCCGGCGACCGTCGTGACCGCCGCCGTGGAGGACATCTACGACCCCGAGCACCTCGGGGCGCCGCTGGTCTACCAGGACCGCAGCTACCACTGCGTGAGCCCGTGGACAGCTCTCCCCTGATCACTCGTTCGTTCAGCCCACCGATAGTCGCGCGAAAACCTTTACCGCAGCCATATTCTCGTGGCCATGCAGCCACCTCTCCGCCGAGCCCGCCGACGGGCCGGCGCCACGGCGCTCACCCTCGCCGCGACGGCCTCACTCGCACTCACCGCCGCCACCGCGCCGGCATTCGCCGCAAGTCCGGTGCTCCCGAATCCGGGATCCGCGATCGGTGATCCCTGGGAACTCCGGACCGTCATCCGCGCCGCGGCCACGGTCGTCGGCCACAGCGCGCCGGGCATGTCCGTCGCGATCGTCAAGCCCGACCCGAACGAGCCGGGCGAGTCGATCACCACCACCTACCACTTCGGATCGGCGGACAAGGAGAACCAGCGCAAGGTCGGCCCGCAGACGCAGTTCGAGATCGCTTCGGAGACCAAGACTTTCACGGGCGCACTGCTCGCGAAGCGGATCCACCTCGGGCTCTCCACCCTCGACGATCCCGCCCAGGACTACGAGCAGGACGTCACGTTCCCGACGATGAGCGGATCCGTAATCACGCTCGGGGATCTCGTCACCCACCGGTCCGGACTCACTGGCGATCCGGGAAACCTGGATGCGGGCTGCCCGGGTGGCGGAACGCACGGGTGTTCGGACGCGAAGGCCCTGTACAACCGGACACTCCTGTGGGAGGGACTCGAGGCGCCGAGCGCACTCGCGAACGCCCCGGGATCGACCTGGCTCTACTCGGATTTCGGGTTCGGCACCCTCGGCACCCTCATGGCGGACGCCTTCACACCGGGTAGTCCCGAGCCGCGGTTCGCAGACGTCGTCGAACGTGAGCTGACCGGGCCCCTCGGCATGGCATCGACCGTCCTCGAGGCACGATCGCCGGACCTGGCCCAGCCGTACAGGAACGGAGCCACAGCAAACCTCTGGAACAACACCGGCGCCCTCGCGGGCGGCGGTGGACTGATCAGCACCGTGTCCGACATGGCGAAGTGGGTGGCAGCCACCCTCGGCTACGGCGACAGCCCGCTGGTGCCGGTGCTCCAGTCGATGCTCGACCCCATCGCGGGCGTGGCGCCGACGAACCAGCCGGACATGCAGATGGGCATGGCATGGCAGCTGTACCCCGCGCAGAACGGAATCAGCGGCCCCTACGCCTTCAAGAACGGCGCCTCGAACGGCAGCACCAGCGCCACCTACCTCCTCCCGTCGGAAGGGTGGGGCGTCACCGTCCTGACCAACGGCCTGCACACACTCCCCCACGACCACGACCAGGTCGATCCGGCGACCGATCAGGCAGCCTTCGCACTGATGCGGGAACTCGCTCCCCGGTTCCCGACTCCGGAAACGGGCAGCGGTTCTTCCTCCTTCGGTTCCCTCGGGTCCTGAACCGGTACCGGATATGCCGTGGCCCGGTCCCTGTGCGGGGACCGGGCCTCCGCCTGACGCGGTGTCAGGCGGTGATATCGCTCGGCCGCACGTACACGGTCTCGCCCTCACGCAGGCCGAGGGTCTCGGCGTCGCTGCGGGTGATCTGCGCCGAGAGTTCCTGCGCGCCGGTCTTGGGCTGCAGTTCCACCCGCACCTCGAACCCGAGGTGCACGACCCGGGAGACCGTCGCCGCGAACGACTGCGGGAGCTGGGTGCGTTCGAGGCGCAGATCGTGAGGGCGGACCAGCCGTCCGTTGAGCCGCGCCACGGGCCCGAGGAACGACATCACGAAGTCGTTGGCCGGGGTGTCGTAGAGCTCCTGCGGGGTGCCGACCTGCTCGATCCGCCCCTTGTTCAGCACCGCGATCCGGTCGGCGACATCGAGCGCCTCCTCTTGGTCGTGGGTGACCAGGACCGTGGTCACGTGCACCTCGTCGTGCAGGCGCCGCAGCCACGTGCGCAGGTCGTCACGCACCTTGGCGTCGAGAGCGCCGAACGGCTCGTCCAGCAGCAGCACCTGCGGATCCACGGCGAGGGCGCGGGCAAGCGCCATGCGCTGGCGCTGGCCGCCGGACAGCTGCGCCGGGTAGCGGTGCTGGAAGCCGTCGAGTCCGACGATCGCGAGCAGATCGTCTACCTTCCTGGCGATCTCGGCCTTGGGGCGCTTGCGGATCTTGAGTCCGAACGCGACGTTGTCGCGTACGGTCATGTGCTTGAACGCCGCGTAGTGCTGGAACACGAAACCGATGTCGCGCTTCTGCGGCGGCACCCCGGTGACGTCCTTCCCGGCGATCGTGATGGTGCCCGAATCCGGCTGCTCGAGGCCGGCGATCGAGCGCAACAGCGTCGACTTGCCCGAGCCACTGGGCCCGAGCAGCGCCGTGAGCGAGCCCGACGGGATGTCGAGGGTGACGTCGTCGAGCGCGGCGAAATCGCCGTAGTTCTTGCGTGCCCCGGTCACGGTGATCATGTCGTGCTCCTCTTACGGTCGAGCAGAGTCATCAGCAGGAGGGTCACCACGGCGATCGACATGAGAAGTGTCGCCGCGGCGTAGGCCCCGAAGGTGTTGTGGTCATCGATGTAGCGGGAGTGCACGAGCAGTGTCAGGGTCTGCGACTGGCCGGGAATGCCCGACGAGACCATGATGACCGCGCCGAACTCGCCGAGCGCGCGGGCGACGGTGAGCACGATGCCGTACGTCAGGCCCCAGCGGATCGCGGGAAGGGTGATCCGGGAGAACGTCTGCCACTTGGACGCCCCGAGCGTGGCCGCGGCCTGCTCCTGTTCGTCCCCGATCTCGTGCAGCACCGGTTCCACCTCGCGCACCACGAACGGCAGCGTCACGAAGATCGTGGCGATCACCATGCCGGGCAACCCGAAGATCACCTTGAAGCCCAACGATTCGACACCGCCGAACCACCCGTTGGCACCCCACAGCAGGATCAGCGAGACGCCGACGACGATGGGCGACACCGCGAACGGAAGATCCACGACCGACTGGAGCAGTCCGCGGCCGGGAAAGCGACCCCGCACCAGTGCCAGCGCGGTGACGATGCCGAAGATGACGTTGATCGGCACGACGATCGCGACGATCAGCAACGACAGGTTGAGCGCGGAGATCGCGGCCGGGGTACTGATCGCGTGATAGAACGCCACGAACCCGTGCTCGAAGGTGCGGTACAGGATCACGCCGATCGGCACGATCAGGAGCACGAACAGGTAGCCGAGGACGACGGTACGCAGGCTGATCCGCGCCCAGGGGGAGATCTTCACTGCGCCTGCTCCTCTCGACGCTGGTTCCGTGCGGCAAAGATGCGCAGCACGAACAACGTGGCGAACGCGATCGCCAGCAACGCCACCGACACCGCCGCCGCACTGACGGGGCGGTCGATCTCGATCTGCTGCTGGATGTACTGGGAGGCCACTTGCGTCTCGCGCGGGATGTTGCCACCGATCAGCACCACCGATCCGTACTCTCCGATCGCACGGGCGAAAGCGAGCCCGGCGCCACTGATGATCGCCGGCGTGAGGATGGGGAGCACCACTCGACGGAAGATCGTCCAGTTGTTCGCACCGAGCGACGCCGCAGCCTGCTCCACCTCGCGGTCGGCCTCCATCAGCACCGGCTGCACCGAACGGACGACGAACGGCAGGGTGACGAACGCGAGCGCGACGATCAGGCCCGGCTGAGTCGCATTGAGGTGCACGTCGATCGGGCTCTGCGGCCCGTACAGCGACAGCAGCACGATGCTGGCGACGATGGTCGGCAACGCGAACGGAAGATCGATGAGCGAGCCCACGATCCGCTTACCCGGGAACTCGTCCCGCACCAGCACCCACGCGATCATCGTGCCCATCGCCACGTTGACGAGCGCGACGATCACCGACACCACGATCGTCACGCGGAGCGCGGCCAGGGCGCCGGGCGCGGTGACCGCGTCCCAGAACCCGGACCATCCGTCCTCGAACGATGTCACAGTCAGCGCCGCCAGCGGCAGCAACACGATGATGCTCAGCCACAACGCTGCGACCCCGATCCCCAGCGGACCGACGGCGCCGGTGACCGAGAACCTGCGCCGGACGCGTCCTTTCGGTTTCCGTGGTGGTGGGGCCTGCACGGCGGGCTGCGGCGCCTGAGTCGTCACTGTCGTCATCACTTGGTCGCGTTCTCGTAGATAGCGGCGATCCGGCCCGAGTCCTGCTCGAACAGATCCTTGTCGACGGCGTCCCAGCCACCGAGATCGGCGACGGTCCACAGCTTCTGCGGCGTCGGGAAATCGGCCGCGTACTCGGCCATGACGGCCGGGTCGACGGGCCGGAAGCCCGCCTCGGCCCACTGCCGTTGCGCCGCCGGGGTGTACAGGAAATCACGGAACGTGACCGCGGTGGACGCGTTCCGACCGGTCGAGACCACCGCAACCGGATTCTCGACCTTGAAGGTCACCGGCGGGGTCACGTGCTCCACCGGATCACCCTTGCGTTCGGTGAACAGCGCCTCGTTCTCGTAGCTCAGCAGCACATCACCGGTGCCCTGCAGGAACATCTCGGTCGCCTCGCGCCCCGACTTCGGCTGCACCGTGACGTGTTCACCGATCAGCGCACCGAGATACTCGAGACCGGCCTGTGGATCGCGCCCGCCGTCGCTTGCGGCCGCATAGGGGGCCAACAGGTTCCACTTCGCCGACCCCGAGCTGAACGGGTTCGGGGTCACGACCTCGACGCCCGGCCGGAGCAGGTCGTCCCAGTCCCGGATGTCCTTCGGATTGCCCTCGCGGACGACGAGCGTCACGACCGAGCCGAACGGGACGCCACCGTAGGCGTTCTCGTTCCAGCTGTCGTCGACCAGACCCGCCTCGACCAGGCGTGTGATCTCCGGTTCGACGGAGAAGCTGACGAGGTCTGCCGGGACTCCGTCCCTCACCTTCCGGGACTGGTCGCCCGACGCCCCGTACGACGGGTTGAACCGCACTCCCGCGCCTTCGCCGGTCTGAGCGAACGCGGCCGTGACTTTGTCGTAGCCCGGCTTCGGAACTCCGTACGCGAACATGTCGATCGTGCCGCCGCTGCCGTCGGCCCCGACGTCGACTCCGCCCATGACATCGCTCGATCCGCCGCTACACCCGGCGAGAACGACGGCTCCGACCGCGACGAACGCGGCCAGGAACGGGCGGGACCGATACTTCATACGGATTTACCTTCCTACAATGCCTGCAGATGCAGAAGGGCTCGCGCGAAGAATGCCTGGGACCGGACGGTCGGTACGGTCGAGGCCTGAATGCGAGTGACCGGAATTCGGGAGATGTTCGCGGCGCACGTCACCGCGGAGCGGGACCCGGAGCCTACTGCGCGTTCGGACCGAACACGCGTGTCACGAGAGAGCGAACACCGAGACTGGAATCAGCAACAGTCGATGTCGGCGACTGCGAGTCGGCCGACAGCGATCAACGCCAGTTCATGGCGGACCCGGTGAGCGACGACTACAGACACGCGGCAGACTTTAGCAGAGCACGGAAGAGCACGGAACCGACGTCCGAACGGCGCGAGGCGCTGGTACGGACGGGTCAGCGGGTGAAGTACCAGGCGATGACGACCAGGACGATCAGCGCGATCAGCGCCAGGGTCACGCGTGAGCGTGGCATCAGGAACCCTCCACCTTCGTGTGTGCGTCCACGCGGACGTCGGAACCGGCCGGCTCGGCACGACCGACCGCCGCGAACAGCGCAGACAGCACGCGGTCGAGCGCCCAGGCGATCCCGAAACAGACAGGAATCATCACCGCGATCACCAGGACGACCTGGGGGATGAACGGCAGGCCGGCGACCCATAGTTCGGCGCCGTCCCACCAGTTCGCGAGTTGATCCACCCGACCACCCTAGCCGTTGGCGGAACGGTGACCGAACACGGCGCATAGGTCGCCGCATCCGGTCACCGGCGGCACGAGATTCCCGCGCGGGAGGTCCCTACTTCGTCGCGTTCTCGTAGATGACGGCGATGCTGCCCGTCCCCTGCTTGAACAGGTCCGCATCGACGGCTGACCAGCCACCGAGATCGGCGATCGTCCACAGCTGCCGAGGTGTCGGGAAGTCCGCCGCGAACTCCTTCGCAACGGCCGGATCCACCGGCCGGAAACCGGCCTCCGCCCACAGCTTCTGAGCCTCGGCGGTGTACAGGTAGTCGCGGAACGCGGTGGCCTGGGAGATGTTCGGGCTGTTCGAGATCACCGCCACCGGGTTCTCGATCTTGAAGGTGGTCGGCGGGGTCACGTGTTCGACCGGATCACCGTTCCGCTCGGTGAAGAGTGCCTCGTTCTCGTAGCTGAGCAGCACGTCGCCGGTGCCCTGCAGGAACGTCTCGGTGGCCTCGCGCCCCGACTTCGGCTGCACCTTGACGTGCTCGCCGACCAGCTTGCCGAGGTAGTCGAGACCGGCTTGCGGGTTCTTGCCGCCGTCGCTCTTCGCCGAGTAGGGAGCCAACAGGTTCCACTTCGCCGAGCCGGAACTGAACGGGTTCGGGGTCACGACCTCGATCCCGGGCGCGAGGAGGTCGTCCCAGTCCTGGATGTTCTTGGGGTTGCCCTCGCGGACGACGATCGTGACGACCGAGCCGAACGGAATCCCGTTGTAGGCGTCCTTGTTCCAGTCCTCGTCGACCAGGCCGGCATCGACGAGGCGGGTGATGTCGGGCTCGACCGAGAAGTTCACGAAGTCGGCCTGCGCACCGTCCTTGACCTTCCGCGACTGGTCGCCCGATGCCCCGTAGGACGCGTTGAACGCCACGCCCTCACCCTCCTCGGTCTCGGAGAAGGCGGCGGTGACCTTGTCGAATCCCGGCTTGGGGACCGCGTATGCGAACAGATTGATCGTGCCGCCGCTGCCGTCGGCGCCGGCAGTGGCGCCACCGGCGACATCACTCGAGCCGCCGCTGCACGCGGTCAGCGCGACTGCGCCGATCGCGGCGAGTGCGGTCAGGAACGAACGGGAACGATGCCTCATGAATTGCCTTCCTACCAGGCTCACACGTGCTGTGGATGCCGTACCAAATAGACCCGGCGCATGCCGGGCTGAGAAGAACGGAACAATGAAGTCGGAACGCGGACAGAAGTCCGGGGGTAGACGGCGTTCGGTACGAATCACGCACGGGCTGTTACCCGCGACGAGCGGGGAAACCGAAGTTACGACAGAGGTGCGGCCGAGACCGGATCCACGAGAATGCCTACGCCGGGACCCGCGTCAGCAACAGTGAATGTCCGCAACTGCGAGCCCGCCGACGGCAATCAACGCCAGTTCATGGCGGATGCGGTGAGCGGCGGCTGCAGACACGTCGCAGACGATAGCAGACGTCCGCCGATAGTCGAACAAGCCGAACGATTCCGAACAACCGAACAGCACCGCCGGAGAGGTCCGCCGAACGGTGGACGCTGGCGGACACACGGGTCGATGATGAGGGGATGACGTCGCAGGCCGAGCAGTCCGTGACCACGCAGATGGGCGATTCCGACGAGGTCGCACCGAAGCGTCGCAGCGCCTTCCCACCGATAGACGACTACGCGTTCCTCTCCGATTGCGAGACGAACTGCCTGGTTGCACGCAACGGCGCCGTCGAGTGGATGTGCGTCCCGCGACCGGACTCCCCCAGCGTGTTCGGCGCGATCCTCGACCGTAGCGCCGGGCACTTCCGGATCGGTCCGTACGGACAGAACGTGCCGTCGGCGCGTCGCTACCTGCCCGGTGGTCTGATTCTCGAGACCACGTGGCAGACGCAGACCGGCTGGCTGATCGTGCGCGACGCACTGGTGATGGGTCCGTGGCACGCCAACGAACAACGCTCGCCGACGCGCCGTCGAACCCCGTCGGACTGGGACGCCGAACACATCCTGCTGCGGACCGTCAAGTGTGTGAACGGCACCGTCGAGTTGGAGATGAGTTGCGAGCCGGCGTTCGACTACCATCGCGCCCCGGCGCACTGGGAGTACACCGGCAAGGTGTACGAAGAGGCCACCGCCACGTGTCGCACCGCCTCTCCGAGCGAGCAACCGACGCTGCGGCTGACATCGAATCTGCGACTCGGACTCGAGGGTCGCGAGGCCCGCGCCCGCACCCGCATGGTGGAGGGCGACAACGCGTTCGTGGCCTTGTCGTGGTCGGAGCAGTCGGCCCCGCAGAACTTCGACGAAGCCGCCGACAAGATGTGGCAGACCACCGAGTGCTGGAGACAATGGGTGACGATCGGGCGTTTCCCCGACCATCCGTGGCGGAGCCACCTGCAAAGCAGTGCGCTGACGCTCAAGGGCTTGACCTACGCGCCGACCGGCGCCCTGCTCGCCGCACCCACCACGTCACTGCCGGAAACCCCAGGTGGCGAGCGGAACTGGGACTATCGGTACGCCTGGGTGCGGGATTCGACATTCGCACTGTGGGGCCTCTACACCCTCGGGCTCGACCGTGAGGCCAACGACTTCTTCTCGTTCATCTTCGACTCTGCACAGTCGGACAACGGCGATCCCGCCGCACTCCAGGTGATGTACGGCGTCGGCGGCGAGCACACCCTGGTCGAAGAGGAACTCGGTCACCTGAAGGGATACGACGGGGCCCTGCCCGTGCGGATCGGCAACGATGCCTACAACCAGAACCAGCACGACATCTGGGGGACCCTGCTCGACTCGGTCTACCTGCACGTCCGGTCCCGCGACCAGGTGCCCGAGACGTTGTGGCCGCTACTCGAACGGCAGGTCCAGGAAGTCATCGAGCACTGGCGCGAGCCGGACCGCGGGATCTGGGAGGTGCGCGGCGAGCCGCAGCACTTCACGTCGTCGAAGATCATGTGCTGGGTCGCGCTCGACCGCGGTGTCAAGCTCGCCAATCTGCACGGCGAGAAGGCCTACGCGGCTCAATGGGCCGACATCGCCGACGAGGTCAAGGCTGACATCCTCGAGCACGGCGTCGACGAACGAGGGGTGTTCACGCAGCGCTACGGGCACCCGTCCCTCGACGCCTCGCTACTACTGGCTCCACTGCTGCGGTTCCTGCCCGCTGACGACCCACGGATCCGGGCGACGGTCCTGGCGATCGCCGACGAACTCACCGAGGACGGACTGGTGCTCCGCTACCGCGTCGAGTCCACCGACGACGGCCTGTCCGGCAAGGAGGGCACGTTCACGATCTGCTCGTTCCTGCTCGTATCCGCGCTCGTCGAGATCGGGGAGGTGGAGCGAGCCCGGGACCTGTGTGAACGGCTGCTCGCGTTCGCGAGTCCCCTCAAGCTCTACGGCGAGGAGATCGACCCCAAGTCCGGCCGACACCTGGGCAACTTCCCGCAGGCGTTCACCCACCTGGCGCTCATCAATGCCGTCGTGCACGTCATCCGCGCCGAGGAGTCCGGCCACACCGGGACGTTCCAGCCCGCGCACGGCCCCTCCTGACCTCGGGAAGCTCTGCGCCTGTCGGTGTCCTGTGTCACGATCTGCGCATGCTGGATCATCTGGGAATTCAATGCGCCGACATCGCGGCCGGTGCCGCGTTCTACGACGCCGTGCTCGCTCCGCTCGGCGGACAGCGGGTCATCGAACCCGCCCCCGGTGTCATCGGATACGGCGTGCCGCCGCATCCGGACTTCTGGATCAGCCCGCTGGTGCCCGCCGACGCCGGCTTCCGCGAGAACCACGTCGCGTTCGTCGCTGACACCCGCGCCGCGGTCGACTCCTTCTTCGCCGCTGCTGTCGAGATGGGCGCCGAGGTGCTGCACGCACCGCGCGAATGGCCGGAGTACCACCCCGGCTACTACGGCGCGTTCGTGCGCGATCCTGACGGCAACAACATCGAAGCGGTCTGTCACCGCCCCGAATGAGATCGGGTCAGAAGGCTCGGCGCAGCAGACGTTCGGCATCGGCGGCGATGGTACGGACGACCTCGCCCGCCGGCCGCTCCGACGTGACGAGACCCGCCACCTCGCCCGCGTAGACGACACCCTGGTTCGAATCCGCGGCATCGTATGCGGCGGAAAGTGTTTCGTTGTCGGCGCCCCGCCCGTGCCACTTGGAGGTGTAGTCGTTGGCGAGTGCCCGGCCGCCCCACCGCGCAGGCCACGGCTGGTCGCGGGCCTGATCGAAGATCGACGTGTAAACGGTGTCGGCGCTGCCGGCCTCGATCAGCTTCTGGCGCGCGTACTCCGGACCGATCGTCTCGGGGCTCGCGAGCAGGGCGGTGCCGATCATCGCGCCCTCCGCGCCGGCCGCGATCACCGCGGCCAGGCCACGGCCGGTGCCGATGCCACCGGCGGCGAGCACGGGCAGGCTCGTGGCGTCAAGCACCTCCTGCAGCAACGGCAGCGTCCCGATCCGTCCGGTGTGACCACCGGCCTCGCCGCCCTGCGCGATCACGAAGTCGACACCCGCCCGCTCCACCACACGGAGATCCTCGACGGTGTTGACCTGTGAGACCGCCAGCGCGCCGGCCGCGTGAACCCGCTCGATGTAGGGGGCCGGGTCGCCGAACGACAGCGACACCACGCGCGGCTTCTCGGCGAGCGCCGCGTCCAGCAGAGCGTCGTCGGCGTCGAGCGACCACGTCATCAGGCCGATCCCCAGGAGTCCGCCGCCGATCTCGCGGGCGATCGCGGACTCGGCGGCGATCCACTCCGGCGTCGCGTAACGCGCCGCGCCGAGCAGACCCAGGCCACCGGCCCGGGTGACCTCTCCCGCGAGACGGCCGCCCGCGCGTCCGCCCATCGGGGCGCCGAAGATCGGCACCTCCAGCCCGAGCTCACGGGTCAACCAGGTGCCGATCATCGAGTGGCCTCCTACTTGCCCTTGGGCTTGTCCGCCACCGACTCGTTCGACAGTGCCGCGACGAAGGCTTCCTGCGGGACCTCGACGCGACCGATGGTCTTCATCCGCTTCTTGCCCTCCTTCTGCTTCTCGAGCAGCTTGCGCTTACGGCTGATGTCGCCGCCGTAGCACTTGGCGAGCACGTCCTTGCGGATCGCGCGAATGTTCTCGCGCGCAATGATCTTCGATCCGATCGCGGCCTGGATCGGCACCTCGAACTGCTGACGCGGGATCAGCTCGCGCAGCTTGGTGGTCATCTTGTTGCCGTATGCGAACGCGGCGTCCTTGTGCACGATCGCGCTGAACGCATCGACGGTCTCGCCCTGCAGCAGGATGTCCACCTTCACCAGCGCGGCCTGCTGCTCACCCGACTCCTCGTAGTCGAGGCTCGCGTAGCCCTTGGTCCGCGACTTGAGGGCGTCGAAGAAGTCGAACATGATCTCGCCCATCGGCAGCGTGTAGCGCAGCTCGACGCGGGTCTCCGAGAGATAGTCCATGCCGCCGAGCTCACCGCGTCGGGACTGACACAGTTCCATGATCGCGCCGGTGTACTCGCTCGGTGCGATGACGGTGCACTTGGCCATCGGCTCGTACACCTCGCGCACCTTGCCCTCCGGCCAGTACGACGGGTTGGTCACCTCGTGCTCGGAGCCGTCCTCCATCACCACTCGGTACACCACGTTCGGCGCGGTGGAGATGAGGTCGAGGCCGAACTCGCGCTCGAGTCGGTCCCGGGTGATCTCCATGTGCAGCAGGCCGAGGAAGCCACAACGGAAGCCGAAACCGAGGGCCACCGAGGTTTCCGGCTCGTAGGCCAGCGCCGCGTCATTGAGCCGCAGCTTGTCCAGCGCGTCACGCAGCACCGGGTAGTCGGAGCCGTCCATCGGGTACAGGCCGGAGTAGACCATCGGCTTGGGGTCGCGGTAGCCGGTCAGCGGCTCGGACGCGCCGTTGCGGAAGGTGGTGACCGTGTCGCCGACCCTCGACTGCCGCACGTCCTTGACGCCGGTGATCAGATAGCCGACCTCCCCGACGCCCAGTCCGACGGTGGCCTTGGGCTCGGGCGAGATGATTCCCACCTCGAGCAGTTCGTGCGTGGTGCCGGTCGACATCATCGTGATCTTCTCGCGGGGCCGGATCTTGCCGTCCACCACGCGCACGTAGGTGACGACACCGCGGTACGCGTCGTACACGGAGTCGAAGATCATCGCGCGCGCCGGGCCGTCCGCGTCGCCGACCGGGGCGGGCACCTGCTTGACGACCTCGTCGAGCAGTTCCTTCACACCGACACCGGTCTTACCGGAGACCCGCAGCACGTCCTCGGGCTCGCAGCCGACGATGTGCGCGATCTCTGCGGCGTACCGCTCGGGGTCGGCGGCGGGCAGGTCGATCTTGTTGAGCACCGGAATGATGGTGAGGTCCTTCTCCATCGCCAGGTACAGGTTGGCCAAGGTCTGCGCCTCGATGCCCTGGGCGGCGTCGACGAGCAGCACCGCACCCTCGCAGGCCTCGAGCGCGCGGGAGACCTCGTAGGTGAAGTCGACGTGGCCGGGCGTGTCGATCAGGTGCAGGACGATCTCTTCGGTCGTGCCGTCCTCGTTCTCGACCGTCCACGGCAGCCGCACGTTCTGCGCCTTGATCGTGATGCCGCGCTCGCGCTCGATGTCCATGCGGTCCAGGTACTGCGCGCGCATGGCGCGTTCCTCGACGACACCGGTGAGCTGCAGCATCCGGTCCGCGAGCGTCGACTTGCCGTGGTCGATGTGCGCGATGATGCAGAAGTTCCGGATCTTCGACGGATCCGTGAACGTCTTCTCCGCAAAGTTGCTGCTCAAGCCCAATTCCCTCGTCTCACTCGCGCACTGACATCGGCCCGGTCCGGCATGTGCTGCCTCCCGCGCTCCTCCATCATCCCTTGGACCCGGGTCTGCATACACATCCAGGGTCCGACGGGGCCGACGCTATCGGGCGCCGATCGGGTCCGCGACGATGTCCGAGACCACCCGCTCGGCCACCGCGGACATCCCGGCGTGGGTGAAGTGCAGCCGCTGCGCGTCCGATTCCGAGAACATGCCCTCGAACCAGCGGTCCTCGGGGGCGGCGCACGCGTCGTGCCCGCCGGCGAGCGCCGGGGTCGCGATGTCGACGACACGGGCCCCGTGCCGGGCGGCCACTTCCGCGAACGCCCCGTTGTAGTCGCTGAAGTAGCTCGCGTACCAGGAGGCGTCGGCGTCCGAGAAGGGCACGTTGGGCCAGCATCCGCGGGGGCCGATGGTGCCGCCCTGCCCGATCAGGTAGATCCGCGCCTGCGGCGCACGCTCGGTCAGGGCCACGAGCACCCGGTCCAGGCCGTCGGCCGCCCGCTCGATACCCGAGCGGGCGACGTACTGGGTGAGCGGATCGTCGCGGCAGCCGCGATCGACGCCCGGCACCGGCGCCACACACAAGACTCCGAGCGGCAGGTTGTTCGAATCGTTGCCACCCACCGACAAGGTGATGAGGTCGGTATCGGGGCGCACCGAATCGAGCTGCACCGGCCAACGGGCAGGAATGATCTGTGGGGTCTCGATGATGTTCTCGACCCGGGCGGCGCTGCAGGACACGTCGGTGAACTCGGCCACCTCGAGCGCCGCGGCGATCTTGCCCGCATAGTTGACGTACGACCGCGAGCAGTCGTCCGGGTAGGACGGATGCAGCCTCGGCCCGGACGCGCGTGAGTCGCCGAGCGCGACGAACACGAGGCCCTCGCCGTGGGCCGGTGACGACACCGGCCCCGGCGTGCCCGCGTGCGCGGCGCCCCCACCGGCCAGGGAGACCGCGAGAACCGCCGCCGTCAGCCAGGCCGCCGTGCCGAATGCTGCCCCCACCGAATGTCCCCCCGAAGAGTTCGGGCCGACGCCGTCCGCCGATCCGTGCGCACGGATTATGCCCGACGACCGTTGTGCCGCAGACGCCGCTAGGTTTGTGCCATGGCTTCGAGATGGGCAGAGATCGGTCGGCGACTCGGCGACATCGCGCTTCGCGAGGGCCCGAGACTGCTCGGGAAGTTGCAGGAGTCCGGTGCGTTGGCCGGGAAGAAGCCCACGGACTCGGCACCGGCCCTGCTCCCCGGCCGGCCGGTTTCCGCGGTCACGGCGCCGACTGCGCAGCGGGCACGGCGGGTCGAGTACTCGCCGGATCTCGACGGCCGGGCCGACCCCGGTGAGATCGTGTGGACGTGGGTGGCCTACGAGGACGACCCCAGTCGCGGCAAGGATCGCCCCGTCCTCGTCGTCGGGCGCGACGGTCACACGCTGTTGGGGCTGATGCTGTCGTCGAACAGCGAGCGGGACGACGATCGCAACTGGTCGGCCCTGGGCGCCGGCACGTGGGATTCGGAGCACCGCCCCAGCTGGGTCCGCCTCGATCGCGTCCTCGACGTCCCGGAAGAGGGCATCCGGCGCGAGGGGGCCATCCTCGACCGGCCCCGCTTCGAGACCGTCGCCGCACGCCTGCGGTCGGAGTACAGCTGGAGCTGATCTCCCGAACAAACAAAAGGAAGGGTTCGCTGCACCGGGTGCGGCGAACCCTTCCTTCATGTGACCGAGGTCAGTCGTTGAGCCGGTCGTAGCGCCCGAACAGGGCGCGGTAGATCACCGCACCGAGCGCGCCACCGATCAGCGGGAAGACGATGAACAACCACACCTGGCCCATCGCGCCGTCCTGGAACGGAGCGACCGCGAGGCTGCGGGCCGGGTTGACGGACGTGTTGTCGATCGGGATCGAGATGAGGTGGATCACCGCGAGGGTGAAGCCGATGGACACGCCGGCGAGCGGCAGATCCGAGAGCTGGTCGGTCGAGGCCAGGACCACGAACACGAGCAGCGCGGTGAGAAGGATCTCCACCGTCATCGCGGCGCCGATGCCGTACCCGGATTCGACGAGCCGACCCAGCGGCCCGCTCTCGGCGGACGGGCTGTGCGCACCCCAGCCGTTCGCCGCGAGGCCGTTCACACTCCGGTCGTAGCTGGGAAGGCTCTGCGCGATCGCGAAGACCGCCAGACCCGCGACCAGGCCACCGATCACCTGCGAGAGGACGTACAGACCGGCCTTCACCGCGGACAGCCGCCCGAGGATGAAGTGACCCAGCGTCACCGCGGGGTTGACGTGGCAGCCCGAGATCGGGCCGATCGAGTAGACCAGGAACATCAATGTCAGACCGAACGCGAGCGCGATTCCGAGCTGACCGACCGAGCTACCCGAGAAAACTGCAGTGCCGATCGCGGCGAAGACCAGGACGAACGTGCCGATACCTTCGGCGAGATACTTCTTCAGGTCCGAAATCGGTTCCTTTTCCGCAATTTCCTGTGCTGTTGACATACACCCACCTCTCGAACCCGCTGATTACCAGTGCGAACGGGACTTTACGTACAAGAAGGTCTGTTTCCGGTGATTGAAGGGCGTCGAGTCCGAATCGGTATGCGGGACCGGCGGTTCCGTCGATCACCACGGCCGCTGCCGGCGCCATCGAGCGCGCGGAAACCGCGAGCCGGACGACCGCCGGTTTGAGATCGCCCGACCGGTGCTGGTAATGTCGTCGGTCGGCGCATCCATGCGCCCAGAGCTTTTCGACAGTAACCAGCAAAGACGACAGGATTTTACGCGTGGCCAACATCAAGTCCCAGGTGAAGCGGATCCGTACCAACGAGCGCAACCGACTCCGCAACCAGTCGGTCAAGTCCTCGCTGCGCACGGCGATCCGTTCCTTCCGCGAGGCCGCGGCAGCCGGTGACAAGGACAAGGCCAACGAGCTCCTCGTCGCCACCAGCCGCAAGCTCGACAAGGCAGCCAGCAAGGGCGTCATCCACGCCAACCAGGCAGCCAACAAGAAGTCGGCGCTTGCGCAGGTCGCCAACTCTCTCTGACAAGTTTCTGACGGTTCCGCCGTCGCAAGCTCTGTAGAGAAGAGCCCCCGATCATCGATCGGGGGCTCTTTTCCGTGCGCGGACGAGGCAGAACATGACGCGGACCCGACTGGGTGTGACGCCGGTCCCGCCCAGTGACTGTCGGTCAGCGGCCGCCGTGGAGTGCGACGACCCGCTGCACCGCCCACTCGACCGCGTAGTCGGCGTCGGCGGCCTGACCTTTCACGTCGGCATTGAGCTTGGCGACCACCTGTAGCGCCTCGCCGATCGATGCCGGGTCCCATCCCCGCGCCTGGCCCTGCGCCTTCTTGATCTTCCACGGCGGCATTCCCAGCTCCGACGCCATCCGGAACGGATCGCCCCGCCCGGCGGAGCCGACCCGCGCGATGGTGTGCACGGCGTCGGCGAGGGCGTCGGCGAGCAGAACGTGCGGGACACCGCGATGCATCGCCCACCGCAGGGCCTCCATCGCGCCACCCCGATCACCGGCCACCGCTTTGTCGGCGACATCGAACCCGGACACCTCGGCCTTGCCGGAGTAGTACCGCTGGACCGCGACGGCGTCGATCTTGCCGCCGGTATCGGCCACCAGCTGCGAACACGCGGCGGCCAGCTCACGCAGGTCCGATCCCACGGACTCGACGACCACCTCGAGCACCTCGGGCGACACGCGGACACCCGCGGCGCGGAACTCGCCGCGCACGAAGTCCACCCGTTCCCCGGGCTTGAGCTTGGCGCACTGGTGCACGGTGGCACCCGACTTCTGGAGCACACCGGCCATGGCCTTCGCCCGGCCGGCGCCGGAGTGGAGCACGATCAGCACCACGCCTTCGGGGAGGTCCGCAGCGGCGTCCTGGACGAGAGCCACCGCGTCCTTGCCGGCCTCGGCCGCCGCCTCGAGCACGATCACCCGATCCTCCGCGAACAGGGAGGGGCTGAGCAGTTCCGCCAACTCGGGCGCACTGGCGTCCCCGGCGCGCAGCCGCGACACCGGGACGTCCCCCGCGGCCGACCCGGCCGCCGTACGGACGGCGGCGACGACGGAGGCGACCGCCCGCTCGACCAACAGCTCCTCGTCGCCGAGAACGAGGTGGAGCGATTCGGGCCGCATAGAGGTGCTCACCGGACGATGGTGCCATGAGAGCGCCCCACCACCGCAAGTGCCCCGGACCCGGACCGGACCACCGCGACGTCGCCGTCACGGTCGGTCCGCATCGTCACCGCGCCGAGCGCTGCGACCTTCGCGACGATCCCAGGATTCGGATGGCCGAACGGGTTGTCCGCGCCCACACTGACGACCACCACCCGAGGCCGGACCGCGGCAAGGAATTCCGGTGCGGTGGTGCGGGATCCGTGGTGCGGCAGCTTCAGGACGTCCGCTTGCAATGGCACCCCCGATCGCAGCAGGGCCTGCTGACCGGACTCCTCCACGTCACCGGTCAGCAGGATGCTCCCGACGGGGGTCCGGGCCCTGATCACCAGCGAGCCGTCGTTCGCGGCGTCGTCGGCGGCCGCGGGGTCCCGGGGCGTCGGAACCAGCGGCCCCACCACCGTCAGACGCAGATCCCCCACCGCCAGTTCGCGCCCCGGCTCGAGTCGCACCAGTTCGACGCCCGACCGTGAGGCGGCGGCGGAGACGAAGCGGAATCCCCCGCCGGGCACGTCTGCCGGACCGATCGCGACCGCGCCCACCGCCCGGTCGCCGAGGACACCGTCGAGTCCGCCGTAGTGGTCGGCGTGCAGATGGGTGATGATCACGAGCGCGATCTCGTCGACACCGAGCCTGCGCAGACACTGGTCCATCGCGCGCGGATCCGGTCCAGCATCGACGACGACGGCCCGACCGTCACCCGCCGCCAACACCAGTCCGTCTCCCTGACCGACATCGCACGCGACGAACTGCCACCGGGCCGCCGGCCATCCCGGCGAGTGCAGCCGCGTCGGCACCCAAACCGCGGCGACACCGACGCACAGTGCCAGCAGTATGCGGCGCGAGCCCCGGTACCGCAGCGCCAGCCCCACCAGCACCACACCGGCCGAGACGATCACCGCACCGGTGGTCCCGCCGGCCACGACCACAGTCCCGCCCGGAACCGCGGCTGCCCGGTCCGCGACCTCGAGTAGCCACCACAGCGGCGGGCCCGCGATCCGGACGACGAGGGTGGCCGCCGGCATCCACACGGACGCCAGGATCGCCGTCACCGCCCCGACGATCGTGATCGGTGCGACCACCGGCGCGACGAGGACGTTCGCGACGATCGACACCACACTCACCGTGCCCGACATAGCGGCCACGAGCGGCGCGGTCACGACGAACGCCGCCACCGCGACCGAGAACGTCTCGGCGAGCCAGCGCGGCCATTCCCGCGCCCGGAGTCGGTCCACAAGCACCGGGGAGACCAGCACCAGTCCGGCGGTCGCGGCCACCGACAGCGCGAACCCGAAGTCGACGGCGAGCGCCGGGAACACCGCGAGCAGCACGATGACCGAGCCCGCGAGGGCGGGGATCGCCTGCTTCCGCCGTCCGGTCGTCAACGCCAACAGCGCGATACAGCCCATCGCCGCGGCGCGCAGCACACTCGGTGAGGGCCGGGCGACCACGACGAACGCGGCCAACGCCACACCGGCCAGCAGCGCCCCGGTGCGAGGGCCGACTCCGATCCCCCGCACCACCAACAGGACGGCACCGAGCACGATCGAGATGTTCGCGCCGGACACGGCCGTGAGGTGCGAGAGGCCGGCCGCGGTGAACTCGTCCTTCACCTCCTGCGGCAGCGCGGAGACGTCGCCGACGACGAGTCCGGGCAGCAGCCCGGCCTGATCGGCCGGGAGCGCGGCGGTGGTCGCCGACGCCAGCCGATCCCGGATCGCCCCCGCCCAGCGTTGGATCGCGGGCGGCGGGTCGACACTCGAGGGCAGTCCGGTGGCCCGCACCACGGCGACGGTGAGGTCGCTGCGCTGCGGCGTGTCGAGACGGCCCCGCAGCGTGATCCGCTGTCCGGGAAGCAGAGTCGCCCATTCGGCTCCCTCCGCGAACACCAGAACCGCGCCGCCCGCGCGTACCTCCGTTCTCCCGTCGGTGACCGCACGCAGCGACGCCCGGATCATCAGCTGGCGCCCGCCCCCGAATCCTGCGCTCCGCAGTGGCTTCGGGTCGTCGTCGACGACCACGGACAGCGTGGCGGAACCACCGGCCTCGGCGCGGGCCACGAGGGGATGGACGTCCACGGCATGGGCGCGTACCGCGATCGCCGCCGCGAACCCGGAACCGATCAGTGCGGCCGCCACCAGACCGGCGCCGACCGTCGTCCAGCGCGATCCGCCGTCGTCGGCACCGGTCGGACGGCGCACGAGAAGCGGAACGGTCAGCACGGCCCCCACGAATGTGAGGACCACCGCCGCGACCGCCGCGCCGCGCCACCCGGCGTGCAGGCCGAGGAGCGTGACACCCCAACTCACGAACGCGGCCGGAACCAGCCTGAGATCGAGCAGAGGCTCCGGATCGGTCACAGCACAACCAGATCGCGCAGCTTCGCCAGCCGCGCCGGGCCGATGCCGTCCACCTCCCCCAGTTGCGCGACGTCGGTGAACTTGCCGTTGGTTCGCCGCCACGCCACGATCGCGGCGGCAGTCACCGGGCCCACCCCCGGCAACGCATCCAACTCCGCCTCCCCGGCGGTGTTCAGGTCGACCTTGCCGACGGCCTTCGCGGTCGCGCCTGGTGCGGACGCCGATGCGGTCGTCCCCGAACTCACGCGGGCGCTGCCGACCGTGACCGGCTCGCCCTCGGCCGGGGCCACCCCGACGAGGATCTGGTCACCGTCGTCGACCCGCTCGGCCATGTTGAGCCCCAGCACATCCGCGCCCGGCCGTGGGCCGCCGGCCGCCGCGAGCGCGTCGGCGATCCTCGACCCCGGTGGCAGCAGCACCAGGCCCGCCTGGTTGACGAGGCCGACGACACTCACCACCACCTGCGCCGCCGGTTCCGGTGGTGCGGGCGAGGCCGAGTCCGGGGCGACACTCCCGGGGACTCCGGTCTCTGCCTCCCGGACCTCCACCGCCGGGAGCGGCGGAACCGCCTGCGCGGTGGGCTTGTCCCGCCACACCGTCACCGCGGCGATCCCAGCTGCCACGAGCGCCACCACGACGAGCGCCGCGGCACCACGACGACCCGGGTTCAGCCGCGCGCCGGGCCGCCGGGCGGACGGGCGTTCCGGGTCCGGGGCGGAGAACCCGTCCGACTCGGCGGCCTCGGCCAGCCACTCCGGCGCCCAGGCACGCGGGTGGTCTTCGCCCACAGCGTCATCGGAGTCGTCGTCGTGGTCGGCGTCGGTCGACCCGGCACGAGCCGACGGCGGCAACACGGAAGCCGAGGCGAGCCGTCGCCGCACCCGCGCACGATCCTGATCGGTACCCATGACGCCGACCGTAGGGCCGCGCCGCGGCGGCGGAACCCCGGAGCAGCCGCCGGAAAGAAAATCTGTGGATCAGTGATCGGCTGTGGATGACGAGCCGGAATCGGGTTCCGGCAACGCCGCGCCCGCACCCCCGGGACACACGACGACCCCGATCGCGCCCGGTCCGACATGCGCGCCGAGCACGGCCCCGATCTCCGTGACGATCACCTCGCTGACGTCCGGGATCCGCTCCCTCAGCTGCGCGGCGATCTCCTCGGCGCGCTCGGGCGCCTGAGAGTGATGCACCGCGATCGCCGAACGCTCCGCGCCCGCCTGCTCCACGGCCGCATCGACCAGTTTCGCGAGCGCTTTCGTCGAGGTCCGGGTCTTCTCGCGCAGTACCAGCTTGCCGTCCACCAGGTGCAGGACCGGCTTCATCGCCAACGCGGTGCCGAGCAGTGCCGCGGCGGTTCCGATCCGGCCACCGCGCCGCAGGTGGTCCAGGCGGTCGACGACGATCGATGTCCGTCCGCGCGCCGCGACCTCGACGGCCTTCTGATACACCGCCTTGAGGTTGCCGCCGGCGCGCGCGACGCGGGCCGCGGCCAGGGCCGGGTAGCCCAGGCCCATCCCCGTCGACTCCGAGTCGACGATGCGGACCATCTCCCCCAGCCGGTGTGCGGCCTGTCGGCCCGCCTCCCACGTGCCCGACAGCTGCCGCGAGATGTGGACGGCGACCACCCCGTCACCGCCGCTGTCGGCCAACGCCGCCGCATACGCATCGCCGAGTTCTCCCGGCGAGGCACCGGAGGTGGTGACGCCCGACAGGTCGTCCGGGACGTCGTCGATGCCGTCACGCAGATCCTTGCCACCGCTGAGCAGGTGCAGGGGCACGACCCGAATGCCGTACCGGTCCACCAGTTCGGGCGACAGGCAGGCGGAGGAGTCGGTGACTACGACGACAGGCACGCCACTACCCTATTTCGATCTCGGCGGACGTGGTCGAGCGACGGACGTTCTTGATCGCGTCGATCATCGCCGCCGCCACCTCCTCGTGCGCGTCCCAGCCCCAGTGGATTCCGTCGGGATTCGCACGATCCGAGAAGACGTTCTCCCGTACCGCGGCCGCGAGGTCGACCATCGGCACACCCTTGTCCGACGACCACGCCTCGAGGGCACGGACCGCAGGCGCACGTCCGGTGTGCACCCGGCCGTATGCGTCGCAGCGGTGCACGGACGGGTAGGTGCCGATGACCGGCAGGTCCGGGCGGATCGCCGCCAGCGCATCGCGGCAACTCTCGAGGTACTCGACCGACAGCTTGGGCGGCAACGCCACCGGACGGCCCAGCTTCGACAGCCGCGGCTGTAACCACTGGTAGCCCGAGCGGACCACCCGTCGCAGCGCCGGCGGCCGGATGTAGCGCAACTGTTCGCGCAGCGCGGTCGGCAGCGGCGACGGCAGCGAATCCATACCGCCGACCGCGAAGACGACGGCACCTGCCTGCGGCACCGCGGCCCACACCCGCGGGTCCTGGGTGATCGCCCACCACGCGTCGCGGCTGGTCCAGCCGATGCGCGCGACGAGTTCCACCCGCCAGCCCAGTTCCTTCGCGACCAGACTCGGCCAGATCCGCGGATGGTCGGCCGGCAGCCCGCCCTTGGGGCCGTAGTAGGCCAACGAGTCCGCTACGACCAGCAGCACCGGCTGCCCGGACGTGTCGGCGGCGGGGCCGTCAGAGGACGTCGCGGCGGCGGGGCCGTCAGAGGACGTCACTGGCCACGCTCGCCGACGCGTTCCACACATCCAATCGCCATACCGGATCTGTCCCCTCCCCGTGTCCGCTGAGCTGCACCCAGCTGGTGTTTCCGAGTCCTCCGAGCACCGGCCACCGATCCACCGGCAGGTCGAGCAGTCGCGCCGTCAGCGCGGCGATGAGGCCGCCGTGCGCGACCAGCACCAAGGGGTCCGAACCCCAGGATTCGTATCGTTCGAGCTGTTCGAGCACGACGGGCAGACTGCGGGCGGCAACGTCGATCCGGCTCTCACCGGCGGGCGGTGCCCATTCGGCGTCGGTGCGCCACCGGGCGCGCGCCCCGGGCGAGATGACATCGACGTCGGTGTGCGTCAGCCCCTGCCAGTCCCCGAGATGGGTCTCCCGGAGCCGGGCATCGGTCTCCACCGGCAACCCGATGTGGTCACCGAGCGCGAGCGCGGTGTCGTGCGCACGACGCAGATCCGACGACACGATCGCGAACGGACGTTTGTCGGCGAGCGCCTGCGCCGCCGTCTTCGCCTGCGCGCGGCCCAGATCGGACAGGTCGGTGTCGAGCTGTCCCTGCATCCGGTCCGACGCGTTGTATTCCGTCTGCCCGTGCCGCAGCAGGATCAGACGTCTGACCGCGGGCCCGGCCGCGGCCGAGGTCACTGCTCCGGCTCCCCGGCGTCGTCCGCCGGGTCGGCCTCGATCGACAGCTGCCGGGGCTCGACGCCATCGACCGGGATCTCCGGGCAGTCCTTCCACAGCCGGTCCAGCGCGTAGAAGTTGCGCTCGTCGGTGTGCTGGACGTGGATGACGATGTCGACGTAGTCGAGCAGCGCCCAGCGACCCTCACGGGTGCCCTCGCGGCGCACGGGCTTGTGCCCGGCCTCGCGCAGCTTGTCCTCGACGTTCTCGACGATCGCGTTGACCTGACGCTCGTTGGGGGCAGAGGCGATGACGAAACAGTCCGTGATCACCAACTGCTCCGAGACGTCGAGCACCACCACGTCCGAGGCCAACTTCTCGTCGGCCGCCAGTGCCGCGATGCGTGCCATTTCGATGGCGTCGTTCGATGCGCTCACTCAGTGTTCTCCCGGTTCTGCTTGTACTGAAGATTGTGAAGGGTCTACGGGTGCCTCGCCGGACAACTGTCGCGCCGGCACCGGCTCGGACATCGTGACCGCGCCGTCCAGGCGTACCGCACCGCTCGGCTGGTACAGGTTGCGCTTGCTGATGTACTGGACCACGCCGTCCGGCACGAGGTACCAGACGGGACGGTGTTCGCTGGCCCGCAGTCGGCACTCCGTCGACGAGATCGCCAGGGCCGGGATCTCGATCAGGGTCACCGCGTCGCGCGGCAACCGCTCGAGGTGCGACGAGAGGTGCTCGGTGTGCAGCTCGTAGCCGGGCCGCGACACGCCGACGAACTTGGCGAGCGCGAACAGTTCCTCCCAGTCCTGCCACGACAGGATGCTCTCGAGCGCGTCGGCGCCCGTGATGAAGAACAGTTCGGCGTCGGGGTGCTGCGTCCGCAGGTCCCGCAGCGTGTCCACCGTGTAGGTGACCTTGGCCCGGTCCACGTCGACGCGGCTGACCGAGAACTGCGGATTCGACGCCGTGGCGATCACCGTCATCAGGTAGCGGTCCTCGGCGGGGCTGACCTCGCGATCGTCCTTCTGCCACGGCTGACCGGTCGGGACGAAGATCACCTCGTCGAGCGCGAATCGATCCGCGACCTCACTGGCCGCCACGAGGTGCCCGTGGTGGATCGGATCGAAGGTGCCACCCATCACGCCCAGGCGGCGCCGTCGGGTGATCGCTGTCGGCTGCTGCACGATGATCCAGCTTACGGGTTGACGCAGCTCACGAATTCACACAGGCAGCAATCCCGCGACCACCGCGGCCAGTTGCTGCGCGGATCGGCACTCGTGCATGTCGATCACCTCGTTGTAGACCAGCGCCGCCGAGTCGCCCGTACCCCACTGACCACGCGGTTCCGGGTTGAGCCAGTGCGCGTGCTTGGCAACCGAGACGAGGTGTTCGAGCGCGGGGAGACCTGCATCTCGGTAGTTGTTGCGCCCGTCACCCAGGACCAGCAGCGAGCTGCGACCGGTGATGGAGTGCGCGTACCGCTCCGCGAACACCCCGAGCGCGTGCCCGTAGTCGGAGTGGCCGTCGTACGTGATGAGGTCGGCCTCCCGGACCATCCTCGACATCGCGACACCCAGGTCGGAGCCGGTGTCGAAGAACCGGGTGACCTCGTCGGTGGTGTCGATGAACGCGAACACCCGCACCCGCGAGAACTGCTCGCGCAGCGCGTGGACCAACAGCAACGTGAAGTGGGAGAACCCGGCCACCGAGCCCGAGACGTCGCACAGCAGTACCAGTTCGGGCCGGGCCGGGCGCGGCTTGCGCTGCACCAGGTCGATCGGGACGCCGCCGGTCGACATCGACTTGCGCAGTGTGCGGCGCAGGTCGATCGCACCCGCGCGGGCCCGGCTGCGGCGTACCGCCAGCCGGCTCGCCAGCAGCCGTGCCAGTGGAGTGACACTGCGTCGCAGCGCCGTCAGCTCCGAGTCCGATGCGCGCAGGAAGTCGACCTCCTCGGCGAGCTTGGGCACGCCGTAGCTCGCGACCCGCTCCTTGCCTATCTGTTCCGCGGACCGTCGTCGGGTCTCCGCCTCGACCATCTTGCGGAAGTCCACGATTCGCTGCACCGCGGCGCGCTTGGCCACTTCCGACGCGTAGTCCCCGCCGGGACGTTCACCGTTCTGCTGATTGCCCAGCAGCCCGGAGAGGATCTTCTCGATCAGCCTGTCGGGGGCGACGTTGCGCAGCGCCTGGTACGCCGAGAACGACGGCCCGTTCGACGATTCGTACCGGCCGAGTTCGTCGACCATCTGCGCGACCAGCACCTCGAGCTGTTCGAGGGCCTCGGGTGAGTCGTCGGACAGGAGTTCGGCCAGCAGTTCCCGCAGCGCGTCGAGGTCGATCTCACCGTCGGGAGACCGCGGCAGCGACCGGTCGAGGCCGCTGTCGTCGCGCATCCCCACGCCGACCGGGAACCACAGGTCGAACAGCGCGTCGAACGTGGCCCTGTGCGTGGGCCGGCGCAACAGCGAGCAGGCGAGCCCCTCGCGCAGCGCCTCGCGGTCGAGCAGATCGAGAACCGACATCACCTGGCCGGCGTCGACGGTCTCGGACGGACCGACGGCGATGCCGCGCCGGCGCAGTGCCTCGACGAAGTCGACGAGATGACCCGGGATGCCGTGCGGCGCCGGCGGACCTGTGGGTCGGCGTGCTGGCGAGGCGACCATCTGCTCGATCCCCTCAGTTGAGGCGCAGCTCGGCGGCGGCGCGCTGTTGATCGGCCCGATGTTTGAGCACGACCCCCATCGTGGCGCGGACCGCGTCGTCGTCGAGGGTGTCCAGGCCGAGCGCGAGCAGCGTGCGACCCCAGTCGATGGTCTCGGACACCGACGGCACCTTCTTGAGCTGCATGCCGCGCAGCACGTTCACGGTGCGCACGAGCTGCTCGGCGATCGCCTCCGGCAGCTCCGGGACGCGGCTCGCGAGGATGCGGCGCTCGAGCTCGGCGTCGGGGAACTCCAGGTGAAGGAACAGGCAACGCCGCTTGAGCGCCTCCGACAGCTCCCGCGTCGCGTTGGAGGTGAGCACCGCGAACGGCTTGCGTGTCGCGGTGATCGTCCCGAGTTCGGGAATGGTGACCGCGAAGTCGCTGAGTACCTCGAGCAGCAGGCCCTCGATCTCGACGTCGGCCTTGTCCACCTCGTCGATCAGCAGCACCGTGGGATCCTCGCGGCGGATCGCAGTCAGCAGCGGACGCGACAGCAGGAACTCCTCCGAGAACACGTCCTGCTTCGTCGCGTCCCAGCTGTGATCGCTACCGCGCCCATCCCCCGTCGCTCCGCTCGCCCCGGTCTGGATGCGCAGGATCTGCTTGGCGTGGTTCCACTCGTACAGCGCGCGGGACTCGTCGACGCCCTCGTAGCACTGCAGGCGCACCAGCTCCGCGGCGGTCGTCTGAGCCACGGCACGCGCCAGCTCGGTCTTGCCGACACCGGCCGGACCCTCGATCAGGAGCGGCTTGCCCAGCCGGTCGGCGAGGAACACCGCGGTGGCGGTGGCCTTGTCGGACAGGTAGCCGGTCTCGGCGAGCCGCGCGACGACGTCGTCGACACTCGCGAACAGCGGCGGTGCGGTCGGCAGGGCGCGGTCCACACTCGCTCCTTTCGGGCCGTCAGGCCGGTCGGGTATGACCGTCTCCCCAGACAGTCCACTTGGTCGAGGTGAGCTCGCCCAGCCCCATCGGGCCGCGGGCGTGCAGTTTCTGCGTGGAGATCCCGATCTCCGCACCGAACCCGAACTGTTCACCGTCGGTGAACGCGGTCGAGGCGTTGACCATAACCGCGGCGGCGTCGACACGGGCGGTGAACTCGCGCGCCGCGGACAAATCAGACGTCACGATGGCCTCGGTGTGGCCGGTGCCGTACCGGTCGATGTGCTCGACGGCGGCGTCGAGCCCGTCGACGACCTTGAGCGCGATGTCGAGCGTCAGGTACTCCTCGGACCAGTCGTCCTCGGTGGCCGGGACCAGTCCCGGCAGATCGCCGTGCACGGTGACGCTCTGCATCTGCAGGGCCTGCAGGAGCTGCGGCACCGCGGTGTCGGCGATCGCGGCATCGATCAGCAGCGTCTCGGCGGTGTTGCACACGCTGGGGCGTCGGGTCTTCGCATTGACGACGATCCTCTCGGCCATCTCCAGGTCGGCCGCGGAATGCACGTAGACGTGGCAGTTGCCGACACCGGTCTCGATGGTGGGCACGGTCGCGTCGCGCACCACCGCGTTGATCAGCCCCGCACCACCGCGCGGGATGACGACGTCGACGAGCCCGCGCGCCTGGATCAGGTGGGTGACGCTCGAACGGTCCGCGCTCGGCAGCAACTGGACCGCGTCCTCGGGCAGTCCCTGTGCGGCGAGCGACGCGCGCAGCACCTTCACGAGTGCGGCGTTGGAGTTGGCGGCCGACGACGACCCGCGCAGCAGTGCCGCGTTGCCGGACTTGAGCGCGAGCCCGAACGCGTCGACCGTGACGTTGGGGCGGGCCTCGTAGACCATGCCGACGACGCCGAGCGGGACGCGGACCTGACGGATCTCGAGCCCGTTGGGAAGCGTCGAACCGCGGACGATCTCGCCCACCGGATCCTGCAGGCCCGCGACCTGACGCAGCCCCGACGCGATGCCCGCGACCCGATCGGCGGTGAGCCGCAGCCGGTCGAGGAGCGACTCCTCGGTGCCGGCCGCGCGGGCCGACTCGATGTCCTCGGCGTTCGCGGCCAGGACGGCGTCGGTGGCGGCCAGGACGGCATCCGCGGCCGCATGCAGCGCAGCGTCCTTCTGCGCGGTGGTCAGCAGCGCCAGGACACGGGACGCGACACGCGCGCGGCGGGCGGCGCCGTGCACCGCCTCCCGAATGTCCCCGGCCTCGCCGGCTGCGGGTGAAGTATGCGTCGCGGCAGTCATCTCTACAGATTAGCGACCGCGCCAGGCGCATAATCTATCTGCCCACGCGCCGTCTGCGTAAGGAAAGTCAGTGTCACGACACGGGACGATCGACGAAGCACCCTCGGAGGGATACAGCCGCGGACTGAACTCGCGCACCATCCAGATGATCGCGCTCGGTGGCGCGATCGGCACCGGGTTGTTCTACGGCGCAGGCGGCGCCATCGAGGAGGCCGGGCCATCCCTGATCCTGGCCTATCTCGCGGCCGGTCTCGCGATCTTCGTCATCATGCGGGCGCTCGGCGAACTACTCACCTACCGACCGGTCTCGGGCAGCTTCGCCGAGTACGCGGAGGAGTTCCTGGGCCGGTTCTTCGGGTTCGCGACCGGCTGGGCGTACTGGGCGGTGTGGGCCGCGACCTGCATGGCCGAGATCACCGTCGCCGGCAAGTACGTCGAGTACTGGTGGCCGAGCGTGCCCACGTGGCTGACCGCCCTGGTGGTGTTGCTCGTGCTGTTCGGCGCCAATCTCATCTCGGTGAAACTCTTCGGCGAGGCCGAGTTCTGGTTCTCCGCCATCAAGATCACCGCAATCCTGGGCATGATCCTCATCGGCATCGGGGTCCTCACAATCGGCTTCGGCCACGCGACCAACCCGACGGTGACGAACCTGTGGGCCGATGGCGGGGTGTTCCCGAACGGATTCGGCAGCGCGCTGATGAGCCTGCAGGTGGTGATGTTCGCGTACGTCGGTGTGGAACTGGTCGGCGTCACGGCGGGCGAGGCCGAGAATCCCAAGCAGACGTTACGCAAGGCGATCAACACGCTGCCCTTCCGCATCGGGCTGTTCTATGTCGGCTCCCTCATCGTCATCCTCTCCGTTGCGAGCTGGCGGGACTTCGAGGCCGGCAAGAGCCCGTTCGTCGAGGTGCTCGAACAGATCGGCATCCCGGCCGCAGCGGGCCTCATGAACTTCGTGTTGCTCACCGCCGCACTGTCGTCGTGCAACTCCGGCATCTATTCCACCGGCCGGATGCTCCGCAGCCTGTCGCTGCGCCGCGAGGCGCCCGCGGTACTCGGCAACCTCAGCAGCCGACAGGTTCCGTACGCGGGAATCACCATGTCCGCCGGCGCGATGATCATCGGCGTCATCGTCAACGTGCTGTCCCCCGATCGCGCCTTCGTCTACATCACGTCGGTGTCGACCATCGGGATCATCTTCGTGTGGGGCGTGATCCTCGTGTGCCACCTGCGGTACCGCCGATTCGTCACGCGCGGCGCATTGCCCGCGTCCGACTACCGACTGCCCGGCGCGCCGTACACGAACTGGATCGCGCTGACGTTCCTGTCGTTCGTCGTCGTGCTGCTCTTCTTCACCGAGGCCGGCCGGATCGCGCTCGCGGTCGGTGTGGTGTTCGGGGTGATGGTGGGCGGCGGCTACTACGCCCTCCTCGGCCGCGCCTCCTCGCGGTACTGAGTGCGCAACGACCGGCGGCGGAGCTGTTGCCCGGCAACACCGTGGCGGCTTTGTTAGGTTGACGAAGTTATCGCTGGTTGCCCGGAGTGGTCCCGATGAGGCGCTCCGGGCGAGCCACGCGCCAGAGCCGTTCGGCGGGGGCCGGATCGAGCCACAGGGCCGTGTGCGGATTCCCGACCAGCACGCCTGACGAGCGGGCGACGAGAAGATGCGTGCATCCGGTACGCGCCCCGCCCGGACGGCACCGCGCTGGGGAGCGCACGACATGAGTTCAACGGATCCCACGTCGACCACCGTCACCGACCCGGTACTGCAGTCCACGGAGGTCACGGTCACCGACGACGCCGCGGTCAAGCGGGCTGTCAAGGCCACGATGCTCGGAAATGCCATGGAGTGGTTCGACTTCGGCGTCTACGCCTACCTCGCGACCACGATCGGTAAGGTCTTCTTCCCGGACGCCAGCGGCACCGCACAACTGCTCTCGACGTTCGCGATCTTCGCGGCCGCGTTCATCGTCCGACCCCTCGGCGGCCTGTACTTCGGCCCGCTGGGAGATCGGATCGGCCGGAAGAAGGTGCTGGCCACCACGATGATCATGATGGCGGGCAGCACCTTTGCCATCGGACTGATCCCGAGCTACGGCTCGATCGGCATCGTCGCACCCGTCCTGCTCGTCGTGTTCCGACTGCTGCAGGGCTTCTCGACCGGCGGCGAGTACGGCGGCGCAAGCACATTCGTCGCCGAGTACGCACCCGACAAGCGTCGCGGGTTCCTGTCCAGCTTCCTCGAGTTCGGCACGTTGGCGGGGTATGTCGCGGCCGCCGGGCTGGTCACGATCATCTCGGCAGTCGTGACGCCCGAGGCCCTCGTCGACTGGGCGTGGCGTATCCCGTTCCTCATCGCCGGGCCGCTCGGACTGATCGGCCTCTATCTGCGCGTCCGCCTCGAGGAGACGCCCGCCTTCCAGCAGCACGAGGCCTCCGAGCGCCTCGTCGAGTCGTCCGAGTCCGTGCCGGGCAAGCTACGCGAGACGCTCGTCACCAACTGGCGACCACTGGTGCTGTGCATCGTGCTCGTCGCGACGTACAACATCGCGCATTACGGGCTGCTCAGCTACATGCCCACGTACCTGTCGACCACCCTCGGCTACGACGAGACCCACGGGCTCGTCCTCATGATCGTCGTGATGCTTCTGATGATGGTGGGCATCACGTTCGTCGGCCGCCTGTCCGACCGAGTGGGGCGGAAGCCGTTGCTGCTCAGCGGATTCATCGGGTTCCTCGCACTGTCACTGCCCGCGTACCTGCTGATCGGGCTGGGCGCGTACGTGACGATCTTCCTCGGCCTCGCGATCCTGGGCAGCCTGCTGCTGCTGTTCGTCGGCGTGTTCCCGTCGGTGCTGCCGGCGCTGTTCCCCACCGGGGTCCGCTACGGCGGGCTCGCGATCGGGTACAACATCGCAGTGTCGGTGTTCGGCGGCACCACTCCACTGGTGCTGACCGCGCTGCAGGACTCCACCGGCAGCAATCTCGTCGCGCCGATGTACATGATGGTCGCCGCCGCGATCGGCGGCGTCGCCGTCCTGTACATCCCCGAGACCGCCCGCCGCCCGCTCGAGGGCTGCCCACCGGCCGTCTCCACGCGCGAGGAGGCCGTCGCCGTCCTGCGACGGGTGCGCCGCAACACGCCACCGACCGACCGAATGTCACACACGTTCAGTCGGATTGACCCGATGTGACATTCGGTCACGGCGACTACCCTCGACCCATGACGGAGAACAAGGTGGTCGTCGTCGGCAGCATCAACATGGATCTCGTGACGAGGACGCCGCGGATGCCCGCGGCCGGCGAAACCATCCTCGGTACGTCGTTCACGACGACACCGGGCGGCAAGGGGTCCAATCAGGCCGTCGCGGCCGCCAAGGCGGGGGCGGACGCCTCCTTCGCCGGTGCGGTGGGCGACGACACCTTCGCCCTGGACCTACGCCAGGCTCTCGTGGACGCCGAGGTCGACGCCGAACGCCTGCGCGAGGTGGCGGGACCCAGCGGCGTCGCCGTGATCACGGTCGACGATGACGGACAGAACTCGATCGTCGTGATTCCGGGTGCCAACTCGCACATCGTCGACCTGACCGACGACGAACTGCGGGCGGTCGCGGACGCCGACGTCCTGTTGTGTCAGTTGGAGATTCCGGTCGAGACGGTGACCGCGGCGGCCCGGCACGCCAAGGGGCACGACACCGTCGTCATGCTCAATCCCTCTCCGGCACTTCCCCTTCCGGACGACCTGATCGAGTCGGTCGATGTCCTGGTCGTCAACGAGACCGAGGAGCGGCAACTCGGCGAGGACACCCTCGCGCGGGTGGCGCACGTCGTGACGACGCTCGGCGCCGACGGCGCTCGCTACCGCGGGCCGCAGGGCGAGCGGGTGCAGGTCGGCTCCCCCGACGTCGATGCCGTCGACACCACGGGTGCCGGAGACGCCTTCACCGGCGCACTCGCGTGCGTGTGGGACCGCAGCCCGCGCGACGCCCTGACGTTCGCCTGCGCGGCGGGCGCGCTGGCCACGACCCGTCCGGGCGCGAGCGCCGCGTCGCCGACGCGCGCGGAGATCGACGCGCTGCTCACCGCCGACACCTGACACCGAATTCGCTTGGCACGCTCGACGCCCGTCCGTACGGTCCACTCCGTGAACACACCGATCACTCCCGCGCTGCGCCCCTGCCTCGGACCCGAGGAGTGGCCCACGCTCGTGCGCATCTGGCGCAGCGCGGTGGAGGCGACCCACGTCTTCCTCGCCCCCGAGGACATCACCTTCTACGAATCACGGATGGCGAGCGACTACCTGCCCGCGGTCGATCTCACGGTGGCCGAGGTCGGTGGCAGTCCGGTCGGATTCTCCGGGATCGCCGGCAACTCCCTCGAAATGCTGTTCATCGACGACGCGTTCGGCGGTCGCGGCGTCGGCTCCCGCCTTCTCGACCGCGCGCTCGCCCACCACCCCGATCTGATCCTCGACGTCAACGAACAGAATCCGCAGGCTGTCGGGTTCTACCAGCACCACGGTTTCGTCACGACCGGCCGTTCGGAGACCGACAGCGATGGTCGGCCGTTCCCGATCCTCCACATGGCACGGTCGGCCGACTGAGCGGATCCACCTCACCACCGGTCCTGTCGGCCCCCTCGGGCACGATGGACCCATGACGACCTCGACCACCACCGAGTCCGCAGCCGATCTCCGCGACGAGGCCGAACGGTTGCTCCGCGAACTGGCCGGCCCGCAGGCCAGCCTGCGTGAGGACCAGTGGACGGCGATCGAGGCGCTGGTCGTCGGACGACGGCGTGCACTGGTGGTGCAGCGCACCGGCTGGGGCAAGTCCGCGGTGTACTTCATCGCCGCGAAGCTGCTGCGGGCGCACGGCCACGGGCCGACCGTGATCGTCTCGCCGCTGCTGGCCCTGATGCGCAACCAGGTCGCCTCCGCCGAACGCGCCGGCGTGCGCGCGGCCACGATCAACTCCGGCAACATGACGGAGTGGGACGAGATCCACCAGCGCGTCGCGGCCCGGGAACTGGACGTGCTGCTGGTCAGCCCCGAGCGTCTCAACAATCCCGACTTCCGCGACCAAGTCCTGCCGTCGCTCGCAGCCGACGCGGGCCTCGTCGTGGTCGACGAGGCGCACTGCGTCTCGGACTGGGGGCACGACTTCCGGCCCGACTACCGACGGATCCGCACCCTCGTCGAGGAGCTGGGCGAGGGCATCCCGGTGCTCGCCACCACCGCGACCGCGAACGACCGCGTCGTCGCGGACGTCTCGGCGCAACTGGGCGTCGGCGGCGCCGAGACGCTCGTGCTGCGCGGCGGCCTCGAGCGCGAGTCACTGCACATGTCCGTGGTCCGGATCGAGAACACCACCCAACGCGCCGCGTGGCTGGCCGAACACCTCGACGAACTGCCGGGGTCCGGCATCGTCTACACCCTCACCGTGTCCGCGGCGCGGGACCTGGCGAGCCTGTTGGCGGACCGCGGCCACCGCGTCGCCGCGTACACCGGGCAGACCGACGCCGCCGAACGCGAGGCGCTCGAGACCGACCTCCTGAACAACGAGGTCAAGGCGCTGGTCGCGACGTCGGCACTGGGGATGGGCTTCGACAAGCCGGATCTGGGATTCGTGGTGCACCTCGGCGCACCCTCGTCGCCGATCTCGTACTACCAGCAGGTGGGCCGCGCCGGCCGATCCACCGACAGCGCCGAGGTGGTTCTGCTGCCCGGTAGCGAGGACCAGCAGATCTGGAGCTACTTCGCGTCGGTGTCGTTCCCGCGCGAACACATCGTGCGCAAGGTCATCGACGTCCTCGACACCGAACGTCCGCAGTCCACGCAGGCGCTCGAACCGCTCGTCGAACTCAACCGGACCCGGCTCGAACTGGTCCTCAAGGTCCTCGACGTCGACGGAGCCGTCCGACGGGTCCGCGGCGGCTGGGTCGCTACCGGTCAGCCCTGGACGTACGACGCGGAACGCTACGGCCGCCTCGAGATCGCACGGCAGGCCGAGCAGGACGCGATGCTCGAATACGAGCGCACCGACGAGTGCCGTATGACCTTTCTGCGCCGCCAGCTCGACGACCCCGGGCTGGGCGACGGGGACGGCCGCTGCGGCCGCTGCGACAACTGCGCGGGCCCCAAGTACAGCGCCACTGTCAGCGAGGCGGCGGTCGCCGACACCAGGCAGCGGCTCGAACGTCCCGGTATCGATCTGCTCCCCCGCAAGCAGTGGCCCACCGGTATGGCGAAGCTGGGAATCAGCCTGTCCGGCAAGATCACCGACGGACCCGACACTGGACGCGTCCTGGGCCGGCTGTCCGACCTCGGCTGGGGACAGCGCCTGCGCACGCTGCTCGACGGACCCGACGCGCCCGTCCCCGACGCCGTCGTCGACGCGTGCATCGAGGTCCTCGCGGCCTGGGACTGGGCGGAGCGACCCGCCTCCGTCATGTGCCTCGAGTCCCCCACCCACCCGGTGCTCATGCGCTCCCTGACCGCCCGGCTCGCCGAGGTGGGTCGGCTCACCGACCTGGGAGTGCTGCACGAGAGACCGGATCATCCCCCCGTCTCGGCGGCCAACTCGGCCTATCGTGTCGCCGGCCTCGACGGCGCGTGGGAGGTACCCGATCTCACCGGAATCGACCGCCCGGTGCTGCTGCTCGACGCCGTCACCGACACGGGCTGGACGCTGACGATGGCGGCGCGGATCCTCCGCAGGGCAGGAGCTCCCTCCGTCCTTCCTTTCGCGCTCGCCACCCCCAAGTGATACCGAACGTGACCAGGCTCACATTGAGTGCCCCACCTGCACGACTACGGGGTCTCTTCTGCCCGATTTCCGGGGATCCGTGAAATCGGGGCGCGGGGTTGTTACGTTCGATTCATCAATGACGCCAATACAAACGCGAGTTACCCCGACCACCGTGCCGGACGCGGTGGAGTTCCGTAAGCCACAGATCTCAGACGGAGTCCGGCTCTGGGAGATCGCAAAAGATTCACAGACGCTCGACGTCAACTCGAGCTACTCATACCTGTTGTGGTGTAGAGACTTTCACGACACTTCGATCGTCTCCACCGTCGACGGCCGGGTGACCGGATTCGTCACCGGATACATTCGCCCCGAGGCCCCGGACACCCTGTTCGTGTGGCAGGTGGCCGTCGACGCCGCCCAGCGAGGCCGGGGACTGGCCGGACGCATGCTGAACGATCTCTTGGACCGCGTTGCACTGCAAGGCGTCTGGAACCTGGAGACCACGATCAGCCCGGGCAATGTCGCGTCCATCGCGCTGTTCACATCCGTGGCCCATCGCAGGGGGTGGACGATCACCAATCGGAAGCTGTTTTCCCCGAACGACTTTCCCGACGTGCATGCAGCTGAGGATCTCTACACGATCTCGCCGCAGCACGCTTCCTGAGGAAGGAACATTCACTCATGACCACTGTCGAGACCAGCATCTTCGAATCCCTCGAATCCGAGGTGCGGAGCTACAGCCGGAACTGGCCGACCGTCTTCGAGTCGGCGTCCGGAGCCTGGATCCGTGACGAGTCGGGCCGTGACTACCTGGACTTCTTCGCCGGGGCGGGCGCCCTCAACTACGGGCACAACAACCCCGTCATGAAACAGGCCCTGATCGACTACATCGCGGGCGACGGCATCACTCACGGCCTGGACATGTCGACCGTCGCCAAACGCGACTTCCTGAAGAGCTTCCAGCGCAACATCCTCGAGCCCCGCGGGCTCGACTACAAGGTCCAGTTCCCCGGGCCCACCGGAACCAACTCGGTGGAGGCCGCACTGAAACTGGCCCGCAAGGCCACCGGTCGCGAGTCGATCATCAACTTCACCAATGCTTTTCACGGCATGACGTTGGGTGCACTGTCGGTCACCGGCAACTCCATGAAACGCGCCGGCGCAGGTGTGCCGTTGGTGCACGCGACGCCGATGCCGTTCGACAACTACCTCGGTGGCGTCACCGACGACTTCCAGTGGTTCGAGCGGGTCCTGGACGACTCGGGCAGCGGACTCAACCGCCCGGCCGCGGTGATCGTCGAGACCGTGCAGGGTGAGGGTGGCGTCAACGTCGCCCGGCCGGAATGGCTGCGCGCCCTGTCCGACCTGTGCACCCGCCGCGACATCCTGCTGATCGTCGACGACGTCCAGATGGGCTGCGGACGCACCGGCCCGTTCTTCTCGTTCGAGGTCGCGGGCATCACCCCGGACATCGTCACGCTGTCGAAGTCGATCGGCGGCTACGGCCTGCCGATGGCCTTGACGCTGTTCAAGCCGGAACTGGACCTGTGGGCGCCGGGCGAGCACAACGGCACGTTCCGCGGCAACAACCCGGCGTTCGTGACCGCGACGGCCGCCCTCGACCACTACTGGTCGGACGACGCGCTGCATCGGTCCACGCTCGCCAAGGGGGCGCGGATCAATCAGATCTTCTCGAACCTGGCAGTGACCTTCGACGGCGTGAGCACGCGCGGCCGCGGCATGGTGCAGGGTCTCGTGTTCGACGATCCCGGGATGGCCGTGAAGGTGTGCGGCCTCGCGTTCGACGAGGGACTGCTCGCCGAGACGTCCGGCCCGTCGGACGAGGTGGTCAAGCTGCTGCCCCCGCTCACCATCACCGACGCCGAGCTCGATCATGGCCTGAGCATCCTGGCGGAGGCCACCGCCAAGGTCTTCGCCTGATCGCCCCCACGCGCACATTTCAGCGACGAGAGGAACTTTCATGATCGTTCGCACCACCGACGACATCACCGACACCGACCGCGACATCACGAGCGAGGACGGCAACTGGCGCAGCAAGCGCATCGTCCTCGCGGGCGACGGCGTGGGATTCTCGTTCCACGAGACCACGATTCGCGCGGGATCGGTCAACGAATTCCACTACGCGAACCACATCGAGGCGGTGTGGCTGGTCGAGGGCGACGGCATCCTCACCGACCTGGACAGCGGCGAGGTGTACCAGTTGCGGCCCGGGTCGATGTACCTGCTGGACGGCCACGAACGGCACCGCGTGGAGCCCGTCACCCAGATGCGCATGCTGTGCGTGTTCAATCCCCCGGTGACCGGCCGCGAGGTGCACGACGAGAACGGGGTATACCCCCTGATCACGGCCGACGACGCCGAGCGCGCCGCCTCGTAGGTCCGAACGAGCAGGCAGGTCCCGGTCGATTCGTCGACCGGGACCTGCCTGCTCGCGTGATCAGCCGATCCGCTCCATCACGATGGTCGGATCGTCCATCGGAGGAACGTCCTCCACCGCCGGTTCCTGGCGGCGCCGCCACCAGATGGTGAAGGCCACCGCGGCGACGACGAGCGCGGCGAGCGCCGCAACCGCGATCCAGAAGCGCGGTCCGTAGTACCCGACGAGCACCATGCGCATCGCGTTGCGGGCCCACGTCAACGGCATCAGCGCGTGCAGCCACTGCACCGGCGCCGGCATCTGCTCGATCGGATAGACCGCGCCGAACGCGAAGATCTGGATCATCAACGCGCCCAGGGCGATGAAGGTGCCGTTGACCGCACCGAAGACGACGGTGAACAGTCGGCCCGACGCGACCGCCGCCGCACCGACGAGGATCATCACCGCGATCATCGCGAGCACGCTGGGCGGGTCCACGTCGGCCACCACGAGCGCCACCACCGACAGCGTCAGGGCCGCGACGAGGGTCACCAGCGCCGGGATCCGGTAGCGGCGCAGACCCTCCCGCACGACGCCCGCGTGGACGCGCTGCGGACGGCCCGGGCGAGGTCGCACCACGAACCAGGTCAGGATGCCGCACAGGAACAGCATCACCGACATCACGGCGGGCACCGCGCCCGGACCGAACCCGGCGGCCGGGTTGGGGTTGCGGGCGTCCACCTCGACCGGCGAGGAGAGCAGGTTCGCGGTGGTGGCGCGCTCCGCCTCGGTGAACTGCGGGACCTGCTTGGCACCGTCGGACAGTCCGGTCGCGAGCTGCGCGCTGCCTTCGTCGAGCTGGCCGACGCCCTTCGAGAGCTCGCCGAGGCCGTCGCGCAGCTGGACACTGCCGGGGGCGAGCTGTCCGAGTCCGGTCGACAGTTCGTTCGCCCCGGTCGCGAGCTGGTGCGCGCCCTGCGAGAGCTCGCCGAGTCCCGAGTTCAGCTCGCCCGCGCCCGCCGTGGCCGCCATCAGTCCGCCGCGGTAGTCGGCGGTGGGGTCGGTGAGCTGACGCGCGAGTTCGCGCGCCCCGTCCCGCAGTTCCGCGAGTTGTCCACCGATCTCGCCGGACTCGCCGACGATGGCCAGCACGGGACCGGTCACCATGTCGACGATCTCGCTGATCTGCTTGGCGCCGGCGCCGAGCTCGTCGGTGCCACCGACGAGCTGGCTGAGCCCGGCGCTCAGTTCGCCCGAACCGGCAGCCGCCTCGTCGGCTCCCGCCGCGAGCTGGCCCGCGCCGGTGGCGAGTTCCTTACCACCCGCGTTGGCCTGGCCGAGCCCGGTCGCGAGTTCCTGGCTGCCCGCGTACAGCTGGTTCGTGCCGGCGAGGGCTTCTCCGGTGCCGTCGGAGAGTTGCTGTGCGCCCGCTGCCGCCTCGCCCATCCCCTTGCCCACGTCACCGAGGCCGACGAGGACCTGGTCGACGGACTGTTCCCCGATCGACTCGGAGACCGCCGACCGCACCTGCGCCATCACGCTCTCGCCGACGGGGGTCGCGACGAGGCTGTTGTAGTCGTTGTAGACGACGTCGAGTTGCGCCTTGCGTCCGGAGCCGCTCGCCGCACTCGCGACGTCGGCACTGAACGTCTCCGGGATGACCACCGAGAAGTAGTAGGTGCCGTCGTCGACGCCGGTCTGCGCGTCCTGCGGCGAGACGACCTTCCACGAGACGTCGCCGCTCTCGACGAGGGCGGCCACCACCTCGTCACCGGCGACGATGCGGGTGCCGTCGACGTCGGCGCCCGCGTCGGAATTCACGATCGCGACGGGCATCCGGTTCACGGTGTCACCCGGGTCCCACAGGGCCCACATGTAGAACGCCGCGAGGGACAGCGGCGCGATCACGACGATCGCCAGGATCGTGCGGATCACGTGAGCGCGGCGAGCCGACGGGCCTGCGGCACTGCTCTGGGTTGGCACCATGAAGGGCTCTCTCTCGTGGACCGAGACGCGCCGGACGAACGAGTGGCCGCCGACTGCGCTGGACATACGTCCAAATCGGACACGATAGAGAGTGCCGGACCTCGGAGTGGGCGCTTTCACGAAATTGCCCACCCCGATCGGCGGATCAGCTCACGGGGTCGGGGAAGAACAACTCCCGCGCCCGGCGAGCCACCTCGTCCGACGGGACGTCCTCGATCCGGGTACAGACGGCCCAGCGGTGCCCGAACGGGTCGAGGAACACCCCGTGCCGGTCGCCGGAGAACGTGTCCGCCACCGGCGTGACGAGGATCGCGCCCGCTCGCACCGCGGCGGCGACGAACGCGTCGGTGTCCTCGACGTACACCACCAGCGAGGAGTGTACCCAGCCCGGCTCGGGCGCCTTCAACCCGAAGTCGGGCATCTCCTGAGACAGCTGGAGCATCGAGTCGCCGATCCGGATCTCGGCGTGCATCACGGTGCCGTCCGGCGCGTCCATCCGGTCGACGATCACCGCGCCGAGACCACGGACGTAGAAGTCCAGGGCCGCGTCGCCGTCGGGGACCGCCAGGTAGGGGGTGAGGGTTCGGTATCCGTCCGGAACAGGGTTCACATCAGTCATGCCGACCAGTGTCGGCCGCCGGCACCCGTATGGATTGAACGGATCGGACACGCGCCTACCCTGGATCGGGTGATCGACCGAATGCTCGACCTGCTCCGGGGTCGCCGCGTGTGTGTACTGACCGGCGCGGGCATCTCCACCGATTCCGGGATACCCGACTACCGGGGGCCGGACTCCCCGCCGCGGAACCCGATGACCTACCAGCAGTTCGTCGGCGACCCGTCGTTCCGGCGGCACTATTGGGCCCGCAATCACCTCGGCTGGCGGCACATGGATGCCGCCCGGCCCAACGCCGGCCACCGTGCGCTCGCCGCGCTCGAGGGCGCCGGTGTCGTGCACGGCGTGATCACCCAGAACGTCGACCTGCTGCACACCAAGGCCGGCAGCCGGCACGTCATCGACCTCCACGGCAGCTACGCGCAGGTCCGCTGTCTCGACTGCGGACACCGGATGTCGCGGATGACGCTCGCCGAGCGCCTCGACGCTGCGAACCCCGGTTTCGCCGAGACCGTCGCCGCCGCAAGCGGTGTGGAGATCGCACCAGACGCCGACGCCGTCGTGGAGAGCACCGAGCACTTCCGGATGGTGGACTGCGCCGCGTGCGGCGGCATGCTCAAGCCTGACATCGTGTACTTCGGCGAGAGCGTCCCCAAGCCACGTGTCGCGGCGGCCTTCGAGATGGTCACCGGCGCCGACGCGCTGCTGGTCGTCGGCTCGTCGCTCACGGTGATGTCCGGACTCCGGTTCGTGCGCCGCGCCGCCCGCGACGGAACACCGGTCGTCATCGTCAACCGCGGCACCACCCGCGGCGACGAGTTCGCCGCCCTCAAGCTCGAGCAGGGCAGCTCCGAGGTCCTGCAGTCGCTCGCCGCCGCCCTGCCCCGCTGAGCGAACTCCCTACAGCGGCACCAGATCGTCGGCGTGAACCACCGGCCGGTGCATGTCCGCCGGCAGATCCGTCGTCGAGCGACCCAGCATCTCCTCGATCTCGGACGAGTCGTACGCCACGACGCCACGCGCCACGGGACGCTCCTCCGGACCGATGAGCGAGACGACGTCGCCGCCGTAGAAGCGGCCGCCGACCGCGGTGATACCGGCCGGCAGCAGCGAGCGCCGACGCTCGACGACGGCGCGCACCGCGCCTGCGTCCAGGTGCAGAGCGCCCTGGGTGTCGGCCGCGTGCCGCACCCAGAACTTGCGCGCCGACATCCGGTGCGGCCGCGCCGCGAACACCGTGCCGACGTCCGCCGATGTGAGGGCCGTGGCCGCGTCGGACGCCGCCGTCAGCAGTACCGGCACGCCCGAGTCGGCGGCCAGACGCGCGGCGGACAGCTTGGACGCCATCCCGCCGGTGCCGAGTGCGCCCCCGGAGCCGGCCACCACACCGTCGAGATCCTCGGGGCTGTTGACCTCGGGAATCAGTGTGGCCCCACCCTTTCGGGGATCACCGTCGTACAGCCCGTCGACATCCGACAGCAGCACCAGCGCGTCCGCGCCCACCAGGTGCGCGACGAGCGCGGCGAGCCGGTCGTTGTCACCGAACCGCAGTTCGGTGGTCGCGACGGTGTCGTTCTCGTTGACGATCGCGACCGCATGCAGCGCCCGCAAGCGGTCGAGGGTGCGCTGCGCGTTGCGATGCTGCGTGCGGCGGGCGATGTCGTCGGCGGTGAGCAGCACCTGACCGACGGTGCGGCCGTAGCGCGCGAACGACGTACCCCACGCGTGGGCCAGCGCCAGCTGACCCACGCTCGCCGCGGCCTGCTTGGTCGCGAGATCCCTGGGGCGGTGCGTCAATCCGAGCGGTGCCAGGCCGGCGCCGACCGCGCCGGACGAGACGACGACCACGTCGGAACCTGCCCGCATCCGCGCCTCGAGCGCGTCCGCGAGCAGGTTGAGCCGTCCCACGTCCAGCCCGCCGATCAGACTGGTGAGTGCCGACGACCCGATCTTGACGACGATGCTGCGCGCCGACGCGATGGCGGCCCTGGTCTCACTCACTTGTCTTTGGGATCCTCACTCGGCAGTCCGCGCCGCGCCCGCTGCGCATGCTTACGTTCGGCGGCCCCGATGCGGTCGACCTGGTCCAGTCGCGCGTCGGTGCCGCGGCCGGTCCGCACGACGTCGACACCCGCCGCGGTCTGCGGCTCCCACTCGAAACCGACGTCGCCGATCGTGACGAACGCGCCCGGCTCGGCGCCCTGCTTGACCAGTTCGTCCTCGACGCCGAGACGGGCCAGGCGGTCCGCCAGGTAGCCGACAGCCTCGTCGTTGTCGAACGCCGTCTGCCGCACCCACCGCTCGGGCTGGGTACCGCGGACGATGAATCCGCCGGGGTTCTCCGGGTCGGCGATGACGCTGAAGCCGGTCTCCTTGGCGGCGATCGGGCGGATCACCTGACGCTTGGGCTCCGCCGGCGGATGCGCCTCACGGTAGTCGGCCACCATCTTTGCGAGCGCGAAGGTCAAGGGCCGCAGGCCGTCCCGGCTGACGGCCGAGATCGTGAACACCGGCCAGCCGCGGGCCTCGAAGTCCGGAGTCACCATCTCGGCGAGCTCGGCGGCCTCGGGGACGTCGGCCTTGTTGAGGATCACGATGCGTGGACGGTCCGCGAGATCACCGAGGCTCGCGTCACCCTTCAGCGCCGGCTGGTACGCCGACAGCTCCGCCTCGAGGGCGTCGACGTCGGAAATCGGATCGCGTCCCGGCTCGAGCGTCGCGCAGTCCACGACGTGCGCGAGGACCGCGCAGCGCTCGAGGTGCCGCAGGAAGTCCAGGCCGAGGCCACGCCCCTCGCTCGCGCCCGGGATCAGCCCCGGCACGTCGGCCACGGTGAACGTGGTGTCGCCACTCGAGACGACACCCAGGTTCGGCTGCAGCGTGGTGAACGGGTAGTCGCCGATCTTCGGCTTCGCGGCCGACAGGACGGACACCAGCGACGACTTGCCGGCGGAGGGGAACCCGACGAGACCCACGTCGGCAACCGACTTGAGTTCGAGGATCAGGTCACCGGCCTCGCCTTCCTCACCGAGCAGCGCGAAGCCAGGAGCCTTACGCGCCTTCGAGGCCAGCGAAGCGTTGCCGAGGCCGCCTCTGCCGCCTCGGGCCGCGACGAACCGGCTTCCGATTCCGATGAGATCGGCGAGGACCTCACCGCCCTTGTCGACGACGACGGTACCGTCGGGCACCTTGAGGATCAGGTCCGAACCGTTGGCACCCTCACGGTTGCCGCCCATTCCCTGAGTACCGCTGGTCGCCTTCGCGCGGGGATGGAAGTGGAAGTCGAGGAGGGTGTGGACGTTGCCGTCCACCTCGAGCACGACATCTCCGCCGCGACCACCGTTTCCACCATCGGGGCCGCCGAGCGGCTTGAACTTCTCGCGGTGGACGGAGGCGCAACCATTGCCGCCTTTTCCGGCGCTGACGTGCAGCACCACGCGGTCAATGAATCGGGACATGACTGCCGGATCCTTCCTCAGTCAAAGATCTTGCGGTTGATGCAGTGTGACGGAGACGACTCACTGCGGTGAAAACGACAGTAGGGGCGGGCAGGGTTTGAGACCCTGGCCCGCCCCTACTGGGAGATCGGAACGGAATCGAAACTCGTCAGCGTATCGATACGATGAGAGCCCGAACCGTAAGTGGCAGCAGACCTAGGCCTCTGCCGCGACCGGAACGATGTTCACGGTCTTGCGTCCACGCTTGGTGCCGAACTCGACGGCGCCCGCAGCGAGAGCGAACAGGGTGTCGTCACCGCCACGACCGACGTTGACGCCGGGGTGGAAGTGGGTGCCACGCTGGCGCACGAGGATCTCACCGGCGCTGACGGACTGGCCGCCGAAGCGCTTGACGCCGAGTCGCTGTGCGTTTGAATCGCGACCGTTACGGGAGCTGGATGCACCCTTCTTATGTGCCATGTCGAATCCCTCCAGGAATCGGTGAAAGCTCGAGCTACTTGATGCCGGTGACCTTGAGGACCGTCAGCTTCTGACGGTGACCCTGGCGCTTGTGGTAGCCGGTCTTGTTCTTGAACTTGTGGATCCGGATCTTCGGGCCCTTGGTGTGCTCGACGACCTCACCGGTCACGGAGATCTTCGCCAGCTTGTCGGCGTCGGTGGTCAGCTCGGACCCATCGACCACGAGGACCGGGGCAAGCGAGACAGCGGTGCCGGGCTCACCCTCGATCTTCTCGACCTTGACGAGGTCACCAACAGCGACCTTGTACTGCTTTCCGCCGGTCTTGACGATCGCGTACGTTGCCATCGGACGGCTACCCCTTGCTACTTCGAACGTGCTCGCGCCGCTGCCGTGAAGGCTTTTCAGTGCTGCGCGACTGGTCTGGTGTGGCGGCTACCCCTTGCGCGCCCGTGGTATGCCCAAATCGGGCGCAGCAGAGCGGTATCGCCGGGTAGCGACCGGTCAAGATTACGGGACGGCGGCCGTCAGGGTCAAACTGGCGGGTCGACCTGTCCCGTTGCGGCAGTCCGCCGCCCCGTGTCACGCACGGAGCGGCGCACTGCCACGGCATTCGTCAGGCCTCGGCATCCACCGGCGGGCCTGCAGGACGTGCAGCGGCGCGGCGGCGGCGCGGACGACGTGCCGCCGCGGGCGCCTCACCGTCCACCGGCGCTGACGCTTCCACGGGTGCGGGAGCGGCCTCCGAGACACCGGACGGCGCCGATTCGGGCTCCGGCACGGTCTCGGCCTCGGCCTCGGCCTCGGCCTCCGTGACCGGTATCACGAACACCGTTCCCGTATCGGGGGTCTCACCGGCCGGGGCGGCTGCCGCGCGGGAAACCCGCCGGCTCCGTCGGCGGCCCCGAGGGGCCGCCTCCTTCTCCGCCTCGGTGTCGGAAGCCTCGGGCTCGGGCGTCGGCTCCGGTTCCGGCGTCGACTCGGGCTTCGTCTGGGGCTGGGACTCGAGATCGGCCCGCGCCTCGCGCGGCGCGTCCTCGTCCGGATGTGCCTCGTGCTCACCGTGATGCGAGGCCATCGCGAGTGCCACGGGATGCGCCCGCTTGACGGTCGCGTCCGCAGCCAACTCTTCGGGGCTCGGGTGCAGTTGCGCCTGCTGCCCGTCGGCCGCGGGTTCCGGAGCAGCCGCGGCGGCGCGGTCGCGCCCACGCTTCTTGCGGCCGCCCGACTCCTTGGCCTGGCCGCGGCCACCGTCGTCGGTCGACTTCACCTCGACGGGCTCGGTGTGCACGATGATCCCGCGACCGTGGCAGTGCTCACACGTCGTGGAGAATGCCTCGACCAGGCCGGTACCCAGCTTCTTGCGGGTCATCTGGACCAGGCCGAGCGAGGTGACCTCGGAGACCTGGTGGCGGGTGCGGTCCCGGCCCAGCGCCTCCGTGAGGCGGCGCAGGACCAGGTCGCGGTTGGACTCGAGCACCATGTCGATGAAGTCGACGACGATCATCCCGCCGATGTCGCGCAGCCGCATCTGCCGCACGATCTCCTCGGCCGCCTCGAGGTTGTTCCGCGTCACGGTCTCCTCGAGGTTGCCGCCCGCACCGGTGAACTTTCCGGTGTTGACGTCGACCACGGTCATCGCCTCGGTGCGATCGATCACCAGCGTGCCACCCGAGGGCAGCCAGACCTTCCGGTCCAGCGCCTTGGCGAGCTGCTCGTCGATCCGATGCGTCTCGAAGACATCCGGGGCACCGGACTCCACGACGTGCCGCTCCACTCGCGGCAGCAGGTCCGGCGCCACGGTCTTGATGTACGTCTCGACCGTGCTCCAGGCCTTCTCACCCTCGATCACGAGCTTCGAGAAGTCCTCGTTGAAAAGATCCCGGACGACCTTCACCAGCAGATCGGGCTCCTCGTACAGCGCATGAGGCGTGCCCGACTTGCCCTCCTTCGCCTTCGCGGCCTGCTCCTCGATGGTCGCCCACTGCGTCTGCAGTCGGGTGACGTCGCGCGACAGCTCTTCCTCGCTGACACCCTCGGACGCCGTCCGGATGATCACACCGGCGTCGGCCGGCACGATCTCGCGGAGAATCTCCTTGAGGCGCTTGCGCTCGGTGTCGGGCAGCTTGCGGCTGATACCGGTCGACGTGCCGCCCGGCACGTAGACCAGGAATCGTCCGGCCAAACTGATCTGCGTCGTCAGACGGGCACCCTTGTGTCCGACCGGGTCCTTGCTGACCTGGACCAGCACCTGGTCGCCGGGCCGCAGGGCCTGCTCGATCTTGCGCGAATTGCCGCCGAGACCGGCCGCCTCCCAGTTGACCTCACCGGCGTAGAGAACGCCGTTGCGGCCACGCCCGATGTCGATGAACGCGGCCTCCATGCTGGGCAGCACGTTCTGGACGCGACCGAGGTAGACGTTGCCGACCATCGACGACGAGGACGACCCCGTGACGAAGTGCTCCACCAGTACGCCGTCCTCGAGGACCGCGACCTGCGTGGACGCCGCCGGGTTGGTGCCGCCGACCTTCTCGCGGACGACCATGACCCGGTCGACCGCCTCGCGGCGTGCCAGGAACTCGGACTCGCTGAGGATCGGAGGACGGCGACGGCCGGCGTCGCGACCGTCACGACGGCGCTGACGCTTGGCCTCCAGCCGCGTCGATCCGCTGATGCCCTGGACCTCGTCCTTGGGGGCGCGAGCCTTGTTGCGCGGTTCACGCTCGTGAACGACGGTGTTCGGCGGATCGTCCTCGGACGAGACGTCCCCGTCGCTGCCGCCCTTGCGACGACGACGGCGGCGACGACGACGGCTGCTGCCGTCGCCGGACTCGTCGGACTCGGACTGCTCGTCCTCGGCAGACTCACCGGATTCGGGCGCCTCGGCAGCTTCCGCGGCGTCGCCCTCGGCTACCGGCGCCGTGTCGGCCTTCTCGGCCTTGTCGGTCTCTTCGGGCTCGTCCGACTCGGTGCCGTCCGCCTGCTGCTCGCCACGACCGCGGCCACGGCCACGGCGTCCACGACGACGGCGCCGCTGCTGCTCGCCGCCCTCGCCCTCGCTCTCGCCGCCGTCGCCGCCATCGGCGCCGGTGGTGCCCTCGGGGGCTTCGGTGGTTTCGGTACCCTCGGCGCCCTCGCGGGTGCCGGAGGCATCGGACGGGGCCACGACCTCGTCGGCCACGGCAGCCGGTGCGGCTTCGTCGGCCTGGGTCTGCGACTCGTCGGTCACCTCGGGGGCGGCAGCAGCACGACGGCTGCGACGACGACGCGGAGCGGGCTCGGCGGCGGCCGCTTCGGGCTGGAGGAACAGCGGAGCCTGCACCACTGCGGGGGCGGTGGTCGGCTCGTGCCCTGCGGCGAGTTCCACGTTGGTGAAGAGCCCGGTGAAGTCGTCGCCGGGGCCGGCCGACTCGACCGGGGCGGCCTCGGTCTCGGGGGCCTCGGTCTCGGGAGCCTCGGTCTCGGGGGCCTCGGTGATCGGTTCGGCGGCGACCGCAGCCTTCGGGGCGGCCTTCTTACGTGCCCTCTTGCGGGGCGCGGGCTTCTCGGTCGGCGCAGCCTCCGCCGGCCCGGCTTCGGTGGCGACTGCCTCCGGGGCGGACTCCACGGTCGGCTCCGGAGCAGCGGTCTCCGTCGCACCGGACACCGTGGCGTGGATGCGCTCGGCGATATCGCGCTGCAGGCTGGACTGCGCGCTGCGCAACTCGGTGCCCAGCGCTGCCGCCTCCGCGAGGACCTGCTTGCTCGTGACACCGAGCAGCTTGGCGAGCGCGTGGACACGGATCTTCTCGGGGAGTACCGGGGTGGTACTCGGGTCGACCGACGCTTCCGCGATCGGTTCCTGAACACTTTCGGGCGGCGCTTGATCGGCCACGTATTCTCCTCGAGCCCCCGGGCGCGTCCATCCGTCTGTCGATCGAATGTGACGCGGCCGCGCGGGGGCGATGGTTGTGTACTCGCACCCCGGGGGCACGAGATTGTATGGTCTCGCTCCACGTGGTTCGCAGTGTCCGTTGATCACTGCGGAATCGCGCGGTGCCTGGCTGGATGGCGGCGATCCACGGCGCGGGCGCCTGACCGTTCACGACGTGAGCGCCTGATCATCCAGCGTGCCGGACGGAACAGGGATTACCTGCGCCGGTAGGGCAGCGATGACGGGCTTCGCACCGTGATGTCATCCGATCGGATCCGCGTGGAGCCAAATTGCGGTCCGACCGATTTCAGTATCCCACACCTGGGCCGGGTGTCCTCTCATCGGCGCACCGATAGGTGACAAAACAAAAGGACGCTCCGCGGGCACGACGGCCCGGGAGCGTCCCGAGTTGTGGGCCTCAGGCCCGAGCGAGCTGGGGAAACCAGAGAGCGATCTCACGCTCGGCCGACTCGACGGAGTCCGATCCGTGGACCAGATTCTGTCCGCCGTCGAGGGCGAGGTCGGCGCGGATGGTGCCGGGGACTGCCTTCTCCACCGGGTCGGTGCCGCCGGCGATCTGACGGAACGCGGCGATCGCACGCGGGCCTTCGAGGACGGCGGCCACGAGCGGGCCGGAGGTGATGAAGTCGAGCAGCCCCGGGTAGAACGGCTTGCCTTCGTGTTCGGCGTAGTGCGTCGCGGCGACGTCGCCGGATGCGGTCCGCAGCTCCATCGCCGCAATGGTCAGACCCTTGCGTTCGATGCGGGAGAGGATCTCGCCGACGTAGCCACGGGCCACGCCGTCGGGCTTGATCAGTACCAGGGTGCGCTCAGTCACGGCGAACAGCCTAGACGGTCAGTCTCGTTGCCCCGGCAGCAGACCCCGCTCGATCCGGCGCGTGATGTCCTTGCGCAGGTACACGATGTACAACCACACCGCACCGAACAGAAGCCCGATCACGCCGAGTGCCGTGTCGATGAAGAAGCCGAGAACGGTGAGGACCTGCAGCGTCAGGTTGAACTTCATCGCCCACGGCCGTCCCTGCACTCCGGCACCCAGGATCATCAGCAGCGCCAGCACGCAGATGTACAGACCCGACGCCCACGTCAGGCCCTTCGCGTTGACGACGGCGACGACGGGCAACGCCAGCAGCACCACGATCGCCTCGAGGATGAGGGTTCCCGCCATCACGCCGCGGAAGCCCTTCCACGGATCCTTCGCCGGCGGGCGGAACCCGGACTGGGAGTTCTCTGGGGTCTCCGGGGTCTCGCTCACGCGGGGTCCTTTCCGAACAGGGAGCGGGCAACGCCCGCGGTGACAACCGAACCTGTGACGACTACGCCTGCCCCCGAGACTGCCTCACCGGGTTCGGCGACCTCCTCCGCCAGCCCGATCGCGGTCTCGAGTGCATCGGCCAGCGTGGGCGCGAGGACGACTCGTTCGTCACCGAACCGCGCCACGGCACGGTTCGCGAGGTCCTCGACGTCCATCGCGCGCGGGGACCCGTTGTGGGTCACGACGATCTCGTCGAAGACCGGCTCGAGCGCGGCCAGGATGCCGTCGACGTCCTTGTCTCCCATGACACTGACGACGCCGACGAGCTTACGGAAGTCGAATTCCGCGGCCAGTGCGGCCGCGAGGGCCTGCGCCCCGTGCGGATTGTGCGCGGCGTCGAGGAACACCGTCGGCGCGTTGCGGACCCGCTCGAGCCGTCCGGGGTTGACGACGGACGCGAAGCCGGCACGGATCGCATCCGCGTCGAGCTGACGGTCGGGTCCGGCACCGAAGAACGCCTCGACCGCCGCGAGCGCGAGCGACGCGTTGCGCGCCTGGTGCTCGCCGTGCAGCGGCAGGAAGATGTCCTCGTACACGCCGCCGAGGCCCTGTAGTTCCAGCTGCTGACCACCGATCGCGATCTGCCGGCGCAGCACCCGGAACTCCGAGCCCTCACGGGCGACCGCGGCATCCGCCTCGACGGCGCGGCGCAGCAGCACGTCCATCACCTCGGGGCTCTGCTCTGCGATGATCGCGACAGTGTCGATCGGGGCGACCCCCTCGATACCGCTGTCACGGCCCTTCTTGATGATCCCGGCCTTCTCCCCCGCGATCGATTCGAGGTCGGGACCGAGGTAGTCGACGTGGTCGAGGCCGATCGGGGTGATGACCGCGACCTGGGCGTCGATGACGTTGGTGGCGTCCCACTTGCCGCCCAGCCCGGTCTCGACGACCGCGATGTCCACGGGCGCCTCCGCGAAGGCGGCGTACGCCATCGCGGTGGTGACCTCGAACTTGCTCATCGCGGGGCCGCCGGCAGCCTCGGACTGCTGGTCGATCATCCGGATGTACGGCTCGAGCTCACGGTAGGTGTCGACGTAGGTGCGCACCGAGATCGGGGATCCGTCGATGCTGATCCGCTCGGTCGCCAACTGGAGGTGCGGACTCGTGGTCCGGCCCGTCCGTCGGTGCAGCTGGGTCATCAGCGCATCGATCATCCGCGTCACCGACGTCTTGCCGTTGGTGCCGGCGACGTGGATGGCCGGATAGTTCTGCTGCGGTGATCCGAGCAGATCCATCAGCGCGGAGATCCGGGTCAGCGACGGCTCGATCTTGGTCTCGGGCCACCGCTGGTCCAGCTCCGCCTCGACGAGCGCGAGTTCGGCGAGATCGACCGGGTCGGGTGCGCCCGGACGTTCGGTACTCACGCTCCGCCCAGCTCCTTCAGACGTGCCGACATGCGAGCGATCTCCTCCTGCGCCACCTGCTGGCGCGCACGGATCTTGTCGACGACCGCGTCGGGGGCCTTCGCCAGGAAGGCCTCGTTCGACAGCTTCGCCGCGGTACCGGCAAGCTCCTTCTCGGCGACCGCGAGGTCCTTCTCGAGGCGCTTCTTCTCGGCACCGAGGTCGACGGTGCCCGACGTATCGAGCTCGACGGTGACGGTGGCCTTGCTCAGGCGCACCTCGACCGATGCGGTCGCCGCGAACGTCTCGGACGGTTCCGTGAGCTTCGCGAGGGACGCCACCGACGCCAGCTGGCTCTCGATGTCCGCCTCGGGGGCACCGGTCAGGCGTGCCGCCACCTTCTGAGACGGCTTGAGCCCCTGGTCGCTGCGGAAGCGGCGGACCTCGGTCACCAGACGCTGCATGTCCTCGACACGCTGGGCCGCAACGGGATCCGTCGCGACACCGGTCGCGGCCGGCCAGTCGGCGATCACGACGGACTCGCCGCCGGTGAGGACCTTCCACAGCGTCTCGGTGACGAACGGGATCACCGGGTGCAGCATGCGCAGCAGCGTGTCGAGCACGTTGCCGAGGACGGCTCGGGTGGACGCCGCTGCCGTCTCGTCCGCGGCCAGCTGCACCTTGGCGAGCTCGAGGTACCAGTCACAGACCTCGTCCCACGCGAAGTGGTACAGCGCCTCGCAGGCCTTGGAGAACTCGAACTTCTCGAACGCCTCGTCGACCTCGCCGCGGACGTGCTCGAGCCGGTCGAGGATCCAGCGGTCGGTGTCGGTGAGCTGATCGCGGGGCGGCAGATCCGCCACGACCGCGCCGTTCATCAACGCGAACTTGGTGGCGTTGAACAGCTTGTTCGCGAAATTGCGGGACGACTGCGCGTGGTCCTCGCCGACCGCGAGGTCGCTGCCCGGGTTGGCGCCGCGGGCGAGCGTGAAGCGCAGCGCGTCCGCGCCGAAACGGTCGACCCAGTCGAGCGGGTCGATGCCGTTGCCGCGGGACTTCGACATCTTCTTGCCGAACTGGTCGCGGACCAGGCCGTGCAGGAACAGGTCCTGGAAGGGCACCTTGCCGCCACCGGCAGCGTCGTCGCCGGCGACGTACGTGCCGAACATCATCATCCGCGCGACCCAGAAGAACAGGATGTCGTAGCCGGTGACGAGAACGCTTGTGGGATAGAACTTCTCGATCTCAGGGGTCTTGTCGGGCCAGCCCATCGTGGAGAACGGCCACAGGCCCGAGGAGAACCACGTGTCGAGAACGTCGGGGTCCTGCTCCCAGCCCTCGGGTGCGGTCTCGTCCGGACCGAAGCACTGCACCTCGCCGTTCGGGCCGTACCAGATCGGGATGCGGTGGCCCCACCACAGCTGACGCGAGATGCACCAGTCGTGCATGTTGTCGACCCACGCGAACCAGCGCGGCTCCTGGCTGGCGGGATGAATGACGGTGTCGCCATTGCGGACCGCGTCACCGGCGGCCTTCGCGAGCGCGTCGACCTTGACCCACCACTGCATCGACAGCCGCGGCTCGATGGTCTCGCCGGAGCGCTCCGAGTGGCCGACGCTGTGCACGTACGGACGCTTCTCGGCGACGACGCGCCCCTGCTCGGCGAGCGCCTCGCGAACCTTGACGCGGGCCTCGAAGCGGTCCATGCCGTCGAACTGCGTTCCGGTGTCGGCGATCTTGCCGGTCTTGTCCATGATGGTGGGCATCGGCAGGTTGTGCCGAACACCCATCTCGAAGTCGTTGGGGTCGTGCGCGGGCGTGATCTTCACGGCGCCGGTGCCGAACGCGGGGTCGACGTAGTCGTCGGCGATGATCGGGATCTGCCGGCCCGTGAACGGATGCTCGAGGGTGGTGCCGACGAGGTGCTTGTACCGCTGGTCCTCGGGGTGGACCGCGACCGCGGTGTCACCGAGCATCGTCTCGACACGCGTGGTGGCGACGATGACGTGCGGCTGGTCGTCCTCGAGGGAGCCGTAGCGCAGCGAGACGAGCTCGCCCTCGACCTCCTCGAACTTCACCTCGATGTCGGAGATCGCGGTCTGCAGCACCGGCGACCAGTTGACGAGGCGCTCGGCTCGGTAGATGAGGCCGTCGTCGTACAGGCGCTTGAAGATGGTCTGGACGGCACGCGAGAGGCCCTCGTCCATCGTGAAGCGGTCGCGGGACCAGTCGACACCGTCGCCGATGCGGCGCATTTGGCCCTGGATGGTGCCGCCGGACTCGCGCTTCCAGTCCCAGACCTTCTCGATGAACTGCTCGCGGCCGAAGTCTTCCTTCTTCTTGCCGTCCGCGGCCAGCTGCTTCTCGACGATCGTCTGCGTCGCGATACCGGCGTGGTCCATTCCGGGCAGCCACAGCACCTCGAAGCCCTGCATCCGCTTGCGGCGGCACAGCGCGTCCATCAGGGTGTGGTCGAGCGCGTGGCCCATGTGCAGGCTGCCGGTGACGTTCGGCGGCGGCAGCACAATCGAGTAGCCGGGCTTGTCGCTCGACGGGTCGGCCGTGAAGTAACCGGCGTCTACCCAGCCCTGATACAAGTCGGCCTCTACCGCGCTGGGATCCCAGCTCTTGGGGAGGGCGTCTGCGGGGGTCTGGGGAGTCTCTGGCGCACGGGTCACCCCCCAATCGTAATCAGTGGTGCCGAATCGCCCGGACCCGGCTCGGGGTCCTCGCCCGTCCCCGCGATTTGCGCACTTGTCGGTCCCAGCTCGGCACGTCCAGGAACGACAAGTGCGCAAATCGGCGTATCAGAATCCCAGGACGTCGGGCAGCGGCACGTTCTCCTCGAGCACGTGCTCGGCGAGGAACGAGTCCACCACCTGGTACCAGATCTTGGCGTGCTGGGGGCTGAGCACCCAGTGGTTCTCGTCCGGGAAGTAGAGGAACCGATGGTCGGTCTCCCCCTGGTCGTCGGCCGGCAGGCCCGACTCGGACAGCAGCTCGTACCAGAGCCGCAGCCCCTCCCCGATCGGCACGCGGTAGTCCTTGTCTCCGTGGATCACCAGCATCGGGGTGACGATGTCGGCGACGTAGAGGTGCGGGGAGTTCTCGAACGCCATCTCGGGCGTCATCTCGCGCTGCCAGTACCAGGCGGCGTCGGTGGTGGGCCCGAACTGGTCCAGCGCCCACAGGCTCGCGTGCGTGACAATCGCCTTGAAGCGGTCGGTGTGGCCGGCAATCCAGTTGGCCATGTAGCCGCCGAACGAGCCGCCCATCGCGGCCGTCCGCTTCGCATCGATCTCCGGCAGCGCCTCCGCGGCGTCGGTGATCGCCATCAGATCGGTGTAGGGCGCCTTGCCCCATTGACCCCAGCCGCGCTGGACGAAGTCCTGCCCGTAGCCGGTGGACAGTGCGGGGTCCGGCAGCAGCACCGCGTACCCCTTGGCGGCCAGCAGCCAGGGATTCCAGCGCCACGACCAGGTGTTCCACGAGTTCAGGGGGCCACCGTGCACCCACAGCAGCAGCGGCGCGGGGTGCTCCGCCGACGCCGACTCGGGCAGCGCCAGCCACGAGCGCAGTGGGGTGCCGTCGGCGGCCTGCCCCACCACCTCGGTGAGACGGCCGGGGAGCCGGGGAGCCTCCGACGGGGCACGCAGTTCGGTGACGTCGCCGACGTCGCCGACAAGGGCGATCCGCACCGGGTGCGGCGGCCGCGCGTACGAGGCACGCATCGCGTACACCGCGGAACCGTCAGGGGCGGGCCGCAGATCGGTGTAGGCGGCGTCGTCGGCCGTCAGTGCCACCGGCGCATCGCCGCGGACCAGGAAGATCGGGCCGCGGCCGCGGTCGTCGGCGGTGACGAGCAGGCCGTCGCCGTCCGGCAGCCACGCGACGGCCGTCGGCCAACGATCCCAGCCCGGCGCGAGGTCCTCGACGACCCCGCCCGCAAAGGCTATGCGGTGCAGCGTGATTCGCGGCGCACGTTCCGGATCCCCGTGTGATTCACGCAGGTACACCAACTGCGTGCCGTCGGGAGAGATCGCTGGACGCGACAGGTCCGCCTCGTCGTCGTCGACGAGCGTGGCGCGCTCGCCCGTCGCCACGTCGATGCGCACCAGGATCGTGCGCATCGTGCCGAGCACACCTGGGACCGACCAGGTGCTGACGACGAACGAGCCGTCGTCGGCGAGCGCGTAGTCGGCGTCGCGCAGTGCGATGCCCGGCGTCGGCGTCAGGTCGTCGAGCACGATCTCGTCGGCGCCGGTCGCAGCGGCCAGCAGGTGCGGGACGTCGGGACCGAGGTCGTGGTCCCAGTGCCGCACCGGGTAACCGGTGTGCAGGACGGCCGAGATCTTCTTGTCCTTGCGCTCGCCGCGGATCCGCTCGTCGTCCTCGGCCGCCCCGGACGACCCGAGGACACCGGTGTTCACCACGACCCGCGCCGCGGCACGCGCGGCACGCACGCCCGCGATCCCACCGCCGCGGCCGGCCACCCGGTGCGCCTCGCCGCCGGCTGCGGGCAACCGCCACAGTGACGCCGCCGTGTCGTCGGAGTCGTCGGGCGAGGGCCGCGTCGACGTGAACAGCAGATCGCCGTCGTAGGTGAATGCGGCGCCGGATTCGCCCTTCGATCCCCACGTCAGTCGCCGCGCGGGGCCCGCACCCGCCGGATCGATCTCCCACAGCGCGGACACGTACTTGGTGGCCGTGTCGTCGAGGACCGCCTGCGCAACGACCAGTCGGGTGCCGTCCGGAGACAGCTCGAGGCCCGACATGCGGGGCAGGGCCAGATAGTCGTCGAGGTCCTGGAACGGGGTGCCGAGGGGGTGCTGCGGGGTCGAGGTCACCCCAGATTGGTACCACGCGGTGACCGCCGGTGACGGCCGTCACGGTGCACATTCACGATTCGATCACCGCGGATTTCGCCACATCTTCCACAACGTCGGGCCACCGTTCGGGATCACGATCTCTCCGGTGACCTCGAACCCGAACCGTTCGTAGTAGGGAATGTTCGCGTGCTTGCTGGATTCCAGGTAGGCCGGCGCCGCCTCGGCGTCGCAGCGGGACAGGCGCGAGTTCAGCAGGGCCTTGCCGAAGCCGCCACCGCGGCCCGCCGTCGAGGTGCCGATGGTCGCCAGATACCAGTGCGGTTCGGTGGGATGCGCGGCCTCGAGGACGTGCGAGACCTCGGCACCGACGCGCAGGTACCGCCCCAGTGCCAGCGCGACGGTCGGCAGGCTCAGCAAGGACCCGAACGCCGACTGCTTCCAGCGGCCCGGCGGATCCCACAGCGCGCCACCGACTATGGTCCCGTCGGCCGACTCGGCAAGCTCCGCACCCCCACCGGCGAGATGGTGGTACCTGATCTCGGCGGCGAACAACCGCGCCAGGCCGGCCGGCCGTTTCGCGGCGTCGGGCAACATCCAGCTCATCACCGGGTCGTCGTCGAACGCCTCGGCCAGCGCGCGCGACAGCGCGGGAATGTCCGGTCGGGTCACAGGTCGCACGACGACTGCCATGATCGCGAGGGTACCGGCCGGATCAGCCCAGCAGTGGTGCGATTCGGGGCGGGATCTGCTGCAGCGCGTACGGCAGGCTCAGCACGGTGCTCCACGTCATGGCCTCCGCCGCCTCGTCGTCGAGGATGATCGTGCGCCCCGCCTGGACGACGTCGAGGGTCTGATAGATCGGCGTCCTGGCGAGCTCGGCGCGCAGGTCGTCGCCGAACCCGCCGCCCGCGTACCAGACGAGGAGATCGACATCGGCGAGCGAGAGTTGCTCGGTACTGATCTCGGCAAAGTTCGTCTTCCGGATCTGCTCGGTGACCGGCGGATTGACGAACCCGAGTTCGGTGAAGAACCGAACCTTGGGGTCGTCCGGTCCGTACACCCCGAACTGGCCCGGGCCCTTCAGCGCCCCGACGAGCACCGTCTTTCCGGCGAACACCGGGTTGGCGGCCGCGACGTCGGTGAACTGCTGCTGGACACCGGCCACCAGTTCTGCGGCTCGGTCCTGCCGCCCGAGTGCCTGCCCGAGAATCGTGGTCTGGTCCTGCCAGCGCACGCCGTAGTCCGCGACCCCGGCCGGCTGCGCCACCGTCGGGGCGATATCGGACAGCTTGTCGTACTGGCCCTGGGTGAGGCCCGAGTACGTGCCCACGACGAGGTCGGGTGCGACGCCGGCGACCTTCTCGATGTCGATGCCGCTGCTCGCGCTGCCGATGATCGGCAGTTCCGCGTCACCCAGATCGTCCTGCGCCCACGGCCACACCGCACTCGGGTAGTCGCCGTACCAGTCGAACACCCCGACCGGCACGGTCCCGAGGGCAAGCAGCGTGTCCTGGTCGTTGTAGCCGACGCTCACCACCCGCTGGGGCCGGTCGGGCACGGTGGTCTGCCCGTACTTGTGGGCCACGGTCGCGCCGGGCGCGCCGTCGGAGCCATCGCCGCCGGATTCGGCGCTGGTGCAGGCCGCCGCGAACGTCAGCAGGGCGCCCGTGCCGCCGATCAGGAACCCCCTCCGCGAGAGCGCACCCACACCCGTCCCGAAGCCGCCACCCGCTCGGCTATCCCCCATCGACAGACCCTCCGTTCACGCACACCAGCACAAAGTAGGTAAGGCTCGCCGACCTTACCCCGCGGTTCGGTGCGTCGGACCGTGCATCGCGGGATTTCCCGGGCCAGTATGGGATGCATGACGCGCAAGGGTCCCCGGGAAGACATCGACGAGAACGATCTCGTCGTCGGCCACACCAAGGACTACGCGGCGGGCGTGCCCGCGGTGCTCGTCTCGTTGGAGCGCGCGGTCGAACAGATGGGCATCGCCCGCACCGCTCGCACCCTGACCCGACTAAACCAGCGCCACGGCTTCGACTGCCCCGGTTGTGCCTGGCCCGAGACACCCGGCCACCGCAAGCCGGCCGAGTTCTGCGAGAACGGCGCCAAGGCCGTCGCCGAGGAGGCGACGCTCCGGACGGTCACACCCGCCTTCTTCGCCGCGCACTCGATCGCCGATCTGGCCGGGCACACCGCCTACTGGCTCGGACAGCAGGGCCGGCTCACGCACCCGATGGTGCTGCGGCCCGGCAGCGAGCACTACGAACCGATCGACTGGGCCGACGCCTACCGACTGATCGCCGGCCACCTGCGTGGGCTCGGCAGCCCCGACGAGGCCGTCTTCTACACGTCCGGCCGCACCAGCAACGAGGCGGCGTTCCTCTACCAGTTGATGATCCGCAGCTTCGGCACCAACAACATGCCCGACTGCTCCAACATGTGCCACGAGTCGTCCGGCAGTGCGCTCACCGAGGCCATCGGCATCGGCAAGGGCTCGGTCTCGGTGCCGGACATCGAGCAGGCCGACCTCATCCTCATCGCCGGCCAGAACCCCGGCACCAACCACCCCCGGATGCTGTCCACCCTCGAGAAGGCGAAGGCCAACGGCGCCCGGATCATCGCGATCAACCCGCTGCCGGAGGCCGGCCTGCGCCGGTTCAAGGACCCGCAGAAGATCAACGGCGTCGTCGGTGACGGGGTCCAGATCGCCGACGAGTTCCTGCAGATCCGCCTCGGCGGCGACATGGCGCTCTTCCAGGGTCTGGGCCGGCTGCTGCTCGAGGCCGAGGACCGCGCGCCGGGCACCGTCGTCGACCGCGCGTTCGTCGACCGGCACAGCGCCGGGTTCGACGAGTACGCCGCGCACGTGCGCGCCGTCGACCTGGACACCGTCGTCGAGGCCACCGGGCTCACGATGCAGCAACTCGAGGACACCGCCCGTGCGCTGGCCCGGTCCGAGCGCACCGTCACGTGCTGGGCGATGGGACTCACACAGCAGGCCCACGCGGTGGCCACCATCCAGGAGGCCGTCAATCTGCTGCTCATGCGCGGCATGATCGGCAAACCGGGCGCCGGGGTGTGCCCGGTCCGCGGCCATTCCAACGTCCAGGGCGACCGCACCATGGGCATCTGGGAGAAGATGCCCGAGGAGTTCCTCGCCGCCCTGGACACCGAGTTCTCGATCGCGAGCCCGCGCCGCCACGGATGGGACACCGTCGACGCGATCCGGGCGATGCGCGACGGTCGCGGCCGGGTGTTCATGGCTATGGGCGGCAACTTCGTGTCGGCCACCCCGGACACCGCGGCCACCGAGGAGGCGCTGCGGAACTGCGAACTGACGGTGCAGGTCTCGACCAAGCTCAACCGCAGCCACGTCGTGCACGGGCGCACCGCGCTGATCCTGCCGACCCTCGGCCGCACCGACCTCGACGTCCAGGCGACCGGCAGGCAACTGGTGTCGGTGGAGGATTCGATGTCGATGGTGCATCTGTCCCGCGGGCGGTTGAAGCCGGTGAGCGAGCACCTACGCAGCGAGGTCGCGATCGTCTGCCAGCTCGCTCGCGAACTGCTCGGCTCCGGACATCCGGTGCCGTGGGCCGAGTTCGAGGCCGACTACGACCTGATCCGGGATTCGATCTCGCGCGTCGTGCCGGGCTGCGCGGACTACAACACCCGGGTGCGTCGACCCGACGGCTTCCAGCTGCCGCATCCTCCGCGCGATGCCCGGGAGTTCCGGACCCACACCGGCCGAGCCACTTTCGCGGTCAACCCGCTCGAGTGGGTTCCCACCCCGCCGGGACGCCTGATCCTGCAGACGATGCGCAGCCACGACCAGTACAACACGACGATCTACGGCCTCGACGACCGTTACCGCGGCGTCAAGGGCGGGCGGAGGGTCGTCTTCGTCAGCGCCGCCGACATCGCCGAGATGGGACTGTCCGACGGGCAGATGGTGAATCTGGTGTCCGAGTGGACCACCGCCGACGGCACGATCGAGGAACGTCGCGTCCCCGACTTCCGAATCGTCGAGTACAGCACCCCGCGCGGCAACGCGGCCGCCTACTACCCCGAGACCAACCCACTGGTCCCGCTGGATCATGTTGCCGCCAAGTCGAACACGCCGGTGTCGAAGGCGATCGTCGTGCGACTCGAACCCACCCGGGCCGGCTGATGGGACGAGTCACCGCCCGGCGGCCCGTCCTGCGCATCACCCCGGACGGGACCCGGCGCCGCCCGGACGCGCTGGCCGTCGAGGAGCCCCTCGAGATCCGGCTCGGCGGGCGGCCCCTCACCGTCACGATGCGCACCCCCGGCAACGACATCGACCTGGTCCACGGATTCCTGCTGGCCGAGGGCATCGTCGGCAGCGCCGAGGATGTCTCGGTGATCCGGTACTGCGACGGCGTCGACGACGACGGCACCAACACGTACAACGTCCTCGACGTCGAACTGGCCGCAGACGTCCCGGACCCGGGGACGAAGGGCCGACGCGAGTTCCTCACCACGTCGGCGTGCGGGGTGTGCGGCAAGGCGTCGCTCGACGACGTCGCGACCCGCAGTCGCTTCACGCCGTCCGACAGCACCGTCGACGTCACTGCCGCCGCACTGTTCTCGATGCCGCCGACCCTGCGGCGCGGCCAACGGGTGTTCGAGGCCACCGGCGGACTGCACGCGGCCGGGGTGTTCACCCCCGACGGGGCCCTCCTCGCGCTGCGCGAGGACGTCGGTCGCCACAACGCTGTCGACAAGGTCGTCGGCTGGGCGCTCACCGAGCGGCGAATCCCCCTGTCCGACGCCGTCCTGATCGTCAGTGGCCGGGCCTCGTTCGAACTCGTGCAGAAAGCCGCGATGGCCGGCATCCCTGTGCTCGGCGCCGTGTCGGCGCCGTCGTCGCTGGCGGTCGACCTGGCCCGCGACCAGGGGATGACCCTCGTCGGGTTCCTCCGCGACGAGAGCATGAACGTCTACACCGGCGAGCACCGCATCAAGCGGTAGAACCCCACAGCCCACCCGGAATCGGGTGATCGCCGGCCTCGTCGACATCTGACGTGCGAGAGTGGATGTCGCTCGAGCCGGGACGAACGGGAGAGCGTCACACATGGGTGCTGCGAGGTCGTCACGGCGCAGGCCGACGCCCGCACGTTCGGCAACTCGATCGTGGTGACGCTGCTGGACGTGCAGTCCACCACCGATGCGCCCGCCAAGTGCGCCATCCTCGTCCATGACGAGGATGACCAGTCCGTCATGGGCCAACTGATGGAGATCTACGACGGTGGCGTGGGCGTCTACTGGGCGACCACACCCCACGAGACCTTGCACCTCGCCGGCCAGTACACCGACAGCGCCGACTACGCCGTGACCGCGCAGTGCGCGGACGACGACGGTGCCGTCGAGCTCGTCGACACCGTCGTCACCCTCCCGACCGGCGACCTGGTGGGGAATCCCCCGCGCTACTCGGAGCTGTTCGGACCTTTCTAACAGGTGCCCGTGGGTGTCTCGCCGTTGTGCAGCTGCTGGAAGAACTGCTCGGCGTCACCGAAGGAGTCCGCGACGGCGGCGCGGTGGTCGACCCCCTCGTACGTCTTGTATCCGACCGACGAACCGTTGTCGCACAACGTCTTCGCCAGTGCCCGCGATCCCGGCTCGGCGACCAGCGTGTCGGCGGTGCCCTGCAGGATCAGCGTGGGGACCGACAGCGTCAGCTGCGACGGCTCCTGCTTCTTCAGGTAGCCGATCAGCTTGTCCATGTCCGCGCCGGGCGCGAACGCCTGGTCGACGGGAACCGTCGGGATCACGTCGCGGATCTGCGCGACGCAGCCGTTGCGGGCGGCGGTCAGCAGCGCCTTCGAGGCGGGCGTGACGTACGAATCGGCGTCGATCGCCGGGTCGGCGGCCTCTGCGCCGAGCAGGATCAGCGGCAGGAATGCGAGCGCCGGTGCCACGGCGGGGTTTCCGGAGGCCAGGTAGGCGGGCGTCTGACTGGTGCCGTTGCCTGGTGCGATCGCGACCGCGCCCCGCAGGTCCAGCTCCGGCGCCCGGTCCGCCCCCTGCGCAGCGGTGAACAGCGCGGCGTGCCCGCCCTGGCTGTGGCCCATCGCGTACCACTGGCTGCTGATCGAATCGTCGAGGTCGCGGCTCGCGCGCACGATGTCGACGACGGCGTTGGCCTCCGTCCCGCCGTCCATGTACGGATGCCCGCCGGGTGTCCCCATCCCGACGTAGTCGGTCTGCAGGACCACGTACCCGTCGGCGACGTAGCGATCGAGCGTGCCGTCGACCACGCCGAGGTAGTCGTGCGCGAGGCCGTCCTCCGAGTCGGCCGACGGTGCACAGAGGTCGGACACGCCCGTGGTGCCGTGCGCCCAACTGATCACCGGCCACCCGCCCTCCGGCGCGGATGTCCTCGGAATGGACACCGTGCCCGACACGACCACCGCGTCACCCTGCGCATTCTGCGACACGTAGGTGATCAGTTCGCTGCGGGCGGCGCTGGGCAGCACCGGGGCGCCCGTGAGCGGCTGACTCGACAGCAACCGGCCGGGTTCGAGTGCCGTGGACTTCCCACCGTCGTCGCCGCTACAGCCGGCCGCGACCAGCGCGACCGACGTTGCCGCGACAACGGCGAATACGCGTCCGCGCCCGCCACCGCTGGTCTTCATCACCGAGTACACAAAGCACCTCCGAGTTAAGAAACATGTCTCAGGCGGATGAACATAGCCCATTCAGTACGCTGACCGCTATGACAACCCCGAACGGTCGCGACACGATCCTCCAGGTTGCCGAGCGCCTCATCGCCGAACGCGGCATGCACGGGGTCTCCGCTCGGGAGATCGTGAGAACTGCCGGGCAGCGGAACAACTCGGCGATCGCCTACCATTTCGGCAGCTGGGACGGCCTGCTCGAATCGGTGTGGTTGCAGCACCTCGGCAGCGTCAACGAGCGGCGCCGCGAGATGCTCGACAACCTCGACGACGACCCCGACCGGCTGACCGGTCTCGTCGCCGCCTACGTGCACCCGTTCGTCGCCGAGGTCGCCGCGCACACGCCGTCGTACTGGGCGCGCTTCAACGAACAGTGGCTGACCGGCGTACACATGGACTTCGTCAGCCGGCCGACATCGCTCGTGCCGGACGATCCGCGGTTCCCCCGCATACGCGACACCACATTGCTGCAGGAGCTCTTCGCGGGCATCCGCGCCGAGCTCACCCACCTCGACCCCGCCAGCCGCGCCCGACGCGTCGCCATGGCGGCGCGATTCGTGGTGTCCGGTCTGGCCACGTGGGAGCGCGAGCGTGAGGCCGGTTCGGCGCCCGATCTCGCCGACTTCGAGAAAGAACTCAACTCCCTCGCGCTGGCCCTTCTCCGCGCGCCCTGAAACGAGGGAAGCCCGGGCGCACTGTCGGCACCCGGGCTTCGCTCGAATCGTTCGGAGCAGGACTACGCGCTCTTGTCGCGGCGCTCGTTGCGGTCCGGCTTGCGCGGCACGATCGTCGGTAGGACGTTGTCGTTGACGGTCTCCGCAGTGACGACCACCTTCGCGACATCGTCACGGCTGGGGATGTCGTACATCACCGGCAGCAGGACTTCCTCCATGATCGCGCGCAGACCACGTGCGCCCGTGCCACGGTGAATCGCCTGGTCAGCGATCGCCTCCAGAGCGTCCACCGAGAACTCCAGTTCGACACCATCCATGTCGAACAGTCGGGTGTACTGCTTGACGAGCGCATTCTTCGGCTCTGAGAGGATCTTGACGAGAGAATCCTTGTCGAGGTTCGTCACCGACGCCACGATCGGAAGACGGCCGATGAACTCGGGAATCAGACCGAACTTGATCAGATCCTCGGGCATGACCTCCGAGAAGTGATCCTGCGTGTCGATCTCCGCCTTCGAACGCACCTCGGCACCGAACCCGATGCCGCGCTTGCCGACTCGATCGGAGACGATCTTCTCGAGCCCGGCGAACGCGCCCGCCACGATGAACAGCACGTTGGTGGTGTCGATCTGGATGAACTCCTGGTGCGGATGCTTGCGCCCACCCTGCGGCGGCACGCTCGCCTGCGTGCCCTCGAGGATCTTCAGCAGCGCCTGCTGCACGCCCTCACCGGACACGTCCCGCGTGATCGACGGGTTCTCGCTCTTGCGGGCGATCTTGTCGACCTCGTCGATGTAGATGATGCCGGTCTCGGCGCGCTTGACGTCGTAGTCGGCGGCCTGGATCAGCTTCAGCAGAATGTTCTCGACATCCTCGCCGACGTATCCGGCCTCGGTCAGCGCCGTCGCGTCCGCGATCGCGAAGGGCACGTTGAGCATCTTCGCCAACGTCTGCGCGAGGTACGTCTTGCCACAGCCGGTGGGGCCGAGCATCAGGATGTTCGACTTGGCCAACTCGACGGTCTCACCGCGCGCGTCCCGACTGCGGTCGCCCGCCTGGATGCGCTTGTAGTGGTTGTAGACCGCCACCGCCAACGTCCGCTTCGCAGCGTCCTGGCCGATCACGTAGTTCTCGAGGAAGTCGCGGATCTCCGCGGGCTTGGGCAGCTCGTCGAGCTTGACCTCACTGGATTCCGCCAGCTCTTCCTCGATGATCTCGTTGCACAGATCGATGCATTCGTCGCAGATGTAGACCCCGGGTCCCGCAATGAGCTTCTTGACCTGCTTCTGGCTCTTACCGCAGAAAGAGCACTTGAGCAGATCGCCGCCGTCACCGATGCGTGCCATCTCGTAAGGTCCCTACTTCCTTGTCTACGTGCGAGCACCCTCACCCGAATCCCCGCGGATCACTCTTCGGTGATCGCGTGCCCTCGGCTCAGGATCGAAGGCCCATGGTGTGACCGTACCCGCAGATCGGGAACGAGGTCGACCAAAAGCCGGTGATTCCCACACGGCGAACACGAATCCGACACATGAATCACATCCGCGTGCAGCACGCGGAATGTCCCAGCTCGACGGGTGCGCACCCCGGTCCACCGCAATCCGATCGCTCGGCGTGTCGGCGAACCGGGATGCCCCACATCACTTCTGGGCGGACAGCTTCCGGTACTGGAGCACGTCGTCGATGATGCCGTACTCCTTCGCCTCCTCCGCCGTCAGAATCTTGTCGCGATCGGTGTCCTTGCGGATGACGTCCGGATCCTTGCCGGTGTGCTTCGAGAGCGTGGTCTCCATCAGTCGACGCATGCGCTCGATCTCGGCCGCCTGGATCTCCAGATCGGAGACCTGACCCTGGATGCCACCGGTCGCGGGCTGATGGATCAGCACGCGCGCGTTCGGCAGCGCCAGACGCTTGCCGGGGGTGCCGGCCGCGAGCAGAACGGCCGCCGCCGACGCGGCCTGGCCGAGGCAGACCGTCGTGATGTCGGCCCGCACGTACTGCATCGTGTCGTAGATCGCCATCAGCGATGTGAACGAGCCGCCGGGCGAGTTGATGTACATGGTGATGTCGCGGTCCGGGTCGAGCGACTCGAGCACCAGCAGCTGCGCCATGACATCGTTCGCCGAGGCGTCGTCCACCTGCACGCCGAGGAAGATGATGCGCTCCTCGAAGAGCTTGTTGTAGGGGTTGGACTCCTTGACTCCGTAGCTGGAGTGCTCGATGAAGGAGGGCAGGATGTAGCGCGACTGAGCGCCGGCCGGAGCCTGGCCGCCGAGTGCGTGAGCGGCACGGGGATCGAAGAGGTTGGTCATCAGTTCTCCAGGATGGTGTGAGCGGAAGGTCGGGTGCGTTGCGGCTAGTTGCCTGCGCCGCCGGCCTGCCGCGCGCGGGTGATGACGTGGTCGACGAAGCCGTACTCGAGCGCTTCCTTCGCGGTGAACCAGCGGTCACGATCCGAGTCCGCGGTGATCTGCTCGACGGTCTGACCGGTGTGCTCCGCGATGAGCTCGGCCATCTCGCGCTTGGTGTGCGCGAACTGCTCCGCCATGATCGCGATGTCGGATGCGGTGCCGCCGATACCGGCCGACGGCTGGTGCATCATGATCCGCGCGTGCGGCAGGGCGTACCGCTTGCCCTTGGTGCCCGCCGACAGGAGGAACTGCCCCATCGAGGCGGCCAGGCCCATGCCGAAGGTCGCAACGTCGCACTCGGCGAACTGCATCGTGTCGAAGATCGCCATGCCGGCCGTGACCGAGCCGCCGGGCGAGTTGATGTACAGGGAGATGTCCCGGGTGGGGTCCTCTGCCGACAGCAGCAGGATCTGGGCGCACAGCTTGTTCGCGATATCGTCGTCCACCTGCGTGCCGAGGAAGATGATGCGCTCGCGAAGCAGGCGTTCGTACACCGAGTCGCTGAGATTCAGACCGGAGGTGGCTGAAGTCATGGCGGGATTCTGGTAAGTCACGGTACCTGCCTTCTCGATAAGTCGTTGGTTCCTGACACTGACACTAACCAAGTAGGGGGGGGGGGGGGGGGGGAGTTTTACCCCCC
>NZ_JBXAJP010000005.1:277744-283228 GCF_058797375.1 Prescottella sp. GW823-FHT02E09
GCACCGGAGTCCCGGTGCCGCCCTACTTCGCTTTAAGCGGAAATACTCGCCCCCACCGGAAGTGGCAGGCGTCGTTCCGCCGGGATGTTACTTGTCGTCGCCCTCGGCCTCGGCCTCGTCGGCCTCCGCCTCTGCGGTGCCGAACATCTCAGCGGTGTCGATCGCTTCGCCGGCGGTGTCGGTGACGGTCGCAGCATCGACGACACCGGCGAGGGCCTTGCCGCGTCGCACGTCCGCGAAGACCGCGCCGAGCTGGTTGGCCTGCTGGATCTGCTGGATGAACTGCTCCGGAGCCATGCCGTAGCGCTGAGCCTGGAACAGGATGCGCTCGGTGAGCTCGTCCTGGCCGACGGTGGTGCCCGCGGCGTCGGCGATGGCGTCGAGCAGCAGCTGGGTCTTCACCGAGCGCTCGGCAGCCTCCTTGGCGTCCGCGTCGAACTGCTCACGCGTGGTGCCCTGCGACTCGAGGAGCTCGTTCAGCTTCTCCTCGTTGTGGTCGAGACCGTGGATCGCGTCGTGCAGTGCGGCGTCGACCTCGGCCTTGACGACGGCCTCGGGCAGCGGAACCTCGACGGTCTCGAGCAGAGCCTCGAGGACCTTGTCGCGGATCTGTCCGGCCTGCTCGACCTTGCGCACGCGCCCGACGCGCTCACGCAGGTCGGCCTCGAGCTCTTCGAGAGAGTCGAACTCGCTTGCCATCTGGGCGAACTCGTCGTCGGCCTCGGGCAGCTCGCGCTCCTTCACGGAACCGACGGTGACGGTGATGACCGCCTCCTGGCCCGCGAACTCACCGGCGACCAGCTTGGAGGTGAAGTCCTTCGACTCGCCGGCCTTGACGCCGACGATGGCCTCGTCGAGACCCTCGATCAGCTGTCCCGAGCCAACCTCGTGGGACAGACCCGACGCGGTGGCCTCCGGGACGGCCTGGCCGTCGACCGTGGCGGACAGGTCGATCGACACGAAGTCGCCGTCCTGAACCTCACGATCGACACCCTTCAGAGTGCCGAAGCGCTGACGCAACGACAGCAGCTGCTCGGCGACCGCCTCGTCGGTGACCTCGATCGGGTCGACCGTGACGGCGACGGTGGAGAAGTCCGGGAGGGTGATCTCGGGGCGGACGTCGACCTCGGCGGTGAACGTGAGCTCCTGGCCGTCCTCGAGCTTGGTGATCTCGATCTCCGGCTGGCCGATGACCTTCACCTCAGAGGCGTTGACGGCCTCGGAGTAGCGAGACGGGAGAGCGTCGTTGACGACCTGCTCGAGCACCGCGCCACGGCCGACACGAGCCTCGAGCAGCTTGGCCGGAGCCTTGCCCGGACGGAAGCCGGGGAGACGGATCTGCTGCGCGAGCGCCTTGTAGGCCTTGTCGAAATCAGGCTTGAGCTCCTCGAAGGGCACCTCAACGTTGATACGGACTCGCGTCGGGCTGAGCTGCTCGACGGTGCTCTTCACGGATCTGGCTCCTTCGTGTGGTGGTGCTCTTCGATTCGATTTCTCGTGCCTCTTCGCGGCAGGACCGAAATATCGATCCTGCCGCGCGTCTGGTCGGGGTGACAGGATTTGAACCTGCGACCCTCCGCTCCCAAAGCGGATGCGCTACCAAGCTGCGCCACACCCCGTCAGAACAAGCCTTCGCCAACCTCGCGAGGACCCGAGGCAGAATCCTACGGCCCCCCGATTATGAAATCCAAAGCGAGGTTGGGTACAGTCTCATCTCGCAGACGGCATCGCTGGCGATCCCACTAATGTCGTATGCACGGGGATGTAGCTCAATGGTAGAGCCTCAGTCTTCCAAACTGATTACGCGGGTTCGATTCCCGTCATCCCCTCCGCGAGGAGGAAACCCCCGCCCGGCAATTACGCCCGGGACGGGGGTTTTGTCGTTTCTGGACCGACCTCCACGACCAGCCGCAAGTGATGCTTGTCATAGTCCCGGCGCCGTAACTGTTTCGATCGATTCGCCACTGGACACGCCCAGGCCACCCTAAGTTGAAACCTGTTACAGAATTCAGGCCCAGCGAAGGAGTGCCGGATGCACACCCCCCTCTGCGACGAACTCGGCATCGAGTTCCCGATCTTTGCATTCACTCACTGCCGCGACGTCGTGGTCGCCGTCAGCAAGGCCGGCGGATTCGGCGTTCTCGGCGCCGTGGGGTTCACACCCGAAGAACTCGAGATCGAGCTCAAGTGGATCGACGAGCACATCGGCGACCACCCCTACGGCGTCGACATCGTGATCCCGAACAAGTACGAGGGCATGGACTCGAACCTGTCGGCTGACGAACTGACGAAGATGCTGCAGTCGATGGTGCCGAAGGAAACCCTCGACTTCGGACGCAAGATCCTCACCGACCATGGGGTACCCCTGCCCGCCGACGGCAGTGAGAACGCGTTGCAGCTACTCGGCTGGACCGAGGCCACCGCCACCCCGCAGGTCGAGGTGGCGCTCCAGCACCCGAAGGTCACTCTGATCGCGAACGCCCTCGGCACGCCGCCCGCAGACATGATCGACCATATTCACGCGGCAGGCCGCAAGGTGGCCGCGCTGTGCGGCTCGCCCTACCAGGCCCGCAAGCACGCGGACGCCGGGGTCGACATCATCATCGCGCAGGGCGGCGAAGGTGGCGGGCACTGCGGCGAGGTCGGCTCGATCGTGCTGTGGCCGCAGGTCGTGAAGGAGGTCGCACCGGTCCCCGTACTGGCAGCGGGCGGCATCGGCAGCGGCCAGCAGATCGCTGCCGCACTCGCCCTCGGCGCCCAGGGCGCGTGGTCGGGTTCGCAGTGGCTCATGGTCGAAGAGGCCGAGAACACCGCCGTCCAGCAGGCCGCATACGCAAACGCGACCAGCCGCGATACGGTCCGCAGCCGCTCGTTCACCGGCAAGCCCTGCCGGATGCTGCGCAACGACTGGACCGAGGCCTGGGAGCAGGAGGGCAACCCGGAGCCGCTCGGCATGCCGCTGCAGTACATGGTCTCCGGCATGGCGGTGGCCGCCACCCACAAGTACCCCGACGAGACCGTCGACGTCGCGTTCAATCCGGTGGGTCAGGTCGTCGGACAGTTCACCAAGGTGGAGAAGACCTCCGCGGTCATCGAACGCTGGGTGCAGGAGTACCTGGATGCCACCGGCACGCTCGAGCGTCTGAACGAGGCCGCGAACGCCTGATCGCCGTTCGGACTAGTCGGGCAGGATAGGCACGCCGTCGCCGTCGCCGCGCCAGAGCAGCGCGGCGCGGGTGACCGCGACCGATCCGAACTTCGCCCGTACCGCGTCGAGCGCGCCGTCGAGCAGGACACCGTCGGACTCCCCCGAGTCCCCGGTGTCCGACTCGAACGGAAGCGCAAGCTGTTCGGCGCCCTCCCGGTCGAGGTTCGACAGCGCAACACCGATCAGCGTCAGTCCCCGCTCGGCGATCAGCGGCCGGGACTGCTCCAGCAACGCGCGCGCCGCGGCGAGAATGGCCTCGGTGCGCGCCGAGGCCTCGCCGAGGGTCACCGAGCGGGTGGCACGCCCGAAGTCCGCGAACCTCATCCTGATGACCACGGTGCGGCACACCCGCCCGGCCGCTCGCAGCCGCCTCGCCACGCGGTCCACCAGCGCGGCGGCGATCGTCTCGATCTCGGCGAAGCTTCGCGGGCGGCGCCCGAGAGCACTCTGTGCCCCGATCGACCGCCGCCGCCGGCCTGTCTCGACCCGCCGCGGGTCACGCGCCCACGCCAGCGCATGCAAGTGCCGAGCCGAGCCCGACCCGACCACCGTGGCCAATTCGCGCTCCGACAGCGCGGCCAGTTCCGCGACGGTCCGAACGCCGTACGCGTGCAGTTTCCCGGCGGTCACGGACCCGACACCCCACAGCCGTTCGACCGGCAGTGGATGCAGGAACTCGAGCTCGCGATCCGGCGGCACCAGCAGCAGCCCGTCCGGCTTCCCCACCGCACTCGCGACCTTGGCCAGGAATTTCGTCCGCGCGATGCCGACCGTGATCGGCAATCCCACCTGTTCCCGCACCTGCCGGCGCAACCGCTCCGCGATGTGTCGCGGACTGCCACCGATCCGGCTCAGCCCACCGACGTCGAGGAATGCCTCGTCGATCGAGATCCCCTCGACCAGGGGTGTCGTGTTCCGGAAAACGTCGAACACCTCACGGCTGGCCCACGCGTACGCGGACATCCGCGGCGGGACGACGATCGCGTGCGGACAGCGCCGGCGCGCCTCCGATCCGCTGCTCGCGGTGCGCACCCCGTATGCCTTGGCCTCGTAGCTGGCCGCGAGGACCACGCCTCCGCCCACGATGACCGGCCGACCACGCAGGTCCGGATCGTCCCGCTGCTCCACCGAGGCGTAGAACGCATCCAGATCTGCGTGCAGGATCGTCGCCTCGGCACGCGGCGGTGGCGAGGAACGAGCGGCGGCATCGGACACGAACATATGTTCGCATCGACCACCGACAGGAATCGAGGCACGATCACGGCACGCCGGACCCCGGTAGGCTTGACATTGTCCGATTTGACATCTCCGGAAGGTCCCCCGTGGAACTCCTCCTCATCGTGGCCGTCATCGGCGCCGTCGTCTTTCTGGTGATGAAGAGCCAGAACAAGAACAAGGGCCACTCGGCGAACCAGCTCGACGACGCCAAGGCGGATGCCCGCCAGGCGATCGAGCGTCTGGGTGGTCAGGTCTACAACCTCGTGGGCAACGACGACGCCTCCAAGCAGGCGCTCGCCGACGCGTCCGAGCGGTACACCGCCGCCGGGTCACAGATCGAACAGGCCACGACGCCCGTGCAGGCGCGTCTGGCGAAGCAGACCGCACTCGAGGGTCTGTACTACATCCGTGCCGCGCGGACCGCGATGGGCATGGATCCGGGTCCCGAGATCCCGCGCATCGACGGCCAGAAGGCGGCCGGCTCGGTCACCGAGAACCGCGATATCGAGTTCGAGGGTCGTCAGGTATCGGCGTCGCCGAACCCGTCGGCGCGCACACCGAACTACTACCCCGGCGGACGCGTCGCGGGACGTCCGGTCCCTGCGGGCTGGTACTCCGAACCGTGGTGGAAGCCCGCGCTCGTCGCGGGCGCGTGGGGCGTCGGCTCGATGTTCCTGTTCTCGGCGATGTTCTCGGGCATGGCCGGTGTCCCGTACGACGCCCAGTCTTTCGAGAGCGGCGCCGGTGACGGCTCCGATGCGGGCGGCGGCGACGCGGGCGGGGACGCCGGCGATGCCGGAGCCGACGGCGGCGACGGTGGCGACAGTGGCGACTTCGGGGGCGGCGACACCGACTACGGCGCCATGGGTGACGGTGGCGGCGACTACGGCGGAGATTTCGGTGGAGGCGACTTCGGCGGCTTCGACGGAGGCTTCGACTTCTAGTCGGCCTGACAGCCGGGGCACCAGAACAGGTTGCGCCCCTTCATGACCGAGTGCAGGATCGGGGTGCCGCAGATGCGGCACGCCGATCCCCTTCTCCGGTGGGTGTACGTGCGC
>NZ_JBXAJP010000005.1:283235-290308 GCF_058797375.1 Prescottella sp. GW823-FHT02E09
CCCCCCCCCCACCCCCCCCCCCCCCCCCCCCCCCCCCCCCCCGATCCTGCTCTGCGGTAGGTGTACGTGCGCGGGCGGTCCTTCGCGTACGACGGATCACCGTGGTCGTCCTCGGGCCGCACGACGTGCATCCTGCCGCGGCGCACGCCGACATTCATCAACTCGACGAGGTCGGCCCACATCGCGTCGAACTCGGCGCGGCTGACCTTCCTGCCGGAGCGCTCCGGATGGATCCCGTGCCGGAACAGGACCTCGGCACGGTAGACGTTGCCGACACCGGCCAGCACGGCCTGGTCCATGAGCAGCGCACCGATCGGCGTCTGCGACTTCGAGATCCGCGCCCACGCCCGCTCCGGGTCGGCGTCCCTGCGGAGCGGATCCGGACCCAGCCGCGCCTCGATCGCGGCGACCTGCGGCGGATGCAGCACCTCGCAGGCTGTCGGCCCGCGCAGGTCGGTGCCGAAGTCGGCGCCGACCATCCGCATGCGGACCTGCCCGACGGGGGCGTCGAGCGGCACCGCGGACTCGGTGAACTTGCCGTACAGGCCCAGATGGACGTGCACCACGAGACCGTTCTCGTAGTGGTGCCACAGGTGCTTGCCCCACGCGTCGGAACGCACGAGGACGCGGCCGTCGATCAGGGCCGCGTCCTCGGCAAATCTGCCCTGCGGACTCGACACTGCTACCGCGGATCCCGCGAAACGCCGTTGATGCAGGCGCGCGAGACGGTGCAGTGTGTGGCCCTCGGGCACGGTGTTCTACCTACTGTCAGGCTTCGGGAGCCGCGGGCACGGCCGGCGCGACACCCGTCTTCTCGTACTCGGCGAGGATGTCGATGCGACGCTGGTGACGCTCCTCGTCGGACCACTCGGTGGCGAGGAAAGCGTCGACGATCGCCAGCGTCTCCTCGAGGGAGTGCATGCGACCACCGATACCGATGAGCTGCGCGTTGTTGTGCTGACGGGCCAGCTGCGCGGTCTCGACACTCCACGCGAGAGCGCAGCGAGCGCCGGGAACCTTGTTCGCGGCGATCTGCTCGCCGTTGCCGCTGCCACCGAGGACCAGGCCCAGGCTGCCCGGGTCGGCCACGACGCGGCGGGCCGCCTCGATGCAGAACGCCGGGTAGTCGTCGACGGCGTCGTAGACGTGCGCACCGCAGTCGATGGCCTCGTGGCCGTTCGCGGTGAGGTGTTCGATGATCTGGTTCTTGCGTTCGAAGCCGGCGTGGTCGGCACCCAGGTATACGCGCATGACCTCAATTCTGACAGGTCACGTTGCCGCGACGACGGCGGGGACTTCGGGCTCGGGAGCTCTCGGCGCCACCACCCGAAGTCCGTCCGTCCGTCAGTCGAACTGGGGATCCTCGTGGCGGCTGCGCTTGAGCTCGAAGAAGTGCGGGTAGGACGCGAGGGCGACGGTCCCGTCCCACACCCGGCCGGCGTCCTCGCCGCGCGGGATGCGCGAGAGGACCGGGCCGAAGAACGCGGTGCCGTTGACGTGGATGGTGGGGGTGCCGACGTCGTCGCCGACCTTGTCCATGCCCGCGTGGTGGCTGCGGCGCAGTTCGACGTCGAACTCGTCGGTGTCCGCGGCGGCCGCCAGCTCGGCGGGCAGGCCCAGTTCGGCGAGCGACTCGACGACGACGTTCGTCAGGTCCTGATCGCCACCGTTGTGGATGCGCGTGCCCATCGCGGTGTACAGCGGCAACAGGATCTCGTCGCCACGCTGCTGGGCAGCGGCGATGAGGACCCGCACCGGGCCCCATGCCTGGGCCATCCTCTCGCGGTACTCCTCGGGCAGCTCGCGGCCCTCGTTGAGGACGGCGAGGCTCATGACGTGGAAGTTGGCCTCGATGTCGCGGACCTCGGTGACCTCGAGAATCCAGCGCGACGTGATCCAGCACCAGGGGCACAGCGGGTCGAACCAGAAGTCGACGGTGTCCTTCTCGCCGGTCTTGCCGGAGTTTGTCTGTGCTTCCGCGCTCACGCGTGTCTCCCTCGTCCTGCGGTGCGACAGATCCGCGTCGCACCTCTCGATTGATAGACAACCATGCACGCGCGGGAATGCTTCCCGCACGCCCCGGCGCAACGTTACTGTCGATGGAGGACAGCCAGTAGCCACACTGGAACGGAGCCTCCCCGTGACATCCCACGAGTCATCGAATCGTACGTTCGTCATCGTCGGCGGCGGCCTCGCCGGAGCCAAGGTCGCAGAGTCGTTGAGAGACAGAGATTTCGACGGGTCCATCGTCCTCCTCAGCCAGGAGGACCATCTCCCCTACGAGCGGCCGCCCCTCTCCAAGGAACACGTCGCCGGCAAGAAGGATCTGCCTGACTTCACCGTCCGGCACGGAGACTGGTACCGGGATCACCGCGTGGACCTGCGCCTCGGGACCACCGCGACGGCGCTCGATCGTGACCGCAAGTGCGTGGTGCTACCGGACGGTTCGACGCTCGGCTACGACCGGCTCGCGCTCGCGACCGGGTCCCGATCCCGCCGTCCACCGATTCCCGGCGCCGACGCCGCGGGTGTGCACTACCTGCGCACCATCGACGAATCCGACGCCCTGATCGCGGCGCTCACCCCGGGCGCCCGCCTGGTGATCGTCGGTGCGGGCTGGATCGGACTCGAGATCGCGTCGGGCGCGCGCGGACGCGACGTCGCGGTCACGGTCGTCGAGTCGGCGGAGTTGCCACTGCTCGCGGCGCTGGGGCGGGAGATGGGTGCGGTGTTCGCCGATCTGCACCGCGAACACGGCGTCGATCTCCGGTTCGGGGCCAAGGTCGAGGAGATCACCGTCACCGACGGCCGCGCCGACGGTGTCCGACTCGGCGACGGAACGGTACTGCCCGCCGACGCGGTGCTGGTCGCGGTCGGCGCGCAACCCAACATCGAGATCGCCGAGGCCGCCGGACTTTCGGTCGACGGCGGCATCCTCGTCGACGGCACGCTCACCACCAGCGACCCGGACATCGTCGCGGTCGGCGACATCGCCGCCCAGCAGCATCCGCTGCTGGCGACCCGCGTCCGCGTCGAGCACTGGGCCAACGCGCTGAACCAGCCCGCGGTGGCGGCCGCGACGATGCTCGGCCACCCGGTCGAGTACACCAACCTGCCGTACTTCTTCACCGATCAGTACGACCTGGGCATGGAGTACGTGGGCTGGGCGCCGAAGTACTCGCAGGTGGTCACCCGCGGCGACGTCGAAGGACGGGAGTTCCTGGCGTTCTGGCTCGACGAGGAGAATCGGGTCCTGGCCGGCATGAACGTCAACGTCTGGGATGTCACCGACGACATCAAGGCGCTCGTAGCCTTCTCCGGTCCGGTCGACACCGACCGGCTCGCCGACCCCGCCGTCCCCCTCACCGACCTCACCCCCTGACCCCGCGATTTGCGCACTTGTCGGTGTCGCGGACGCCCTCATCGCAACGACAAGTGCGCAAATCGCGGGAGGAGGGGGACGCGTGATGGGATAGCGGGAAGTCGATTGTCCACCCGTGATGAGGAGATCTTTGTGGCCCCACCGAATCTGACCCGCGAACAGGCCGCCGAACGCTCGGCGCTGCTGACCGTCGACAACTATCGCATCGAACTCGACCTCACCGACGGCGGCGGTCGGCCGGGCGAGAACACCTTCCGGTCCCGCACCACCGTCACGTTCTCGGCGACGGCCGGAGCGTCGACATTCATCGACATCATCGCCGCCACAGTGCATTCCGCGGTGCTCAACGGCACCCCGCTCGACGTGTCATCCTACGACGAGTCGACGGGCATCATGCTCGACGGCCTGGCCGAGTCCAACGAACTGGTGGTGGACGCCGACTGCCTCTACACCAACACCGGCGAGGGGCTGCACCGCTTCGTCGACCCGACCGACAGCGCGGTGTATCTGTACTCGCAGTTCGAAACCGCCGACGCCAAGCGGATGTTCGCGTGTTTCGACCAGCCTGACCTCAAGGCCACGTTCGACATCTCCGTCGTCGCGGCGGAGGACTGGCAGGTGATCTCGAACGCCGAGACCGTGCAGACACTCGCGGCGACGCCGGGCCGGCACGTCTTCCGGACCACACCGCGCATGAGCACGTACCTGGTGGCGCTGATCGCCGGCCCGTACGCGCAGTGGACCGACTTCTACACCGACGAGCACGGCACGATTCCACTCCGCATCTACTGCCGCTCGTCGCTCGCCGACCACATGGACGCCGAGCGCCTGTTCACCGAGACCAAGCAGGGCTTCGGCTTCTACCACCGCAACTTCGGGATCCCCTACGCCTTCGGCAAGTACGACCAGCTGTTCGTGCCGGAGTTCAACGCGGGTGCGATGGAGAACGCGGGCGCGGTCACGTTCCTCGAGGACTACGTGTTCCGGTCGAAGGTGACGCGCTACTCGTACGAGCGTCGCGCCGAGACCGTGCTGCACGAGATGGCGCACATGTGGTTCGGCGACCTCGTCACGATGCGGTGGTGGGACGACCTGTGGCTCAACGAGTCCTTCGCGACGTTCGCGTCGGTGCTCTGCCAGAGCGAGGCCACCGAGTACACCAACGCCTGGACCACGTTCGCGAACGTCGAGAAGTCGTGGGCGTACCGGCAGGACCAGCTGCCGTCGACGCATCCCATCGCCGCCGACATCCCCGACCTCGCGGCCGTCGAGGTGAACTTCGACGGCATCACGTACGCGAAGGGCGCCAGCGTGCTCAAGCAGCTCGTCGCGTACGTGGGCCAGGAGCCGTTCATGTCCGGGCTGCGCGACTACTTCGCCGAGCACGCGTTCGCGAACGCGACATTCGACGATCTGCTGCGCTCGTTGGAGAAGGCGTCCGGGCGTGACCTGTCGAGCTGGGGCGCGCAGTGGCTCAAGACGACGGGCCTGAACATCCTGCGCCCGGACTTCCAGATCGAGCCGGACGGCACGTTCGCTCGCTTCGCGGTCCTCCAGGACGGTGCCGAGCCGGGCGCCGGCGAGACCCGCGTGCACCGCCTCGCGGTCGGCATCTACGACGACGACCCGGCCACCGGCAAACTGGTCCGCACGCACCGCGTCGAACTCGACGTCGAGGGTGCGAGCACCGACGTGCCCGAGCTGGTCGGGGTGCCTCGAGGCAAGCTGATCCTGGTCAACGACGACGACCTCACGTACTGCTCGCTGCGCCTGGACCGCGACTCGCTCGACACCCTCGTCGGCCGGATCGGGGACATCGCCGAGCCGCTCCCCCGCACCCTCGCGTGGTCGGCGGCGTGGGAGATGACCCGGCAGGCCGAGATGCGGGCCCGCGACTTCGTGAGCCTCGTGCAGCGCGGCATCGGCGCCGAGACCGAGGTGGGCGTCGTGCAACGGCTGCTGCTGCAGGCGCAGACGGCACTGTCGGCGTACGCGGATCCCGGCTGGGCGGACGCGTTCGGCTGGCCGGCGTTCACGGACCGGCTGCTGGAGCTGGCCCGCGAGGCCGAGGCCGGCTCGGACCACCAGTTGGCCTTCGTCAACGCGCTCACCGGATCGCAGCTGTCGGCGTGGCACACCGAGGTGCTGCAGGAACTGCTCGACGCCGACCCCGCGAAGCTGGGTCTGTCGGGGCTGGTCGTCGACACCGACCTGCGCTGGCGGCTCGTCCACGCGCTGGCCGCGGCCGGTCAGGTGGACGCGGACGGCACGGAGACGCCGTTCATCGACGCCGAGGAGCAGCGCGATCCCACCGCGGCGGGGGCCCGTCAAGCAGCGTCAGCGGCGGCGGCCCGCCCACAGGCTGCGGTCAAGGAGCAGGCCTGGACAACCGTGTTCGACGACGACACCGTCCCGAACATCACCGCCCGGTCGATCATCGGCGGCATCGTCGCACCCGGCCAGTCGGACCTGCTCGAACCGTACGTCGCCCGGTACTTCGCGGAGATCCCGGCCGTGTGGGAGCGCCGTTCGAGCGAGGTCGCGCAGACCGTCGTGGTCGGCCTGTACCCGTCGTGGTCGATCAGCGAGGCGTCCGTGGCCGCGGCCGACAAGTTCCTGTCCGGTGAGCACCCGCCCGCACTTCGCCGGCTCGTGGTCGAGGGCAAGGCCGGCATCGTCCGATCGCTGAAGGCCCGCGCGTTCGACGCGACCTGACCGGTCGCGTCCTGCCCGGGTACGCCGATGACCCGATGTCACAGCGGTTCAGTTCGACTGAACGTGTGTGACATCGGGTCACCGGGGGTGAAGCAGAAGTGCAGGGACTACTTCGGGGCGATCGCGGCGCTCATCACGCGCAGCGCCGACACGAGACCGTCGATGAGGTCGCCCTCGCCGAAGGACGCGACGGCGGCGGTGACACCGAGCTGCGTGACGCGGTCGGTGACGCGATTCGCGACGCCACGGCCACCGCGGATCTCGATGACCCGCTGGTTCGGCGACACCGCGATCAGGATCGACCGGTCGGCGTCCGGGGTGTTCGGGAAGACCGCGTCCGCGCCGGCGGCCGGGTTCTCACCCAGGTCGCCGACGTAGATGTTGAAGCGCACCTTCGTGGAACGCGTCGCGTCGGTGAGGGCGTCGTCGAGGCTCACGAGCTGATCGGTCGTGAACGGCAGCAGGTCGTCGAAGGGCTCGCCGATGCGGTGCACACCGGAGATGCGACCGCCGGAGGTCACGACGGTACCCACCGGCAGATCCGCCGCCGCTACCGTCGAGGACTGGAGAACGTCACCACTTGCCACTTGCCGAACCTCCGATCAGATCTGCACCGGCTGCGTGTCCGGCGTGGTGACCGTGCGTGGTCACCTCGTCGACAGCGCTCCACAGGACCGGCTGATGGGTCCAGCGCTGACCGAGGCGGTACTCGGTCGGAACGAAGCCGGGCGACTTCTTGGTCATGAGGGACGGCACGGCGATGATCGCGATCACCAGGGCGGGGATCCCTACGTATATCAGCACTGTCTCGAGAATGCTCACGACGCAAACCGTAGCCGAGTCCTGCCGAAATGGAAGCGTCGGGGCCGAAGATGTCTCGGCTCGCGCAGTAGCACGTCTCGGCTCGCGCAGTAGCACGTCTCGGCTCGCGCAGTAGCACGTCTCGGCTCGCGCAGTAGCACGTCTCGGCTCGCGC
>NZ_JBXAJP010000005.1:290404-425696 GCF_058797375.1 Prescottella sp. GW823-FHT02E09
GCCGAGGGGTTTCAGGCCGCGCCCTCACCCAGATAGGGAAGCCAGGTGGGATGCACCTCGGTGGTGGTCGACAGCAGCCGCCAGTGCGGTCCTGACGGTGGCACGAGGGCGGTCTGGAGCGTCCACCCCAGCTCGGTGAGCAATTTGTCTGCTTTGCGGTGATTGCAGGGGGCGCAGCACGCGACGCAGTTCTCCCACGAATGCCCGCCTCCGCGACTGCGTGGCACCACGTGGTCGATCGTCTCGGCCTTGTCCCCGCAGTACCCGCAGCGGAAGCGGTCGCGGTGCATGAGCGCGGCGCGAGTCATCGGGATGCGGGTCCGGTACGGGACCCGGACGTAGTTGCGGAGCCGGATGACGAACGGCACCTGGAGGGAGCAGCCCTCCGAGTGGATCACGGGACCGAGCGGGTCCTCGTGCACCGGGTCGGCCTTGTCACAGACCATCAGCACGACGGCGCGACGCGCCGGCAGTGCGGTGAGAGGTTCGAACGTGGCATTGAGCAGCAGCACCCGACGTTTGTTCCATGAGGTCAGGGTGCCCACACTCGGCAGACCGAGCCCGGACGATCCGGGCTCGGGGATGACATGCAGCGGAAAAGCCCCCGACGTGCGGTTTCCCCACACGTCAGTGGGCACGAGTTGTCGGTGCGCTCGCGCGCTCTGTCGATGTGTCATGCGACCTCCGCGAAGACTGACCCCAGTTGACCACGGATGATCGGCTCCCGCACACCCATTTCTGCGAAAAAGTTGCCGCACGGCCGGTGAACGAACGGTGCCGCGCACCACCCGCGGGCGAGCTCAGGCATCCTCGAGGCATGCTCGACTCGAAACCGGGCACAATGGGACGGGACATGACTGAAACAAACCCCATCACGAAGCAGACCTTCTACGAAGCCGTCGGCGGAGCCGAGACGTTCCACAAGCTCACGGCCCGCTTCTACGAGGAAGTGGCGAAGGACGAGGTGGTCCGGCCGCTGTATCCCGAGGAGGACCTCGGGCCGGCCGAGCGCCGCATGCGCATGTTCCTCGAGCAGTACTGGGGCGGGCCGCGCACCTACTCCGAGGAACGCGGACATCCTCGCCTGCGGATGCGCCACAATCCGTTCCGGATCGGCCCGATCGAACGGGACGCGTGGCTGCGCTGCATGCACACCGCGATCGCCTCGATCGACGAGCAGACGCTGGACGAACCGCACCGCCGGGCACTGATCGACTACATGGACACGGCGGCGGCGTCGATGGTCAACTCGCCGGTGTAGCGGCCACGGTTCCGCGTTCGCGGGTCCTCGATGCGGCACTATGAATGACTGTGACGCCCCGCGAGGATCAGTCGACCAGCCTTATCACCGGCGACGCCCGTTCGTGGTGGTCGGACGCTGTCTTCTACCAGATCTATCCGCGGTCGTTCTCCGACTCGAACGGCGACGGCATCGGTGATCTGGGTGGAGTGATCGACCGGCTCGGCTACCTCGAACTGCTGGGCGTCGATGCGCTATGGCTCAGCCCCGTGATGCGGTCGCCGATGGCCGATCACGGCTACGACGTCTCCGATCCCCGGGACATCGACCCCCTGTTCGGCGACCTCGCCACGATGGACGAGCTGATCGCGGCGGCACACGCCCGCGGCATCCGCGTCACGATGGATCTCGTCCCCAATCACACGTCCAGCGAGCACCCGTGGTTCCGGGAGGCCCTCGACGCGGGTCCCGGCAGCAGCGCCCGGGACCGCTACATCTTCCGTGACGGCCGCGGTCCGGACGGCGAACAGCCACCCAACAACTGGCCGAGCGTCTTCGGCGGTCCCGCGTGGACGCGGATCACCGAGCCGGACGGCACCCCGGGACAGTGGTACCTGCACATCTTCGCGCGCGAACAGCCCGATCTGAACTGGGACAACCCGGAGGTGTTCGCCGATCTCGAGACGACCCTCCGATTCTGGCTGCACCGCGGCATCGACGGTTTCCGCATCGACGTCGCGCACGGCATGGCCAAGCCGGAGGGGCTCCCCGATCACGACTGGGCCACCAACGAGCTCCTGAAGAACGACGACGACGATCCGCGGTTCAACAACCCGGCCGTGCACGAGATCCACCGGGGTATCCGCCGGGTCATGAACGAGTACCCGTACGCGATGGCGGTCGGCGAGATCTGGGTACGCGACAACGAGCGGTTCGGCGAGTACGTGCGCCCCGACGAACTGCACCTCGGCTTCAACTTCCGGCTCGCCGAGACCCCGTTCGACGCCGACGCGGTGCGCGCCGCCGTCGAGAACTCACTCGACGCCGTGGCACGGGTCGGTGGCACCCCCACCTGGACGCTGTCGAACCACGACGTGGAACGCGAGGTGACCCGGTACGGCGGCGGAACCCGCGGGGTCGCCCGCGCCCGCGCGATGGCGCTGGTGGAGTTCGCGCTGCCAGGGGCGGCGTTCGTCTACAACGGCGCCGAGCTCGGCCTCCCGAACGTCGATCTCCCCGACGCCGTCCTCCAGGACCCGACGTGGGAGCGGTCCGGGCGCACCGAGCGCGGTCGCGACGGGTGCCGGGTCCCGTTGCCGTGGGAGGGCGACCGACCGCCCTTCGGGTTCTCGACGACGCCGGACACGTGGCTGCCGATCCCGCCGCAATGGGCGGCGCTGAGCGTGGAAGCCCAGCTCGAGAACGTCGACTCGACGCTGTCGCTCTACCGCGCAGCCCTGGAGATGCGAGCCGGCCTGCCGGAATGCTCGGGACCCGGAATCGATTGGTACGGAAGCCCTCCCGGTTGTTTCGCCTTCCGCCGCACCGGCGGGCTCATCTGCGTGTTGAACACCACGGACACCGCGATCGAACTCCCTCCGGGCACGGTGCTGCTCACCAGCACGCCCCTCGCCGACGGGCTGTTGCCGGCCGATGCGGCAGCCTGGTTGGTCTGATTCGCGGGCCTCCCGCCCAGCGGGAGAGTCGATTTCGGACCGATCCGAGCGCTCCCTAGTGTCGTGGACGCGACGTGACGTGTCGGCTGGACGCAGCGTCACCGCCTCCCCCACGCCCCCCGAGGAGTCCCGCGATGCCCGCGATGCCTGCGATGCCTGCGATGCCTGCGACCGAGTCGCCCCGGACCGAGCAGTCCACCGAGCCCCGGTGGGCCCACGAGGTGGATCTGCTCTTCGTCGGCAGCGGCGCAGGTGGTTTCACTGCGCTGCCCGGCGGCGCAGTGTGGGTACCGAACAATCCCCTGCTGGTCGGTGAGGGTCTGGGCGACTCCCGCGAGGACGTCCGCCGCTACCTCGACGCGGTCCTCGGCGACCGGGTCCCGTCGGCCAACCTCGACGCCTATCGACGCGTCCAAGCACAACAGCGGCGACGGCGTCGCGGGCCAGAATGTCGGCGCTGCGGTCGATCTCATGGACGATGCATGGTGGATGATCACCTCCGGTGCCGTCGCCGAGGCCATCGCCGTCGTTCCAGCGACCCGACGGCATCGTGCAGGTGATGGTCGCCGGGGACCTGGGCACCAAGTGCGGACTGGTGCACAACGAGGACGGTCAGGTCCTGCGCCCGGACGGCGGCGTCATCGACGGCCTGTACGCGACCGGCAACACGTCGGCCTCGGCCATGAGCAACGACTACGCCGGAGCAGGCACGCCCATCGGTCCCGCGATGGTCTGCGGCTTCATCGGCGCCCGGCACGCCGCCCGCGGCAAGTGACACCACATCTCCCCAGAAAGGTTGAACCCATGAGTGAGGCTTCGAAGATGTTGTCCGGCAAGGTTGTTCTCGTCACAGGCGGCGCCCGCGGGCTCGGAGCCGCATTCGCCCGCCAGATCGTCGACGGCGGCGGCAGGGCGGTGATCGCCGACGTCCTCGACGACGACGGCCGCGCGACCGCTGCCGACCTGGGCGATGCGGCCCGGTACGTCCACCTCGATGTCACCGATGCCGACGCGTGGCGCGCCGCGGTCGAGTTCACGGTCTCCGAGTTCGGTGGTCTGACCGGGTTGGTGAACAACGCGGGAGTCTCCACCGGGCAGTACATCGAGCACGAGCCGCTCGAGCACTTCCGGCAGGTCCTCGACATCAACCTGGTGGGCGTGTTCAACGGCCTCCAGGCGGTCATCGCGCCGATGCGCGCCGCCGGTGGTGGCTCGATCGTGAACATCTCGTCTGCGGCGGGCCTGATGGGCCTGGCCCTCACCGCCGGCTACGGCGCATCGAAGTGGGGGGTGCGCGGGCTGACGAAGATCGCCGCCGTCGAACTCGGCACCGACCGGATCCGGGTGAACTCCGTACATCCGGGCATGACGTATACGCCGATGACCGCCGGCATCGGGATCCAGCCGGGCGAGGGCAACTACCCCAACACCCCGATGGGCCGTGTGGGCGAGGCCGACGAGATCGCGGGTGCGGTCACCTTCCTACTCTCGGACGCCGCGTCGTACGTCACGGGCGCGGAGATCGCGGTTGACGGCGGCTGGACCACCGGCCCGACCGTCAAGTACGTCATGGGTCAGTAACGCCGTGCGGCAGAACCCCGGCCGTGGGTGCCCGCTTCGGGCAGCTCGGGCGGCCCAGCCCACGGCCGGGGTTCGCCGCATCTCGGGACCCTTGACAAAGTTCGCGATCTGTCTCACTGTCTAAACATGATGACAACAATGTCCAGCCAGGCGTCCTATGTCCCCCGGTCGGGCGAGACCTGGCGCGACCCGTGGGGGATGTACGCGGCCCTGCGCGACCACGACCCCGTTCACAACGTGATTCCGGCGGACTCGCCCGAGAACGACTACTGGGTCCTCACCCGGCACGCCGACGTGTACGCGGCGGCGCGCGACGCCGACACGTTCTCGTCCGCCGAGGGGCTCACGATGACGTACGGCGAGCTGGACAAGATCGGGCTGCGCGACAATCCACCGCTCGTGATGCTCGATCCGCCCGTCCACACTCAGTTCCGCCGCCTGGTCGCCCGCGGGTTCACACCGCGCCAGGTGGAGGCCGTGGAACCGGAGGTGCGCAGGTTCGTCGTCGAGCGGATCGAGGGACTGCGCGATGCCGGCGAGGGCGATATCGTCACGGCACTGTTCAAGCCCCTGCCGAGCATGGTGGTGGCCCACTACCTCGGCGTCCCGGAGGAGGACCGCGGCCGGTTCGACGGCTGGACCGACGCGATCGTCGCGGCCAACGCCACCGGAGACCCGCTCGAGGCGGCGAACGCCGTCGGCGAGCTGATGGGCTACTTCGGCGGTCTCATCGAACGCCGTCGGGCGGAGGTCGGCAAGGGCACCGCGGGCGACGACACCATCTCGCACCTCGTCGCGGCCGGGATCGGCGCCGACGGCGACGACATCTCGGGCCTGCTGTCCATCCTCGGGTTCGCCTTCACGATGGTCACCGGCGGCAACGACACCACCACCGGAATGCTGGGCGGCGCAGTGCAACTGCTGACGCAGCGCCGCGATCAGCGCGAACTCCTGCTGAACGACCCCGCACTCCTCTCCGGCTCGATCGAGGAGTTCCTGCGGCTCACGTCGCCGGTGCAGGGCCTGGCCCGCACGACCACCAGTGATGTGACCATCGAGGACGTCACGATCCCGGCCGGGCGGAAGGTGCTGCTGGCGTACGGTTCCGCCAACCGCGATCCGCGGGTGTACGGCCCCGACGCCGAGGAACTGGACGTGCGCCGCAACCCGCGGCAGATCATGACGTTCAGCCACGGCAACCACCACTGCCTCGGCGCCGCGGCCGCCCGCATGCAGGCTCGGGTGGCGCTCGAGGAACTACTCGCCCGATGCCCCGACTTCGAGGTGGACATCGACGGTGTCGAGTACGCCGCCGGCAACTACGTCCGCCGGCCCACCCACGTCCCGTTCCGAGCCGTCGGACGATGACCTCCGAAACCGTCGGGGCGCCCAGCACTTCCGGCTCCTGGCTGCAGGACGAACGCAACGAGGCGGCGGCCGGGAAGATCCTCGACGCCGCCGCCGAGTTGTTCGTGGAACGCGGTGTCTCGGGAACCGGGATGGCCGAGGTCGCCAAGGCCGCGGGGTGTTCGCGTGCCACCCTGTACCGCTACTTCGAGAACCGTCGGGCGCTGCACCGGGCATACGTCCACAGGGAGGCGCGCAGGCTCGGTGAGGAGATCGCCGCGAGGGTCGCACCCATCGACGACGCCGGGTCGCGGGTGACCGAGGCCGTCCTGCTGGCGATCGCAGAGGTCCGCTCCACCCCGACGCTCGCGGCGTGGTTCGGCCTCGGCGACGCCGGCCTCGCGTCGGAACTGGCGAGCACGTCCGAGGTGATCGAGGTGATCGGCACCGCGTTCCTGGCCGACGTCTGGCACAGCGATCACGCCGAAACCGTCCGGCGCGCACGCTGGTTGGTGCGCGCCATCGTCTCGCTGCTCATGGTGCCCGGTGCCGACGCCGCGGACGAACGCGCGATGGTCGAGCGGTTCCTGGTGCCGGTGCTGATCGCGCCCGACACCACCGACAGCCCTACGCCGTGAACAGCGGGATGGCGCCGCCGCGACGGGCGTAGACCGAACCGAACCGGGCGTCGAGTCGCACCCACGACGCGTGGGCGCGGACCCGGACCAGTTCGGTCTCGGCGATGCGGTCGAGTTCGGTCTCGGCCGTCGCCGCCCCGCCGTCGGCGAGCGGCACGAATCCCATTCCGGTGAGCGCGAACACGGTGCGCATCGAGACCTCGACCCGGGTACCGCCGCCCTCGACCTCGAGCACCTTCTGCTCGAGCAGCGACGCGGGCGGCCCGTGCGCACTGCCGTGCTCCTTCGCCAGCGCGGCGCCGCGCTGCGCCAGCCCGAGCAGGACCCGTGCGGGCACGTCGTCGACGTGCACGAACCCCGACTCGGGCGGCAACGCGCCGCGCCACGCCGAATCCATCGCGAAACCCGGATCGATGTCTGGACCGGCATCGGGCTCCGCCAGCGCCCGCAGCAGGACGTCGGCACCCGCCGTCGTGTCCTCCGGGCGAATCCCCCCGGCCACGGCCCGTGTCGCGAGAGCATCGAATCCTGTGGCAGCCCAGACCGACAGACCGCCGGCCTGCCGCTGCCGCAACCGCACCACCGCAGCCTCGTCGAGCCGCAGGGCACGCCCGATGAACACCGCCAGGTCGGCGCGGTCCGCGGGGTCCGGAACCGTCAGAACTCGCTCACTCACGCTTCCAGCTCTCCAGATACTCGCGCTCGGCGGCCGTCAGCCGACGCAACCGCTGGGTGCCGATGTCGAAGGCCGCGATCTGGGTGGACGCGACGATCGCCGCCGGCGCCGTGGGCGCCGCACCGGCGGGCCGCACCTCGTACGCGATCGTGAAATCGACCGCGCGGACCTGTTCGATCCACATCAGCACGTCGAGCGGGCTGTCGTCGTGCCGGAGTTGACCGCGGTAACGCACGTGCAGGTCCGCGATGACCGCGCCGTCGCGCAGCGTCACCGTCGGCGAGTCGTCCTCGAACAGCCACGGGATCCGCGCCTCCTCGAGCAGCGTCACCATCCGTGCGTGGTTGATGTGCTGGAACACGTCCATGTCGGACCAGCGCACGGCCACCTTCGTGTGGAATCCGACGTGTGTGCCGGCGACCTCACCGTTCGTCCCCGCCTCCTGCGAAACGCTCAACGTCCAACCTCCGATCGGGTGCCCACTCCCCGCACCATGCTGCGTACCTGACGCGCCGCCACCGAGAGCGTCGCGAGGTCCAGCGTTCCAGACTCGAAGATCTCCGCGAGCGCGGACCTCGCCCGCGCCAGTCGTGATGCGTTCGTCGACTCCCAGTAGTCGATCTTCTCCTGCGACGTCTCGGTCGGTTCACCGCCGACCAGCACCTCCAGCGTGAGCGAGCGCAGCGACCCGTACAGGTCGTCCCGCAGCGCCAGCCGCGCCAGCGAATGCCAGCGGTCGCCACGCTCGAGATCGGACACCGCCGTGAGCAACCAGTCGATGCCCAGGTGCGCGTCGAGCGAGTAGTACAGCTCGGCAACCTCCTCGCCGTCCCGCTCGCAGATGTCGGCGACGTCGACGATGTCGAGCAGCGGATACAGGTCCAGCAGCCGATACACCTCGAGGGCGAGCTCGCGCGGCGCGCCGTCCGCGATGGCCGCGCGCGACCGCTTCTCCAGATCCGTCACGTGGTGCCCGCGCAGCCAACCGGGAACCTTCGGTGCCAACCGTCGGTACTCGATGGAGTAGCGACTGATCTCGGCGCCGACCGCGATCGGCTGCGGCCGGTTCGACAGGAACCATCGCGACGCCCGGTCGAGCACCCGGCGCGACTGCAGCATCAGCACGTCCGAGACGGCCGACGGGATGTCGGCGACCCGGACCCGCTCCCACACGTCGTGCAGGCCGAAGATCTCGGTGACCGCCGCGTAGGCACGGACCGCGTCCGTGCTGGACGCGCCGGAGTCCTCGGCGAGCCGGTAGGCGTAGGTGATGCCGCCGTTGTCGATCGCCTCGTTTGCGAGCATCGTCGCCACGATCTCGCGGCGTAGCGGGTGCGCGCGGATCGCGGACGTGAACCGCTCACGCAGGGGCCGCGGGAAGTACCCGGGCAGCCGGGACGCGAAGAACTCGCTGTCGGGTAGTTCGGTCGCCAGCAGGTCCTGCTCGAACGCCAGCTTCACGTGGGCCATCACGGTCGCCAACTCGGGTGATGTCAGGCCGGCACCGGCCTGGGCGCGACGGTTGAACTCGGCCTCGGTGGGAAGAGCCTCGAGCTTCCGGTCGAGGCCGTGGTGCGAGATCAGGGTCGCGATCAGCCGACGGTGCACGCCGAGCATCTGCGGCGCACTCGCGCGAGACATCCCCAGCTGGTCGTTCTGGGCGACGTTGTCCGCCAGCACCAGTCGCGCCACGTCGTCCGTCATCGACGCGAGCAGCGGGTCGCGATCGTCCTGTTCGAGGGCACCACTGCTGACCAGCGAGTCGAGGAGGATCTTGATGTTGACCTCGTGGTCGGAGCAGTCGACCCCGGCCGAGTTGTCGATCGCGTCGGTATTGATCTTGCCGCCGTGCAGGGCGTACTCGATCCGGCCGAGTTGGGTGACACCGAGATTGCCGCCCTCACCGACCACACGGGCCCGCAGGTCGGCTCCGTGCACCCGCACGGCGTCGTTGCTCTTGTCCCCCACCGCCGCGTCGGACTCCGATGCCGCCTTGACGTAGGTGCCGATACCGCCGTTCCACAGCAGATCCACCGGAGCGGAGAGAACGGCCTTCACCAGATCGGGCGGCGCCATCGCGGTCACGTCGGCCCCGAGTCCGAGCGCCTCGCGCACCTGCGGACTGATCGGCACCGACTTCGCGGTCCGCGCGTACACGCCGCCGCCCTCGCTGATCAGCGAGCGGTCGTAGTCGTCCCACGACGACCGCGGCAACGCGAACATGCGGCACCGCTCGGCGAACGAGCGGGCCGCATCCGGATCGGGGTCGAGGAAGATGTGCCGGTGGTCGAACGCGGCCACGAGCCGGATGTGTTCGCTCAACAGCATGCCGTTGCCGAACACGTCGCCGCTCATGTCACCGATCCCGGCGACCGTGAAATCGTCTGCTGCCACGTCGATTCCGAGTTCCCGGAAGTGTCGTTTGACGCTCTCCCACGCGCCGCGGGCGGTGATGCCCATCTCCTTGTGGTCGTATCCGGCCGAGCCCCCCGACGCGAACGCGTCGCCGAGCCAGAACCCGTACTCGGCGGCGACGCCGTTCGCGATGTCGGAGAACGTGGCCGTCCCCTTGTCGGCCGCGACCACGAGGTACGTGTCGTCCTCGTCGCGTCGGACCACCCGCGCCGGCGGCACCACCGCGCCGGTGACCCGGTCGACGTTGTCGGTGACGTCCAGCAGCCCGGAGATGAACGCGCGGTAGCAGGCCACACCCTGATCGCGCACGGCCTGCCGGTCGACGACCGGATCGCCCGTCGGCGCCACCGGTTGTTTGACGACGAATCCGCCCTTGGCACCCACCGGGACGATCACCGCGTTCTTGACCGCCTGTGCCTTGGCCAGACCGAGGATCTCGGTGCGGAAGTCCTCGCGACGGTCCGACCAGCGCAGCCCACCGCGCGCCACCGGGCCGAACCGCAGGTGCACGCCCTCGACGTCGGGCGAGTAGACGAACACCTCGAACTGCGGCCGCGGCTTCGGCAGTTCGGCGATGCGGGCCGGCTCGAACTTCAGGGAGAGGACCTCGCGCGAGAGCCCGTCGGAGTCCAGCACGAAGTAGTTGGTGCGCAGCGTCGCCCGCACGAGACCGAACAGCGCGCGCAGGATGCGGTCGACGTCGAGGCTGACCACCTCGTCGATCGCGGTGCGCAGTTTCCGCTCCAGGGCCTTCGAGCGCTGCGGGGACGCGGAATCGGGGGCGAACAGCGACTCGAACAATTCGACGAGCAACCGGGCCACCTCGGGATGTGCCAGCACCACGGACTCGATGTGCCCCTGGCTGTAGGCGAATCCCGCCTGGCGCAGGTACTTCACGTAGGCGCGCAGCACCGACACCTGCCGCCAGTCCAGGCCGGAACGCAGTACCAGTTCGTTGAACCGGTCCGCCTCGCATCGGCCGTACCAGATCGCCGCGAAGGCCTCCGTCACACGATCACGCAACTGTTCGTCGGGCCCACCGGCGCTCACCCCGGCCGCGGCGTCACCCAACAGCTCCGGGGGGACCGCGAGCCCGAACTCGTACAGCCAGCACTGGAGTCCGTCCGGGCGCCGGACCGCGTACGGCCGCTCGTCGAGCACCTCGACACCGAGACTGTGCAGCGCCGGAAGTATGTGGGACAACGAGATTCCCTCGCCCGCGAAGTAGAGCGCGAACTGCCACCGCCACGACGGGGCGGGCGGATCGTGGTGGATCCGCATGTCGATCGAATCGGCATCGAGGCCCTCGAAGCGGCTGATGTCGACGAGCGCCTCCAGAGCGTCGAAGTCTTCCTTGTAGCCCTCGGGAAGCTCGGCCGCGTACTTCGCGGCGACGGCCGGGTCCACGTCGGGATCGGCCGCCACGGCATCCGCGAAATGGTCGTCCCAGCTGCGACTCGCCTCGGCCAGCAACCCCTGGATGCGGAGCCGATTCGCTTCCGAGGTGTCCACGTGGCCGTCACGCGCGCCGGGCGGCTTCCGGATCGTCACATGCAGCATCGCGAGGTCTCCCTCGGACACCCGGGCCGTGTAGTCGAGCAATCCGCCGCCCAGCTCGTCGAGCAGGATCTGCTGCATCGCCAGTCGCACCCGGGTCGTGTACCGGTCCCGCGGCAGGTACACCAGACACGACACGAATCGCTCGAAGCTGTCCTCGCGCATGAACAGCCGCACCTGTCGGCGCAGCCCGATGTTGAGCACCGAGGTCATCGTCTCGAGCAGCGCGTCGGCATCGATCGAGAACAACTCGGTGCGCGGAAACGACTGCACCACCTCGAGCATCGCCTGGCCCGAGAAGGAGTCGATAGCGAAACCCGCACGCTCGATCGCGGTGCGCACGCGCCGCGCGATCACCGGAATCTCCAGGACGTTCTCGTGCAGGGCCGTCACCGTGAACACCCCGAGGAACCGGTGCTCTCCGACGATCGCGCCCTCGTCGTCGAGGATGCTGACACCCACGAAATAGGGGTACACCGACCTGTGCACCGTTGCGGGCGCCGAGCCCTGCGTCAGCACCAACAGCGGACGGTCCGGAATATCCACTGTCAGTGGGATTTTGATGTGCTCGTCGGCGTGGGCATCCGATCGCAACACGCCCAGTCCGCTCTCCGGAATCCGCCGGGTGCTGTGATCGTCCCCGCATTCGTAGCGGCGGTAGCCGAGCACCGTGTAGTGGCCGTCGGCGAGCCAGCGCAACAGGTTCGCACAGTCTCGCAACTCGTCGGCCGACCGCCCGGGCGGCGGGTTCTCGCCTCGTACATCGAGTTCGGCGGCGAGTGCGAGCTGCAGTGCGCGCATGGCATCGGTGTCCGCCACGACCTGTCCCACGTCGGACAGCACATCGGTGATGGATGATTCGAGGGAATCGAGCACCTCGTCCTCGGTTGCGGGATGCAATTGCACGTGCATCCACGACTCCGCGAGGGCGCCGTTCGGGAGGTCTCGGATCGGGACGTCGGCCAGAATCTGTTCCAGCGTGCCGTCGGCATTCCTGCGTACGCCCAGGATGGGGTGGACCACCTCGGTGATCGAGGCGTCCAGCCGGCCCAGCAGCGCGGTGACGGACTCGACGAGCAACGGCATGTCGTCGGTGACGATCTGCAGGGCGGCGCCGACACCGGTGCCGTCGGAGGGACGGTGGACGCGGGTGACCGCATCGCCCGGCGCGCGACGGTAGGCGAGCAACACGTGCTCACGGATGATCGCGTCCGCATGACGGTCCAGGACGCTGTCGTGCTCACCGGCGGAGGTGTGACGGAAGTAGGCGGCCGCCAGATCCGGTAGACATGCCCGCAGCCCGGCGGGCAGTTCGAGAGACCGGTCGGAATCGGCAGAATCCGTCATTGCGACGCTCCATCCCTGTTCGAGGTCACCGCGGGTGGCTCACTGGCGAGCCTAACCGCGGTGACCCCGAGCGGGGTGGATCTCGGATCCGACCGGTGTGCGCCAGGCCTACGCCGGCGTGGATGCCGGCAGGTAGCCCTCGAGGACCTGTCGTTCGCCGTCGGTCAGCGGGCGCGAACGCTCACCCCGGACATCGAACCCGACCATGAGGGCGTCACCGCTGGCACAGACATTGCCGGTGACGTCCTTGACGACGTGCCGCAGTGTGAACGACGACGTCCCCAGGCGGACCGCCGACACCTCGACCCGCACCGGGCCGGACGCGTCGGTGATGGGGCGCAGGAATTCGACGTCCATCTTGCGGACGACGACCGCGCCGGGTGCGGCGCCCACCGACGCCGCACCCTCGATCAGGAAGAGCGAACGCGCCTCCTGCATGTACTCCACGACGCGCGTGTTGTTGACGTGCCCGAGCCGGTCGGAGTCACCCCAACGAACCTGGATGTCGCAGGTGTAGATCCGGTCGGCCACGAATCAGTCCCGGGTGAGCTTGCGGTGCGTGACGCGATGCGGGCGAGCCGCGTCGGCGCCGAGGCGCGCAACCTTGTTCTCCTCGTATGCCTCGAAGTTGCCCTCGAACCAGTACCAGGCGGCCTCGTTGTCGCCGAAGGCACCTTCCCACGCCAGGATGTGCGTGCAGGTCCGGTCCAGGAACCAGCGGTCGTGGGAGATCACGACGGCACAGCCGGGGAACTCCTGCAGCGCGTTCTCGAGCGAGCTCAGGGTCTCGACGTCGAGGTCGTTGGTCGGCTCGTCGAGCAGGATCAGGTTGCCGCCCTCCTTGAGGGTCAGCGCCAGGTTGAGGCGGTTGCGCTCACCGCCGGAGAGCACACCCGCCGGCTTCTGCTGGTCCGGGCCCTTGAAGCCGAACGCGCTGACGTAGGCACGCGACGGCATCTCGTTCTGGCCGACCTCGATGAAGTCGAGTCCGTCGGAGACGACCTCCCACACGTTCTTCGTCGGGTCGATGTTGGCGCGGTTCTGGTCGACGTAGCTGAGCTTGACCGTCTCGCCGACCTTCACGGTGCCGGAATCCGGCTGCTCGAGCCCGACGATGGTCTTGAACAGCGTGGTCTTGCCGACGCCGTTGGGGCCGATCACGCCGACGATGCCGTTGCGCGGCAGCGTGAACGACAGGTCCTTGATGAGCAGGCGGCCGTCGAAGCCCTTGTCGAGGTTCTCGACCTCGACCACCACGTTGCCGAGGCGCGGCGGGGTCGGGATCTGGATCTCCTCGAAGTCCAGCTTGCGGTGCTTCTCGGCCTCCGTGACCATCTCGTCGTAGCGGTCGAGGCGCGCCTTGTTCTTCGCCTGACGGGCCTTGGCGCCGGAACGCACCCAGGCGAGCTCGTCCTTGAGCCGCTTCTGCAGCTTCTGGTCCTTCTTGCCCTGCACCTCGAGACGGGCGGCCTTCTGCTCCAGGTACGTGGAGTAGTTGCCCTCGTAACCGTGCAGGCGTCCGCGGTCGACCTCACAGATCCACTGCGCGACGTGATCGAGGAAGTAGCGATCGTGGGTGACGGCCAGGATGGCGCCGGGGTAGGCGGCCAGGTGCTGCTCGAGCCACAGGACCGACTCGGCGTCGAGGTGGTTGGTGGGCTCGTCGAGGAGGAGCAGGTCGGGCTTGCTCAGCAGCAGCTTGCACAGCGCCACGCGACGCTTCTCACCACCGGAGAGGTGGGTGACGGGCTCGTCCGGCGGCGGGCAGCGCAGCGCGTCCATAGCCTGCTCGAGCTGCGAGTCGATCTCCCACGCGTCGGCATGGTCGAGCTTCTCCTGGAGCGTGCCCATCTCCTCCATCAGCTCGTCGGAGTAGTCGGTGGCCATCAACTCGGCGATCTCGTTGTACCGCTTGAGCTGCACCATCGTCTCGCCGAGACCCTCCTCGACGTTCTCGCGAACCGTCTTGGTCTCGTCCAGGTGCGGCTCCTGCATCAGGATGCCGACCGATGCGCCGGGCGCGAGGAAGGCCTCGCCGTTGCCCGGCTGGTCCAGCCCGGCCATGATCTTGAGGATGCTCGACTTACCGGCGCCGTTCGGGCCCACCACACCGATCTTGGCGCCCGGGTAGAAGCTCATGGTGACGTCATCGAGGATGACCTTGTCGCCATGCGCCTTGCGCACCTTTTTCATCGTGTAAATGAACTCAGCCACCCAAAGGCTCCAATCTGGGACGGAAATGCGCAGCTCACCGGCTGCGAGAACGTACGACTCGACCGCCAGCGTACCGCGCCCCGCGAGGGCTCTCGCCCCGCGATCGGTTAGGTCACCGGCGATGACCAGCGCCGCACCGATCGCGGGCCCATGGACGGCGGACTGCACGACGGCCTGCACGACGGCCTGCACGGTGGCCTGCACGACGAGGCTGCATGACGGGGCTGGAACGGAACTCCCCGGCTCCGAGTCACTGCGCACGAATCCCTGATCGTCACCCGGAAGTCGACCGCCGTCTGCGGGTCGGGCGTACGGCCGCCCGATCGGCGGAACACGCGAGGGCCGTCAGCGAGGCTTGTCCCGTCGGTTTCGTCGAGTGCCGCCTCGACCAGGCGGCATCGTCCCGTCGCGGTCGCGTCGCGATCGGCCGGGCATGTCGGGTACGTGGCGTCGACACCCCGTGGGGTCGAGATCAGCGGCGAACCGGCCGAGAAGGGTGCCGGCTCCACGCAGATTCGGGATTGCGCCGAGCCCCTCGGCGAGAACTGGCACCGCAGCGAACAGGAATGGGCGCACGGTGCGGTGGCGGCGTTCGAACGACACCTCGTGGCGCCGTCAACGCGTCCAACATCTCGGCGCCGATCACAGACCGACCGAACACAATTACCGATTGGTCACGCGCTGGCGAACGCGCCCGCTCCTGGAAACCAGAAATAGGGCGATCGGCGATCAGCCTCGACATGAACCCATATCGAAATCGGTGTTACGTCAGCCCGGGCCGCACGGACGGACATTTCCGACGTCCGCCCATGCGGCCGGAGCGGCCGCATGGGCGGACTACTCGGGAAGCGACCTAGTTGTTGCCGCCACCACCACCGTTGTTGCCGCCTCCGCCGTTGCTACTGCCGAAATTGAAGCTTCCGAAATTGAAGTTGCTGCTGCCGAATTCGAAGCTCCCGAAGTTCAGGCTGCCGCCGCTGCTGCCGAGGTTCAGGGTGACGCTGCCGCCGTTGTTCGTCGACAACGACGACGCCGAGGCTGTCGTTGCTGTTGCCGCGGCGCCGCCGACAAGAGCGATAGCGGCAGCCGACACCACGACCAGGCGCCGAACACCGCGCCGATGACTTCCCTGTGCTTCAGAATGCAATCCCATTCTCATCTCCAGATTCTCGTAGCTTCGGCAATCACTGCCAGGGCAATTGAAGGCTACGGGAAAACATTCTTCCGAAAAATGAATCCAGCAATTCGATCCAAATTGACCGAGGTGTCCGAAATTCAAGGAATATTAAGATCGGCGACGGAATTGAACGGCGATTAGTTTGAACGACAATTAGCTGAGCACCGTGGCCTCGGCACCGCCCTCGGCGTCGTGAGTCTCGCGGCCCAAGTTCCCCTCGGCCGCGTCGGGCTGCGGAGGCGCCTCCTCCGCCCCGTCCGACCCTGCCGGGCCGCGTGAACGCCACGACCGGTCGAGCTTGGCGGTGCAGCGCGCCAGGTCCGGTCCGATCGAGGTGGCCCGCATCTCGAGGTCGGACCGCTGCTCGCCGTCGCGCGTCTTGTACTCGTTGGTGCGCAGTTCGCCGTGCGCGATGATCGGGTCGCCCTTCATGAGCGAGGCCCCCACCCCCTGGACGAGCCTGCGCCAGCAGCTCACCGTCAGGTACAGCGTCCCGCCGTCGGTCCATTCCCCCGTCTCGCGGTCACGCCGGCGCACGTTGCTCGCCATCCGGAAGCTCATCACCTCTTCACCGGACGCGGTTTCCCGCTTGACCGGATCGGTGATCACCGTGCCCACGACCGTGCCGTGTGTCTCGTACATCGAGTGCCCCCTCGCGCGTCTGTCTCCTGTCGCGTCGCCGGAACGGCGAACGCACCGCCCGGTTGGGACGGTGCGTTCGACGATGCCGTGGATTCGGGCTCGAATCCGGGTCCGGACGAATCTGTGGACGAACCCGAGTCGTATCCACAGCCTCGCCCGGGACCCGGGTTCGGCGACGGTTCGTGTCGTGCGGGTGTGCTACCTACCCGACTCGCGGTCACGGCGGGCCAGTTCGGCGAACATCGCATTGTGTGCGGCCAGGTCGGCGCCGTCGTCGCGGTCGGCGGCACGGTCGACTCGCTTGGCGGTCTTCTGGTCGCTGCGCGACCACTGCACCAGCAGGGCGAGCATGACGAGCACCAGGGGGACCTCGCCGGTGGCCCATGCGATGGAGCCGCCCAGCCGCTGGTCCTCGAGCAGGTCGGCGTTCCAGCCCAGCCCCAGCGAGCGGTAGAACGTCGCACCCATGACCTCGCCCATGCTCATGAGCGCGATGCCGAAGAACGCGTGGAACGGCAGCGACCCGAACACCATCGCCAACTTGGTGATGGGCTGCAGCTGCCGCGGTGACGGGTCGATGCCGATGACGACCCAGTAGAACAGGTAGCCGCTGAGGATGAAGTGCAGGTTCATCAGCACGTGCGCGGTGTGGCTGTCGACGTTCGCGCCGAAGATGCCGCCGAGGTAGAGCGCGTAGAAACCGCCGACGAACAGCACCGACGCGACGATCGGCTGGGTGAGGAATCGGGAGATCGGGCTGTGCAGGAACGCGAGCAGCCACTCGCGGGGACCTGGCACACCGTCCTTGCCCGCCGGTCGCAGCGCTCGCAGCGCGAGGGTGAACGGGCCACCGAGCACCAACAGAACGGGAGCCAGCATCGACAACGCCATGTGCGCACCCATGTGGACGCTGAACATCGCCGGGGCGTACCGGCCCACACCCGAGGAGGTGCCGATCAGCAGCACGGCGCAGCCGCACATCCACGCGATCGTGCGACCGACGGGCCAGCTGTCGCCACGCTTGCGCAGCGTGCGCAGCCCGACGATGTAGAGCACCGCGAGGACGATCGCGGCGGTGCCGAAGATCAGGTCGAAACGCCAGTCCGTGACGAAACGCCCGAAGGTCGGCGGGCCGTCGAGGTTGTAGCCGAGTTCCACCTCGGTGAGCGTCGGCAGCGTGGCCGGTGGCGGCGGCGGGGTACGACCCAGGCCGACCGCGATGCCGATCGTCGCGGCGAACACGAGCGCCTCGGCGCCCGCGAACCGAATGAGCGCGCTGCGAGATTCCGGGTTGGCTGCGAGCGCGGGAAGCGCCCGGCGACGCTGCATCCAGCCGAACACACCGAGCAGGACCAGCGCGACGACCTTGGCGACGATCAGTCGCCCGTACGTGGTGGTGAACAGATCACCGATCGGCAGTCGCACCAGCGCATTGATCACACCACTCAGTGCCATCGAGACGAAGCAGATGGTCGCCACGAACGAGAACCGGCGCGCCGCGACGTCGGTGTAGGCCCCGCGCCGGCGGGCGTGTGCGAGTAGCGCGAACAGGCCACCGGCCCAGAACGCCGCCCCGACGAGGTGCCAGATCAGGCTGTTGGTGGCGACGTCGTGCGAACCGCCGGACGACGAGTGCCCGGTGACTGCGAGCGGCATCATCGTCGCGACGCTGAGCGCCAACAGGAACGGCGTCCACGACCAGCGCAGCACGATCCGCGACAGGATCGCCAGCACGACGGCCAGGATCGCGGTCCACTGCCAGGCCACGGCGGTCTCGACCTGCCCGATCGCGGAGAAGAGGTTGGACGGCTTCGCGGCCTCCGAGAACGGCTGGCCGGACGTGTCCGACAGCGTCAGCGGCACCATGATCACAGAGCACAGCGCCCACGCGAACGCCGCGGCCGAGGCGGTCCGGATCGCGCGGTAACCGTCGACGTCGAGGACTCCCGACTTCTGGGGCGGCACCAGGAACGCCGCGAACAGCAAGGATCCGACCGCGATGACGGCGGCGACCTCGCTGACCGCGCGCAGCGCGGGTAGACCGTAGGTGGTGAAGGGTCCCGGGTCGGGGATGCCCATCAAGACCAGCGCCTGGGACGCGGACATCGCCACGACCAGCGCGGCGACGAGCCCGGCGAGAACGCCGCTGACCGCGTACACGACGCCGGATCCTGCTCGGGGTGGACTGACGGGAGCGTGGTCGGACTGCTCGCGCAGGGGTGTTGCCATACCGACAAGGGTAGGACCTACGACAATCTGTCGGACTTACGCCTCACCCGAGTCGCGGGCACGCGCGACTAAAGCGCTCCGGGCGACGGTCGTCAGCATTTCCCCGAGCGCGGCGATGGTGTGTGCCGAGAGGAAGTGGTCGCAGTGCGGCAACGCCGCCGCCATCGACCCGGCCGACGGCTCGAATCCCGGTGTCCCAGCACGCGGATTGAGCCACACCACCCGGTGTGCCCGCCGCCGGATGCGGGCGACGGCGCGGGCCAGCGCGGCGGGCTCGTCGCTGTCCCAGCCGTCCGACGCGACGATCACGACGGCGCCGCGCAGGGCGTTTCCGTGTGGTGAGGACAACAGTGCCGCCAGGCTGCCGGCGATGTGTGTGCCACCGAACCTGTCGACGACGCGCTCGCTGGCTCGCGCGACTGCCACGTCCGCGCTGTGGTGCGCGAGGACGGGCGTCAGCCGGGTCAGATGGGTCGAGAACGCGAACACCTCGGCATTGCCCCGCACCACCGCCGCCCGCATGAGGTGCACGTACACGTCGGCGTATCCGTGCATCGATCGGCTCACGTCACACAGCAGGACGATCCGCCGGGGTCTCTCGCGCCGGCGGGACCGCACCAGGCGGACCGGTTCGAATCCGGTGTCGCGGGCCCGGCGCATCGTGGCCCGCAGGTCCACCCGACCGTGTCGGTGCGGTTCGCGGCGACGGCTCGGCCGGCGGGGCCAGTGCGGCTCGGTCTGTTCGAGCCAGCGGCCCAGCCGTCGCAGGTCGTCGTCGCGCAGCAGTCCGAACGGTTCGTCGGAGATCGCCTCGAGGGGGCTCGGCAGCCGCAGCGTCACCGCGGTCGCCGCGCCGTCCACGCTCCGGTCCGGCGCCGGGGTCACGGTGGTGTCGAGGGTCGCCCACGGCGGTGCGGCCCGTCGACGGTGCCCGGTGGCGGCTCCCCCGTCGTCGGACCCGGCGCCGGCCCGCGTCCGGTTCGTGTGCGTCGCCGACGTACGGGCTGCGGGGTCGAGCGCGAGTACCGCGTCGTCGAACACGGCAGCGAAGACCGCGTCGAACCGCTCGATGTCGGTGTGCCGACCCACGAGGCTGACCCGCGCGGTCCAGTACAGCCGTCGCCGACCGGTGGGTGGCAGTGCCCGCAGGGCCTCGGTGAACCGGGCGGCGCCGCTCGCCGAGACGTCGATCCCGGCGCGGCGGGCGCGGGTGACGAGCGCGACGGCGAACGCCGCGAGGTCGACGCCGCGCAGCAGCGCCGCCGATCCGGTCACGTCCGCCGCGAGCGCAGGATCGTGAAGACGACGACGGCGGCGACGACCGCGACGATCCACGGCAGCGCGCGCCGCGCCGTCGACCCGCCGGCCAGCTCGATCAGGTCGATGGGCTGTACCTCCGGTGGCGCTGCCGAGCCGACCGGCAGCGGTACGACGTCGTCCGGGGCGGCCGGCTCCGCACCGTCCGCGGCGAGCTTGTCCTCGAGCGACGCCGCGAACTGGCCCATGAGCTTCTCGGAGACCTGCGCGATCATGCCGCTGCCGAACTGGGCAAGTTTGCCGACGATCTTCATGTCGGTGTCCACCGTGACGCGGGTCGCGCCACCGTCCTCGTGGAGGCGGGCGGTGATCGTGGCCGATGCGTTGCCGCTGCCGCGCTTCTCCCGGCCGCGCGCATCGATCACCGCGGTGTGGGAATCCTCGTCCTTCTCGGTGAACGATGCCCGCCCGGCGAACTCGCTCGTCACCGGGCCGACCTTGATCTTCACGGTGCCGAGGTAGTCGTCGCCCTCCCGTCCGGTCATCGTGGCGCCGGGCAGCAGCGGTGCGATGCCCTCGAGATCGGTGAGGACCTCCCACGCGCGGTCGATCGGTGCATCGACGGTGAACTCGTCTGCGATCTTCATGCCGGTCCTCTCGGTCGTCTCAGGGGGTTGTCCGGCCGGCCGCGTACTCGCCGGCCGCCTCGGCCAGCACGACGCGGTCGTCGGGGGTCTTCGCGATCGCGCCGAGACTCGCAAGGGCGGCGGCCGGCGCCAGATCCGCGGCCCCGAGTGCCGCGAGCGCGGACACCCAGTCGATGGCCTCCGCGATGCCCGGCGCCTTGTCGAGGTCGAGGGATCGGGCCGACGCCACGAAGTCGGTGACACCGGTGATCAGGGCGGTGTCGGCGCCGGGCACGGTGCGGCGCAGGATCGCGGCCGCCCGCGCGGGCGCCGGGTAGTCGATCCAGTGGTAGAGGCAGCGGCGGCGCAGCGCGTCGTGCAGGTCCCGGCTGCGGTTGGACGTCAGGACCACGGTGGGCGGCCGCTCCGCGACGAACGTGCCGAGTTCGGGAACCGTCACAGACGACTCGCCGAGGAACTCGAGCAGCAGCGCCTCGAATTCGTCGTCGGCACGGTCGATCTCGTCGATCAGTAGCACCGGTGGGAGCGGACCGCGGTGTCGCACACACCGCAGGATCGGACGCTCCTGCAGGAACTGCTCGGTGAACAGGTCCGCCTCCCGCAGCCGCTCCCCGTGCGCCTCCGACAGCCGCACTGCGAGCAACTGCCGCTGGTAGTTCCAGTCGTACAGCGCCTCGTCCGCGCCGAGACCCTCGTAGCACTGGAGCCGCACCAGCGGCGTCCCCAGTGCGGCGGCGAGCGCCTTGGCCGCCGTCGTCTTGCCGACCCCCGGCTCGCCCTCGAGCAACAGCGGTCGGCCGAGCCGCAACGCGAGGTACAGCGCCGTCGCCGTGCCCTCGTCGAGCAGGTAGTCCTGCGCGTCGAACCGTCGCGTCAGGTCCTCGATGTCGGCGAACGCGGGGGCGGCGGAAGCGATCACGACGCGTCCCGGTCCTGGTCGAGCAGTGCCCGGTAGCCGTCCCACGTGTCGACGTCGAGCGGGATCCGGCCCTCGGCCGGGATCTCGAACGTGTCGGCAACGGCGCGGTCGAAGAGCTTCCACACCGCCTTGTCCCCGTACAGCTCGGCGAGGTCACCGAACACACTGCGCCCCAACCACAGTGGATGCCCCGGGCCGTCGGCGTACCGGCACAGGCCGATGTTCTCGAGCCGCCCCCGCTCCACCAGCGCCCGCACGGTGGCCGGTGTGACACCGGGCTGGTCCCCGAGCATCAGCACGATCCCGGACGCCAGGGGATCGACCTCCGGTAGCGCCGCCTTCACCGATGCCGAGCATCCGCTCCCCGCGTCAGGACAATGCACGACCGTGCAGCCGCGCAGGTCGACCAGGTCCTCGATCGCGTCCGCCGTGCCGGGCACGGTCACCAGCAACTGCCGGAACCGGCACGCGCGCGCGACGGCGAGAGTGGCGTCGAGCAATGTCGCGCCGCGGTACGGCAGCAGTTGCTTCGGCCGGCCCAGCCGCCGCGACGCGCCGGCCGCCAGGACGAGTCCGGTCACGAACATCGCGCACGCTCCTTCTCGTAGGTACGCCGACACCCGGGCGCGCAGAACCAGTAGTCCTCGCCGTCGATCTGCAGGTGCGGGGTGTCGTCGTCGACGGTGACGGTCATGCCGCACACCGGGTCGATCACGGTCAACGCGGCGCCGACCTCCCCCACGCTCGCCTCCCCTGCCTCGTAACGACTTCCGACGGGAAGCTGCTCGACGCGGATCGCCCGCACCAGTTCGGCGAGGATCGACACCGCGATCTCGCCGGGAGTGCGGGCGCCGATCGGCAGCCCCGCGGGCGTGTGCACGACGGCGCGCTGCGCGGGATCGAGGTCCAGTTCGGCGACGACGGCGGCACCGCGCACCCGGCCGGCCACGAGCCCTACGTACCCGGCACCGGTGTCGAGCGCCGCCCGGATCGCCGTCGGCTCGTCCCCACCCAGGCTTGCCACGATCACCGCGGTCTCGTCCTCGACCGGTTCGACGCCGCGACGGACGTCCAGGTCGAGACGGCCCGCCAGGTCCGCGACGGCGTCGGCGACCGGTGTCGTGCCGACCACCCGCACGATCGGGGCGGGCAGGCACGGCTCGAGGAAGATCTCCATCGCACCACCGGACAGGCACGGATTGACGACGACACTCGCGCCCGGCGCCTCCGGGTAGTCCACCCCGCCGTCCGGCAGGATCCGCAGCAGCAGGCTCTCCCCCGACTCGAGGACGTCGGCCGCCGCGCCGCGCACCGAGTTCTGGGCGCAGTGTCCGCCGACGAACCCCTCGATCGTGCCGTCCCCCAACAGGATCGCACGGTCACCCGGCGACGCCGACGTCGGCTGCTGGGCACGGACCACCGTCGCGCGCACGAACGGGCGCCGCTCGCCCGTCAGTTGTGCGGCGCGCGCACTCAGGTCCATCGCACTCTCCTCGTCAGATCGGCGGGGTCGGTCGACCCTGCATCGCCTCCCATACCCGCGACGGTGTCAGCGGCATGTCGGCGTGCCGCACCCCGAACGGCTTGAGCGCGTCGACGACGGCGTTCACCACGGCCGGAGGCGACCCGACGGTCGCGCTCTCACCGATCCCCTTGGCCCCGATCGGGTGGTGCGGCGACGGGGTGACGGTGAAACCGGTCTCGAGGTGCGGCACCTCCAACGCAGTGGGGATGAGGTAGTCCATGAGCGAGCCGCCCAGGCAGTTGCCATCCTCGTCGAACGCGATGATCTCCATGAGCGCCATACCGATTCCGTCGGTGATGCCGCCGTGCACCTGCCCCTCGATGATCATCGGATTGATGCGGGTGCCGCAGTCGTCGACCGCGAGGAAGCGACGCACCTTCACCACGCCGGTGCCCGGATCGATGTCGACGACACAGAAGTAGGCGCCGTACGGGTAAGTGAGATTCTCGGGGTTGTAACAGATCTGGGCCTCGAGGCCGCCCTCGATGCCGTCGGGCAGGTCCCCCGCGCCGTACGAGCGCATCGCGATGTCCTGGATGGTGACCGCCGCCGACGGATCACCCTTCACGTGGAAGTGCCCCTTCTCCCATTCCAAGTCCGATACGGAGACCTCGAGAATTCCCGACGCGATGATCCGTGCCTTGTCGCGGACCTTGCGCGACACCAGCGCGGCCGCGGCACCGGACACCGGGGTGGATCGGCTGCCGTACGTGCCGAGCCCGAACGGGGTGTTGTCGGTGTCGCCGTGCACCACGTCGACGTCCTCGGGCGGGATGCCGAGTTCCTCGGCGACGATCTGCGCGAACGTCGTCTCGTGCCCCTGCCCCTGGGTCTGCACCGAGATCCGGACGACCGCCTTGCCGGTGGGGTGCACGGTCAGCTCGCAGCCGTCGGCCATGCCGAGGCCGAGGATGTCCATGTCCTTGCGCGGGCCCGCGCCGACGGCCTCGGTGAAGAACGACATCCCGATGCCCATCAGCTCACCGCGCTCGCGCTTCTCGGCCTGCTCGCGGCGCAGCGCGTCGTAGCCGATCATGTCCATGGCCTTGCGCATCGTGGTGGCGTAGTCGCCGGAGTCGTACTTCCAGCCCGTCTTGCTGGTGTACGGGAACTGTTCGGGCCGAAGCAGATTCCGCATCCGCAACTCGGCCGGATCCATGTCGAGATCGAACGCGAGGCAGTCGACCAGGCGCTCCACCAGGTACACCGCCTCGGTGATCCGGAACGAGCACGCGTAAGCCACCCCGCCGGGTGCCTTGTTGGTGTAGACGGCGGTCATCGTGCAATACGCGGCCTCGAGGTCGTAGCTGCCGGTGAACACCCCGAAGAAGCCGGCCGGGTACTTCACCGGCGCCGCGGTCCCGTTGAACGCGCCGTGGTCGGCGAGGACGTCGGTGCGGATCGCGAGGATCTTGCCCTCGGCGGTCGCGGCGATCTCCCCGACCATGATGTAGTCGCGGGCGAAACCGGTGCTGGTGAGGTTCTCGCTGCGGTCCTCCATCCACTTGACGGGCTTGCCGGTGAGCAGCGAACCGACGATCGCGCACACGTAGCCCGGATAGATCGGGACCTTGTTGCCGAACCCGCCGCCGATGTCGGGAGAGATGACACGGATCTTGTGTTCGGGCAGCCCGGCCACCAATGCGTACAGCGTGCGGTGCGCGTGCGGCGCCTGGCTCGTGGACCACAGCGTGAGCTTGCCGTCCACCGCGTCGTAGTCGGCGACGGCACCGCACGTCTCCATCGGCGCCGGATGAACCCGGGGGTAGACGATCTCCTGCCGCACCACGACGTCCGCCCTGTCGAACGCCGCCTCGGTGGCCTCCGCGTCCCCTGTTTCCCAATCGAAACAGTGGTTGTCGGTCTTGCCGTCGAGGTCGGTGCGGATCACCGGGGCGTCCGGTTCGAGCGCGCGGCGCGCGTCGATGACCGGATCGAGAATCTCGTACTCGACGTCGATCAGCTCCAGTGCATCGCGCGCGGCGTAGCGGTCCTCGGCGACGACGAACGCCACCTCCTGCCCCTGGAACCGCACCTTGTCGGTGGCGAGGACAGCCTGCACGTCGTTCGACAGCGTCGGCATCCACGCCAGGCTCTTCTCGGCGAGGTCCGCCCCGGTCACCACCGCCGCCACCTTCGGGTGCGCCTGCGCCGCGGTCGTATCGATGCGCACGACGCGGGCGTGCGCGACCGGCGACCGCAAGATCGCCAGGTGCAGCATGCCGGGCAGTTGGACGTCGTCGACGTAGCGGCCCCGGCCCCGGATGAACCGAGGGTCCTCCTTGCGCAGCATCCGGCCGTGCCCGCACGGCTTCTCGTCGTTCGCGACCCGGTCCGGGTCCACCTCGGCCGGTTCGTCCAGCGTGGTCACGACGCGCCTCCCGTCGTCACGGTGTCGGTCGTCGCACCGCCGTGCTCGGCGGCCCAGCGGACCGACCGGACGATGGTCGTGTAGCCGGTGCAGCGGCAGATCTGGCCGGAGATGGCCTCGCGGATGGTCTGCTCGTCGGGGTCCGGATCGCGATCGAGCAGGGCGCGGGCGGTGATCATCATACCGGGGGTACAGAAGCCGCACTGCAGTCCGTGGCACTGCATGAATCCCTCCTGCACGGGATCGAGCACCCCGTCGGTCGCGAGGCCCTCCACGGTGCGGACGTCTCGTCCACCGGCCATCACCGCGAGCATCGTGCACGACTTCACCGGCTCACCGTCGACCGACACCACGCACGTTCCGCAGTTGCTGGTGTCGCAGCCCCAGTGTGTTCCGGTGAGCCCCAGCCGGTCCCGCAGGAAGTGGACCAGCAGCATCCTTGGCTCCACATCCTCGGACACCTCGGTGCCGTTGACCGTCATCGTCACCTGCATGTCACGAGTCCGTTCCGTCGAGTGTTCCCGAGGCACGCTGTGCGGCCGTCCGCAGCGCGCGGACGGTCAGTTCCCCGGCGAGATGGCGCTTGTAGGCGGCGGTTCCGCGCGGGTCGGTCACCGGATCGCAGGCCTGCCCGGCGAGGACCCCGGCCTCGATGAACACGTCCTCGGACAGCGCCAGTCCGCCGAGGTACTCCCCGATGGCGGCGACGCGGGCGGCGTCGGGTTGCACCGCGGTGAGCCCCACCCGGGCACCGCCGATCCGCTCGCCGTCCAGCCACATCGAGGCACCTGCGGCGGCGATCGCCCAGTCACCCACCCGCCGTTCCACTTTCGCGTACGCACTGCCGCCGGCGTGCTCGCGCGGGATGCGCACCTCGACGAGGATCTCGTTGCCGCGCACCGCGGTCTCGTAGGGCCCGACGAGGAAGTCGTCCATCGGCACCTCACGCACCCCCGTCGGTCCGCGGACGACGCACACGGCCCCGATCACCGAGCACACCGTCGTCAGGTCCTCGGCGGGGTCGGCCTGGCACAGCGACCCGCCGATGGTGCCGCGGTTGCGGACGACCGGGTCGGCGATCACCCGTTCGGCGTCCCGGAAGATCGGGAACAACTCCGCGAGGTCGTCGGACTCCAGGATCTGGCGGTGCCGCACCATGGCGCCGATCCGCACGGCGCCGGGTTCGACGGTGATGTCGCCGAGTTCGGCGACCAGATCGTTGATGTCGATCAGATACTCGGGGTTGGCGAGGCGGAGTTTCATCATCGGCAGCAGGCTGTGCCCGCCCGCGACGACCCGTGCCTCGTCACCGAGTCGGTCGAGCAGCGCGATCGCGTGCTCGACGTCGGTCGCGCGTTCGTATTCGAACAGTCCCGGAACCTGCATGTGGCACCCCTCACGCCGCCGGATACCCTCCAGCCTGTGCCCGGCCGAGGGCGCCGTCAAGCACGATTCAGGGATCACTTGATCGCGTGCGCGCCGGACCTGTCGTGATCATCCGGATTGCTCGTGGTGAATTCGTCCGTGCAGGTCACGCAGGGGAAGCCCACCGCCGCCCCACCGCCGCGCGATGATCTCCGCTGCGATCGACACCGCCGTCTCCTCCGGCGTCCGGGCCCCCAGGTCCAGACCGATCGGACTCGACAGGCGGGCCAGTTCGTCGTCGGTGAGCCCCGCCTCGCGCAGCCGCGCTAGCCGGTCGAGATGCGTGCGTTCGGAACCCATCGCCCCCACGTACCCCACCTCCGGCAGCCGCAGCGCCACTTCGAGCAGCGGGACGTCGAACTTGGGGTCGTGGGTGAGTACGCAGATCACTGTGCGGCCGTCGATCCGACCCGCCGCGGCCTCGGCGGCCAGGTAGCGGTGCGGCCAGTCGACCACCACCTCCTCGGCCGTCGGGAAACGACTCGCGGTTGCGAACACCTCCCGCGCGTCGCACACCGTGACGCGGTACCCGAGGAACGCGCCCTGCCGCGCCACGGCGGCCGCGAAGTCGATCGCACCGAACACCAGCATCCGCGCCGGCGGTGCGTAGCTCGCGACGAACACGCGCATCCCGTCGCCGCGGCGCTGGCCCTCCGGCCCGTACTCGAGCACCGCCGTCCGGCCCGCGGCGAGCAGTCCGCGGCCGTCGTCGGTGACGGCCTCGTCGGCACGCGGCGACCCGAGCGAACCCGTCGACGTCTCCGGACGGACGACGAGATGCCGGCCGACCCGTGTGCGGTCCTCGTGGTCGATCACGGTGGCGACGGCCACCGGCCGGCGGGCTTCGACGTCGGCCGCGACATCGGAGAGGTCCGGGAACGTGCGCGGCGAGACGGGCTCGACGAACACGTCGAGGATGCCGCCGCACGTGAGCCCGACCGCGAACGCGTCGTCGTCGCTCACTCCGTAGCGCTCGAGCACCGGCTCGCCGGTGGCGACCACCTCCGACGCCAGTTCGTACACCGCGCCCTCGACGCACCCACCGGACACAGATCCGGCGACGACGCCGTCCGGCGCCACCACCATCGCGGCCCCGGGGGCACGCGGCGCGGACCGGAACGTGGCGACGACGGTGGCCAGTCCGGCGGTGTCCCCGGCCCGCCAGGTTTCGAGCAGATCGGGCAACACGTCACGCATCGAGTCGGCCTCCAGCCCCGGCCGTCGACGCAGGTCCGACGGGCCGAATCGCGGATGTCGATCTTTGCCGGGACGTACCCTCGATTCCGTGACACCCGCTCAACTGCGAGCCTATTCCGCGGTGGTGCGACTCGGATCGGTTCGAGCGGCCGCCCGCGAATTAGGCATGACGGATTCGGGCGTCTCCATGCATATCGCCCAGCTCCGCAAGGAGCTCGACGATCCGCTGTACTGCCGCCGGCCGTCCGGCCTCGCGTTCACGCCCGGCGGGCTGCGCCTCGCGAGCCGGGCCGTGGAGATCCTGGGGTTGCAGCAGCAGACGGCCCTCGAGGTGAGCCAGGCCGGACACGGACGACGGCTCCTACGGCTCGCCGCATCACCCCTTTTCGCCGAGCACGCCGCCCCCGGGCTGATCGACATGTTCGCCGGGCGGGCGAAGGATCTCGCGGTGGAACTCAGTGTCCACCCGGTCCGCCAGTTCGCGAGCCTGATCGCGTCCCGGGCGGTCGACGTCGCGCTCGGCCCCCGCATAGTCGACGGCGAACCGCTGTGCGTGCACCCCTTCCTGCACTACGAGGTCCTCACCGTCTGTGCACCCGATCATCCACTCGCCCATACACACCCGTCGCGGCCCCGGCTGCGCGAGCAACAGTGGTTCCTCGGCCCGTCCGCAGCCGGCGGCGACGGCGCGATGCGGCACCTGCTGCGCGCCCTCGACATTCCCCGGGACCGGCAGCGGATCTTCCAGAGCGACGCCGCCGCCGCCGAGGCTGTCCGACGCTCGTCCGCGCTCACCCTGGCCCTCGGGTTCGCGGTGGGCGACGAACTGTCGGAGGGATCGCTCGCCCGGATCGACGGCCCCGACCTGCGCGCCACGGGCGAATGGTGCGCCACCACGCTGCACCACCAGCACCTGCAACCCGCGGCATCCGAACTGCTGCACTTCGTCAGCACACCGCGGTGCATCCAGGCGATGATCCGCGGCACCGGCGTCGAAGTGACGCACTTCAAGCCGAAGGTGCACGTGACGCTCTGGAGCTGACCCGGATGCACAGATCATCCCCATTCAGCGGGTATGCTTTCCCGCGCGCCTCCGTAGCTCAGTTGGATAGAGCAAGAGCCTTCTAATCTCTAGGTCGCAGGTTCGATTCCTGCCGGGGGCACCATTACAGCAGGTAGACAAGGCCGCGGGCCCGAGTCGGAAGACTCGCCGTCCGCTCCCCCATCGGTTTCCCACCGGATTCAGCCAGGTCAGCGGCTGGATACGAACGTCGATCGTCTGATCGATGATGTCTACCACCAGGTCATGGACCCGACCATGGCCGAAACAGTCGTCCCTGGTCGAGTGCCGTCGCCAGCCCCCGACGGTAGTCAGCTCCCGATGTGGGTTACCGAGAACCCGGTGGTCCGGGTGACCAATTGACGACCGGGCAAGATCGGCACCACAGGTGTGCGTATCGATTTCGGCTCAGGCTTGCCGCCGGACCCCGATCCCGTCACCGATCACCCGTGAGACAAGCCATTCTGAACAACTGGCACTTCAACGACGCTGCAGTCGCCCGCGAGTGCCGCGAACCGCGCCCAGGTTTGCACCAGTAGCGGAGACGGTCGACTAGTCCAGTGGCGCCGGCTGGTAGTTGCCGTACAGTCCATCGTCCTTACCAGCTAGGTACTCCTGGTGTTGTTCGTCAGCGCGGGCGGCCAGGGCGGCGTTGTCGGCACGCTCCTTCGCGGTCCGTTCCTGATGCCGTCGAGCCGCGGCCGTGAGGCCGGCGTAGGCGCCCCACACCGCCAGGCACACGACCGCGAACCCGACGATCCACTTCCAGAACGCGAACACCAGCCCGATCGCAATCAGGATCGCGATCCCGCCAGCCTTACTGTTGCCCTTCATGATTGCCCCTCATGCCTCGGCCCCTGATCCCGGCGGCAGGCTCATGCGCGTCGCCGAGTCGGCGTGACGCGCGTATGACTCGACCACTCCGCCCCCGTCCAATAGCGCTGTTGATCGGTTTTGTACGGGTCTTCGTACCATCCAGCCTGGGTAGGTAGACGTGGCTTGCTCTGCCGGCCGGAGTCGGAGTTGTCGAAGAGCAGTGCGACACCACCGAGGAGGAGCACTCCCGCGATCACGATTCCAATGACGAATCCGGAGCTGATCGAGGGGATTCCGATCATGGCGGCTAGAGCGATCGCGCAGAGACCGTTCGTGGTATTCGAGTACTCCTTCTTCGGTGGAGTTGGCTTCGCCGCCTTCGGAGCCGCCGCAGCCTGTCTCGTGGTCCCCCTGATGACCTTCGTGTCGTAGACGCCGGTTCCCGGGACACGGATGGTTCGCCGGACTTTGCCGTCAGCGCCCCTGCTGACGCGGAGGGGGCCGGCTCCGACGCTCACTCCCAGGCCGCGTTGGGACGCGGTCAGGCGGACTGGCCCGAACTTCCTCGACTTGCGGAACTGAACCATGGTGCGCTCCCAGATCTATTCGCAGGCGACGCCATCACCGTCGCGGTCCAGCTTGCTGCTGTAGCCGGGATCGCCGCTGTAGAGGGGTGCGGCGCCTGCTGCTTTCGCGGCTTTGCAGTTCGGGTAGTACGCGCTCGCTGCGGGAGCAGGTGCCGGTGCCGGTGCCGGTGCCGGTGCCGGAGCAACCGCTGCCGGAGCCGGAGCGGGAGCGGGAGCAGGGGCCGGGGCGACGAGCGGTGCAGGCGCGGATGCCGGTTCGTTCACGATCGGAGCCGGCACGGCAGGCGGCGGTTCGACAGCAGCCGGAGCGAGCCACGGCGTCGTTGTCGGCGGAACCGCGGTGGTTGTTGTGACCTTGGCGGTGGTTGTCGTGGCCTTGGCGGTGGTGGTCGCCTTCGTAGTTGAAGACACAACCGTGGTGGTGGTCTTCGGTGAGCTGGAATCGTCACCGCCGCAGGCAGTCAGCGCGAACGCTGCCGACAAAACCACGATTCCCGCACCTGTGCGCCGAACGATCGAACTAGAGACACGCATTTTCAACATCCCGTCTGTGAGTGCAGAAAAGGCGTGTCCCAACCAGGACTGGCTGGGACACGCCTACCTGTGGTCAGGCACCGGCCAAACCCTGTGTTCAGCGGCCCATCAGCGAGCCGAGCAGCGAACCCGCAAGCGATCCGGCTGAGCCGTTGTTCGCGCCACCCACGATCGAGCCCGCGAGCGACCCGGTCAGAGATCCGGCATCCAACGAACCGGTCAGCGAGCCGGTGTCCAGTGAGCCCGTGCCACCGACAAGGGTCCAGTCGGCACAACCCGCAGAGATGAACGCGTCATCGCCACGCTCGATCGTGACCTGGCCAGGCCCCGTCAACTGGCCGACCGCGATCGGCTCCACACCCATCGGGGTGACCTTGGCGCGAGCCCAGGTGCAGGGCTGCCATGGACCCATGACGGAGCCGTCGGTGCTGTAGGTGCCGGGCGCGATGTCGATCCCGACCCGGTACACGCCCTGCATTCCCGGGAACGTTGTTGCCGCAGAAGCGACCCCCGTGCTGCCAAGGACGATTCCTACCGATGCTGCTGCCACTACGCCAGCAGCCATGAACTTCCGCACTCTCGATCCCCCACATGTTCTTTCGTCTGAATCAAACGTGGGGACCATAGCCCAGGATTCGGACAAACCGGTCGGCCGACAGGGTGAACGTGAGGGTGAACCGGCTTCGAGGCCAGCCGGCGTTCCGGATTTCGCCGACGATGCACTCGATGTCGCGGTAGCCCCTGCGAGCCGCATCGATGGTGGCCTCGTCGCGTCGGCTCTCCGCGCAGTCGAGATCGTCTACACGGCGTGTCCGCCGATCGACTGCTTGTTCACTGGACCCCAGATCGTTTCTCACACAAGCAGTGTGACGGCACGCAGAGCCGACTGACAGAGACCTGCATCCGCTGGCCATCGCCCCAATCGCGCCAGCAACTCGGGACGACTCGAGTGGTGGCCAGAAGCGTGATCCCCGCGACCGCGAGCGCGAGCGCGCTGCAGGCTCCCGAAAATTCTTACGATCGTGCCGAAGTTCACGACCACCACGGGGTAGACAGATCCGCGATCTACGAGGACGTACGCCTCCATGACCGTCAAGGCAGGCCGATCGGGCACGACGATGCTCGTGCACTGCTCTCATGCGAGAGCTACGACGCGGTCGCCCGCTCGATCACCCCAGACATCTCGAACCTGGATCAGACCCGACTGGTCTCAACGATCGGGTTCGGCGGACCTGGCGCTCGGGGCTTTCCGGACCCGATGTCTTTCGGACCCTCACGGTCGATGGGAACTGCAAGCACCTGGATTCCATCAATTCGGCTACCGAGGCGCGCGCCCTCCCGTCGCACGAGGCGGTGGTCGAAGAGCACTCGAAGAACATGGCCGATGCCGTCAATGCCGACCTCATGCAGACGATCACGTAATAGCGCTTCCGCCGTCTTCCTCACCCGATCGGCAGCCCAGTGAGCGGCGAGATCATCATGCACGGCACCGGACGCGGGTGCTCCGGGTCCAATGCGTTGAGCACGTGCACGGCCGCGATGGGCGACGCTCCGAGGGCCGCGTGCTCGGAGTAGTCCTGCGGGCACTGGTCCTGCACCACGATGTTGGTCGTCTCGGGCCCGGGCACCAGCCCGCTGGTGTACGGCACCACCAGTTCGTCGTAGCGGGTTGCGATGTTCGTGTAGGTGACGCCCGGCGCGTAGGGGCTCCCGCCTTCGTTGATCTTGTCGACGAAATCGGCGCCCGGCGCCATGTCGAGACACGAGGCGCAGAGCTGGCCGAACGTCTGTTCCTGCAGCGGCCTGAGCCCGTTCTGCTCGACGAAGGACGTGATCTCGCCGGCCCAGAATGCGCCGGCCCCACCCCACAGCGGTGCCAGCGAGACGTACTTGTCCACCTTCGCGGCGCCGCCGAGGAACTTCACGTAGTAGTTCGGCATCAGGGTGCCCTGCGAGTGACCGACGATGTCGACCTCGGTCGCACCGGTGGCGGCGAGGACCTCGTCCACGAAATCGGAGAGTTGCTCGGCGCTCTGGTCCAGCGGCGTCAGCGCACCGAGGGCGCTGGCGGGCCATGTCGCACCGGGTCTCGTGCCGTAGGTGGGCGCGAACACGCAATAGCCTTCGTTCTTCAGCAGCGGAACGTAAGTGGCCCAGTTGGTCTGCCTGTTGGCGCCGGTGCCGTGGACAAGCACCACCGGCACGGGGTGCTCCGCGCTCGGCCTGCAACTCCAGTCGTTCGATCCGGGAATCGAGCCGCCGGGATTGGCGGCCTCGAGCCCGATCCCGTCATAGAAGTTGTGCGGGACCGGCATCTGATCGGCCACCGCCGTCGGCGCCATTGCGACCGGACCGTAGCCGGCGATCACAACGAGCGCGAGGATGCCGATGAACGACCTGCGCATACAGTTCCCCCCAAGTCGCCGACCTGACCCCCGACCGGTCGAAACCTAACACCCGCAGGTCAATCCGGATCCACAATTCCCCGCTGTGCGCACTTGTCGTTCCCCGACCCCGCCCTCGAACACCGACAAGTGCGCAAAACGCGGGGCGGCCCGCCCCCCCCCGAATGCCGGGGACGGGCCGCACTTCACGAAGCAGGCGAAATCACTCGACGTCGGCGGCCTCGACGAACCCTTCGGGGGTCTGGAAGCCTTCGAGCCGCTGCTCGCCGGTGACTGCGGGGTCGGGGCTGTCCATCGGAACCGCGGTCCTGAGATTCATTCCGCCCAGATCGGACTTCATGTAGATCACGTTGTACCGATCCCAGGTCGTCAGTACGAAGTACAGATCCTTGCCTGTCGACCAGGGATGCATGAACCCGCCGTACAGCGACGGCAGCAGCGTGCCACTGATCAGGGTCCGCTTGCCGACCCACGGACCCTCGGGGCTGTCGGCCACACGCATCACGAGACCGTTGAGATCGGTGTACATCGCAATGTACTTACCGAGGTAGTCGTTCCACTGCACCGACAACTCGCTGACCTTGCCGTCGATCACGGGGACCGCATCCGTGAGGGTCGGACTCCAGTCCGATCCGTTCCAGTACTGGTACGCCTGCGGGTCGGCGATCTGAGTCTTCAGCACGCGCGCGAGTCGCGCCTGTCCGGAACGTCCTGAGGGCGTACCGAATTCGTAGACGTAGTCGTCTCCATCTCGGCCCGGCAGGAAGGCACTCATCTGCCAATTCTTGTTGGCAGTGGACGCGGCAGGTATGTCGTCGACGATCGGAATCGGGAACTCGAGACCGTCGCGGTTGATGCGGACGGTCGCGGGATCGGTATGCCAGGTCTCCCCGTTGTCGGTCGAGGTCGCGAGCCCGGAGTAGTTGGTGGTCCACTCGCCCGGCGTGTCCCACGACCGGACGGACATCCACCGCACGTACTGGACCCCGTCGACGGCGACGCCACCGGTCGGGATGACGGTGAACTCGGGGAAGCCGCCGCGCAGGTTCGGGAGCAGCCCGTCGATAACCTGCTTCGAGAAGCTCGGTGCTCCGAGCGGCGAGCTGTCGATCCGCAGGCCGTCAGCCAGCTCTTCGTCGCCGCTGCGGAACAGGACGTTGCTGCGCCACTGGTCGCCCTCGATGCCGCAGTCGCCGACGGTGTCACCGAAGAGCACCATGACTTCGCGGTCATCGCCGGTCTTACCGGTGTCCCACATGATCCCGAGGTCGGTACCGGAGACGCTGAATCGTTCGATGCTGTTGTTGGGGCTGCCCGGACCGGTGACCATCTCGATGGCCTTCGTCTTGCCCGTCAGCACCGGCAGCGCACCGTTGGGAGCGCCGGTGATCCACGGGAGCGAGTTGATGAGCGAACCCGTCGCGCTGCCGAGGCTGCCCGAAGCCAGGCTGCCCAGACTCCCTGAGCTTCCGGCGCTGCCGGAACTTCCTGCGCTACCGAGACTTCCGCCGTTCTGCCCACACGGTCCCCCGACCGCGTTCGCAGGTGTCGCCATTGCAACCGAGAGTCCGACAGTGACTGTCGCAGCGGACAGTGCCGCCGTCCATCTTCTCTTCGTTGCTCTCACAGACCGATTTCCTTCCAAGTGGCCGGGGAGGCAATGTGTGCGCGGCCCAACCGCTGATTCCCCCCGGATTCGTGCATTGATCAACGAGCAAACCATGAAACACCCAAGATAAAGGCGTTACTCATGTGATTTCTGTGAAAGCTGCGACTCGACGCGGCAATCACGCGCCGGTCTCCGTGGCGAACGCCGCCTCCTGTTCGGGTGACGCCGAACCGATCTCACCCGCCCTGCGTAACACGATGTTTACACGTGTCCAATCTCACTTTCCCCAGGTAACCGTCGAAGTGTAGGTCGGCTACGGACTATCGTGTAACGGAAAGATTAATAAGTTCTCACGGAATCAGGTAGGTGAATGTTGTCTGTACGCGACCGCGTTGAGGAGATCTACGAGCAGGTCCTGCTGCGCAATGCCGGCGAGCCCGAATTTCACCAGGCAGCAGCCGAGGTCTTCGAATCTCTGCATGTGGTCCTCGAGCGTCACCCCCGCTACGCCGATTCCGGCCTGATCGAGCGGCTCTGCGAGCCCGAGCGTCAGATCATCTTCCGCGTGCCGTGGACCGACGACAACGGCAACGTGCACGTCAACCGCGGTTTCCGTGTCCAGTACAACAGCGTGCTCGGCCCCTACAAGGGCGGCCTGCGCTTCCACCCGAGCGTCAACCTGGGCATCGTCAAGTTCCTGGGCTTCGAGCAGATCTTCAAGAACGCCCTCACCGGCCTGCCCATCGGCGGCGGCAAGGGTGGCTCGGACTTCGACCCCAAGGGTCGTTCCGAGGCCGAGATCATGCGCTTCTGCCAGTCGTTCATGACCGAGCTGCACCGCCACATCGGCGAGTACACCGACGTGCCCGCCGGTGACATCGGCGTCGGCGGCCGCGAGATCGGCTACCTGTTCGGCCAGTACAAGCGCCTCACCAACTCGTACGAGTCGGGCGTCCTCACCGGTAAGGGCCTCACCTGGGGCGGCTCGATGGTCCGCACCGAGGCCACCGGCTACGGTGTCGCATACTTCACCGCCGAGATGATGGCCGCCAAGGGCGAGAGCCTCGAGGGCAAGAAGGTCGTCGTGTCGGGCTCCGGCAACGTCGCGATCTACGCCATCGAGAAGATCCACCAGCTCGGCGGAACCGTCGTGGCCTGCTCCGACTCGGCCGGCTACATCGTCGACCCCAAGGGCATCGACCTCGAGCTCCTCAAGGAGATCAAGGAAGTCAAGCGCGCCCGCATCTGCGAGTACGCCGACCAGGTCCCCCACGCCACCTACGTCGAGGGCGGCTCCATCTGGGACGTCGAGTGCGAGATCGCGCTCCCCTGCGCCACCCAGAACGAACTGGACGAGGACGCCGCGAAGAAGCTCGTCGCCGGCGGCGTGCAGGCTGTGGCCGAGGGTGCGAACATGCCCACCACCCCGCAGGGCATCAAGGTCTTCCGTGACTCGGGCGTCGCCTTCGCACCGGGCAAGGCCGCCAACGCCGGTGGTGTCGCCACGTCCGCTCTCGAGATGCAGCAGAACGCCTCGCGCGATTCCTGGAGCTTCGAGTACACCGACGAGCGTCTGTCGAAGATCATGCGCGGCATCCACGAGCGCTGCATCACCACCGCTGCCGAGTACGGCCAGCCGGGTGACTACGTGCACGGCGCCAACATCGCCGGCTTCGTGAAGGTCGCCGACGCGATGTTCGCCATGGGCGTCATCTGATCCACCAGCACCACGAACGGCTCGGGCCGGCATCGTCCTTCGATGCCGGCCCGAGCCGTTTCCCGTCTACTGGTCGGGTCGGTCCTCGCCCGCGTCCTCCCGCGCCTTGCGCGCGGCCTCCCGCATCTCGATGCCGTCGGTGATCCAGTCCCCGATCTCGCGGGTGACGTCCCGGACCGCTCCGGTGATGATGACGGCGATCCGGCCGACGTGTGTGGCCGCGGATTCGGTGAGATCCTGCACCGTGTCCTTGCCCCGTTCGAACTTCCCCACCATGTTCGACGCGCCTCTCATGCAGCGGTTCTCCGACGCTCGACGATAACACCGCGCACCGGTGCGGGGCCGACGAGCGACGGCGGAAGAGCGAGGCGGAAGATCTTGGCCCACACCGAGCCGATCTGCCGGAAGAAGCCCCCGGTGTTGTAGGGCAGACCGTACTGTTCGCACAGTTCACGGACCCGCGGCGCCATCTCCGGGTAACGGTGCGCCGGAATGTCCGGGAACAGGTGATGTTCGATCTGGTGCGACAGGTTGCCCGACATGATGTGGAACAGCGGGCTGCCGCTGATGTTCGCGCTGCCCAGCATCTGCCGCAGGTACCACTGTCCGCGGGTCTCGTCGGCCGTCTCCTCCTCCGTGAAACTCTGTACACCCGAGGGGAAGTGGCCGCAGAAGATGATCGAGTAGGCCCACACGTTGCGCACCACGTTGGCGGTGGCGTTCCCGAGCAACGTCGAGACGAACAGCGGCCCCGACAACATCGGGAACACCGCGTAGTCCTTGAGCACCTGACGACCGGCCTTGCTCCACCAGCCCTGCACCAGTGGTTTGACGTCGGCCCAGCTGCGTTTGCCCTGAATCACGTTCTCGGCCTCGAGGTCGTGCAGCATCACCCCCCACTCGAACAGGAACATCAGTGCCGTCGCGTACACCGGGTTGCCGAGGTAGTAGGGGTTCCAGCGTTGAGCGTCGTCCATGCGCAGGATGCCGTATCCGATGTCGCGGTCCCGGCCGACGATGTTGGTGTACGTGTGGTGCAGGTAGTTGTGCGAGTGCTTCCACTGGTCGGCCGGACACACGGTGTCCCATTCGAACACCCGCGAGTTCAGGCCGGGCTCGCGCATCCAGTCGTACTGGCCGTGCATGACGTTGTGGCCGATCTCCATGTTGTCGAGAATCTTCGAGATCGACAGCGCGCCGACGCCGGCGAGCCAGAACGGTGGGAGGAACCCGAGATACATCAGGCCGCGACCTGCGACCTCGAAGCCGCGCTGCGCCTTGATGATTCGATAGATGTACTCCCGGTCGACGGCGCCCAGGTCGGCGACGACCTCCGCGCGCAGGGCGTCGAGGTCCCGGCCCAGCGCCTCGACGTCGTCGTAGCTCATGACCGCGATCTCGCCCCGCGTTTCCGGTTCACGCTCCCAGAACTTCAGGAAGCCGGGCACGCCCGGCAGGCTGATTCCGAACATCGTGTTCTCCTGTCTGTCGTGTGATCGGTGGGATCAGAGATCGACCTCGATGTCGCCGATCGGCGCGGAGATGCACAGCTGAATCGGCTGATCGGGGTCATCGTGGGTGTCACCGGTACGGATGTTGCGGGTGCGGCCGGATCGCTTGACCGCGGTGCAGGAGAAGCAGATCCCCATCCGGCAGCCGTACTCGGGTGTCAGTCCGGCGGCCTCGGCCTGCTCGAGGATGCTCGCCCCCGAGTTGTCGGCGGTGACACCGCTGCGCGCGAACGAGACCGTCCCGCCCGCCGTGTCGACCGGCCCCGTCGAGCCGATCACGAACCGTTCGGTGTGCAACTGTTCACCGAAACCGTCGGCGTCGAGCAGCTGCCGCACGGCCGACGTGAGCGCGTCCGGACCGCACACGAACACCTCGGTGCCCACCCCGAAGCCGGGGGCCACCCGCTCCAGATGCCCGCGGCAGAAGTGCCGACCGTCGGCATCCGCCCGCGTGGTCTCGACCAGTTCGATCGCGACGTTGTCATGCGCCTCGTCGATCGCGTGCAGCTCGTCGCGCGCGGCGATGTCGTCGACCGTCCGCGCGTAGTGCAGGAACGCGATCCGACCGGGATAACCCTCGTCCAGCAGCGTGCGCAGCATCGACAGCACCGGCGTGATGCCGCTGCCGCCACTGACGAGCAGCACCGAATCGGGCCGGTGCACCGGCAATCGGAAGTCACCGGCGGCCGGCGACAGGTCGACGACCATGCCCTGCTCGGCGTGTTCGTGCAGGTACTGCGACACGAGCCCGCCGGGATGGGCCTTCACGGTGAGCCGGATCGGATCACCCGCGCGGTGCCGCGAACCGGTCGGCGAGTAGCAGCGCACGTGGCGGACGCCGTCGATCACGACGCCGACCTGGACGAACTGCCCCGCATCGAATCCGCGCCACTGCCGGGTGGGCCGTAACTCGAGGGACACCGAATCCGCCGTCGGCCGCGATACCGCCACCACGCGGGCACGCATGTCGCGCACGGTCGCCATCGGGTCGACCAGTTCGAGGTAACGGTCCACGGCGTGCGGGGTGGCCATCGACTCCAGCAGCGCGAGCAGCGGGTGCCGTCGGCGTCCGATCGAACTCACGGACGGTTTAGATCTCACAGCCATGACCTTCTCCTCGTCGGAGCGCCGCCCCGAGGGCGGCGACACAGTTTCAGTGCACAGTCGTACACTGATTAGTGTGAACGCAGTTACCCCACAACTGTCAATCCCGGACATCCGTGACGCCGGTCACCCTGCGGATCCGGTGAGCGGGGAACCGCGGTGAATACACTCGACGCCGTGACGGAGCCGGTGGAGACGCGAGCGCAGCGCAAGGAACGCACCCGCCAGGCACTACTCGATCGCACGCTCGAACTCCTGGCCGACCGCAGCTTCGCGAGCGTCAGCCTGCGTGAAGTCGCGCGCGCGGCCGGCATCGTGCCGACCGCCTTCTACCGGCATTTCGCGTCGATGGACGAACTGGGCGTCGCCCTCGCCGAGGACAGCATGCGGGTATTGCGCCGGATGCTGCGCGACGCCCGACGCACGCCCAGCACCGAGAACGTGACGGCCTCGCTCGACATCCTCGTCCTTCAGGTCCGCGCGCACGAGGCCGAGTTCCGCTTCATCGCCCGCGAGCGGTACGGCGGCGTCACCGAGGTCCGGCGCGCGATCGCGACCGAGTTGCGGCTGTTCGTCAGCGAACTCACGATCGACCTGTCCCGCATGCCGGGGCTCACCGACTGGGACGTCGAGGATCTCGAGATGGCCGCTGACCTCATCGTGCAGGCGATGCTCGCCGCGGTGGTCGACCTGCTCGAGGTGGATCGTCCTGGATCGGCCGACGAACGCGCGGTGATCGAGCGGGCGGAGAAGCAGTTGCGGCTCATCATGCTCGGGATCGGGCGCTGGAAGCCCACGCGCCCGTAGCCGTTCGGCTACCGTGGCCACCATGACAGCCGACGCGCGCCACGACCGAGTTCGACTGGGCGACCTCACTTTCGACGTCACAGTCACCGGCCCGGAGGACGGCGTGCCCATCGTCGCACTGCATGGCTTCCCCGAGAGCGCGGCGTCGTGGCGCCCAATCACGCCGCGACTCGTCGACGCCGGATTCCGGGTGATCGCCCCGAACCAGCGGGGCTACTCCCCCGCCGCCCGCCCCGGCTCGGTCGAGGACTACCGGTTCGATCATCTCGTCGCCGACGTCGTCGGACTGCTCGACGCGTACGACCTCGAGACCGCCCATCTGGTGGGCCACGATTGGGGTGCAGCGATCGCGTGGCAGGTGGCGGGCCGGCACCCGGAGCGGATTCGCAGTCTCACGGCGGTGTCGACGCCGCACGCGGCCGCCTTCGGGTGGGCGCTACGCCATGACCCCGACCAGCAGCGGCGGTCCGGCTACATGCGGCAGTTCCGCACCGAGAGCGACTCCGAAAGCGCTTTGCTCGAGGATGATTCACGGGGACTGCGAGCCGTGTTCGGCGACGGCAACGACCCCGCCCTGGTCGAAGAGCACGTCCGGCTGCTGTCGGAGCCGGGCGCACTGACGGCCGCGATGAATTGGTACCGCGCGCTGGTCCACGAGTTCGGCGACCTGCCGCCGGTGCGGGTCCCCACGACGTACGTGTGGAGCACCGCCGACCCTGCCATCGGGCCGGCGTGCGCCCAGCGCTGCAGCGACTTCGTCGACGCGCCGTACCGCTTCGTCGTGCTCGAGGGCGGTAGCCACTGGATACCCGAGGAGAATGCCGACGCGCTGACCGACGCGATCCTTGCCCGGGCAGCCCTGAGCTGACAACCGGTCGTCACCCGCCGAGAAGCACCTCGAGCTCGTCCACCACCGCGTCGAGCGGTGCCGACGTGCCCTGCGCCTGGGCCATCACCAGTGCACCCCCGAGTGCGCCCACCACGAGGACCGCCAACGACGACGACCGCTCCGGCGCCACGCCGTCGTCGACGAGCGACGCGGCGATGAGGTCGCACCATTCGGAGAAGGTCGCGCCCGCCACCTCGCGCGCGCCGCGCTCGGTGCCCAGCGCGGCCGCGACGATCGGACACCCGGCGGCGTAGTCGGTGGCCTCGAGCGCCCGCCGCCACAGATCCACGATCTCCCGCAGCGCGGAGACGGTGTCGCACGCCTCGAGCACTCCGGCGACACCCCTGCTCAGGTCCGACGCCGCCGACCGGGTCGCCTCCTCCACCAGCTGTGACTTCCCGTTCGGAAAGTGGTGGTAGATCGAGCCGCGGGGGGCACCACTGTGGGCGAGCACGTCCGCGAACGACGTCGCGGCCACACCCTGCTCGCGGATGAGCGCGACGGCGCTCGCGATCATGGCCGCGCGCGGACCGTTCGCGGGATCACTTCGCCTCGCCATGTCGTCACCTTCCGTCGATCGCACTGTTGCCGTCCGGTTCTATGTATGTTGTCATACCTAGAACCGGATCGTCACCCACCAGGAGCAGCCGTGACACAGATCGTCGCACCCCCGCACCCGTTCGACACGGCCGTCGAACTCAGCGCGTTCGACGCAGGCCGGTCACACGGTCACACCCACCCCGCCTACGCGAACATGGTGGGCCCCTTCGGCGGCATCACCGCCGCCACCATGCTCCGCGCGGTGCAGCAGCACCCGGAGCGTCTCGGCGAGCCGCTGTCCCTCACCGTGAACTTCGCCGGCCCCATCGCGGACGGCCCGTTCGAGATCGCCGCCCGCCCGACACGCACCAACCGCTCCACACAGCACTGGAGCATCGAGCTGACCCAGGACGGCGTCGTCACCACCACCGCGACCGCGGTGTTCGGCATCCGACGCGAGACCTGGTCGTCCACGGACATCACACCACCGGACGTTCCTTCCGCCGATGCCGTGGCCGAGCAGGTATTCCCCGACTTCATCGCGTGGGCCCGCAACTACGAGATGCGGTTCGTCGAGGGCGGCATACCCGGTCTCCCGAACAACGCCGGCATCGCCGACGCCGTCGGCGAGCAGGCGGATTCGACGACGACGCTGTGGGTACGCGACAACCCGCCGCGCGCGCTGGACTTTCCCGCCCTCGCCTCGCTGTGCGACGTGTTCTACCCGCGCGTCTTCCTGCGTCTCGGTCGTATGCTGCCGGCCGGCACCGTGTCGCTGACCGTGTACTTCCACGCCGATTCGACGACGCTCGCCGCGCAGGCGGACGACGCCGTCCTCGGGACCGCACGTGCCCAGAACTTCGGCAACGGCTACTTCGACCAGTCCGGCGAGATCTGGGGCCGCGACGGCGTCCTGCTTGCCACCACCCACCAGTTGGTCTACTTCAAGTCCTGACACCCCGCCGCCACTGGCCGAATGTCACACGCGTTCAGTTGGACTGAACCTATGTGACATTCGGCTCGCGCTCGGGGGCGCGGACGGCCAGCAGCGCGCCGAGACCGACGCCGAGGACCACGAGCAGCCCGACGATGCCCGCGCGGTCGGCGCCGAACCACCATGCGAAGAAGCCGAACAGCGTCGGCGCCAGGAACGACACCGCGCGGCCGGTGGTCGCGTACAGCCCGAACAGTTGCCCCTCGCGCCCGGGCGGGGTGATCCGCGCGAGGAACGTCCGCGACGACGACTGCGCCGGCCCGACGAACAGGCACAGCAGCAGCCCGAAGATCCAGAACATCAACGTCCCGGACACGGCCAGCAGCGCTGCGCCGACCACGAGCATCGCAATCAGCGAACCCGCGATGACGATCTTGGGCCCGATCCGGTCGTCGAAGCGCCCGGCCACGATGGCGCCGAGAGCCGCGACGACGTTGGCAGCGACACCGAACAGCAGCACACTGTCCGGCGCCATTCCGTACACGTTGACGGCCAGGACCGCGCCGAACGTGAAGACGCCGGCCAGCCCGTCGCGAAACAGCGCACTGGCCACGAGGAACCAGACGGTGCGTCGGTCGACAGCCCACAGTTCCTTCAGGTCTCGCCACAGCACGCGGTACGACTCGACGAATCCTGCCCTCGCGGCGCCGGGATCGGCAGCGGTGCGCGGCACCTCGGGCACTGAGAACAGCACCGGAATCGCGAACACCAGGAACCACACCGCCGCGAGCAGTGCGACGAGCCGGATGTTGAGGCCGCCGTCGGTACTCAGACCCAGGAAGCCGCGGGTGTCGCCGTCACCGGCGATGAACCCGAAGTAGCAGACCAGTAGCAGCACGATGCCGCCGAAATAGCCCATCGCCCAGCCGAACCCGGACACCCGCCCGATGTTCTCGGGAGTGGACACCTGCCGCATCATTGCGTTGTACGGCACGCCGGCGAGTTCGAAGATCACCGACCCGACGCCGAGCAGCACCAGTCCCAACCACAGGTAGTGGTAGTCGTCGACAACGAAGAACATGCCCGCCATCGACGCGACCGTGAGGAACGTCAGGACCGCCAGGGAACGTTTACGCCGACCGGCCGCGTCGAACCGCTGGCCGCTGACGGGTGCGAGGACGGCAATGAAGGCGCCTGCGATGCCGAGCGACCATCCGAGCCACGTGCTCGCGGAGATAGACCCGGGCAGATCGTCGCCGACCGCGTCGGTGAGATAGACCGAGAAGACGAAGGTGACGACGACGGCGTTGAACGCGGCCGATCCCCAGTCCCACAGGCCCCACGCGGCAACCTGACGACGCGTCGCCGCCTGTCCGATGCCGGCGTCCCCAACCACTTCGGTGCTCATGGCGGCGAGCCTAGTTAGTCGGGCGCGCCCCGCGCGGAGACACACCCGCACCCCGGATCGAATTCGAAACAAACACTCGCGGACACACGAAATACACCCTTCTATCAGATTTGTCGACCCAATTCAATTTCGTGCCACGAAATCCGTCCGCACAATTCTCGCGTGTTAGACTGCCCGACGACTGATGGGAATGCGTCGACGAACCCGCACACAACTTCGCGGACACCCGACCCGGAACACGTCGACCATCGTGCACGAACTGCGGGTAAGCGCATTTCGTGCACAATCGCACGCCGTCGACGTGGGCAACTCCTGCGCCGACGACGCCGCGCGCCACGAGGGCCCCGTCGGTCCACGAGCCATGCCGAGGGACATGATCCGCTCGCGCTGAACGGGTTTCACGTTCAATCCGAGCGGGTACCGCTGCGGCGCGGCACCGGCGCGACGACGCATGTACAGCGGTCGACCAGTGCGGATACCCCCTCGACCTCGCGGGCTCGCTTCGATTATTCGCGAGCCTGATTCTCGCGAAGAAATGTCAAGGAGGTAACGAATGGACGTTCCCGAACTCGTCCAATTCAGCGCCGTGGCAATTATTCTGCTACTAGTGTTCTTCTACGGTGGAACATTTCTCGTCTCGCTCCGCATCGGCCGGAAGCAGGAGAACGCGGACAACTTCATGACTGCCGGAAACCAGGTGGGTTTCGGCATCTCCGCGGCCAGCATGACGGCGACGTGGATCTGGGCCTCGTCGATGTACGCATCGGCAACCTCGGGATACACCTACGGCATCTCCGGGCCCATCCACTACGGATTGTGGGGCGCGCTGATGATTCTGTTCATCTACCCCTTCGGCCGCCGGATCCGGCAACTGGCACCCAGGGCCCACACCCTCGCCGAGATCATGTATGCCCGGCACGGGCGATCCAGCCAGCTCATGCTGGCGGGGTCCAACGTGGTCGGCAGCCTCATCAGCCTGATGTCGAACTTCATAGCGGGTGGAGTACTCATCTCGCTGTTGTCCCCGCTCAACTTCATCCAAGGGGTGCTGATCATTGCGGGCGGCGTGCTGCTGTACACACTGTGGTCGGGCTTCCGGGCCTCCGTGTTGACCGACGTGATCCAACTGGTGGGCATGCTCGGCGCCGTCGCCATCCTGATCCCGATCGTCTTCTTCGCCGCGGGATTCCCGGCGGCGTTCGAGACCGGCGCGGCGAATCTGACTCCCGCGCAGGGCAACTTCTTCTCGAGTGAGGCGTTCTTCAACCAGGGCGCCCCCTACATCGCCGCGGTCCTCGCCTACGCCATCGGAAACCAGACGATTGCCCAGCGCTTGTTCGCGGTGCGCGAGGACCTCATCAAGCCGACGTTCGTCACCGCCGCGGTCGGCTACGGCGCCACCGTGATCGGCATCGGCATGTTCGGCGTGCTCGCGCTGTACCTGGGCATCGATCCGTTGGACGGCGACGTCAACAACCTCATCCCGCAGATGGCGGGCACCTACCTGCCGGCCGTGCTGGTCGCATTGTTCTTCCTGCTGATCCTCGGAGCGTTGTCGTCCACCGCAGACTCCGATCTGGCAGCGCTGTCGTCCATCGTCATGACCGACGGCTACGGCCACACCGTCGCCGGCCGGGCGGCCGCCGATCCACGCCGCATGCTGCTGATCGGCCGCGCCACGATGGTCGTCGCGACCGCGCTGGCCGTGGCGTTCGCGAGCATGCGGCTCAACATTCTCGATCTCCTCGTGTTCGTCGGCGCCCTGTGGGGCGCACTGGTCTTCCCGGTGATCGCGAGTTTCTACTGGAACAAGGTCACCAACAAGGCGTTCACGGTCTCGACCCTCGCCGCGGTGGCCGCGTTCCTGCCGGTGCGCTTCGGGTGGGTCCCCACCGACGGCGCGAGCGGGTTCGTCATCGACGTCGTGTCCGTGGTCGGCGTCGGCGTGGTCCTCGCCCTGATGGCCTTCGGGTTCTTCGGACTGCGCGTCGCGAAGATCGTCGGCGCGGTCGCGATCGTGGTCGTCACCCCCTTCGGCATCGGCTTCCTGCACGACTACGCCACACTGAGCGGATCCCTCGTCGCGTACGCGGTGAGCACCGTGATCTGTTACCTGATGTCGGTCCGCAACCCCGACTCGTTCGACTTCGCGACGATCAAGGAACGCATCGGCGACTTCGACCGCGAGCCCGTCTCCCTCGACGTCGACGACGACCGCCCGTCGCGTGGGGAGGCGCCGGTTCGGGGCTGACCCGGACCACCTCGCGCCCCCACGATCCGAATACCTGAGGAGTACCCGTGAACACCGTGTTCCTGACCGCCTACGTCCTGGTCTGGCCGATCCTTGTCGCCGCGACGCTGTTCGTCATCACCCGCGGCGCCGCCCGCGAGTGGGCCGCCGCCCGCAGGAAGGGCGAGGAACTCGTCTGACCCGACGCGATTCGACGAGGGGGTGTCCCGGACCGCCGGAGGTCCGGGACACCCCCATCTCCGTATACGCCTAGTTGCATATTCACCTCGTTGCATACAGACTGTTGTTGTGGCCCTCGAACACGCGATCCTCGTTTCCCTCAGCGAGCAGTCCGGCTCGGGATACGAACTCGCGCGCCGGTTCGACAAGTCGATCGGCTTCTTCTGGAGCGCCACCCACCAGCAGATCTACCGCGTACTCAAGCGGATGGACGAGGCCGGCTGGGTCACGGGAGAGGCGATCGCACAGGACGGCCGCCCGGACAAGAAGGTGTACCGCGTATCCAGCGCGGGCCGGGCCGAACTGGCCCGCTGGATCGCCGAGCCCACCGAGCCCGGCCACCTGCGCAACGAACTCGCCGTGAAGATCCGCGGCGCCGCGTACGGCGACATGACCGCACTCGTAGCTGAGGTCCGCCGTCACCGCGACGAGCACGTCGCGCGACTGGACCTGTACCGCCGCATCGAGGCCCACGACTTCCCCGAGACCCGCCGCCGCACCGGGTCGTCGCTGCACCAGTACCTCGTCCTGCGCGGCGGCATCCGCGTCGAGCAGGGGTTCGTCGACTGGTGCGACGAGGTGCTCGGCGCCCTCGAAGCCGAACCGACCCCAGAGACTCGACAGCCCTGACCTGACCTGACCTGACCGAAAGGCCCGGCATGACTACCCAGTTCCCGCACCTGTTCTCGCCGCTCGACCTCGGATTCACGACGCTGAGGAATCGCGTGATCATGGGGTCGATGCACACCGGCCTCGAGGACCGCGCGAAGAACACCACCCGTCTGGCCGAATTCTACGCCGAACGCGCCCGCGGCGACGTGGGCCTCATCGTCACCGGCGGTTACGCCCCCAACAGGACGGGATGGCTGCTGCCGTTCGGCGCCAAGCTCACCAACCGGTTCGAGGCCCGACGGCACCGCGCCATCACCAAGGCCGTGCACGACGAGGGCGGCAAGATCGCGCTGCAGATCCTGCACGCCGGCCGCTACAGCTACCAGCCGTTCAGTGTCAGCGCGTCGTCGATCAAGGCGCCCATCAACCCGTTCCGGCCGCGTCGACTGACGAGCCGTGGTGTGCGGTGGCAGATCCGCAACTTCGTCCGCTGCGCCCGCCTGGCCCGCTCGGCGGGGTACGACGGCGTCGAGATCATGGGCGGCGAGGGCTACTTAGTCAACCAGTTCCTGTCGGAGCGCACCAACCGGCGCACCGACGAGTGGGGCGGCACCCCCGAGAACCGTCGCCGCATGGCCGTCGAGATCGTCCGCCGCACCCGCGCCGCCGTGGGTTCGAACTTCATCATTCTCTTCCGCCTGTCGATGGCCGACCTCGTCGAGCGCGGTCAGACCTGGGACGAGATCGTGTCGCTCGCACAGGAAGTCGAGGCCGCGGGCGCCACCATCATCAACACCGACATCGGCTGGCACGAGTCGCGGGTCCCGACGATCGTGACGTCGGTGCCGCGCGCGGCGTTCGCCGACATCACCGACAAATTGGCGAAGCACGTGTCCATCCCCGTCGCGGCGTCCAACCGCATCAACATGCCCGAGACCGCCGAGGAGATCCTCACCCGCGGTGACGCCCAGCTGATCTCGATGGCCCGGCCGATGCTGGCCGACCCGATGTGGGTGCGCAAGGCCGAGGCCGGCACTCCCGACGAGATCAACACGTGCATCGCGTGCAACCAGGCGTGCCTCGACCACGCGTTCGGGAACAAGCACGTCTCGTGCCTGCTCAACCCGCGCGCGGGGCGCGAGACCGAGCTGATCCTGTTGCCGACGCGACGAAGGAAGACCCTCGCGGTCGTCGGCGCCGGACCGGCCGGACTGTCGGCGGCGCTCAACCTCGCGCAACGCGGCCACACCGTCACCCTGTTCGAGGCACGTGACGACATCGGCGGCCAGTTCGGTATCGCGCAGAGGATCCCCGGCAAGGAGGAGTTCGCGGAGACCATCCGCTACTACCGCCGCCAACTCGACCTCGCCGGCGTCGACGTCCGGCTCGGCACCCGCGCCACCGCCGCCGACCTGATCGCGTCCGGCTACGACGAGGTGGTCCTGGCGACCGGCGTGACCCCGCGTGTCCCGAGCATCCCCGGCATCGACCACCCGAAGGTGCTGTCGTACGCCGAGGTGGTGCGGGACGGGAGGCCGGTCGGCGGGACGGTCGCGGTGATCGGCGCCGGCGGCATCGGCGTCGACGTCAGCGAGTTCCTCACCCACGAGCACTCCCCCACCCTGGACCTGACGGAGTGGAAGCAGGAGTGGGGCGTCACCGATCCCGAGTCCGCACCCGGTGCGCTGACGACGCCGCAGCCCGCGCCGTCGCCACGCGAGGTGTACCTGCTGCAGCGCAAGCCCGGACGGATCGGCGCCGGGCTGGCCAAGACCACCGGCTGGGTGCACCGCGCCGCCCTGAAGGCGAAGGGCGTGCACGAGCTGTCGGGCGTCAACTACGAGCGCATCGACGACGCCGGTCTGCACATCACGTTCGGCGAGAAGCACGAGCGTCCTCGGACACTCGACGTGGACACCGTCGTGATCTGCGCGGGGCAGGAGTCGGTGCGCGACCTCGTCGACGAACTGACGGTCGCCGGTGTGACCACGCACATCATCGGCGGCGCCGACGTCGCCGCCGAACTCGACGCCAAACGCGCGATCGAGCAGGGCACGCGGCTGGCGGCGAGCATCTGAGCGCATGACCACCACGAATCCGGGCACCGGCTACGCTGCATTCTCGTGAGCCTGCCGAATCCCACCCCAGACGCCCGCGCGGTCGTGACCGGCGCCTCCTCCGGTATCGGAGAGGCCCTCGCCGCGGAACTGGCCGCGCGCGGACACTCGCTGATCCTCGTCGCCCGCCGCGGCGACGTCATGGAGAAGTTCGCCGCCCAGCTGCGTGAGAAGCACGGCGTCGAGGTCGAGGTCCGCGCCGTGGACCTGTCCGACCGCGACGGCCGCGCACCGCTGGTGGCCGAGCTGTCCGAACGCGAGATCTCGATCCTGTGCAACAACGCCGGCATCGCGACGTTCGGTCCGGTCGCCGAACTGGATCCGTCGTACGAGCGCGACCAGGTCGAGCTCAACGCGGTCGCCGTCCACGATCTCACCCTCGCGGTCCTGCCGGGCATGGTGTCGCGCAAGTCGGGCGCGATCCTGATGGTGGGCTCGGCCGCCGGCAACATGCCGATCCCCAACAACGCCACCTACGCCGCCACCAAGGCGTTCGTGAACACGTTCTCCGAGTCGCTGCGCGGCGAGCTCAAGGGCAGCGGCGTCAACGTCACGCTCCTCGCCCCGGGCCCGGTGCGCACCGAGACCCCCGACCCGGCCGAGGCATCGATCGTCGACAAGCTGGTCCCCGACTTCCTGTGGATCTCGAGCGAGTACGTCGCGAAGGTCTCGCTCGACGCCCTCGCCGAGAACAAGATGCGGATCGTGCCGGGCATCCTGAGCAAGGGCATGTCCGTCGCCGGCCAGTACAGCCCGCGCGCGGCCATCGCGCCGATCGTCGGCACGTTCTACAAGAAGTTGGGCGGCTGACCCGCCGCGCGTCAACCGCGCGTCAACCGCGCGTCAGGGCTCGACCGAGGGCCGTCAAGCCCCCGTCAAGAACCGACCGACGGGCACGAGACCGGCGTAGTCCTGAAGGTGACCCCGCTCCACCCGGACGCGGGCACCCTCAGGAGACGCCGGTGACCCTGCTCGATCTCTTTCCGTCACTTCGCACGACGATGACGCCGCGACTGGATCCGGCGCTGTGGCCGGTCACCACCGACCACGACGATCGCGGCCGGATCCGAGTCGGCGGCGTCTCGCTCGACGACATCGCCGACCAGTTCGGCACACCCGCCTACGTCCTCGACGAGGCCGACGTGCGACACCGCTGCCGCACGTACCGGACCGCATTCCCCGAGGCCGAGATCGCCTACGCCGGGAAGGCGCTCATGATCCGTGCGGTCGCCGACTGGGTGACGCACGAGGGACTGTCCGTCGACGTGTGCTCCGCGGGCGAACTCGCGATCGCGCTCTCCGCGGGCGTCGATCCGGCCCGGATCATCCTGCACGGCAACGCCAAGACCGCGGGCGAGCTGCGCACCGCAGTCGACGCCGGAGTGGGCCGGATCGTGGTCGACTCCCTCACCGAGATCCGCCTGCTCGCCGCCATCGCGGACCGGCGCGTCCAGGTGCTGGTGCGGGTCACGCCGGGCGTCGACATCCACGGCCATCACGCGGTGACGACCGGGATCGACGACCAGAAGTTCGGATTCCCCCTGTCCCATGACCAGGCGGGAGATGCCGCTCGGCTGGTCCTAGCGCAGCCTGACCTCGAACTCGTCGGCCTCCATTGCCATCTCGGATCCCAGATCGCCGACGTCGACTGCTTCCGGTCCGCGGTCGCGCGCCTCGTCGGGCAGATGGCGCAGATCCGCAGCGATCACGGCGTCATCCTCACCACCCTGGACCTCGGCGGCGGGCACGCCGTCCCCTACCGTCCAGGAGACCCGGAGACCGATCCGGCGGTCCTGGCCGCCGTGATCGACGACGCCCTCGACGACGCGTGCGCACGCAACCGCTTCCCCCGCCCACAGATCGTCCTCGAACCGGGGCGCGCGATCGTCGCCCGGGCCGGCGTGACCCTCTATCGCGTCGTGTCGACGAAGACCCGCACCGGCGGGCGCACCTTCGTCGCGGTCGACGGCGGCATGAGCGACAACCCCCGCGTCGCGCTGTACGGCGCCCGGTACGACGTCGTGATCGCCAACCGGCACCCACTGGGCCGCCACGTGTCGACGACCGTGGTGGGACGGCACTGCGAGGCCGGCGACGTCATCGCCGTGGACGTCGCGCTCCCGGCCGATCTGCATCCCGGGGACGTGCTCGCCGTGCCGTGCACCGGCGCCTACCACCACAGCCTCGCATCGACGTACAACGGCGTCGGCCGGCCACCGGTGATCGCGGTGCGCGGCGAGCACATTCGCGAGCTCATCCGCCGCGAGACCGTCGCCGATCTGATGTCCCGCGAGACCGGTACCGGTACCGGTGAGTGAGACCACGCCCGCCCGAACGAACCACCCGGACGGATAGTGACGCGGACCACATCCCGCGCCCCGTCCAGGAGGAACCCCGTGAAGACCCGCGCCGCCGTCATCACCGAAGCGCCCGGCACCTACAAGGTCGTCGACCTCGAACTCGAGGGCCCCCGCCAGAACGAGATCACCGTCAAGATGGTCGCGTCCGGCCTGTGCCACTCCGACGACCACATCGCCAAGGGCGATCACGGTGTAGGCCGCTACCCCATCTGCGGCGGCCACGAGGGCGCGGGCGTCATCGTCGAGGTCGGCCCGCACACCGTCGGCTGGGAGGTCGGCGACCACGTCGTCTTCTCCTTCCTCGCCGGCTGCGGTCGATGCCGCTGGTGCGCCAAGGGCCTGCAGAACCTCTGCGATCGTGGCGCGGCGATCATGACCGGCGGCCGCCCCGACGATCCGGACAGCTACCGACTGTCGCTCGACGGTGCGGCCGTCGCGCAGACCTGCGGACTCGGCACCTTCAGCGAATACACGACGGTGAGCATCGATTCCGCGGTCAAGGTCGACAAGGACCTGCCCCTCGAGACGCTGTGCCTGCTCGGCTGCGGCGTCGGCACCGGCTGGGGTGCGGCGGTGAACTCGGCGCAGGTGTACCCGGGTCACACCGTGATCGTGATGGGCGTCGGCGGCATCGGCATCAACGCGGTGCAGGGAGCGGCGCACGCCGGCGCGGCCCACGTCATCGCCGTCGACCCGGTGGAGTTCAAGCGCAGCACCGCCCTCGAACTCGGTGCGACACACGCGGTCGCGACGACGGAGGAGGCCACCGAGATCGCCCGCTCGTTCACCAACGGCCAGGGCGCGGACTCCGCGATCGTCACCGTCGGCGTCACCACCGGCGATCATGTCGCACAGGCGTTCTCGTCGATCCGTAAGGCCGGCACCTGCGTGGTGACCGGCCTCGGCAAGATGGAGGACGTGGGTCTTCCGATCAGCCTGCTCGAGCTCACGCTCTACCAGAAGCGCATCCAGGGCTCGCTGTTCGGCGCGTCCGCACCCAGCGCCGACATCCCGTGGATGATCGAGCTGTACAGGGCCGGCAAGCTCGAGCTCGACAAGCTCGTGACCACCACCTACAAGCTCGACGACATCGCGCAGGGCTTCATCGACATGCACGAGGGCCGGAACATCCGCGGCGTCGTCCTGTTCGACTGATCGCCGATTCGGTGCCGGGCGTGGTCACCGGCGTCGCCTGCGCCCGGTACCGAAGATGCTCCGCGAGATCTCCCTCCCGGCAGCGGACGCCGCCGACCGGAGGAAACTCTTGACGGCGGTGTTACCGAGGATCTGCTCGGCGACACTCGGCCCCTCGTTCGGGGCGGGTGGCGGCGGCAGATCCGGAAGATCGGGCAACGGCGGCACATCCAATGCCGGATCGAGATTCGGTGCGCCCGAGACCTTCGCCGACAGCAACTCGTACGCCGATTCCCGGTCCACCGTCTGCCCGTACTTCGCCTGCAACCCGCTCGCGCCGGCGGCCGCCCGGATCCCGTCGTCGCCGATCGTGTCCATCAGGGACCGTGGCGGCCGGATCCGCGTCCACGCCACCGGCGTCGGCGCGCCCTTCTCCGACAGCACGGTCACGATCGCCTCACCGGTTCCGAGCGACGTGAGTGCCTTCTCGAGGTCGTAATGCGCAGTCTTCGGGTACGTGCGGACCGTCTTGCCCAGTGCCTTCTGGTCGTCCGGCGTGAAGGCACGCAGCGCGTGCTGCACCCGCGCACCGAGTTGCGACAGCACCGCATTCGGGATGTCGGTGGGCAGCTGGGTACAGAAGAAGACTCCGACACCCTTGGACCGGATCAGCTTGACCGTCTGCTCCACCTGAGCCAGGAACGCCTTGGACGCGTCCTTGAAGAGCAGGTGGGCCTCGTCGAGGACGAAGACCAGCTTCGGCTTGTCGAGGTCCCCTTCCTCGGGCAACGTCTGGAACAGGTCGGCCAGCACCCACATCAGGAACGTCGAGAACATCGCCGGGCGAGCGGCCTGCGCACCGAGCTCGAACAGCGTGACCACCCCGCGACCGTCGGCGCCCACCCGCAGCAGATCCTCGGTCTCGAACTCCGGCTCACCGAAGAAGGTGTCGCCGCCGTCGGCCTCGAGGTTCACCAGTGCGCGCAGAATCACACCCGCCGTGGTCGCCGACACGCCCCCGATGCCCCTCAGGTCGGCCTTGCCCTCGTCGGACGTGAGATGTGCGATCACCGCCCGCAGATCCTTCAGGTCCAGTAGGGCGAGACCACGGGTGTCGGCCCAGTGGAAGATCAGCCCCAGCGTCGACTCCTGGGTCTCGTTGAGTCCGAGCACCTTGCTGAGCAGGATCGGCCCGAAACTCGTGATGGTGGCGCGCACCGGGATCCCGATGCCTTCGGTGCCCAGCGAGACGAACTCGACCGGGTAGCCCGTGGGCGCCCAGTCCGGGTCGCCGGTCTCCACGGCTCGACCCGTGATCCTGTCGTTCGATTCGCCCGGCGCGGACAGCCCGGACAGGTCGCCCTTCACATCCGCCATCACGACGGGAACACCTGCCGCCGACAGCTGTTCGGCGATGCCCTGCAGTGTCTTCGTCTTGCCCGTTCCGGTCGCGCCGGCGATCAGCCCGTGCCGGTTGACCGTCGCCAGCGGAATCCGCACGCGGGCAGCCGGATCCACGAGGCCGTGGACGACGACCGTCCCGAGCTCGAGCGCCGCACCCTCCGACGCGTATCCGGACGCGATCTCGGCGGCGGCGGACCCCTCCACCGAGGCCCCCGTCGCCGGCTCCACCTGCTCCGCGGCGGCCGCTTCACGCTCGGCCACTTCGGCCGCGGCCGCCGCCTCCGCAGCCACGCGAGCCGCCTCCGCAGCCGCAGCTTTCGCGATCCGGGCCTTCTCCGCCGGCGTCGGGTCGACCGTCATGTGGTGTCCTCCTCGAGCAGAAAGCGTGCGGGAAGTTCTCCACCGTGGACAATATCCCGCCCGGGCCTGACTACTGTGTTTCTCGTGCAGGACAAACTGGTATGGATCGATTGTGAAATGACGGGCCTTCGGCTCGGTACGGACAAGCTCATCGAGATCGCGGCATTGGTGACCGACAGCGACCTCAACATCCTGGGCGAAGGTGTGGACATCGTGATCCACGCCGACGACGACGCTCTGGCGGACATGCCGGACGTCGTGACCCAGATGCATGCGAAGTCGGGGCTGACCGAGGAGGTGCGCGCCTCCACGGTGACGCTCGCCGAGGCCGAGCAGATGGTGCTGGCGTACATCCGCGAGCACGTTCCCGTCGCGGGCACGGTGCCCCTCGCGGGCAACTCGATCGCGACCGATCGGGGCTTCATCGCCCGGGACATGCCCGAACTCGACGCCCACCTGCACTACCGCATGATCGACGTCAGCTCGATCAAGGAGCTGTGCCGGCGTTGGTATCCGCGGATCTACTTCGGTCAGCCGGAGAAGGGCCTGTCGCATCGCGCGCTCGCGGACATCAAGGAGTCGATCCGCGAACTGCAGTACTACCGGCGCACGGCCTTTGTCGCGGATCCGGGTCCCTCGACCACCGAGATCGCGGCCGTAGCGAAGGAGCTGGGACCGGCCTGACCAGCCGATTGGCACTTTCCTCGATCGACAGGCTAGTATTCATCTCGCTGCAGCAACCGGTTCCGCCGGAAGCGACAGTGATGGTGACTGTAGTTCAGTTGGTAGAGCACCAGGTTGTGATCCTGGCTGTCGCGGGTTCGAGTCCCGTCAGTCACCCCGAAGAGAAGCCCCCGGCATTGCCGGGGGCTTTTCTCGTTCCCGAGCCCCGCTCCGCCCTCCCCCGCGTTTTGCGCACTTATCGATGCCGGAGAGGCCCCGAAAACACCGACAAGTGCGCAAAACGCGAGACCGAGGGGACGGAAGTGATGCAGTTCACGTTTCAAGTACTCGGCGACACACACAAATCGCCCTGAACAGGAAAAACTCGCAAGTCCCACTGAGTGGGACCTCCAATTAACCGTTTGTTCATCCGGCCCCTACTGTGACCCACAGCATCTCTGATGCAACGGCATGACCCATGCCACATTCCCCGATTCGCATCACATGAAGGAGCTTCACAATGGGTTCTTCCGAGGCCGACCTCGCCCTGATCAAGCAGATCCAGCCGGTCGTCAGCGGCATCGGCGGCGTTCTCGCCGGCGTCGGTGCAATCCTGGGTCTGGTGGGCGCGCTGAACGCCCTCTTCCCCGCGTAGAGGTCGACACACAGACTGTTCCACGAGAAGCGGCCGGCACCCGATGGGTGCCGGCCGCTTCTTGCTGCGTCTCACGCCGCGATCATGCGGTCGCGACGGGTACTAGTCGAAAAGCGTCGGCGCGTCGCCGGCGCCCGCGTCGTCGGCCGACCGCGTGGCGCGCGCACCCGGTTCAGCCTTACGCACCACGGTCAGCGTGGTCGTCCGACGCGAGAGCCGGTGCCCATCCGCGTGCTCGAGCAATGCCATGCCGTGCCGGACCTCGAGAACAGTCCACGGGCCCGCATGGCCCGCCGCCTGAACGAGATCCCCGACTCCCACCGTTACCACGCTCAGCTCCCGTTCCTTCGGACGATTCGGTCACACCCAGAATAATCGCCCGCTACGCGTTACCCGCTCGCCAGGTCTCCCAGGGGATGTTCCAGTCGCCGAGTCCGTCGGTGCCGGACAGGGTGCCGCCCACGGTGTTCTCGACGAGGACGATGTCGCCGCGCTTGGTGTTGTCGTAGATCCATTTCGCGTTGGCCGGGCTCAGATTCAGGCAGCCGTGGCTGGTGTTGGTATTCCCCTGCTCGCCGATGGACCACGGTGCGGAGTGGAAGAAGATGCCGCTGTACGACATTCGAGTGGCCCAGTCGACGGGCGTCTTGTATCCGTCCGGCGAGTTCACCGGAACGCCGTAGGTCGACGAATCCATCACGAGGTGGTCGAAGCGGTCTCCGATGATGTAGACGCCGTTGTCCGTAGGAGTGCTGTTCTTGCCCATCGACGTCGGCATCGTCTTGACGTCACGACCGGACACGTTGACGGTGACCTGCTTGGTGTCGTCGTCCGCGGTGATGACGACGGCATCGCCGATCGTGAACGACGAGTGCACGTCCTCCTGCCCGAACAGTCCCTTACCGAGGTCTCGGCCGTACGCCTTGACGTCGACGGTGACCGTGGTCCCCGGCGCCCAATAGTTCTGCGGCCGCCAGCGCACCTCTCGGTTGTTGAGCCAGTAGAAGGCGCCCTCGACCGGCGGCACCGTGACGACCTCGATCGCGGCCTCCGCAGCCTTTCGGTCGGGAATGTTCTCGTCGAACTGGATCGCGACAGGCTGACCGATGCCGACGACACTGCCGTCGCCGGGCATCACGTACGGCTTGGTGAGATTCCCGGGGGCGCTGGTCGTGAACGACAGGGTGGTCGACGTCGACCCGCCGAGCCCGTACGCGTCGGCCCGGAGCGTGTACTTGCGGTTGTATCCGAGCGGTTCGGTGTTGGTCCAGGACAGTCCGTCCGGCGCCACGGCGCCGGCGACCGCCTTACCTTCCGGGTTGCGCAGCTCGACGTCCGCCAACCGGCCGTCGGCCACGCGGACCGTCACCGGGTCGCCGGGCGAGAACCCGACGGCGCCGTCCGCTACGGCGGTGGTGAGCTTCGGCTGGATCAGCGCGAGGAGCGGATTGGAGTCGACCGGCCCCGCACCGGAAGTGGTGGCCCCGGCCGCGCCGGTCGAAATGGTGCATCCCGTGACGAGCATCACCACCCCCAGGGCTGCTGCGACAACTGCCGCGGCGGCAGGCATCTTCGATCTCGTCGCCCCACCCCCGCGCCGACGACCCTCACCGCGACTGATCTTCATGAAAACCCCACTTCACACTGCACAACTACCGAGGCAAGCCCCTTCGACCCACCCCACTCGTGTGCCGACCCGACAAATCCCTGCGGCACCCGTGCCACTGCATGATGCCAGGTTCACGGAAGCGACCTCCGCGACGTGCCGGGCCCATGAGTAACGGTCGAATACCAATCGCCACCTGCGGCTCGAGGGTTACTGGACCACTGATTTGCTTTCGCTCGAATCGGTCCGTTAATGTTCTCCTCGCACCGAGCGAGGGACACCTCGCAGGGCAAATGCGCCGCTAGCTCAACTGGCAGAGCAAGTGACTCTTAATCACTGGGTTCGGGGTTCGAGTCCCTGGCGGCGCACGCTAGTACGCTAGCAATGGGTTGGCGCCTATAGCTCAGTTGGTAGAGCAAGTGACTCTTAATCACTGGGTCCGGGGTTCGAGTCCCTGTGGGCGCACCGAGAAAGGCCCCCGCACTTCACGTGCGGGGGCCTTTCCTCGTTTCGGGCCGTGGATGTGCGCCCGATGCCCGAACGACGAACGGGACGTCAGGTCACCCGCTCCACGGGAGCGCGCGACCCGACGTCCCGTTCGAGGCGCCGGTCGGTCAGCGGAAGATCTTGCGCAGCACCAGCAGCCCCACGACAGCACCGGCACCGATGAGCGCTGCCTTCACGGCCGGCTCGTTCAACTTCGCGAGGACGCTCTGCTTGGTGGTCTCGACGAGCCGCTTGGGGTTGGTGCGGACGGCGAGCACGTCGAGTGTCTGCGCGAGTTGATTGCGGGCGTTCTCGATGTCCCGCTCGATGCTCTCGGTGTCCCTGGGCACGTGTCCTCCAACTGGTTCGAATCGGTGCGGCTGTGACGCTGCTGTGCCGGTCACGCTACCGGCACAGCTCGACACAACCGTAGAGCAGAAGGCACTGCGGGGCGTCGCGCGGACCTCCCCCGAGACCGTCTGTGCCCATCCGACCCCATCCGAGCCCGCCCTCGGCCGACCACAGGCGTCGGGCGCCTTCGGTAGCCTCAGTCGCTGTGACCGAGAACAGGCTCGCCCCCGGCGACATCGCACCCGACTTCACCCTGCCCGACGCCGACGGCAACGAGGTGTCGCTCGCCGACTACCGTGGCCGCAAGGTGATCGTGTACTTCTACCCCGCTGCGAGCACGCCGGGGTGCACCAAGCAGGCGTGCGACTTCCGTGACAGCCTCGCCGAGCTCACCGAGGCCGGCCTGGACGTCGTCGGCATCTCCCCCGACAAGCCCGCCAAGCTCGCGAAGTTCCGCGACAACGAGGGACTGACCTTCCCGCTGCTGTCGGATCCCGAGAAGGCGACGCTCACCGCCTGGGGCGCGTTCGGCGAGAAGAAGATGTACGGCAAGGTCGTCCAAGGCGTCATCCGCTCGACGTTCCTCGTCGACGAGGACGGCAAGATCGAGGTCGCGCAGTACAACGTGCGCGCCACCGGACACGTCGCCAAGCTCCGCCGCGATCTGTCGGTCTGAGGCCGATCCGTCAGCCGAGGCCCTGCAGGAACAGGGCCTCGGCGACGGCCAGATTCTCGATCTCCGACGGATCCACGCTCTCGTTGGGCGCATGGATCAGCGCCCGTGGTTCCTCGACACCCATCAGTACGATCTCGGCATCGGGAAACTGTCCGGCCACGACATTGCACAGCGGGATCGTGCCGCCCTGCCCCGCCACCGCGACGTCGGTACCGAATGCCTCCGCCAGTGCGGCTTTCAGAGCGGTGTAGCCGGGTCCGGACGTCTTCGCCCGGAACGGCGACCCCACCGCCTCGCGTTCCACCGTCACCCGGGCACCCCACGGCGCCGCCTTCTCGAGATGCGCGATGAGCGCGTTCTGCGCCCCGAGCGGATCCATGCCCGCCGGTACCCGCAGATTGAGCCGGGCCGACGCCCGCGGCTGGATCGCCGCCGCGGACCCCACGACCGGCGGCGCATCGATCCCGAGGATCGTCAGCGCCGGTCGCGCCCACACCGCGTCCGCAACCGAGCCCGAACCGGTGAGTCGGACCCCGTCGAGCACACCGGCGTCCGCTCGGAACTGCTCCTCCGGGTACTCCACGCCGTCCCAGTCCTGGGCGGTGTCGAGGCCGTCGACGACGGTGTTGCCGCCGTGGTCCCGCAGGGTGGACAGCATCTGCACGAGCGCCGCCAGGGCGTCCGGCGCCGATCCGCCGTACATGCCCGAATGCAGTTCGCCCGCGAGGGTTTCCACATGCACCACGACGTTCGCGATTCCCCGCAGACTGGTCGTGAGGGTGGGCCGGCCGACCGCGACGTTGCCGGTGTCGGCGATCACGACGACGTCTGCGGCGAACAGTTCGGGCCGCTGCTCGACCAGGTCCTCGAGTCCCCCGGCCCCCATCTCCTCGGAGCCCTCCGACACGATGCGGATCCCGACCGGTAGCGGCTGCCCCGACTCCCCCGTCCCTGCCAGCGCCCGCAGTGCCAGCAGGTGCATGACGACGTTGCCCTTGCAGTCCGCGGCGCCGCGTCCGTACCACCGGCCGTCGCGCTCGGTGAGTTCGAACGGCGGCGTCGCCCACAGTGCCTCGTCGCCCGCCGGCTGGACGTCGTAGTGGCTGTACAGCAGCACCGTCGGCGCGCCTTCGGGTCCCGGCTGATGCCCGACGACCGCGTGTGAACCGTCGGACGTCTCGATCAGTTCGACGTGGCCGATCCCGGCCGCCCGGAACGCGTCGGCGACCCAGTTCGCGGCGCCGGCACACTGCTCGGGCGGGGCCTGCCGCGGATCCGCGATGGACCGGAACGCCACGAGCGCGGCGAGTTCGTCACGCGCGGTCGGCATCAACTCCCGGACCCGGGCCCGGATCTCGTCCGACGTCTGCACCACCACGGCCACCTCCAGCAATCTCGACGGGTCGCATCCGAGCCTACGATCCGGAGACCGCAGACGTTGCGTACTGCACGCTAGGAGTCGTACTGCGCCACGAGCCGTTCGACGCCGTCGAGGAGCAGCGACAGCGCGAACCGGAAATCGGCTTGCTCCCAATCGACGTCGTCCTCGTCGAACGCACCGCTGCCCAGCGCCGACAGCACAGCGGGAAACTGCGCCGGATCGAGGATCTGCGGCAGGATGCGCGCGTAATTGTCCGGTTCCGCGTCCGGGACCAGATCGATGGCGAATCGTGCCCGGCCGATGACGTGCACCGAGACATTGAGCGAGATCTGCACCTTGACCGCCTCGGGCAGCCCGGTCGACGCGAGGCATCCGAGGGCGGCCTCGAGCCAGGCCATGTTGTTCGGCCCCAGGGGAGCTCCGTTGATCGGGAGCCGCAGCCACCACCGGTGACACATGAGAGCGCCGTACTCGGCGTGCGCCCACATCTCGAGCCCCTCCCGCCACGACAGGGTCGGCGGAATCGTCGGCGGCGGGCCGAGGACGCGGTCGGAGATCAGTTCGAGCAGCTCGTCCTTGCTCTCGACGTACCGGTACAGCGACATCGTGGTGAAGCCCAGGCGCTTCGCGACCCGCGCCATCGACAGCGACGCCACGCCCTCGTCGTCGGCCAGTTCGATGGCGGCGTCGAGGATCTCGGTCACGCTCAGACCCCGTTTGGGGCCGCGGCTACCGGCTTCGCCCAGCCCCCAGGCAAGTTCAACGACCCGAGGCAGTGCAGCACCCTCAGTGGTCTCCATCCGCGTCACCGCTCCTCGCTCCCGCCGACTCTTGCGCTCATCCTAAAACTGCGTATGTTGTAAACAGTTGTGTATCACGTACACAGTTTTGGGGAGGGAGCCTCATGAACCGACCGCAATCCACGCACGCCATCTCGGTCACCGGCCTACGGAAGACCTTCGGCGAACGCACGGTGCTGGACGACGTGGATCTCCACGTGCCTTCGGGCAGCGTGTTCGCACTGCTCGGGGCCAACGGCGCGGGCAAGACCACCACGGTCCGAATCCTGTCGACCCTGCTGCCGTTCGACGCCGGACGGGTCGAGGTAGCGGGACACCTGCTGCCGTCACAGGCCCGTGCGGTCCGCACCGACATCAGCGTGACCGGCCAGTACGCATCGGTAGACACGCTGCTCACCGGCCGTGAGAATCTCGTGCTCCTGGGCGATCTGCATCACCTCGGCCGCCGCGAATCGCGACGCCGCGCAGACGAACTCCTCGAGCAGTTCGACCTCACCGGCGCCGCGAACCAGCGTGCCGACACCTACTCCGGCGGCATGCGACGACGTCTCGACCTCGCGATGAGCCTGGTCGCGCGGCCGCGCGTGCTGTTCCTCGACGAGCCGACGACCGGGCTCGACCCGCGGAGCCGTCGGGACATGTGGGCGATGGTGCGCGAGCTGGTCCGCGACGGCACCACCATCCTGCTCACCACGCAGTACCTCGACGAGGCCGACGAACTCGCCGACCGGATCGCCGTCCTCGACGCCGGCCGGATCGTCGCCGAAGGAACCGCGGACGAGCTCAAAGAACTGGCACCCGGTGGGCACGTGGAGGTCACGCTGCACGACCCGGCCCAGCTCGCTCGCGCGAGCGCGGCGCTGTCCGACGCCGTCGTGGACCTCGACAACTCGACACTGCAGATCCCCACCGACGGCAGCGTCCGCTCACTCAAGGCACTGCTCGACCGCATCGACGATCCGGGGCTGTCCGTCGATCGTTTCACCCTGCACACCCCCGATCTCGACGACGTGTTCTTCGCCCTCACCGGCGCGGCACGCAAGGAGGAAGTCCGATGACGGCATCGACCCCGACCGTGCACGAACCGATGTCCGCGGTGACGGACTCCTGGACGATGTTGCGGCGGAATCTCACCCACATCTCACGCAGCCCGGACACGATGATCACGGCCCTCGTCCTGCCGCTCATGTTGATGGTGATGTTCGTCTACGTGTTCGGTGGCGCGATCGACACCGGTGGCGCCTACGTCGACTACGTCGTGCCTGGCATCATCCTGCTGTGTGCCGCCTTCGGCGCGTCGACGACGGCGGTGAGCGTCTCCAGCGACATGACCGACGGCATCATCGACCGGTTTCGTACCCTGCCCATCGCGCGCTCGGCGGTCCTGACCGGGCACGTGCTGGCGAGCGTCGTGCGCAACATGATCACGACCGCGATCGTCGTCGCGTTCGCACTGCTGATCGGGTTCCGCCCGACCGCAGATCCCGTGCGGTGGCTCGGGGCGATCGGGATCATCGCGTTGTTCGTGTTCGCGCTGTCGTACCTGTCGACAGCGCTCGGGTTGCTCGCGAAGAATCCCGAGGCCGCGAGCGGCTTCACGTTCGTCATCCTGTTCCTGCCGTACGTCAGCAGCGCGTTCGTGCCGGCCGAGACGATGCCGAGTTGGCTGCAGTGGTTCGCCGCGAACCAGCCGGTCACCCCCGTCATCGAAACGGTTCGGGGACTGTTGATGGGCACCCCGATCGGTAACAGCGCCGCGCTGGCCGTCCTCTGGTGTGCCGCCGTCACCGTCGCCGGATTCGTCGGCGCCACAACGCTGTATCGCAAGCGCACGTCGCGCTAGTGCCTGCACAGCAGTGCCACTTAGCCGCGTGAGCGAACATTGTCACTGCGGTGCCCATGCGCGTCGGAACTCACTCGGGCTCACACCGAATCGTCGACGGAACGCCTTACTCAACTGCGAGGAATCCGTCATCCCCCATTTCTGACCGACGCTCGAGACCGAGAAATTCGTCGGAAGCGATTTGAGATCGTCGCGGACGTGTTCCAGGCGACGGTTGAGAATGTGGCGAGCGATCGTGGTTCCACTCGAGGCGAAAACTCGATGCGCCCATCGGACGGAGATATGATGGGCCCGCGCGACTGACTCCGGGGAAAGCTCCACGTCGGCGAGATTCTCCTCGATCCAGCACATCATCGATCGGAGCATTTCATCGGCATGCCCGGGTCCGGCCTCCCCGGTACGCCCGAACCCCATGATTCCCTGCAATGTATGCGAGATCGTTTCACCCAATTGATGACGCGAGACAGACGACATTTTCGATGTCGACCCGTACGCGTCGGTGAGCAGTGACACCAGTGCCGATCTGAACGGGCTCGACTCGACTACCGTACCTGCGGACAGGCTTTCCAATGCCGTGCGGCTGACCCGGAGCGCATCCGCAGATACCTGAACAATCGCGTATCGGTACGGCGATTCGAAATGGAACACGAAGGGCTCGTGTTGCGGGTACACCAGCAGAGTGCCTTCTTCGAATGGAGCGAGCCGGGAACCCCTCGACAAGGTGCCGCGCCCCTCGGCGATCACTCCGACGTTGTACTTCTTGTCGGAGCGACTGTCGAACGTGGGCTCGACGACCGATGGAATGTCGTACGCTACGTCGCATCCGTGAAAGATGCCCGCCCTCCATGGACTGAACTGTCCACAGAACGTCTCGTTTCCGCTCGAAATTGTGACGCTGTCCTCGCTGGCGAAATCATCCGTCGCGTAGAGATATCCAGATACTACGCAGCCGTGCTCCGACTCGGTGATATGCATGGATGGACCTCTCGTTGGACCGTGCGCCCGTGCTACCTCAGGTCGCATTCGCGTGGTGAGGCACGAGCCTACATATTCGGCCCGGGCTCGCCGCGATGTCTGTCGGCGTATCGCACGGATCGAGAAGGTGCCACGGTGAAACGCTCCGGCCCGGGCACCCTCCACGCGGATTTCCCTCAGTTCGCGCAATGACCAGCGCTGGCCGCTGCCGGACCAGACTTGTGGTCGATCTCACCCCTACGCTCCAGCAGCAAGGATCTGTCGGCGGGCCCGGAATCGAAGAATGGCCGGACCGACCCGCTGGATTCTCGACACTGGATTGAAGGAATGGAGCCGAAGAATGCAGCAGAACACCGGTGACATCTGGCGCTGGACCGCCGCGGAGATGCGCGCGGCCGTCGTCAGTCGGCATGTTTCGTCGCGCGAGGTGCTGGAAAGCTGCCTGAACCGCATCGACACCGTGAACCCGACGGTCAATGCACTGACCGAGGTGGATGTCGATCGGGCCCGCGCGGCAGCCCTGCTTGCCGACGACATGGTCCGTAGCGGTGTGGCTCTCGGTCCACTCCACGGGGTCCCCACCGTCACGAAGATCAACGTCGAGCACGCCGGCTCCGCAACAACCGATGGTGTAGTCGCATGGGCGGACAATGTCGCGACCGAGGACAGTCCTACCGTCGGCATGTGGCGCAAGTCCGGCGCCGTGCTCTGCGGCCGAAGCAACGCTCCGGCTTTCGCCTTCCGTTGGTTCAGCAACAACGACCTGCACGGATGTACCCGTAATCCATGGAGCAGCGACCACACACCCGGTGGTTCCAGCGGCGGCGCATCGGCAGCTGTCGCGAGCGGGATGGTCCCGATCGCCCACGGAAACGACATCGGCGGATCGGTTCGGTACCCGGCCTTTGCCACGGGCATCGTCGGTCTCCGACCGACCCCGGGTCGGGTCCCGACCGGAAGGGTCGTGGACGCCCCCGACCGCACGTTGTCGGTACAGACGATGAGCGTCGAGGGGCCGTTGGCGCGAACTGTCGAGGATGCGCGGCTCGCACTCGCCGCGATGTCGGGCTGGGACCCCCGGGATCCTTGGCTGGTTCCCGGTGATCCCAGGCCCGCACGTGCCTCGCATCCACGGCGGGTGGCACTGGTGCGCGACGCAGGAGTTCGCGCTCCGGTGGGTGCTGTGGATGATGCTCTCTCGCAAGCAGGCCGGATCCTGGAGGAACGCGGATACGAAGTCGAGGAGATCGAGCTTCCGCTGCTCGGTGAGGCCTACCGGCTCTGGTATCTGCTTGTGCTCCAGGAGTTCCGGACAGCACTGCCGCTGGTTCGGGAGGTCGGCGATGCGGGTATGCAGACCGCCGCTCAGTACTACCTCGACAACGCGGCCTCGTGGTGGGGTCCGGAGCCGTCTCTCGAGACCTTCATCAAGGGCTACGCCCGTCGTGGGACTCTCGTGCTGAAGCTGCAGCAGATTCTCGACCAGTACCCGACTCTGTTGATTCCGGGTTCGGCCGAGCTGGCGTTGCGTCAGGATTCGGATATCGCGAGCGTCGAGAGCATGCGATCCGCGATGGAGGCGCAGTGGCCGAGCATGTCCATCCCTCTACTGGGGGTGCCGGCTCTGTCGGTACCGACAGGTGTGTCTGGCGACCTCCCGGTCGGCGTGCAGTTGGTCGGACGCCGCTTCGACGAAGCGCACCTCCTCGATGTGGGCGCGGAAATCGAATCCCAGGTCGGGACGATTACACCGATCGACCCGCGCTGGTCGACGACGGACACCGATGCCGATCCTCGGCACCGGATCGCGCGTTAGCGGTACTGCGAGAAACACCAGAACGGGAAGGTCGTCGAATCTGACGGCAAAGACCGATAATCTGTGCTCGTGGAGTCCACTACCAGCCGCCGTCCCCCTCGTAGGGTGGACCCCGCGCTGGAGGTCCAGAGCGACCCCCAGGAGCTGATGCCCCGGAAGCGTCCGACGCAGGAGCGGAGCCGCCGCAAATTCGACGCCCTGCTGGCCTCGTCACGCGAGTTGCTCGTCGATGTCGGCTTCGAATCGTTCACGTGCGAGGAGGTCGCGGCCCGGGCGGACGTGCCGATCGGCACGCTGTACCAGTTCTTCGCGAACAAGTACGTGATCGTGTGCGAACTCAACCGCCAGGACCTCGTCGGCGTGCAGCAGGAGCTGGAGGCGTTCAACGGGGAGGTGCCGTCGCTCGACTGGCTCCGCTTCCTCAACAAGTTCGTCGATCACATGGCCGGGCTGTGGACGTCGGATCCGTCGCGGCGCGAGGTGTGGCTGGCGATGCAGTCGACACCGTCGACCCGGGCCACCGGGGTGATCCACGAGAAGCAGTTCGCCGAGCAGGTCTCGCGGATGCTGGCACCGCTCACCCCGCACACACCCCGCGAGCGCCGCACGATGATGGCCGAGGTCCTCGTCCACGTCGTCTATTCGATGTTGAACTTCTCGGTGCAGGACGGCCAGAGCCACGGCGACGCCGTCGCCGAACTCAAACGGCTGATGGTCGCGTACCTCCTGGTGGCGGAGAAGGAAGCCCGCTCCAAGTAGCCCGGATCGGTTGCGCCACCGCCGCGCACCGAGACGTCGGCACACCATCGATATCCCACATGTCCCGAAAGGGCAGACAGAACGAGGCCGGTCGACGGATTGTGTCCGTCGACCGGCCTCGTGTTCTTCCGTGCTCGATCAGCCGATGGGCTGGATCGGGTCAGGTTCTTCGATGACGACCATCGCACCCGCGACGTCCCCGTCGTGGGTGAGCGACAGGTGGATCTTCGCGGACGGCAGGAACTGCGCCGCCTCGTCGTGCAGCTTGATCGTCGGACGCCCCCAGGCGTCGTTGACGACCTCGACCTGCACGTAGGCGTTGTCGCCGACGGCCGGCGGCCGGGCGAACCGCGAGGCCGCCCACGCCTTGATCACGGCCTCCTTCGCCGCCCAGCGCACCGCGTAGTGCCGGGCCGGTTCACTCTTGGCCTCGCAGTAGCGCCGCTCCCCCGGCCGGAAACTCGACTTCATCGCCGTGCCGGGACGCTTCAACTGCTCCTCGAACTCCGAGATCGTGACGACGTCGAAGCCGATTCCGAGAACTGCCATCACTGGCACCCCGGATTCCCGAGGCGGTACACGTGATCGGTCCCCAGGCGCGCGTCCTCGGCGAGGAGAACGTCGGCCTCGAGCTGACGGGATGCCTTGGCGGGCACCGAGTCCCCACCGAATCGGCGATCCGCCGGACGCTCGTACAGGCTGTCGCCGCCGCACATCGCCGCGGCCAGTCGACGCTGACCGTCGACGGTGCGCTGCTGCGCCTGCGCCAGGTAGGCCTCGCGCTGGTCCGCCGGGATCGACTCGACGAACGCCTGCGGGTGAACCACCGCGATCAGGCCCGACACGTGACCGAAGCCGAGGCTGGTCAGCAGGCCGGCCTTGAGCGCGAACTGGTCGCCGAAGCGCAGCGGGGTCCGCGGCCACACCAGGTGCGAGAACTCCGCCATCTTGTCGTCGACACAGTCGAGGCTGCGGTTCGGCGGGATCACGCCCTGGCTGAGGACCTGGCACAGGCCGATCAGCTGGAACGCCGCCGCTCCGCCCTTGGCGTGACCGGTGAGCGTCTTCTGCGAGATCACGAACAGCGGGGCACCCTCGCTGCGCCCCAGGGCCGCCGCCAGACGCTCGTGCAGTTCGGCCTCGTTCGGGTCGTTCGCGGCGGTCGAGGTGTCGTGCTTGGACACCACCGAGATGTCGTCGGCGGTGACTCCGAGCGCGTTCAGCGACAGCGCGAGCTGCGAGTCCTGTCCCCCGCGTCCGGCGCCGAGGGCACCGATGCCGGGAGCCGGAATCGACGTGTGGACACCGTCGGCGAACGAACCCGCCCACGCGACCACACCGAGGACCGGCAGGCCCATCTCCAGGGCCAGGTCGCCCCGGGCCAGCAGGATCGTGCCGCCACCGGCCGACTCGACGAATCCGCCGCGACGGCGGTCGTTGGCCCGCGAGAAGCGGCGATCGCTGATGCCCTTGGCGGTCATCTCGTCCGACTTCGCGGTCGCCGACATGTCACCGAAGCCGATGATGCCCTCGATACCGAGGTCGTCGAAGCCACCGGAGACGACCAGCTTGGCCTTGCCGAGCCTGATCTTGTCGACGCCCTCCTCGACGGACACCGCGGCCGTGGCGCACGCCGCAACCGGGTGCACCATCGCACCGTAGCCACCGACGTACGACTGGACGACATGCGCCGCAATCACATTCGGCAGGGCTTCCTGCAGGATGTCGTTCGCGCGGGACTCGCCGAGCAGCGTGTCGACGTACAGCGAACGCATCGACGTCATGCCGCCCATGCCGGTGCCCTGGGTGTTGGCGACGAACGCCGGATGCACCCAACGGAGCAGCTCGGACGGGGTGAAACCGCCGGTGAGGAACGCGTCGACGGTCGAGACGATGTTCCACAGGCCCACTCGGTCCACGGATCCGGCCATGTCGGCGGGGATGCCCCACGTGGTGACGTCGAATCCGGTCGGGATCTGGCCGCCGACCGTGCGGGTCAGCTTCGCCTTGCGCGGCACGCGGATCTCGGTGCCGGCCTTGCGGGTGACGGTCCAGTCGCCGCTCTCCGGATCGACCGCGGCGGTCGTGTTCTCCGGATCGGAGTCGACGAATGCCTGGGCCTCGGCCTCGGAGCCGACCACGAACGACAGGTCCTTGTCGATGAAGACCGACGTCAGCAGCGGCGCCGTGTTGTCGACCATCGCGCCCTCGTCGCCGTAGGTGCGGATACCGCACCGCTCGACGACGGCGTCGTGGTAGCGGTCGGCGATCTCCGCCTCCGGCACCAGGTCGCCGGTCTCGGCGTCGTACCAGCCCGCGACCGGATCGTTCTCCCACGTCACCAGGCCGGTGTTCCACGCCAGCTCGAGCACGCCTGCCGCCGAGAGCTGCTCGTCGACCTCCATCTCGAAGCGGGTGCGCGACGAACCGTACGGGCCGAGCTCACCGGCGCCGACGATCACGACCAGGTCCGCCGGATCGACGTCCAGTTCGGGCCAGGAGCCGACCGCGGGCATCTCCGCCGCGCGCGGCGGAGCAGGCAGCGCCGCAATGGAATTCGCGTCGACACCGGCCTCGTCGGCCTGCTTGCCGGCGTTCTCGGCCGCCTCGGCGGCCTCCTTCGCCAGGGCCGGCAGATCCAGGTCGACCTCCGCGAGCCCGCCGGTCAGGTCGAGCTGACGCGGCGCGTCCGCAGCGGCACGCCGAACGTCCGCCGTGCACGAGCCGAGCAGCTCGGTGGCCATCTCGTCGGTGGACCAGGTGCGCACACCCTTGGCCTCGACGGCCTCGACCATCGGATCGTTGCCGCCCATCAGGCCGGTGCCACGCACCCACCCGATCAGCGCGTGCACGATCGTGACGCGCTCGGCCCACGTCCGCTCGGCCGACCAGCGTCCGACGACCGCGTCGAGCGCGGCCTTCGACTCGCCGTACGCGCCGTCGCCGCCGAACAGGCCGCGGTTCGGCGAGCCCGGCAGCACCACGTGCAGGTGGGTGTCGACGTCGCTGTCGTAGCCGATCTTCGACAGGCCGCCGATCAGGCGCTCCACCGACCACAGCAGAACCCGCATCTCCATCTCGGCGCGGGCGCCGGCGTCGGAGAGCTCACCGGCCACGCGAGGTGCGGCGAACGGGAACAGCATCGTCGGAGTCATCGCCTCCTTGATCAGCTTCTTCGCGCCACCCGCGGTCTCCGTCTGGACCGTGCCGACCCAGTCGATGAGCGCGTCGACGTCCGCGTAGGACGCCATGTTCGCGGGGACCACCCACAGGGCGGCACCGGCGCGGGCGTTGTCGGCGTAGAGCTTGCGGTAGAAGCCCAGTCGCGCATCGTCGAGACGCGAGGTGGTCACGACCACCGTCGCACCGCCACCGAGCAGCTTGCCCGCCACCGACGCGGCGATCGAGCCCTTGCTCGCACCGGTGACGACCGCGATCTCACCGGTCCACTGACCGACCTCGTCGATCGGGGCGACCGCGACCTGCGCGATGCGGCCGTAGAGCTCGGCGAGCGTGGTTCGGCCGGCGTCGGCGGCGCGCTGCTGCCACCACCGGGCGTGTGCGGCCACGGCGGCACCGGCACCGTCGAAACGCTCGACGGTCAGGTCGGTCTCGCCGATCCATGCACGGGCCAGATCCTCGCGAGCGGTGGCCCAGCGGTCGTCGATCAGGACGGCCTTCTTGCCGTCGAACGCGGGGGCGACCAGGCGCGGCCAGTCCGAACCCAGCTCGGCCGACACGAGGTCGACGAGCGCGGTGTCCTCGGTGGCGACGGCGGCGGCGGCCGCATCGCTGAAGCCGAGCTGCTCGAGCACCAGGCGGGCGGCGGATGCCAGCACGCCGTTGCGTCCGGTGATGTGTTCGGTGAACTCGCCGAGCGCGGCCGCGTCGACGGTTCCGCCCGCACCGCCACCGGCGGCCGGCATCGACACCGCCACACCGCGACGCGACGCCACCGACTGCACCGCAGCGTCGACGAGCGCATCGACAGCGGCACCGTCGGCGATCGCACCCTCGTGCAGACCACCCATCGCGCCACCGCGGACACTGGAGCCGTCACGGGTGCCGAGCGCGACCTCGGCGGTCACGTGGTGAGCCCAGCCGTCGCCGAGTTCCCAGACCTTCTTGACCCGGTCCGCGATCGCGGCGGGGCGGCGACCGGACGGGCCGAACACCTTCCGCAGGTGATCGTTGATCGAGTCCGACAGCACCGGGCCGAAGGGCTTGTAGGTACGGGCCAGGCGATCGACCGTCACCGCGAGCGAGCCCATGTCGGCGTCCGCGGCACCGTCGATCGCGCCGAGCGACAGCTCGGAGCCGAGGTCGACGAGCAGCTGGTTGCGGCGCGAGGACACACCGTCGCACAGCGCCTCGATGGTGTCGGCGGGGCCGATCTGGTCCGGGCGCAGCTTGGTCCACAGGGCGATGAGCACCTTGGTGGCGTCGGCGGCCTTGAACGCGATGTCGTCCGGGCGCGGACCACCGGCCGGCGCGGCCGGGGCCGCGACGGGGGCAGCGGCGGCCGGCGCCGCGGCAGCGGGTGCCGCCGGCGTCTCGGGCTCGTCGTCCTCCACCGGCGCCGGATCGACGTCGGTGCTGTAGACGACCGACGCCTCCCGCTCGATGTTGAGGACCTCGACCGTGCCGTTGGCGTGCTCGGGCAGCTTCATCGTCTGCGACGCGAGGTTGGCGACGGTCGGGGTGGCGCCCAGACCGATCTCGACGAACCGCTCGACGCCGAGGCCACCGTCGGCCACGTCCGTGAACAGCAGGTCCTGCGTCTCGATCCAGCGGACCGGGCTCGCGAACTGCCAGGCCAGCAGCTCGACGAGGATCACGCGGGTCAGCGCGACCGGGCGGGCGGCCCAGCCGTCGAAGTCCGCGAGGACCGCCTGCAGCTGCTCGGACGGCACCAGGTCGGCGATCTCCTGGACGAAGTCGCGACCGAGGTTGAACAGCTTCGGCACCAGGTTCGGGATGTAGCGACCGATCAGCAGCGACGGGTCGATGTCCTGCGGCAGCAGCTCGTCGAGCTTGGCGCGGAAGTCGTCCACACCGCCGCGCAGGACGGTCGAGTGGAACGGCACATCGATACCCGGAACCAGGATGAATGCGCGCTTGCCGCCGAAAGCCTCACGGCGGATGTCGATCTCACGCTCGAGCGCCTCGAGGCCCTTGACCGTACCGGCGATCGCGTACTGCGAACCCTTGAGGTTCAGGTTGACGATCTGCAGGAATTCACCGGTCGCGTCGGCGACACCACCCACGAAGGCCTGCAGCTCGTCGTCGGCGACGCCGATCTGCGACGGGCGGATCGCGGCCATGCGGTAGTCGCTGCGGCCCGCACCGTCGCGGGGCACCAGCTCGTGCATCGCCGAGCCGCGCTGGAAGACGACCTCGAGCAGTGCCTCGAGCGGCAGCACGCCGGCGACCGCGGTGAGCGCATTGTACTCGCCGACCGAGTGACCGGCCAGGTAGGAGCCCTCGACGAAGGCGCCCGACTCACGGAGTTCGGCAACCTGCGCGACACCGAGCGTCGCCATCGCGACCTGGGTGAACTGGGTCAGGTGCAGCACGCCGTCCGGGTGGCGGTGCTCGACGCCCCGCGCCTTGACCAGCGTCGGGTTGTCGCGGACCACGGCCAGGATCGAGAAACCGAGGGCCTCACGGGTGTGCTTGTCGGCACGCTCCCACACCTCGCGGGCGGCCTTGCTGCGGGCGCGGGCGTCGAGGCCCATGCCCGGACGCTGGATGCCCTGACCGGGGAACGCGTACACCGTCTTCGGCGTCGCGGTGCGGCCGGTGGCGACCATCACCAGGTCGCCGTCGACGCGGCAGCCGACCTCGACGATCTCGGCACCGCGGTCGGTCGCGACGCGGTCGACACGCACGTCGATCTCGGCGCCGGGACGGACCATCCCGAGGAAGCGCGCGGTCCACGCGGTGAGGCGACGGGCCGGAGTCTTCGACAGCGGATCGACGGCCGTGACCGCCTGCTGCGCCGCGGCCGAGAGCCACATGCCGTGCACGATCGGGCTACCGAGCCCGGCCAGCAGCGCGGCCGCGTCGGAGGTGTGGATCGGGTTGTGGTCACCGGAGACGCGGGCGAATGCCGCCATGTTGCGCGGCGCGACCATCTTCAGGTCGCGGCGGCGCCGACGCGGGGTCTCGGCGACGTCGTCGCCGAGCGAACCGCCGGCGCGGGCCGGATCGGCCAGCTCACCCTTGCCGGTGCGGCCGCGGATCGCGAAGCGCTCGGTGAGTGTCGCGACGGCCGGGGCGTCGAGGCCCTCGCCGAGCATCGCGCCGACCTCGACGCGAACCTCGACGACGCGACCCATGTCAGTGTCGACGATCTCGCCGGCCTCGGCACGGACCACGAGAATGCTGGTCTCCGTGGGAAGTTCACCCACGAGGTGCACGGCGTGATCGAGGTGGACCAGGTCGAGCATGCCCTCGATGACGTGGACGCCCGCCGTGGTGGTCGCCGCGCCCAAGGCGGCGAACACGGCCGGCCAGCAGGCGCCGACGACGACGTCGGGCACCGCGTTGCCGCTGGTGCTCACGGTCTCCGGCAGGCCGACGCCGGTGACACCGGCGTGGTCGGCGATCAGGTCCGGGGTCCACGCGAGGTTGATGTGCGCGACACCACCCTTGACCGCCGGAAGCTCCTGTCCGGCAGCGACACCGAGCAGCGCGGACATCGACGCCTCGGCGTCGGCATCGGTGACGACCGGGGCACCCCCGTCGCGAACCGTGGTCGGGACGGTGATCCGGATCTCGACGGCCTTGCCCAGTGCCAGCGGCACCGACAGGTCGACGTGCTCGGCGTCGGCGACGACCAGGCGGGCGCCGGTCTTGTCGTGGCTCGCGACGGTGTCGGACTCGATGGTCCACTCGGCGACCTCGCCGAGGCGGCGAACCGGGTTCTGCGTCAGGCGCGCGGCCCACAGCACGTCGGGAGCGGTGAGGACGGCGTCGAGCAGACCCGTACCGAAGCCGCCGTGGCGACGGCCCGCGACCTGGGCCGGGACGGCACCGGTCGCGACCAGCTCGTCGGCCGTGGCCTTCTCGAAGCGGTCGAGCAGCTCGCCGACCGGCTCGTCGACCCGGGTGATGCCGGCGACCGCGACGGTGCCGGGGATGACGCACACCTGGTCGGCACCGTAGCGCGGATCGTGGGCCTGCCACAGCGAGTCCGAACGCCACCAGCGACGGACGTCGCCGTCGACGACGGGCACGAAGTTGACGGGCTTGCCGGGCGTCTTGCACAGCGCGGTGAAGAACGGGACGTCGGCCGGGTGCAGCACGGTCGTCGCGTAGTCCGGGTAGGCGGCCTCGAGCGCGCACAGCGCCGCGAACGGCTGATCGAGCGTGGCCGAATCCGCGAACAGGGTCTCGATCGGTCCGCGGTCGTTGCGGTGCAGGCGGGCCTCGGCGCGCTGGAGCATCTCGCCGAACCGGTCGCGCCACGAGACGTCGAGCCACACCGACTGCGTGGCTTCGGCGATCGCGTCCTGCACGTCGCCACCGCAATCGAACGCCCGCGGGGAGTCGACGCCGACGGCGAGCTCGAGGTAGCGGCGCAGCCACTGCTGGTAGGTCATGGTGGCGACATCACCGAAGTACGGCTTGGCGGTCACGTCCAGCGCGGCGATGATCTCGTCGCGGCGGGCGGCGACGGCCTCGGCGTCACCGGCGACCTCGTCAAGCAGGCGACCGGTGCGCGACGCGGCGTTGTCGATCTCGTGGATGTCGGCGCCGAGCTGGCTGCGACCGGAGGCCATGCCGCCCTCGGCGGTGCCCGCACCGACCCAGTCGGGGGTGCCGGGGGTGTCGACCAGCAGCTGCTTGACCTCGGGCGAGGTGGTGGCCTCGAGGGTCGCCATCGCGGCGGTACCGACGAGGATGCCGTCGAGAGGCATTGCCGGGAAACCGTATTCGGTGGACCAGCGGCCGGTCAGGTAGTCGGCGGCCCGCTCCGGGGTGCCGATGCCGCCGCCGACGCAGAGCACCAGGTTCTCCCGGGTGCGCAGCTCGGCGTAGGTGTCGAGCAGCAGGTCGTCGAGGTCCTCCCACGAGTGGTGACCACCGGCGCGGCCGCCCTCGATGTGGACGATGACGGGGAAGTCGGGCACCTCGTTGGCGATGCGGATCACCGAACGGATCTGCGCGACGGTGCCCGGCTTGAACGCGACGTAGCTGAAGCCGGCCTCGGTGAGCTCCTCGATGATCGAGACGGCTTCCTCGAGCTCGGGGATGCCCGCGGTGACGACGACACCGTCGAACGGGGCTCCCGCAGCCCGGGCGCGCGGCACGAGGCGCTTGCCACCCACGTGCAGCTTCCACAGGTATGGGTCCAGGAACATCGAGTTGAACTGCACGGCGCGGCCCGGCTCGAGCAGACCCTCGAGCTCCTCGACGTGGTCGGCGAAGATCTGCTCCGTGACCTGGCCGCCGCCGGCCAGCTCGGCCCAGTGACCGGCGTTCGCCGCGGCCGCGACGATCTTCGGATCGACCGTCGTGGGGGTCATACCTGCGAGCAGGATCGGCGAACGGCCGGTGAGCTTGGTGAACGCGGTCTCGACGGCGACGCGGCCGTTCGGTAGCTGAACTGCCTTGGGCGCGAACTCACTCCACGCACGCGGCACCTCGGGCGCGGCGCCCGGCGTGAGGAGGTTGCGGTGGCCGCCGCGGGTGGACGCGGCGATGATGCCGACGCCGTGGCCACGCAGGCCTGCAGAGGTCATACGGGTGAGCAGGTCACCGGGGCCCAGATCGAGGATCCACGCGGCTCCGGACTCGACTGCGCCGTCGACGGCGTCGACCCAGTCGACCGGATCGACCAGCACGGCCTGTGCGAGGGCGCGCACCTGCTCGGGGTCCAGACCACAGCGGGTGGCCCAGCCACCGATGATGTCGACGGCCTCGTTCAGGGCCGGGTGATGGAAGCCGACCTCGACGGACAGCGACTCGAAGACCGGAGCGAACACCGCACCGCCACGGGTCTTGGCGTCGCGGGCACGGGTCTCGTCGGCCGCGATCAGCTCACAACGCTGCTGCACACGCGCCAGCTGGGCCGGCGGGCCGGACAGCACGACGCGACGGCGGCCGTTACGGATCGCCATGACGGCGGCACGCTCGGGCTGCTGGCCCTCGGCCAGCTCGGCGACGATTGCGGCGAGACGCTCGGGATCGACGTTGGAGACGGCCAGCATCGGCGCGCGGTCGGCGGTCGCGATGATGCCGCGGCGACGGCCCACGAGACCGGCCGCAGCGCCGATCAGCTGGGCGGTGGCGAGCAGCGCACCGTCAGCGGCACCGCCGCCCTCCACCGCAGCGGCCGCGATGAGACCCTGCGAGTGGCCGATCGTCACGACCGGGGCGGTCTCGGCGGGGTCGAGGCCCTGCTGCTGCAGCGCACGCAACGCCGCGAGCTGGGTCAGGAAGACGCCGGGCAGCGACACCGCGGCGGACGTGAGCGCAGCGGCGGACGGGCCGGCGGTGCCGGCAGTGTCTTCGTCGTCCGCGAGTTCCTGCTCGAGGATCCACGCGATCGGGTCGAATCCGACCGGGCGGACGACGAGGAGATCCTGAGCGACCGGCTCGAGGAGTACGGCCGCCTCGTTCACCAACTCGGTGAGCGTCGGCTCCAGACCGCTGTCACGCGCGAGCTCCGCGAGGGCACTGAGCCAGGGCGCACCCTGGCCACCGAACGCCAGCGCGTACGGCTCCCCCGCCCGCAGCCGGTCCACGAGCGGACCCTGTGCGGAGGACCGGGCAGAACCCCGATCCGAACCGAACTGGCTGCGCTCCCTCGAGGTTCGTCCGTTTCCTGCAGTGTCGTCGATCGTCACTGAAGTTGAGTCCTCTCCTGGTTCCCTGGCGGGAGGTAGGTCGTGGTCGGCCGCCCTCGGCAGAGCTGACGCGCGATGTCCTGCGACATCCACGGCACCCCTCGAACACGCTTCGAAGTCAGCGAATCCGGGCGCGTCAAGGTTGGCACAAAATCATGAGGGAAGCCTCACGTTTGCCGTCGACCCCCTCCCCTACCAGCGGGTATCGAGTGACATTTCCCACAGGATCGCGCGAAAGTGACTCGCGAGTAGACCGCGTAACCGCGGGTCACGGGCCATGCGAGGACGTCCACAAACCTGAGGAAACCCTCACATTGATTGTTACCAATTCGTGATCTTCTTGACGGCGGGCCTCGAACGTGCGGTCGGTCCGAAATCGGACAGCCGGGGATGTGTCGACGTCCGGTCGTGGGCTTGTCCGGATCCTGTCGGAGTGCCCGGATACCGTCCGCCCTCACAACCGAACACCAGGGGGGAACATGGATGCACCGGGGGTCCGCGAACTTCTCGATCACATCGCCGTGACGCTGCCGACCGAGCGATCACAGTGGCCGCCGGCCTGGCCGCGGGAGTCCGAGGCCGCGCTGTTGGACGCCGTATTCTCGGCGCGCGCAACGTACGGCACTCCGCGCACCGGGGTCCGACGCGTGATCGAGAACTGGCGCGATCATCGCGGCACGCAGCTCGACGACCTCGCCGCGCTGGCCGGCTTCGTCGACACCCCGGACCGGCTCGCCGAGATCCTGGGCAACCGACAGCGCGTTCCGGGCAACTACACCACCAAGGCCGAGGCGGTCGCTCGCGCTGCCGAGGGCCTCGTTCACGCGGGCATCAGAAACTCCCGGGCCCTGGGCGACGGGCGCACCGCCCGCTCCGCGCTCACCGATGTACCCGGGCTCGGCACCACCACCTGGGAGACGTTCGTGCTGCGCCTCGGGCTCCTCGGCCCCGAAGCACTCGACGCCGTGCGCGTGTTCGTCACGGACGCAACCGGATCGAAGGAACCGGTCACCGAGACGCGAGCCCTGGGGTTGCTGGGCTCGGCGGCGGAGGCCGCAGATCTCGACCCGGCCACCCTGCTCAATGCCGTGTGGCGGCACCGTCGCGCGCAGGCCGGCAGACGGGCACCGAAACCGTTGTCCGCGTAAATGAACGGGAGTACGCCGACCGTCGGCCGGTCCTGCCGATCGAGACCGGTCGTCGGTGGCGTATTCTGACAGGCGCTCGCGCGAGTGGCGGAATTGGCAGACGCGCTGGATTTAGGTTCCAGTGTCTCAGGACGTGGGGGTTCAAGTCCCCCCTCGCGCACCACACAGTTCGGACGCATCGCCGGTGTCGATGCTGCAACCATCTGCCGATCCCGACCCGGGATCCCCCTGCCCCCGACTAGCGTCGACTCTCACCGCTCGTGCCGTGCACGACACGAGCGGTCCACCGAGGCGACTCTCCACCACGACGGGAGGCCGGGATGTCGACACGCACGCTCACCGACTCGACCTTCACCCACATCATCGACGTGTCGGCCGAGAAGGTCGACATCGCCGAATGGTTGTTCACGCTTCCCGAAGCGGAGTTCCGGCGGTGCTGTCCCCCGGACCACATCACGGTGGGTATCGGTACCGGCGCGGACGGCAGGCCGATGTCGGTCGGTGTCGAGCGGATCGGTGAGACGCTGCTGATTCACCACTACGTGGGCGAGGTGACCGCACCACACCATTGCCGGATGGTCTCCACCTCCGACGCCGTGACCCCTGCCGGACGCACGACCGTCCTGGCGACGTGGGAGCTGCGCGCGGAGGCCACCGACGACGGACGGTGCACCATCACCAATCGCATCGCCCTCACGCCGACCGGCGACTACTTCGCGTTCCTCGACGGGCACGGCACCGTCTACGAGGATGCCGCCGAAACCGTCGACGCCGCGGCGGCCGACCACAACCGCCGCGAGACTCCGGGCTTCGCGGCGAGCATCGCACGCCACGCGACAACACCGATCGGGCGACATTCGTCGGATTCTGCTCCGGCAGTGACGATCCGGAACGGCAACTCCACAACCGGGGCCACCGGGGAGGCCGCCAAGGCCGTGGTCCGCCGGAACACCGAGGAGGTGCAGGGCGGCGGCGATTACGCGGTGTTCGACGAACTGTTCGCCGACGACTTCGTCGACCACACCCCGCAGCCCGGTCGATCGCCGGACAAGGACGGCGCCCGACTGCTGTACCAGGCGTTGCGTGCGGCATTCCCGGACTTCCACGCCGAGATCCATTGGCAGACAGTCGACGGGGACGTCGTGACGACGTACAAGACCTACCACGGCACGCACCGCGGCGCGTTCATGGGCATCGCGCCGACCGGCCGGGAGGTCGCGTTCGAGACCGTCGACGCGATGCGGGTACGAGACGGCAGGATCGTCGAGCACTGGGGTGTGGCGAATCTGTTCTCGCTGATGAAGCAACTCGGCTGAGTCGAGGCGACCACCGCCACCCGTGCGTCAGCGTGCCGCCGAGTCCTCGAACTCGAGCTGGACCACCGACGCCCCGCGCAGTTCGGCGACGTGCTCGGCCTCGTCCTGTAACTGCTCGCGCAATGCTGCGCTCAGCGGTTGGAACGTCTCGACCGTGAGCGTCAGTCGCCGGCCGCTCTTTCGTGGTCGCCAGGTTCCGACGATCCTTCCGTCGGCCAACACCGCGCCGGGATCGCCGACCGGCTTCCACACCTGACGATGGTGTTTCCTGTCGACGATGGTGTCCCGATCACGCATCTGCAGGTAGGGATCGCGCGGCGGAAGCAGTCGCACCCCGCGTGATGTGGGCGGCGCCTGCAGGTCGGCCAGGTCGTCGACGAGTGCCCAGGCCGGGCGGCCGTCGACCTCGACGGGCGCGAGCTCCTCATCGAGGAGGGTCCACCACGGTCCGAGGTCGCCGGCACGGACGCCCACCCAACTGGCGAAGTCCTTGCGCGTGGACGGGCCGTAGCAGTGCAGGTATCGGCGGAGCAGATCGGCGCGGGCACTGTCCGGGTCGACCTCGGGCAACGGCCGGCCCAGCCATTCCTCGACCAGGACGAACGGTGCCTTGTTCTTGCTTCGCGGTGCAAGGCAGACAATTCCGCGCAGCGTCAGTATGCGGATGCAGAAGTGCACGACGGCCTCCCCGAGCGGCTGGCCTGCACCGTAGGGGCCTTCCGACTGCCAGGTCTCACGTCGGCCGGGCGGCAGTGTGTCCGCGATGCGCCCGGCGAGTTCCTTTCCGAGTTCCTCGATCGCCAGTTGCCGCCGGGACAGCACCGGTCCGATCTGCTCGGTGAGCATGCCGACCGCCTCGTCCAACCCCAGCCCGAGTCGCTCGAGGGCCTGTTCGACACCGACGATCAGATGCAGCCGGGCCTTCTCGGTGGTCGGCAGGACGCCGGTGGTGAAGGCCGGAGCATCGACCGTCGGGAAGTAGAACGGCGCACCTCGCATGCACCAGGTCTGGAGCAGGCTCCGCTCGTCGGCGACCAGGTGGTCGACATTTTCCCGCGTCACGCCCTCGACGCGGGCACGCAGCGCGAGCAGCGCCGACCCCGGCGGGCTGTTCTGCACACCGCAAGCACCCACCACTTCGAGCAGGTCGCCGACCGGTCGCCGAGTGGTGAGGTGATGCGAGTGCAGCCGAAACGCGACGACGTCGCCGGTTCGCACCCTGGCCGGCTCACCGCCGCTCCGACGTGGTGTCACCGATCACCTCCTGCCGGTCGATCCGATTGTGCCGGAAGCACCGTGATCGCGCGCCACCTGCCGGGTCCCCGAGCCGACGCGGTTCATCTACGAGGCGATCCCGCTTGGTCCCCACGCGCACGGCAACACGCGTGTGCGGTGCATCCAGCGCCCGCCGGGATCGCCCTCAGCGGGTGAGCGCGATCAGTTCGGCGTCACCATCTCCGGCACTGATCTCGACGGGCCCGAGCCCGTGGACCGCCATGAACTTCAGCAAGCGCTCCAACACCTCATGTCCGGTCCGCAGCTGGGTCAATCGGTCGGACCTCTCATCCGAGAACGGTTCGAGACGACGAATCTCAGAGCTGATCTGGTTGTCCATCTCGGTGACCCGACCCCACAGAGCTTCATCGTGCGGGAGGTGCAGCTTGGTCAGTGCGTACTCGGCTGCAACCCGGGCGACCAGCGTCCGAGGATCGTCAGCTACCGGGCTCGTCGTTCCGACCGTCGCAGCAACAGTCGCCATGAGCGTCCCGGTCGATGCCAGTCCGCCGACCGCTGCGAGTCCACCGACCATCCCTCCGGGACCGAATGCAGCCAACATGCTCGTGAAAGCCGCAGCGCCGGCCAGACCCGCCGGAGCCGCCACCATCAATCCGATCGGACCAGCTGCCACGAGCGCAAGCCCCGCCGCCCCGATCAGCCACCGACTCTTGACCGAATCGCCGAATCGACTTCGCAGACTCGGGGCCTCGAGTGCTTCTCGACGAACCGCGACGATCGCGTCCCTGACAGCATCACCGATCTGACTGCTCAGCCCCAGGTCCATCGCGATGTGCGCCACGGCAGCCAGCTGTGCTTCTCCACAATCGATTTCGTACGGCGTGATGTTGTTCGCCGTTGCCAAGACCGCCATGTGCCGGACCGCCTCGACCTCCGACCATCGGATCGGAAGCAACGGCATGCGCCCCTCGGCGAGCGTCAGGAACTCGGCCGGGACCGGGCGCCCCTCCTTGAGCATGTGCCGGATACTGGATACCTCGGCGTCGCGGAGGAGTTGCGCGACATCACCGAAGCGCTGCTTGGTGTCCCTGTCGACGATAAGACCCGCTACGTGCTTGTTGAACTGCATAGCCAGCAACCGAAGGGCGTCACCGTCTTCGAGGCGCACTTCGATCGAAGAGCCTCCCCTGTATGTCGGCTCGGGCGTGGGCCAGACCGCCTCCCCGATCAGACCGGCGATCGCCTCGTGCCGCAGATACCGGACACTGTCGTGCGCGCCCGCCACGGCCACCTTGGCGGCGTTGAGGTCGTCGAGTTGGACCATGAAGTCCTGCGCCGCAGGGAACAAGGAGGTGAGCCCTCGCCCCAAAGTGACCGGGTCCCATACGGACAGAAAGTTCGACCAGTCGTCGACCCGCGAGTACGGGAACTTCTCGAGCAGTCGCTCGGCCCCCTTGTGCAGTGCCTCGGAGTGAGCGGGGCTGCCGATCGTGACGAATCGCCGCACGTGAACCGACTCCGGCAGGTGATCGAGGAGGTCGATCGCAACAACGCTGCCCAGACTGTGCGCGACGAGCACGACGTCGCCGTGGACGCCGTCCAGCGCATGAAGGATCCGCTTCATGACCGCGCCGCGAATGTTCGCGTTCTCCACGTAGTTCTGTACGGCCTTCAGTTGCCCCGGGGCAATCTTCACGACGGCAGCGCTTCCGAACGCGGCGAGAGGGTCCGGAACCCGGCCGAGACCGTAAGCCTGCACCGCCGGATCCTTCTGCAGCTTCCGCTGAATCCGCGCTTGCCGGCGTTCGTACTGCCGGCGGGACCCGCTGTCATCCTTGGGCTTGTATGTCACCGGCGGCAGCGACGCGCGGGCACCGGCAGACATGAGAAGGGTGTTGTATCTCGGTGCGATGACGTCAGCGCGGTCGAGCGATGCGTACCCGCACTGGTAGAGGCCCGTGTTCAGAGCACTGAGCCAATCCATGTCGGGATCACCGTTCCCGACGCCGTGCAGAAAGACAACCTTGGGTGTCGGCACCGAGTCCCCTCCGCCCCTCGCGATGCACGGCCCCTCCGCGCGAGGAGATCTTGGCACAAGCGTGCGACAGGGCGACGCCGGCCACCCGCATGATGTTGCACACCCAGTGCCGTTGTCGCAGGGGTATTCAGTGCTGAGAAGCTCTGCGACACCGACACAAGGCTTGCGACGACAGCCCGTCGGACGCGGGAGCAGCCGACCTGACCGGCCGGCTCCCCACCAGAATCCGGATCAGCCCCGCCTCGTGACGACCTCGCCGCCGACCATGACGAGCGACGGCTGCGACAGCACCTGCGGCCCGGTACGCGGATCCTGTTCGTAGACAACGAGATCGGCAGGCGCGCCCGGTTCGAGTCCGCCGCCGCCGAGCCAGCCCTGCGCATTCCAGCACGCGGCACCGAGGGCCTCGGTGGGCGTCATACCCACCTTGCCGAGCGAGGCGACCTCGTCGGCGACGCGTCCGTGCCGGACGTGTCCGCCGGCGTCGGTGCCCGCGTAGATCGCGATCCCGGCATCGCGCGCGGCACCGATGGTGTCGTTCACCCGCGCGTACAGGTCGCGCATGTGCGCGGCGTAGACGGGGAATCGCGTCGCGCCGTCGGCGATCTCCGGGAAGTTGTCGATGTTGATCAGCGTGGGGACCAGTGTGGTGCCGCGTTCGGCCATCATCGCGATCGTGGTGTCGGTCAGACCGGTGCCGTGCTCGATGCAGTCGATCCCGGCCTCGATCAGGCCGGGCAGCGCGTCCTCACCGAACACGTGCGCGGTGACCCGGGCACCCTCGCGGTGCGCCGCGGCGATCGCATCGACGAGGATGCCGTCGCTCCACAGCGGTGCCAGATCGCCCACCTCGCGGTCGATCCAGTCCCCGACCAGCTTGACCCAGCCGTCACCGGCCCGAGCTTGGCGCACCACCTCGTCGGGCAACTGCGATTCGTCCTCGAGGTCCACCGGCAGCCCCCGGATGTACCGCTTCGGGGCCGCGATGTGCCGGCCCGCGCGGATGATCCGCGGCAGCCCCGCGACGCCGTCGAACGAGCGGGTGTCCACCGGCGATCCGGCGTCGCGGATCAGCAGGACACCGGCGTCACGCTCGGTGCGGGCCTGCGCGAGCGCACCCTCGAGGTCCTCCGCGCCGCCGCCGTACCGGATCCCTACGTGGCAGTGGGCATCCACCAGGCCGGGCAGGATCCAGCCATCCGTGCACAGTGTCTGCGCACCCGGAACCGGCTCGTCCGAGAACTTCCCGTCCCGGATCCACAGCTCGAACTGCTGCTCGTCGGGCAGTCCGGTGCCACGCAGGTGGAACGAACTCACGGGCCTGCCTACTTCTTGGGGAGCTTGAGCTGCGACAGGTCGATGCCCTCGAGTCCCGGCGGCAACTGGTCGAGGCCCTTGGGCATGTTCGACAGGTCCGGCATGCCGGCCGGCATCCCACCCATGCCCGGCATTCCGGCGGGGAAGCCGCCCGGGAATCCGCCGCGGATCTTCGGCTGCGTCGGGCCCTTGCCGCCCTTCTTGCCCTTCTTCCCCTTCTTGCCCTTGATCTGCTTGCGCGCGCCGGGCATGCCCATGCGGCCGGCCATCGCGGCCATCATCTTGCGGGCCTCGAAGAAGCGCTCGACGAGCTGGTTGACGTCGGAGACCTTGACGCCCGAGCCGTTCGCGATCCGCAGTCGACGCGACCCGTTGATGATCTTCGGGTTCTCGCGCTCCTCCGGCGTCATGCCACGGATGATCGCCTGGATCCGGTCGAGCTGCTTCTCGTCGACGTTGGCGAGTGCGTCCTTCATCTGCCCCGCACCGGGCAGCATGCCCAGCAGGTTGCCGATGGGACCCATCTTGCGCACGGCCATCATCTGATCGAGGAAGTCCTCGAGCGTCAGCTGGCCGGAGCCGATCTTCTGCGCCGTCTCCTCGGCCTGCTGGGCGTCGAACACCTGCTCGGCCTGCTCGATGAGGCTGAGCACGTCACCCATGCCGAGGATGCGGCTGGCCATGCGGTCCGGGTGGAAGACGTCGAAGTCCTCGAGCTTCTCACCGGTCGACGCGAACAGGATGGGCTCGCCGGTGACCTCGCGGACGCTGAGCGCGGCGCCACCGCGGGCGTCGCCGTCGAGCTTGGTGAGCACGACGCCGGTGAAACCGACACCCGACTTGAACGCCTCGGCGGTGTGCACCGCGTCCTGACCGATCATGGCGTCGAGCACGAAGATCGTCTCGTCGGGCTGGACGGCGTCGCGGATGCCCGCAGCCTGCGCCATCAGTTCCTCGTCGATGCCGAGGCGGCCGGCGGTGTCGACGATCACGACGTCGTACTGCTTGTTGCGGGCCTCTTCGACGCCTGCACGCGCGACCTCGACGGGGTCGGCCGCCGAGACGCCGAGCGCGTTGTCGCCGCCACCGATCGACGTTCCGGGGTGCGGCGCGAACACCGCGGCACCCGCGCGTTCACCGACGATCTGCAGCTGGCTGACGGCGCCGGGGCGCTGGAGGTCACACGCGACGAGCAGCGGGGTGTGGCCCTGGCCCTTGAGCCACTTCGCGAGCTTGCCGGCGAGCGTGGTCTTACCGGAACCCTGCAGACCGGCCAGCATGATCACGGTCGGCGGCGTCTTCGCGAACCGCAGACGACGCGTCTCGCCACCGAGGATGCCGACGAGTTCCTCGTTGACGATCTTGACGACCTGCTGCGCCGGATTGAGCGCTCCCGAGACCTCGGCGCCCTTGGCGCGTTCCTTGATCTTGGCGATGAAGGCGCGGACGACGGGCAGCGCGACGTCGGCCTCGAGGAGTGCGAGACGGATCTCGCGGCACGTGGCGTCGATGTCGGCTCCGGAGAGTCGACCCTTGCCACGCAGATCCTTGAGGGCTCCGGTCAACCTGTCGGAAAGGGATTCGAACACCGAGTGCGCTCCTGAGCTCTGGGAGAAGGCCGTGAATATTCTCGCAACCAGGGTAACCGCTCGACGCGGTCGGACCGTGCGGCAACCCTGTACGCGGCGTCGACGGTCCGGGGTACCGCCGCCGCGGGCGGTTACTGCAACGCCCGAGAGCGCGCCGCAGCAACCGCCCGACGTCGACCGCGACGGGCTCAGGTGGACTCGGAGTCCGACTCCTTCTCGGGTTCCGGCGCCGGGACGACGGACAGGATCGCGCGCTCGAGCCGCTGCCGCCCGGCCCGGGTGTCGGCATCCGCGAGCCGGATGCAGAACGCGTCGACCACCGACGAGCCCAGCGTGCTCACCCGCGCCCAGCGCACGTCGGCACCGTTTCGCTCGAGCACCCGGGCCAGCCTACTGAGCAGGCCCAACCGGTCCTCCGCGCGCAGTTCCACGATCGCCTGACCCGACTCTTCCTCGACGTCGAACCAGATCACCCGCGGTGGTGCCTGCGAGTACTGCACCGGAACGGCCGCCCCGGTCCGATCCTCGAGCGGCTGCGTCCCCAGCGACTCGAGCTCGCGCGCGTCCAGCTGTTCGAGGACGTCCACCTCGCCGGCGATCGCCCGGATCAGCTCCTGTCGCAGCAGGCCCGCCTGGGGCGGGGCCCCGAACCGCGGCGCGACGACGAACGAGTTGATCGCCGAGGTGCCGTGACTGCCCAGCGACGCCGACAGCACGCGCAGCGAGTGCAGGGCCAGCACGCCCGCCTCGTGAGACAGCAGGCCGGGCGTGTCGGGCGCGACGACGGTGACGACGAACGTGTGCGCGGCGGTCCCGGTGTCGAGGGAGACGTGCACGCCTCCGCCTGCCGCCAGGTCGACCAGCGCCGGGTCGATCGGGTCGGGCACCGGCAGCTTCTCCCCCGCCATCGCGAGCCGACACCGCCGCACCAGCTCGCCGATCAGCGACGACTTCCAGTCACCCCACACGCCCGGCCCGGTCGCGAGCGAGTCGGCCTCGGCGAGCGCGTGCAGCAACTCGAGCAGCACGGGATCGCCGCCCAGCTTGTTCACCACCATCTGCACGGTCCCCGGATCGTCGAGATCCCGGCGGGTCGCCGTCTGCGCCAGCAACAGGTGGTGCCGCACCATCGCGCTCAGCAGCGCGATGTCCGACGGCCACAACCCCAGCCGGGTGCCGATCTGCGTGGCGAGTTCGGCCCCGACCTCGCTGTGGTCGCCGCCGCGCCCCTTGCCGATGTCGTGCAGCAGCGCGCCGAGCATCAGCAGGTCCGGTCTCGCGACGCGAGTGGTGAGCGCGCCGGCCTGCGCGACGGTCTCCACCAGATGCCGGTCGACGGTCCACGTGTGGACGGCGTCGCGCGGCGGCAGGTCACGCACCGCGCCCCATTCCGGTAGCAGCCGTCCCCACAGCCCGGTCCGGTCCAGGGCCTCGATCGTCGGGATCGCCCGACTGCCCGAGCCCAGCAGCACCAGCAGATCGCCGAGCGCACCCTTGGGCCACGGCTCCCGCAGCTCCGGAGCGTTGTCCGACAGCCGGCTCAGCGTCGACGCCGAGATGGGCATCCCGGTGGCCGCCGACGCGGCCGCGACCCGCACCACCAGGCCGGGGTCCCGCTTGGGCCGCGCGTCACGCGCCAGCGCCACCTCGCCGGCATGCTCGACGACGCCCTCGTCGATCGGCCGCCGCACCGGAATCCCGCGGAGCTTCGAAAGACCGCGCCGCGGAAGCGAATTGTTCGCCGTCCGCAGCCCGACATCGACCGAGTAGCCGATGGTTCGGGCGCAGTCGCTCAGTGTGCGGGCCAGGTCGAATCGATCGCCGATGCGCAGCGCCGCACCGATCTCGTCGGCGTCCTGCGCGCGCAACTGGTCCCGTGAGCGGCCCGCCACCCGGTGCAGTTCGGTGCGTACGTCGAGCAGGCGCCGGTGCGCGAGCGCCAGCCCACCGCCCGGCGCGTCCGGCCCGAGACCGGGCATACCGTCGGTGAGCTGCGCGATCGACAACGCGTTGAGCAACTGGACGTCCCGCAGCCCGCCCCGGCCGTTCTTCAGGTCCGGCTCCGCGCGGTGCGCGATCTCTCCGCTGCGCGCCCACCGGGTGCGTGCCTGTTCGACGAGTTCATCGAAACGCGACCGAATTCCGGTGCGCCACTGTCGGCGCACGCCGCCGATGAGGAGGTGACTCAGTTCCACGTCGCCGGCGATGTGGCGGGCCTCGAGCATGCCGAGTGTCGCGGTCAGGTCAGCGTTCGCGACCTGCAGGGCCTGTGGCACCGTTCGGACGCTGTGGTCGAGCTTGATGTGCGCGTCCCACAGCGGGTACCACAGCTGATCGGCGACCCGAGAGACCAGCGCGGGGTCGACGTCGTCGTGCAGCAGGATCAGGTCCAGGTCGGAGTACGGCAGCATCTCGCGGCGCCCCAGACCACCGACTGCGACGATCGCGAACCCCGAGTCCGGGCGAATGCCCAGTTCGTTTCCTTTTGTGGTAAGCCAGAATTCGTGCAGGTCGACCAGCGCGTGACGCAGCGAGGGCGCGTCGAGGCGGTGGTTGCGGTTACCGCCGCTCAGCAACTGCGCCCGCGCACGGGCCAGGTCACGGGCTTCGTCCGGATGGTCCGACTCCGCACCCCGAGACGGGGACGGCCCCGATCCGGCCGCCGTGGTGGCGACTGGATCAGGGCCGTCGAATCCGGACCCGTGAGGGTCAGAGCGCATCCGAACCTCGTTCCCCGGTTCGTACTCGGATGACCGATTCGACCGGCGTGACCCAGACCTTGCCGTCACCGATCTTGCCGGTGCGGGAGGCCTCGACGATGACCTCGACAACCTTGTCGACAGCGGCGTCGTCGACGACGACCTCGACGCGAACCTTGGGCACGAAGTCGACCGAGTACTCGGCGCCGCGGTAGACCTCGGTGTGGCCCTTCTGCCGCCCGTAGCCCTGCACCTCGCTGACCGTCATTCCGAGCACACCTGCCTGTTCGAGTCCGGACTTGACGTCCTCGAGCGTGAACGGTTTGACAATCGCCGTGATCAGCTTCATATCCGTATCCCTTCGAAAAGTCTCATGTGCCCGATGTTCGCTTTCCTTCAGTATCGCGTCAGGCTAGGTCGTACGCCGTCTCGGCATGTTCACCCTCGTCGATTCCGCGTGCTTCCGCTTCCTTCGACACGCGCCATCCGAGGGGCTTGAGCGCGAAGGCGATGACCGCGGTGAGGACTGCGGTGAACACCAGCGCGAAGGCCGCGATCACGATCTGGATCACCAGCTGCTTGTAGTCGCCGCCGTAGAACAGTCCGGTCTCCGTCGCGAAGAAGCCGATCGCGACCGTGCCCCACAGTCCGGAGACCAGGTGGACACCCACGACGTCGAGCGAGTCGTCGTAGCCGAACTTGTACTTCAGGCCCACCGCGAGAGCGGACAGGATGCCGGCGATGGCGCCGAGTGCGAGGGAACCGACCGGGCTGAGCGCGCCCGCAGCGGGCGTGATCGCGACGAGGCCGGCGACGGCGCCGGACGCGGCACCGAGGCTGGTGGCCTTGCCGTCGCGGATCCGCTCGGTAGCGAGCCAGCCGAGGATCGCGGCGGCCGTGGCCGACGTGGTGTTGACCCACGCGAGGCCGGCCGCACCGTCGGCGGCGAAAGCCGAACCGGCGTTGAATCCGAACCAGCCGAACCACAGGAGCGCGGCGCCGAGCATGACGAGCGGAAGGTTGTGCGGCCGGTACGCGGTCTTGCCGAAGCCCATTCGCTTGCCGACGATGACCGCGAGGACGAACGCGGCGATACCGGCGTTGATGTGCACGACGGTTCCACCGGCGAAGTCGATCGGTGCGACCTGTGCGACCAGACCGCCGTCACCGTCGTCCGTGGTGCCGAAGATCTTGGCGGCCAGGCTGTTCTCGGAACCGGACAGCAGTCCACCGCCCCAGACCATGTGCGCCAGCGGGAAGTAGACCACCGTCACCCAGATCGCGGAGAACGCCATCCATGTTCCGAACTTGACGCGCTCGGCGAGTGCACCGCTGATGAGCGCCGTGGTGATGATCGCGAACGTCACCTGGAACGCGATGTCGATGATGTTCGGGTATCCCCAGGCGCCGGCGATGAAGTTGCCGTCGGCATCGGTGATGCTGTCCTTCAGGCCGAAGAACTCGAACGGGTTCGCGAAGACGCCGCCGATGTCCTCGGTGCCGTAGGACATCGACCAGCCCCACAGCACGTACACGACACCGATCACGGCCATGGACCCGAACGACATCATCATCATGTTCAGGACCGATTTGGACCGCGACATCCCGCCGTAGAAGAACGCGACGCCGGGTGTCATCAACAGCACCAGCGACGCGGCCATCAGCATCCATGCGGCGTTGCCGGAGCTCGCCAACACTTCCTCGGGACTCACTAGAACCTCCCTCTCGCGCGCCGGGCAGCACGTCGTCATGGAGAAGAGTGGTCACGCGGTGTTTCCGGCAGGGCTCCCGGCTGTTTCGCGTAGGTGAACGCATGGCCAGACTATGTTGCAAGCACGTTTCATCAGCGAGTTTTCGCGAGGTTCCTGCTCGTTACGAGCCCGCATACTCGCGCATGTCGACGCCCAACCACCCAGGAACGGGACGCCTGGGACCCGGCGAACAGTACGCATCCGGAGCCTCGGAGCAGAATCCGAGGGGCGCGATTCCGGCGTTGATTCCCTGCCCTGCCCACACGATTCCCGCCGCCTTGTTCACGACCAGCGCAGACGATCCGCCGCCGTCGAGCCCCACGGCCAGATCGGCGCCGAGCGCCCGGTACAGGTCCTGCACATTCCCGATCGTGAAGCCGTCAGCCTCGTTCGATCCTCCTTGGAAGATGTACAACTGGTCGCGAGCTGTGTTGTAGCCGATCGCAGTTCGCGCCGCCCGCCGGATCGGGACGTCGACGAACTGGAAGTCGCCGGCCGGGCCGCGCAGCTTGATGCCCGCGAACGCCGTGAACTCGCGCCCGCCGAACTCCAACTCGTCGACCCGTCTTCTGGTCGCCTCGTTGCTGAACGGACCTTCGGCGTCGTGCAGTTCGAACGACACCGGCATCGGTAGCCCTGCGACGTTGTCGTCGACGACGAAGAACGTCGACAACGGTGACCACACCTGCCCGGCGCCGTCACTGAGGCCCTCGGACCCGACGAAGTAGCGGTCCCAGAACTTCGAGAAATCCAGGCTCCGTGTCGCGAGATGAGTGTCGTAGTAGGTCCCGAGCGGCGACGAGCATCCGCTGCGCGCCCAACTCGTGCCCTCGGCCTGTGGGCGCACGTCGAAGAAATTGGTGTTGATCGCAATTGCGGGCCGCCCCATACGGTTCCACGCATCGACGGGCGCATGCACCTCCGACGTCTGCTGGATCCCACCGGCGACCGCTGTGGGCGTCGCCTCGCATCGCAGCGAGTCACCGGCCTTGCGGTCCACCAGCAACTGCGACGTGAGCGGCGACCTCGAAGCTCCGGGAATCACGATCAGGCGACTGTCGGTGCCCATGTCGTAGACGCTGCCGTCCGCACGCTGCATCGGCAGTCGGAAGTCAGGGCCGAACTGGTAGACGACGGCACCGCCCCCGGCTACCGCGACGGCTCCGTCGAGGCGCGCCCGGGCATCGGTGAACGGATCGGCCGACGCGGGAGCGGGGCCGACGAATCCGGCCAGCAGCGCGGTGCCCACCGCGGCTGTCAGAAGGGTACGGACGGTTCGCACAACGCGCCTCCCCGAGCGTGAAATCGCGACCGAGCGACGCGGATGCGCTCGACTCCCCCGACTCGTCACGAACAACGGGCCCCAGTAGATCGCGCTACCGAGGCCCGTTGTCCGAGTGCATGTCATCCGTTACGCCGTCGTGACCCCCGTCCGGACAACGCGGACGGAAGGGATCGGCGCACCGGACGAAACCGGCTATCCGAGAAGCGCGTCGACGAACGCCTCCGGCTCGAACGGCGCGAGATCGTCGGCACCCTCACCGAGTCCGACGAGCTTGACCGGAACACCGAGCTCGTGCTGGACCTGAAACACGATGCCGCCCTTCGCGGTGCCGTCCAGCTTGGTCAGCACGACACCGGTGATGTCGACGACATCCGCGAAGACCCGCGCCTGCATCAGACCGTTCTGCCCGACGGTGGCGTCGAGGACCAGGAGGACGTCGTCGACTGCGGCCTTCTTCTCCACGACGCGCTTGACCTTGCCCAGCTCGTCCATGAGGCCGGTCTTGGTGTGCAGACGGCCGGCGGTGTCGATGACGACGACGTCGACGCCGTCCTCGATGCCCTTGGCGACCGAATCGAACGCGATCGCGGCCGGATCGCCGCCCTCGGGTCCGCGAACAACCTCGGCGCCCACCCGCTCGGCCCACGTCTGCAGCTGGTCGGCCGCAGCGGCGCGGAAGGTGTCTGCGGCGCCGAGCAGGACGCGACGGCCGTCGGCGACGAGGACGCGGGCGAGCTTGCCGGTGGTCGTGGTCTTGCCGGTGCCGTTGACACCGACGACGAGCAGCACGGCGGGATGATCACCGTGCGGCAGGGCGCGGATCGAGCGGTCCATCTCGGGACGCAGTTCCTCGACGAGCACCTCACGCAGCAGCGCGCGGGCATCGGCCTCACTGCGCACGCCACGGGCCGCCATCTGCTCACGCAGCCGCTCCACGACCTTGGTGGTGGTCGCGGTGCCGAGATCCGCGATCAGCAGGGTGTCCTCGACCTCCTCCCACGAATCCTCGTCGAGGTCACCGCCACCGAGCAGACCGAGCAGGCTCTTACCGACAGCATTCTGCGACCGGGACAGTCGACCGCGCAGGCGATCCAGACGGCCCTCGGTGGGTGCGATCTCCTCGATCGCCGGCGCGGGAGCGGCCTCGACAACGGGCTCCGGCTCGACAACGGGCTCCGGCTCGACGACGGGCTCGGGGGCCGGGGCGGGCTCGACAACCGGCTCCGGCTCGACAACCGACTCCGGCTCCGCAACGGGCTCGGGCGCCGGCGTGGGCGTGGGCTCCGGCGCAGGTGCGGCCGGTGGGACGGGCGGCGCCGTCGGCGGAACGGGCGGCGCGACGGGCGGCACCGGGGGTGCTACAGGCGGCGCCTTCGGCGCGGCCGGGGGCACCTTGGGCGGCGCGGTGGCCGTCGGCCCCTGACTGAAGTTGAAGCCGCCACCGGCTTGATATCCGCCCGAACGGTCCTTCGGCTGCTCCGTCAGCTCGGGCTTCTCGGGCGCCGCAGTGAGGCTGACGCGGCGGCGCCGGGCCATGGTCAGGCCGACGACGAGCGCCACGACGAGGACGGCCAGCACGGCCGCTATTGCTATCCAGGCTCCGGTAGTCACACCGACATCCTGTCAGGCTGCTCGCGACTGTGACGCCTCCGGGCAAGACAGGCCGGGGATGGGCCGCGATCGGCCCGTGACACCCGAGGAGCGGATCCTCGGGTGTCACGTCGCGACTTCTAGAGCAGTTCGGCGATCTGCTCGGCGATCTGCTCGGGGGTGACGGTCGGCTCGAAGCGGCGAACGACCTCGCCGTCCCGGTCCACGAGGAACTTGGTGAAGTTCCACTTCACCTCGTCGGTGCCGATCGCCTCGGGGCGGGTCTTGCTGACGTGCTCGTAGAGGAAGCCGTGATCGGGGCCGAAGTCGCCGGGGGCCACCGCGCGCAGATACTGGAACAGCGGGTCGGCGTCTTCACCGTTGACCTCGAGTTTGGCGAATACCGGGAAGGTCACGTTGTAGTTGACGCTGCAGAACTGCTGGATCTCGGCGTCGTCGCCGGGTTCCTGATCCCCGAACTGGTTGCACGGGAAGCCCACGATCTGCAGCCCCTTGTCCTGGTTCGCACGGTGAAGCGCCTCGAGGCCCTCGTACTGCGGCGTGAGTCCACACTTGCTCGCCACGTTGACGATCAGCAGCAGCTTGCCCTTGTGGGCGCTCAGGTCCTCGGTAGTTCCGTCCGCGGTCTTCACCGGGAAATCGTGCGCGTTCATCGTTTCTCCCATTCGTCTACTTTTCGAGTGCTGTTCGAGTGCTGTTCGAGTGCGGGCACGCGGTCGTGTGCCCGCGGATGAAGGTTCGGGCGTCACCCGGTGACCAGGTTCTCGCCGCGCAGCCGCTGCGAGATGACGGTGGTGATGCCGTCGCCGCGCATGCTGACGCCGTACAGCGCGTCGGCCACCTCCATCGTCGGCTTCTGGTGCGTGATGACGATCAGCTGCGACTTCTCCCGCAACTGCTCGAACAGACCGATCAGCCGCCGCAGGTTGGTGTCGTCGAGCGCGGCCTCGACCTCGTCCATGACGTAGAACGGCGACGGTCGGGCCCGGAAGATCGCGACGAGCATCGCGACCGCGGTGAGCGACTTCTCGCCACCGGAGAGCAGCGAGAGCCGCTTGACCTTCTTGCCCGGCGGCCGGGCCTCCACCTCGATGCCGGTGGTGAGCATGTCGGACGGGTCGGTCAGCACCAGGCGGCCCTCACCGCCGGGGAACAGCTTCGCGAACACCTCGACGAACTCACGCTCGACGTCGGCGTACGCCTCGGTGAACAGCTCGAGGATGCGGGTGTCGACGTCGGAGACCACCCCGAGCAGGTCCTTGCGCGCATTCTTGACGTCTTCGAGCTGGGTGGACAGGAAGTTGTAGCGCTCTTCCAGCGCCGCGAACTCCTCGAGCGCGAGCGGGTTCACCTTGCCGAGTGTCGCCAGGTCCTTCTCGGCGCGCTTCGCCCGGCGCTCCTGCGTGGCGCGGTCGTACGGCACCGGCGCGGGCCGGGTGACCTGCTCGCCGCGCTCGCGGGCCTGCTCGTACTCCGCGATCTCCAGCTCCGACGGCGGCAACGCGACGTCGGGCCCGTACTCGGCGATCAGGTCGTCGAGCGCGATGGCGTACTGCTCGAGGATCGTCTCCTCGAGCTGCTCGATCCGCAGCGCGGCCTGCGCGCGGGCCACCTCGTCCCGGTGGACGGCATCGGTGAGCGACACCATCTGGGCGGTGAGCTGGCGGACGCGTTCCTTGACGGCCTCGACCTGGTCGGTGTGCGCGGCGCGCAGGCGTGCGAGCTCGTCCCGGTGGGCGGCGGCCGCGGCCACGACCAGATCGAGTCGCTCCGCGATCCGTCGACCCGCGTCGGCGACCGCCGCGGCGACGGCGGCGGCGGTCTGCCGGGCCCGGCGCGCCCGTTCCGCACGTGCCCGTGCCTCCCGCTCGGCCCGTGCCGAGCGGCGGAGCGAATCAGCCTTGCCGCGAACCGATTCCGCACGTTCCTCAGCGGTCCGCACCGACAGTCGCGCCTCCACCTCGACGGCCCGCACCTCGGTCAGCGCCGCGGCAGCTGCCTCACGCTCGAACGTGGTCGCATCGGGACCTGTGCCGTCCGCCGGATCTCCGCCCGACTGCTCGTCCTCGGCCCGCCGCAGCCGTTCCTCGAGCTCCGCTAGCGATGCCAGCGTCTCCTCACGGCCGGTCTCGGCCTTCAACCGTTGGGCGACGAGCCGCTCGGATTCGGCGTGGGCGGCACGGACGATCTGCCCCAGCCGCCCCAGCTGCTCGTAGACGGCGGACAGCGCGGCGTCGGACTCGTGCAACGCGGCCAGCGCCTGCTCGGCGACCTCGGCCCGATCGGCCTGCTCGGCCAGCGCACCGGCGAGCGCGGCCGCCAGCTCCTCGGCACGCCGCTCCGCGGCCTCGAGCCCGACCGTGGAGGCGTCGATCGCGGCCTGCACCTCGAGCGTGCTGGGTCGACGGTCGGAGCCTCCGGTGATCCAGCCGACGCCGACGAGGTCGCCGTCGCGGGTCACCGCGCGCACCGACGGCATCGCCTGCACCAGTTCGGTGGCGTCGTCCAGCGAGTCGACAACCGCGACGCCCTCGAGCAGTGCCGTCACTCCCGCGCGCACCGACGCGGGGCACTCGACGACGTCAGCAACCCACTTCGCACTACCAGGCAGATCGGGAGGTGCTGTCCTGCCGACGTTTTCGACAGCGAACAGGACTGCGGCGCGACCGCCGTCCGCGGTCTTCAGTGCCTGCACCGCACTCGCGGCCGCAGCGGCGGACTCCGCGACGATCGCGTCGGCCGCGGGCCCCATGACGGTGGCGACAGCGGTTTCGAAACCCGCGTCGACCCGGATCAACTCGGCCACCGCGCCCGTCAGTCCCCGGTCGACGTGGTGCTCGAGTAACCACGCGCCGCCGTCCTTGCGTTCGAGGCCCATCGACAGGGCATCGATCCGAGCCTTCAGCGACGCCACCTCCTGGCCCGCGGCACGCTCGGCCGCCTGCAGTTCGGCGACCCGGTCGGCCACGAGTTCCAACGCCGCAACGGCCCGTTCGTGATGGCCGTCCAGCCCCACCTCACCCGCGTCGAGATCGCCGACGGTGGCCTCGACGGCATCGAACTCGGTCTGCGCGGCGTCCCCGCGCTGTCGGGCCTCGTCGATCGCGACGTCGAGGCGCGCGACCTCCGCGTCGACGGATTCGGCCCGGGTCCGCAACGTGTCGACTTGCCCCGACAGCCGGGCCAGCCCCTCCCGCCGGTCCGCGATCGCGCGTACCGCCGCGAGGTGTGCGCGTTCGGCGTCGGCGGCGGCCTCCTCACGCTCGGCAAGTTGCTCGCGCGCCGCGTCCAGGGTGGCGCGCGCGATCTCGACGGCCGCGACGAGTTCGGCCTCCTCCTGTGCGATCCGCTCGGCGCGGGCCTCCATCTCGTCCGGGTCCTGCCCGAGGCCGGCGGCCGGCTCGGCGTCGAGATGGCGCGCCCGCTCCTGCGCGATCCGGGTCGTGGCACTCACCCGTTCGGCCAGCGCCGACAGCTGGAACCACGTCTGACCGGCGACCTCGGTCTGCGGCGTCAGCCGGGCGAGCGCCTGCTCGTGCCCGCCGAGTTCGGCGGTGGCCGCCTCGAGCGCGGCCTGCACCGTTTCCTGTTGCTGCCGGACGAGCTTCTCGTCGTGAGATTGGCTGGCGAGTTCGGCCCGCCGCGTGACGAGGTCGTCGGCGACCAGGCGCAGGCGCGCGTCACGCAGGTCGGCCTGCACGGTCTGCGCCCGCCGCGCCACCTCGGCCTGACGACCGAGCGGCTTGAGCTGTCGGCGCAGCTCGGCGGTGAGGTCGGTGAGTCGCGCGAGGTTGGCCTGCATCGCGTCGAGCTTGCGGACGGCCTTTTCCTTGCGCCGGCGGTGCTTCAGGACGCCCGCGGCCTCCTCGATGAACGCGCGTCGGTCCTCGGGCCGGGATTCGAGGATCGCGGACAGCCGCCCCTGACCGACGATGACGTGCATCTCGCGGCCGATGCCGGAGTCGCTGAGCAGTTCCTGCACGTCCATCAGCCGGCACGAATTGCCGTTGATCTCGTACTCTCCGGCGCCGTCGCGGAACATACGCCGCGTGATGGACACCTCGGAGTACTCGATCGGTAGGGCCCCGTCGGAGTTGTCGATCGTGAGCGTCACCTCGGCGCGCCCCAACGGCGCACGGCCCGCGGTGCCGGCGAAGATGACGTCCTGCATCTTGCCGCCGCGCAGCGCCTTCGCGCCCTGCTCGCCCATCACCCAGGTGAGGGCGTCGACGACGTTGGACTTTCCCGAACCGTTGGGCCCCACGACGCACGTGATGCCCGGTTCGAACCGCAGAGTCGTGGCAGACGCGAAGGATTTGAAGCCCTTCAACGTCAGACTCTTCAGGTGCATGACGGTGGACTCTACCGGCGGATCAGCGCTCGACGAACCCGGAAAGGCCCCCGCGTGCCGCACCGAAGTGCTCGACCACGAGCGTCACACTGCCGGGCGTCTGCCCCGAACGCAGCAGCACCAGGAGCCGCTCGAGCGCATCGCGCGGCCCCTCGGCGATCACGAGCACCCGGCCGTCGGCGTGATTGGTCGCATGGCCGGCCAGCGCCAGCTCGAGAGCTCTCGCCCGAGTCCACCACCGGAACCCGACACCCTGGACGTATCCGTGGACCCAGGCGGTGAGACGTTCGGTATCGGGACTCATGGCCGCAATTATCCGACGGGCGGCGTGAGCCTGCGGACGGTGCCGTCGAAGCCGGTCGCGTACAGCGCGTTCGCGTCCCACCCGGGACCGGCACCGAACTTCACCGCGGACGTCAGTATCAGTCCCGCACCGATCTCACAGCTCTCGCCCGTGTCGGGGTTCACACGCAGCACTCGGCCCGCGACGTTGTAGGTCAGGTAGACGGCGCCGTCGGGGCCGACGGTGAGGTCGTCGGCGACGTTGAGCGGGCCGATTCCCGGCAGCGGGATCGTACGCACCGGTCCCCGCAGGTCCCGCGCGTCGAGGATCTTCAACTCGCTGACAGGGTCGAACGACGTGGTGAGGAACACGTGGTCGCCGGCGGTGGTGACGCCGTCGACGGTGCCCAGGTCGGAGCGCACGCGTTCGGGCGAACCGGGGCGATCGGCCGGGATCCGGGTGAGCCCCGGCGTTCCGAGGTTGTGCGTGGTGAGCAGGTCGCCGTTGCCGAGGCGGGCGAGCCCATTGGGCATCACGAGACCTCCGGCGACGGTTCGGCGGTCGCGGCTGCGCAGGTTCACGACGTCGACCGTGCCGTCGGCGATCCCCAGAAGACCGGAGAGAGCGGTGTTGCCGGTGGTGAAGAAGAGGTCGTCACCGTCGACGACGAGCCCGCCCGAGCCGTGCACCTGGTCGACGACCGTGCCGCCCGCACCGGACGGATCGAGCGTGCGGACCGCGCCGGGCGCCACGAAAGACGAATCCGACAGCAGCATCGACCCGCGTCCGTCGAACGCGAGATTCTCGAGCATCCCGTATCCGGACGCGATCGTCGCGACATCCCATCGCGGACAATCGATCCCGCCGACCGACATCTCCGCGGACGCGGGTCCCGCCGACATCAAAGCCGCCACTGCCGCCGACGCGAGCGAGAGAACTGCAATCCGATTCCGCACGATCGCCCCACCTTCCAGTCCTGCCGAGACCGCGATTGTCACAGATCCCACGCCCCACGAGAAGGACGACGAGAACTGTCACAAGCGTCGCAGCAACTGCCCCTCCTACCCTCCCGGTCCGGGCAGGCCCCCGCACGGCGCAGCGGGCAGGGGCCGGACGCTCAGGTGATCCCGAAGGCCCTAGTCCCGCGTGACCGACAGGGTCACCTTCGTACCCGCCTTGAGCGTGCGGCCGACGGTGCAGACCTTGTCGACCGAGCGCTCGACGAGTGCGATCAGGCGTTCCTGCGCCTCGGCGTCGAGTTCGCTGAGGTCGAGTTCGAGGACCTCGTCGAGCTGCGGGTACACCTCGTTCTCGCGGTCGGCGGCACCGGAGACGCGGATGGTCGCGTCGTAGTCGTCGCCCAGACGGCGCGAGAGCGGGAAGTCGGAGCTCATTCCGGAGCACGCCGCGAGCGCGATCTTCAGCAGCTCACCGGGAGTGAAGACTCCGTCCACCGATTCCGATCCGATGCGCACCTCGGCCCCGCGGGAACTGCGGCCCGTGTAGAGGCGGGTACCGGTGCGCTCCACCCACAGTTCGGTGGATGCGGGGGCAGGGGTCTGTTCAGCCATGAGTGGAGATCCTGCCATCCGCCGGGGCCTCGTCCCACACCTGGATGCCCGAGACCTCGGGCAGATCGTCGCGATGGAAGGATGGATCCTTGCCGGCTGCGCGCTGACTGCTGTAGTGCTTGAAGAGCAGGAACGCCACACCCGAGAGCGGTAGCAGCGCCGCAAGATTGACGGTCGCCATCACACCCATGACGAGATCGGCCAGCGCCCACACGAGCGGCAGCGAACCGATCGCGCCCGCGAACACGCACACGACGACCAGCGCGCGGAAACCGTTGAGCACACGCCGCGACTCGGTGAGGAACTCGATGTTGGTCTCGCCGTAGTAGTAGTTGCCGATCACCGAGGTGAACGCGAGGAAGAAGATCGCGACGGTGAGGAAGTGCACGGTCCAGCCGCCGAGCTGCGCGCTCAGGGCGTTCTGGGTCAGCGACGCGCCCGCCTTGGTGCCGTACTCGGGATTCGACAGCAGAATGATGAACGCCGTCGCGGTGCACACCAGCAGCGTGTCGAAGTACACGCCGAGGCTCTGCACCAGACCCTGCTTGACCGGGTGCGACACCGCCGCAGTGGCGCCGGCGTTCGGCGCCGAGCCCATGCCCGCCTCGTTCGAGAACAGGCCGCGACGGATGCCGTTCATGAAGGCTGCCGCGAATCCGCCGCTGACCACCTCGCTGATGCCGAACGCGTTCTCCACGATGAGCCGGAACATGCCGGGCACCTCGGTGATGTTGAGCGCCACCACGATCAGAGCGAGCACCAGGTACCCGCCCGCGACCACCGGCACCACCACCTGCGAGACCGACGAGATCCGGCGGACCCCGCCGAAGATCACCGCCGCGGTGAGCGCGGCGACCACCAGTCCGACGGCGACCGCGATACCGCGGGCGTCCGAGTCGAACGACGTCGACACCGCGTCGACGATCGAGTTGGTCTGCACCGCGTTGAAGACGAAGCCGTAGGTCACGGTGATCACGACCGCGAAGATGACGCCCATCCACCGGCGGCGCAGCCCGTGCAGCATGTAGTAGGCCGGCCCGCCGTGGAATCCGCCGTCCTCGTCGCGAACCTTGTAGACCTGGGCGAGCGTGGACTCGATGAACGCGCTGGCGGCACCGATGATCGCCATCACCCACATCCAGAAGACCGCGCCCGGCCCACCGATGCTGATCGCGATCGCGACGCCGGCAATGTTGCCCGTCCCCACGCGGGACGCCGCGGAGATCGAGAAGGCGCGGAACGCCGAGATTCCCTTGCGACCGTCAGGCAGCGTCTCGGCCGGTTCGGTCACCGACCGCAGCATGTCCGGCAGCAACCGCACCTGCACGAATCGGGAGCGAACGGTGAAGTACAGCCCCAGACCGACGAGAAGCGCGATGACGACATACCAGTAGGTGTCGTTGATGTCGGTGACGACGTCCACAAGTGAGTCCACTCCTGGGACTATGGAGGACGACCGTCCCCGACGCCAGTCCGAAACCGACCGGTAGCGCTACTCCTGGAAGCGATATCCCATCCCGGTCTCGGTCAGCAGGTGCCGCGGTTTGGACGGGTCGACTTCGAGTTTGCGCCGCAACTGGGCGAGGTAGACCCGCAGGTAGTGCGTCTCGGTGGCGTAGGCCGGACCCCACACCTCGCGCAGCAACTCCTTCTGCCCCACGAGCTTGCCCTTGTTGCGGACGAGCATCTCGAGCATCCCCCACTCGGTGGGGGTGAGGTGCACTTCGGTCCCGTCCCGAGTGACCTTCTTGGCCGCGAGGTCGACGGTGAACGAGTCGGTGACGACCACCGGTTCGCTGGTCTCCGCGGCGGCTGCACCGCGCCGGACCGCGGCCCGCAGGCGCGCGAGGAACTCGTCCATACCGAACGGCTTGGTCACGTAGTCGTCGGCGCCGGCGTCGAGCGCCTCCACCTTGTCCGACGAGTCGGTCCGGGCCGACAACACGATGACCGGCGCCGTGCACCAACCCCGCAATCCGGCGAGGACCTCGATGCCGTCCATGTCGGGCAGACCGAGATCGAGCACCACCACCTCCGGGTGCCGCTCCGCCGCTGCGTGCAGGGCTGCCGCGCCGGTCGATGCGGTCGTGACCTCGTAGCCGCGCACACTCAGGTTGATCCGCAACGCACGCAGGATCTGCGGCTCGTCGTCGATCACCAGCACCCGCGTCATCGAACGCCTCCCCCGTCACCGATCGAGTCCACCGGGTCTGCCGCCAGATCGACGACCATCGTCAGTCCGCCGCCGGGCGTATCCGTCACGCCGACGGTGCCTCCCATCGCTTCCACGAATCCTTTGACCACCGACAATCCGAGCCCCACTCCTATCGTGTTGTCCCGATCCCCCAACCGCTGGAAGGCGTCGAAGACCTGATCCTCCGTGCCGCGCGCCAGGCCGGGCCCCGTATCGGCGACGGTGATCGTCATCCGGTCGCCCGCTCGGGCCGCACCGATCCGGACGGGCTCGTCCGGCGCATAGCGCAGGGCGTTGTCGACGAGGTTTGCCAGGACACGTTCGAGCAGTCCGGCGTCGGCCATCACCGTTGCATCCCCCACCTCGACCTTCACCTGGTCGCGTACGCGCCGCGCCGAGCCGGGCCCGCCGAACCCCGCACCGACGAGAGCTCGGTGCACCACCTCCTCGAGGTACACCCGTCGCAGCGTCGGTTTCACGACACCGGCCGCGAGCCGCGACGAGTCGAGCAGGTTGCCGACGAGAGCGGTGAGCTGGTCCGCCGACTCCTCGACGGTTGCCAGTAGTTCGGCGGTGTCCTCGGGCGAGAACTCGATGTCGTCGCTGCGCAGGCTCGACACCGCGGCCTTCACCGCAGCGAGCGGGGTGCGCAGGTCGTGGCTGACCGCCGACAGGAGCGACCGGCGCAACCGATCGGCCTCGGCGAGCGCGTTCGCCCGACTGGCCTCCTCCGCAAGCTGCCGCTGCCGGATCAGTCCCACGGCCTGATTGGCCACGGCACCGAGCACCTTGCGGTCGCGGGCGCCGAGCTCGCCGCCCGCGAGCAGCAGGATGTACTCGCCGTCGCCCGCCTCGCACGCCGTACCGGCCTCGTCGACGGTGCTCGGCGGCGACGTACCCGCCGAGCTGATGACACCCTCACCGCGCCGGACGACACTGACACCGGTCTGCGCGTAGGTTTCCCGCACCTTCTCGAGAAGCGCCGGGAGGTCCGCGCCACGCAGCACCGACCCCGCGAACAGTGCCAGCAGCTCGGCCTCCTGCGACGCCCGACGCGCCTCCCGGGCGCGCTTGGCGGCGGCGTCGACCAGCACCGCGACCGCGACCGCCACCACCAGCAGCACGACCGTGGTGATGAAGTTGTCAGGCTGCGCGATCGTGAAGCTGTAGAGCGGTGCCGTGAAGAAGTAGTTGAGCAGCAGTCCCGAGATGAGGGCCGACAGGATCGCCGGCCCCACTCCGCCGAGGAGCGCCACCGCCAGCACGACGACGAAGAACAGTGCGTTCTGTCCGCCGACCCCGGCCACCTTGTCGATCACGGCCATGAGCACGGCCGCGAGTGACGGCACGACCACGGCGGCAAGCCACGACATCAGCCTCCGATCACCGCGGCCCAGGATCGAGATCCGGTGCCGGGTCGCGGCCTCGTCGTGCGTGACCATGTGGACGTCGATCTTCCCGGACTGCTGGACGATGGACGCGCCGATCCCCTCGTCGAGGATGCGTGCCCACCGGGAGCGCCGGGAGGTCCCGATCACCAGCTGGGTCGCGTTGACCTCGCGGGCGAACTCGAGCAGCGTCGTGGGGACGTCGTCGCCGACGACACTGTGCAGGCTCGCGCCGATACTGCCCGCCAGCTTGCGCACTCTGCCCATCTCGGCGGCGGCGACGCCCTCGATGCCGTCGCCGCGCACGACGTGCACCACCATCAGCTCGGCACTCGCCCTGCTCGCGATGCGGCTCGCCCGCCGGACGAGGGTCTCCGATTCGGGGCCGCCGGTGACCGCGACCACCACCCGCTCGCGCGCCTCCCACGTGTCGGTGATCTTGTTCTCGGCACGGTACTTCGCGAGCGCCGAATCCACCTGGTCGGCGACCCACAGAAGCGCGAGTTCCCGCAGGGCCGTGAGGTTTCCGCGCCGGAAGTAGTTCCCCAGCGCCGCATCCACCTTCTCCGCGGCGTAGACATTTCCGTGAGAGAGCCTGCGCCGCAACGCCTCCGGAGTGATATCTACGAGCTCGACCTGGGTGGCAGCGCGGACCACCTCATCGGGGACGGTCTCCTGCTGGACCACCCCGGTGATCTGCTGGACGACGTCGTTGAGGCTCTCGAGATGCTGGACGTTGAGCGTCGAGAGCACATCGATGCCGGCGTCGAGCAGTTCGTAGACGTCCTGCCAACGCTTCTCGTTGCGGCTACCCGGGGTGTTGGTGTGCGCGAGCTCGTCCACCAGGACCACCGCCGGTCGCCGAGCCAACACGGCCTCGACGTCCAACTCCGGCATCGAGGTGCCGCGGTACTCGATGTACTTCGGCTCGACGATCTCGAGACCCGCGAGTTGCTCGGCGGTCCGGGCGCGGCCGTGGGTCTCCACCACGGCCGCGACCACGTCCCCGCCACGCTCGCGGCGCCGGTGCGCCTCGCCGAGCATCGCGTAGGTCTTACCGACGCCAGGCGCCGCACCCAGGTAGATCCGCAACTCGCCGCGGCGGCGCGCGCGGGACTGCTCGGGACTGCTCACAACGCCATCATTCACCCGACGACGCCGCATTGCATCCAGGCGCGGTCATTCCCAACGCGAGGTTGAGTTCGAGCACGTTCACCCGTTCCGCCCCGAGGAACCCCAGCTGGCGATCCTCGGTGTGCTCGGCGACGAGGTCACGGACGCGCTCCTCGCTCAGGCCGTTCACCGTCGCGACCCGTCGAACCTGCAGTTCCGCATACTCGGGCGAGATGTGCGGATCGACACCGGAGCCCGATCCGGTCACCGCGTCGACCGGCACGTCCTGCGGTGCCGCACCCTCGCGCTCGGCGATCGCGGCACGCCGCTGCTCGACGAAACTCGCGAGCACCTCGCTGCTCGGCCCCTGATTGCTCGGCAGCGCCGCCGCCGGGTCACCGGTCGCGAACGGGTCGTCGTCCGCCACCGAGCCGACGACCCGGTTGTGGAAGAACGGATCCGGCTCGCCGGCCGGCACCTGCGGGTCCACCCCGATCCAGCGACTGCCCACGACGCAGCCCGACGCGTCGGACACCGGCGAACCCTCCGCCGATCCCGAACTGATCCGTCCGACACCCCACACCGCTGCCGGGTACAGCACCCCGAGGATCGCGGTGAGCGCGAGCAACACCAGCAGTCCCGCCCACATCTGCTTGAGAAAACCGATACCGAATCGCATTGGAGGATCACCCGATTCCAGGAACGAGGCGGACGACGAGGTCGATCAGCCAGATGCCGATGAAGGGGGTGATGACACCGCCGACACCGTAGATCAACAGGTTTCGACCGAGCAGCTTCGACGCTGCCGCCGGCCGGTAGCGAACTCCCCTGAGCGCCAGCGGGATCAGGCCGACGATGACGAGGGCGTTGAAGATCACCGCCGACAGGATCGCGGATTGCGGGCTCGCGAGGTGCATGATGTTGAGCACCGCGAGCTGCGGGTAGATGGTGCTGAACAGCGCGGGCAGGATCGCGAAGTACTTCGCCAGGTCGTTGGCGAGGGAGAACGTCGTCAGGGCGCCGCGGGTGATCAGCAACTGCTTGCCGATCTCGACGACCTCGATGAGCTTGGTGGGATCCGAGTCCAGGTCCACCATGTTGCCGGCCTCCTTGGCCGCCGACGTACCGGTGTTCATCGCGACACCGACGTCGGCCTGGGCGAGGGCCGGGGCGTCGTTGGTGCCGTCCCCGGTCATCGCGACCAGGCGTCCGCCCTCCTGTTCGGCACGGATCCGTTCGAGCTTGTCCTCCGGCGTGGCCTCCGCCATGAAGTCGTCGACGCCGGCCTCCTCCGCGATGGCCCGTGCGGTGAGCGGATTGTCGCCGGTCACCATGACCGTGCGGATGCCCATGGCCCGCAGTTCCGCGAACCGCTCGGCGATGCCCGGCTTGACCACGTCGGTCAACGCGATCACACCGAGAACCGTCGCGGCTCCCCGTTCGACCACCGCGACCACGAGCGGTGTGCCGCCGCCGAGCGCCACCTTCTCCACGCTGTCCCTGACAGCGGGGTCGATCACGGCCCCGTAGCCGGCGACCCAGGCCAGCACCGCATCACCGGCGCCCTTGCGGATCTGCTGCGGCCCGGCCGCGGTCGCCAGATCCAGTCCGCTCATACGGGTCTGGGCGGTGAATGGCACGAACTCGCCCCCGCGCTCGTCCTCCGTCGGCTCGGTCGCGAGCCCGAACCGGTCGGCACACAGGTCGACGATGCTGCGTCCCTCGGGAGTTCCGTCGGCGAGACTCGACAGCCGTGCGGCCGAGGCCAGTTCGAGTTCGGAGCGGCCCGGCGCCGGGTACAGCGCCGTCGCGCGGCGGTTGCCGAACGTGATGGTGCCGGTCTTGTCCATCAGCAGCGTGTCGATGTCCCCGGCCGCCTCGACCGCCCGGCCCGACATCGCGAGGACGTTACGCTGCACCAGGCGATCCATGCCCGCGATACCGATCGCGGAGAGCAGGGCGCCGATCGTCGTCGGAATCAGGCACACCAGCAGGGCGATCAGCTTGATCGGATCCTGCTCCTGCCCGGCGTACCGACCCATCGGTCCGATCGCGACCACCGCGAGCAGGAAGATGATCGTGAGCGACGCCAGCAGGATGTTGAGCGCGATCTCGTTGGGCGTCTTCTTCCGGGACGCCCCCTCGACCAGTGCGATCATCCGGTCGACGAACGACTGACCGGGTGCACACGTGATCCGCACGACGATCCGGTCCGAGAGGACCGTGGTGCCACCGGTCACGGCACACCGGTCACCGCCCGATTCACGCACGACGGGTGCGGATTCGCCGGTGATGGCGGACTCGTCGACGGTGGCGATGCCCTCGACGACATCGCCGTCGCCGGGGATCATCTCTCCGGCCTCGACGACGACGGTGTCGCCGATGGAGAGGGCGGTGGCCGAGATCTCCTCGGTTGCACCGGAGGTGGTCACGCGCCGGGCGATCGTGTCCTGCTTCACCTTTCGCAGACTCGCCGCCTGCGCCTTGCCTCGTCCTTCGGCCACCGACTCGGCGAGGTTCGCGAACAGCACGGTGAACCACAGCCAGGCCGCGATCAGCCACGAGAAGACGGTGGGCTGCGCTAGTGCCATCACGGTGGTCACGACGGACCCGACGAGGACGACGAACATCACGGGGTTGCGGGCCTGGTGCCGCGGGTCGAGCTTGCGTACCGCGCCGGGGAGCGATGTGATCAGTTGGCGCGGGCTGAAGACGCCGGCCTTCACGGGTGTGTGCCCGTGGGCAGTGTCGTCGCCGGGCGCGTCGGGTAGGACGTCGATCGGTGTCAGGTTCATGTCGGTCCGCAGACTCATTGCAGGGCCTCCGAGATCGGCCCGAGTGCGAGGGCCGGGAAGAAGGTGAGGGCCGCGACCAGCACGACGGTGCCGGTGAGCAGGCCTGTGAACATGGGGCCGGACGTGGGCAGGGTGCCGGCACCGGCGGGCGTCTTGCGCTGCGCGGACAACGATCCCGCGAGCGCCAGGACGAAGAGGATCGGCAGGAAGCGGCCGAGCAGCATGCACACACCGAGGGCCGACTGGAACCAGTCGCTGGTCACGGTGAGGCCGCCGAAGGCGCTGCCGTTGTTGTTCGACGCCGACGCGAACGCGTAGAGCACCTCGGTGAACCCGTGGATCGAGCCCGGTGTGCCGGGATCGCCGCTGTTGCCGAGGTATCCGACGGTGGACCCGAGGATCACTGTGATCCCGGTACCGATCAGCACCAGCGCGGGCATCACGAGCACGGACGACGCCGCAAGGGTGATCTCGCGCTGTCCCAGCTTCTTGCCCAGGTACTCGGGCGTGCGGCCGACCAGCAGGCCACCGACGAACACCGCGATGAGCGCGAGCACGAGGATGCCGTACAGACCCGTACCGACACCGCCCGGAGCGATCTCACCGAGCAGCATGTTGAGCAGCACGGCGCCGCCGCCGAGCGGCGACATACTGTCGTGCGCGGAGTTCACAGCGCCCGTGCTGGTTCCGGTCGTGGTGACCGCGAACAGCGCCGATCCCGGGATTCCGAACCGAACTTCCTTGCCCTCCATCATCGAACCGGCCGCGGTGGCCGCGACACCGCGCGCCCCGGACTCGGCGGCCAGGGTGACCGCGAGCAGTCCGAAGTACAGGGTCGACATCACAGCGAGCAGCGTCAGTCCCTGCCGACGATCACCGACCATGGTGCCGAACGTGCGCGTCAGGCTCACCGGGATGAGCAGGATCGCGAGGATCTCGACGATGTTGGTGAGCGGAGTCGGGTTCTCGAACGGGTGCGCCGAGTTGGCGGCGAGGATGCCGCCGCCGTTCGTGCCGAGTTCCTTGATCGCTTCCTGTGACGCGACGGGCGCCAGCGCGTTGGTGACGCCGTTTCCGTCGAGTCCGGTCGACGCGAATCCGGTGCGGAAGGACTGGATCACGCCCTGGCTCAACAGGATCAGCGCGATCACGAACGCGACCGGCAGCAGGATCCGCAGGCAGCCGCGGGTGAGGTCCACCCAGAAGTTGCCGATCTCACCACCCCGCGAGACGCGCACGAATCCGCGGATCAGGGCGGCGGCCACGGCCATACCGACGGCCGCGGAGACGAAGTTCTGCACTGCCAGGCCGGCGGACTGGGTGAGGTGGCTCATCGTCGACTCCGGCACGTACGACTGCCAGTTGGTGTTCGCGACGAACGATGCAGCGGTGTTGAAGGCAGCGGCCGGGCTCACACCTTCCAGCCCGCCGCTGAGCGGCAGCACTCCCTGCACGCGCTGCAGGAAGTAGAGGAACACGACGCCGGCGGCCGAGAATCCGAGCAGGCTGCCTGCATAGCCGTACCAGGTCTGTTCGGTGCGGGGGTTGATCCGGCAGAGCCGGTACAACAGGGATTCGATGCGCAGATCGCCCGATCGGAGATCTGTGTCGGTGGTGTAGACCTTCGCCATGTAGTCACCGACGGGGACATACAGAATCGCTAGCACGGCCACGACCAGTGCTATCTGCAGTCCCGCTGCGAGAGCGGGATTCATGTGGGTATGACCTCTCGGAGACTAGAACCGCTCGGGGTTCAGGAGCGCGATGAGCAGGTAGATCACCAGGGCGGCGGCGATCACGACGACGGCTACGGTGACCGTCCCCGCGACGGTCACCGTGTGCCCCGCGCCTGGAGACCTCGCAGCACGAGCGCGCAGGCGGTGAACACACCGATGATCAACCCGACGTAGGCCATATCAGCCATGGCGTTCCTCTTCGACTTCCTCATGGATCAGGGCGCCGCATCTCGACGCTCACTGTGGAGCGTGCACCCGTTTCCGCCGTGCAGCCGCCCCTCTTACGCTCTCCTGACGCGACCATCCGAGCTCATTGACGCGATCTTTACGCCCCCTCGTTCCGCGCGGTGAGCGCGTGCACGGACGCGGGCACCGGCACGTCGCCGTGGACCCACGGCGCCCGGACCGGCTCTGCCGCAACCGTTCGTATCGGAACCACCCCCGCCCACACGTCGGGGTTCGCGTCGCCCTCGCTGGGCGGACCGGTTCGGACCTTGACCGTCCACTGCCCGGGATCGATCGGCAGGGCGATCGTCAGGGTCGCCGCGAGTTCCTTGCGGGTGGATTCCCGCACCTCTCCGCTGCGCCCGGGGATCAGGGCGTCGGACAGTTCGGCGAGGGCTGTCGCCGCCACGTCGTCGGGAACCTGCTCGAGGTTGCCCCGCACCACCGCCGAACGGTAGTTCGCCGAGGAGCTGAAGAGGTTGTCGGCCACCACGATCGCGTCGAGCAGCGTGACGCACAATGCGACGGGCGCGCCGGCCGCGACGTGTCGCAGCGCACCGGCGCCGGTCGATCCGTGCAGCAGGATCCGGTCACCCGCTCGGGCGTACAGCATGGGCACGGCCCACGGGAACCCGTCGACGACGGTCGCGAGCGTTCCGACGGCCGCCGCGTCCAGCACTGCGTCCAGGTCGGCACGGTCGGCGCGGGAACGCTCGGCAAGTCGATTGATCCGGTCGAGGTCGTATGTGGTGCTCATGGTGCCACTGTGGCGCCATTCCGGATGTGTATCCAGATCCGGAATCGACCGACTCCGTCGACCAGTATCCTCACGGGATGCCTCGGATCAGGCCCGTGTCGACACTGCACCTGCACCTTCGGCTTCCCGACGACGGGGAACCCCTGCGTCGCCGGATCGCGTCGGCGATAGTGACAGCCCTGCGCGACGGACATCTGAACGCCGGGGACCACCTGCCCGCGACCCGGGCCCTGGCGACCGAACTTCGGGTCGGACGCGCGGCGGTGGTCGACGCGTACGACGAACTGACCGCAGCGGGCTACGTCGTCACGCGCCCCGGAGCGGGTTCCCGAATCGCGGCGGGCGCCGATTCCGCCGCACGGGCGGGTGTCCGCCCACACGTCGCGACCCCCGATGCCGCGCCGCCGACCGCCCCTACGGCGCCGCGGCGCGTCACGTTCGACCTGTCCCCCGGCTATCCCGACACCACACTCGTCTCTCAACGGGACTGGCGATCATCATGGCGAGCAACGATTTCCGGAGACCTTCCGAACGAGGCTCCGAGCCCGGACCTCCACCTTCGACTTCGGGCTGCGCTGTCCGACCACCTGCGCCGCACCCGCGGAATCGTCGCGTCCGTGGACGAGATCGTAGTCGTCCCCGGCGTCCTCTCGGCGCTCCGGACGCTCGTCGCCGCAGCCGATCTCCCCGGTCGCCAGACCGCGTTCGAGGATCCCGGTTACACCCGGGCCCGACGTGTCCTCGAAGCGGCGGGAATCCGGGTCCGGGCTGTGCCGGTGGACGGCGACGGGCTCGATCCGGACAGTCTGAGCGCCGCGGACGCGGCCGTGTACTGCACCCCGGCGCACCAGTATCCGATGGGTGGACGCATGTCGGTCGCCCGCCGCGCTCGCCTGATCGCCTCGTCGGCCGACGCCGGACGCCTCGTCATCGAGGACGACTACGACGGCGAGTTCCGTTACGGCGTGGCGGCTCTGCCGGCGCTGCGGTCGATCGACGGCGGCCGCGACACGGTGGCGTACCTGGGCACGGCATCCAAGATCGTGTCACCGTCGCTCCGGCTGGCCTGGATGGTTCCGCCGACGCCGCTCCTACCACGGGTGCGCGAGGCGCTGGAGATCAGCGGCGAGACCGTGTCCGCCGTCACCGCGGACGCGTTCGCTCGATTCGTCGAATCCGGTTCGCTCACCAGGCATCTGGCGCGGGCCGCCCGGACCTACACGGCCCGGCGGCAGGCGTTCGTCGATGCGCTGCAGCGACATCACCCGGACGTCGGTCTCGCCGGGATCGAAGCGGGACTGCACCTCACGGTGCGCTTGCCGGACGGGGTCGACGACGCGGGACTCGCACACGAGATCGGCCGACGCGGGGTGCTGGTCCGGGGCCTCGACGCCTACCGTGCCGGAGAACCGGGCCCCCGCGGATTGCTGTGCGGCTACGCGCGACTACCAGAATCCCAGGCCGACGCCGCCGCGCGGCTGATCGCCGACGTCATCCGCGGACGAGGCGGGTCCGCGGCGGGTACTTCGGACAGCCGCACGACGAGCGGCGCGTGAACCTGCCCTACTCGGCGTCGACTCCACGCGCCCGCGCCCGCACGACAATCGGCGGGGACGGTGTGCCCGCTTCCGTCATCGGCTCCCGAAGTCCGAGCCGCTCTTCTTCTGCAGCAGACTCGATCGCGGCGGATACCGCCTGTTGCAGCCGAAGGAAATCGGACCATCCTCCGTCGCACTCGATCGAGGGCAGCCCGAAGCTCTCCACTCGTCGCGCCCAGGTCAGATGCACCTCGGTGAAGCGTTCGGGATCCTCCACGTGCTGGCAGAGAATGTCGTCGAAGGCGACATCGTGCGCCACGACCTCGACCGCCACCCCGAACAACGGATGTTCGGCCGGCACTTCTACGGCGAGTTCCTCTGCGATCCCGGAGTGAGACATGTCGCATTCCTCGCTGGGCCGGGCGGTGGCGCACCAGCCTTCGGGTAATTCGGAAAGCTGTGACTCGGTCAGGGGCATGCGCTTCTCCCGGTCGATGTGCGAGTGAATCGAATACGAAATCGATCCGGCGTGAATCTCAGCCCCGACGCCGCCCGGCCGATCGCCACGTCATCCGCGAATCGACCGGGGCCGGGGCTGGCACTTGGGGCAGCTGTACGACGAGCGGTTCATGAACTTCTCGCGCCGGATGGGCGCACCACATCGCCGGCACGGCAGATCCTCCTGCCCGTACGCGGCGAGTGAGCGGTCGAAGTAGCCGGACTCCCCGTTCACGTTGACGTACAACGCGTCGAACGACGTGCCGCCCTGCGCGAGCGCCTCGGTCATGACCGACTCGACCGCCTCGAGGAGGCTACGCAGCTGCGGTCCGCTGATCTTGTCCGTCGGTCGATTGCCGTGAATCTCGGCGCGCCACAGGGCCTCGTCGGCGTAGATGTTGCCCACACCCGAGACGACGGTCTGATCGAGCAGTGCCCGCTTGATCTCCGTGTGCTTGCCCCGCAACACCTTCACGACGTTGTCGGGGTCGAAGCGGGGATCGAGCGGGTCACGGGCGATGTGCGCCACCGAATCCGGCAGGTCCGTGCCGTCGACCGTGACGAGGTCGGCCAGCGCCCACCCGCCGAACGTGCGCTGATCGACGAAACGCAGGTCCGTTCCCGATGCGAGCCGGGCCCGGATCCGCAGGTGTTTCTCGTCGACGGCCGACGGTTCCTGCACGAGCATCTGGCCGCTCATCCCGAGATGGACGACCAACGCGACGTTGCTCGGGTCGAGGATCAACCAGAGGTACTTGCCACGTCGCTCGGCCGCGGCGATGCTCTCGCCCTCGATCCGACGGGCCAGATCGACCGCACCGGGCAGGTGCCGCCGGATCGCGCGGGGATGCAACACGTCGACCCGGTCGACGGTGTGGCCGACGACGTGGGCCTCGAGCCCACGTCGGACGACCTCGACCTCGGGAAGTTCGGGCACGGTCCGTCTCGCTCGATTCGAAGGGTTACTTCTCGGCGACGGACTGGTCGGCCCCGGAAGGCTGGAGAGACTCGGCCTCGGTGGACCCGGCAGCCTCGGACAGCGCACTCCAGGCCGTGCTGGCAGCCTTCTGCTCCGCTTCCTTCTTGGAACGGCCCACACCCACGCCGAGGGCGCCACCGGCGACGACAACGGTCGCGGTGAACTCCTTGTCGTGGTCCGGTCCGGTCGCGGTGATCTCGTATACCGGCACGCCGACGCCGCGTTCCGCGGTGAGCTCCTGGAGGCTGGTCTTCCAGTCCAGTCCGGCACCCAGTTTCGGTGCCCGCGTGAGCAGATCAGCGAACAGGTCGAGCACGACGCGACGCGCGGTGTCGATGCCGTGCTCGAGGTGGATGGCACCGAGGAGGGACTCCATGCCGTCGGCGAGGATGCTGGGCTTGTCGCGACCGCCCGTCATCTCCTCGCCCTTGCCGAGGAGCAGATGCGCACCGAGTCCGCCGGGGCCGAGTCCACGCGCAACCTCGGCCAGGGCATGCATGTTCACGATGCTGGCGCGAATCTTCGCGAGTTCGCCCTCGGACTTCTCCGGGTGCGCGAGATAGAGCCGCTCGGTGATCGTCAGTCCGAGAACCGAGTCACCGAGGAACTCGAGCCGCTCGTTGGTGGGCAACCCGCCGTGCTCGTACGCGTACGAGCGGTGGGTGATCGCCAACGTCAACAGCGGCTCTTCCAGAGGCACGCCAAGAGCGGCGAGGAGCGATGCGTGATCCCCCTCGCCGCCGGCGGGTGCTGTATTGCTTTTTATGCTGGTCACAGCGCCACAGAACAGACTAGACCGCGGCGGTAACCTGACGGCCCTTGTAGGTGCCGCAAGACGGGCACGCGACGTGGGGCAGGGTCTTCTCGCCACAGCCACGGTTCGGGCAGGTGATGAGGGTGGGCGCAGTGGTCTTCCACTGGCTCCGTCGCGACCTCGTGTTGGACCGCGACATTCTGCGCTTGGGAACAGCCACGTCTACTTCTCCTCGTTGATCTTGCTGGCATCAGCATGTGCATTGCTGGCTTCGGATCCTGCACCGAATTTGGCTGCGAGCCCAGCCCAGCGAGGATCCATTGTCTCATGACTGTGTCCCGATTCGGCAATCGCCAGGCGAACGCCACATTCGGGGCACAGTCCCTCACAATCGTCGCTGCACAACGGCTGGAGCGGAAGCTCCAATCCGACGGCATCGACGATCACCGGCTCGAGGTCGATCTCGTCGTCCACGATCCGGTAGATCTCATCCTCCTCGGTGGTCTCCTCGGTGGCGCTGTCCGGGTACGCGAACAGTTCCGTGAGGTGAAGATCCACCGTATCGGTGAACGGCTCGAGGCACCGTGAGCACTCGCCCACCGTGTCCGAGTGAACGGACCCGGTGACGAGGACACCCTCGGACACCGACTCGAGCCGTAGGTCGAGCTCCACGTCCGTGCCCTTTTCGATCGCGACCAGGTCGAGACCGATCCGATCGGGAGCCGGTACCACCCGCGACACAGTGCGCATCGAACCCGGACGACGACCCAGAGAGAGCGTGTCCAGCACGAAACCCTCGTCCCGGGTGGGGCGAGAGGAACTGCGGCGATGGGATGGCAACGAATTCTCTTTCGGGAAGCACATGGAACGGGCAACCATTCCACGGTACGCGATCAGGTGCCGCGTAAGGAAATCAGCAGGTGGTCGGCCCGGAAATCCGGGCAACGAAACGGGAAAACGGGGTACTACCGCCGACGTTCGCCGTAGCCGGCGTCGTAGTCCGGAACCCCGGTGCCGGTCCGCAACTGCTGCCGCCCCCGTCCGACCGACCTGATGGTGCCGTTCAGGAAGTCCTCGAACTCGGCGAGCTTGGTGTCCACGTACAGGTCGCACTCCGAGCGCAGGCGATCCGATTCCGCGTGCGCCGCATCGATCACCCGCGCCGACTCCGCATTGGCGGCCTGGACGACCTCGGCCTGCGAGACGAGCCGTTCCTGCTCGGCGATGCCGTCGGCGACGGACCGCTCGTACGACGCCTTGCCGGACTCGATCATGCGGTCCGACTCGGCCCGCGCACGACCGGTCACCGTGTCGTACTCGCGCTGCCCCTCGGCCACGGTCGCATCCGCCTCGTCACGGGCGTCGTGCACCAACTGTTCGGCGTGCGACCGCGCCTCGGCGACCATCCGGTCTGCCTGCGCCTTGGCATCGGCGAGGATGCGGTCCGCGTTCTCGCGGGCATCGGTGACCGTCTCGTGCGCCTGTGCGTTCGCGCTCGACACGGTCTGCTCCGCGTTCTGGCGGGCGTCGCCGACAAGCTTGTCCCGGTGGTCCAGGACGTCCTGCGCGTCGTCCAGCTCGCCCGGGATCGCGTCCCGCACGTCGTCCAGCAGCTCGAGTACGTCGCCGCGGGGCACGACGCACCCCGCGGTCATCGGAACTCCACGCGCCTCCTCGACGATCGCGACAAGCTCGTCGAGTGCCTCGAATACCCGGTACACGCACAACCCCAATCGTCAGTGCCATCGCTGGTGCCGGAAACCAGTCTGCCCCAGTTGCCGCGGCTCAGCCGCCGCGGCCGCCGGTGTGTCGGCCGTCGTGTTGCGCCCGGCCGCCGGAAGATGCGGTCGAGCGGGACCGTCCGGCCCGGTCAGGAATTCTCGGCGGACCGTTCGGCGATCCTGGTCATCAGCCGGGCGTGCACCTTCTCGGGGACCATGTCCGCCACGTCGCCACCGAACGTCGCGACCTCCTTGACCAGCGAGCTGGACAGGAAGCTGTAGGTGGGGTTGGTTGGAATGAAGAGGGTGTCGACGCCCGAGAGCTTCTGGTTCATCTGCGCCATCTGCAGCTCGTAGTCGAAGTCGTTGGCACCGCGCAGGCCCTTGACGATCGCCGAGATCCCTTGCGACTTGGCGTAATCCACCAACAGCCCGTGCCACGACGCCACCCGCACATTGGACAGGTGACTGGTGGCATCCTCGAGCATCTCGATGCGCTCGTCGACGGTGAACAGACCGCGCTTGCTCTTGTTGATCATGACGGTCACGATGACTTCGTCGAACAGCGCCGCGGCGCGTCCGATCACATCCAGGTGACCGTTCGTCACGGGGTCGAAGGATCCAGGGCACACAGCGCCAGTCATGAATCCAGACCGTAGCAGGTGGCGACCTCGATTCTGGTCTCGCCGTAACGCTTGACGCGCTCGGCGCGCATGCGGTCGGGCCACGACGTCTCCGGTGAGCGCGACGACCGTTCGACGACCACGACCGAGCCCTCGCCGACCCAGCCGTTGTCCAGCAGTGCGGCAAGGGCGGCGGTCACCGCGTCCTCGCCGACGGCGTACGGCGGATCCGCCAGCACGACGTCGTACTCACGGTCCGCAGCGCCGCCAACGACGGCCGCGACCGGTGCGGTCCGCACGACCGCACCGGACAGCCCGAGCGTCGCCACGTTCTGCTTGATGACGGCGGCGGCCTTCGTATCCGATTCGACGAGCAACACGTGCTCGGCGCCCCGGGACAGTGCCTCGAGCCCGAGGGCGCCGGAACCTGCGTACAGGTCGAGCACGGCGGCGCCCTCGAGGTCGATGCGGCTGTCGAGTGAACTGAACAGGGCCTCGCGGACTCGTTCGGACGTCGGGCGTGTCCCGCTCGCGGGAACCTTCAAACGTCTGCCTCCGGCACGGCCGGCGACGATTCTTGTCACGCTGCAGTCCTGTTCACTCGCCTGGTCGTCAGTCGTTGCCGGCGGTCTCCCGTGTCGAGACGACAGCGAGAAGGTCGCCGCCCTCGACCTGCTGGACGCCGCCGATGGCAACGCGCGTGACGATACCGCTGCGGGGTGCTGTGATCGCCGCCTCCATCTTCATGGCCTCGATCGTCGCAATGGTGTCGCCGGCGGTGACATGCTGCCCCTCGTCCACGACGAGCGTGACCACGCCGGCGAACGGCGCCGCGATGTGGGCGGGGTTGTTCTTGTCCGCCTTCTCCGCGGCCGGGACCTCGCTGGCGATGGAGCGGTCGCGGACCGACACCGGGCGCAGCTGACCGTTGAGGATGCACATGACGGTGCGGTAGCCGCGTTCGTCGGGTTCGGAGATGGCCTCGAGGCCGATGAGTAGTTCGACGCCCTTGCCCAGCTTGACGCGGTGCTCCTCACTGCGGCGCAGACCGTAGAAGAACTGGTTGGCCGAGAGCTGGGAGGTGTCGCCGTACTTGTCGCGGTGCTCCTCGAACTCCTTGGTCGGTCCGGGGAACAGCAGCCGGTTGAGGGTGGCCTGACGTTCTTTCGACGACCCCGACAGGCCCTTCTCGTCCTCCGCGGTCAGCGGGGTTTCCGGCTTCGCGGCGCCGCGGCCCTCGAGGGCCTTGCTGCGGAACGGCTCGGGCCATCCGCCGGGCGGGGTGCCCAGCTCACCGCGCAGGAAGCCGACGACCGAGTCGGGGATGTCGAACTTGGCGGGGTCCGAGGCGAATTCGTCGGCCGCGACGTCGGCGCCGACGAGGTGCAGGGCGAGGTCGCCGACGACCTTCGACGACGGGGTGACCTTGACGAGACGTCCGAGCATGCGGTCGGCGGCGGCGTACTTGGCCTCGACCTCCTCGAACCGGTCACCGAGACCGAGCGCGATGGCCTGCTGGCGCAGGTTCGACAGCTGACCGCCCGGGATCTCGTGGGTGTAGACGCGTCCGGTCGGAGCCGGCAGGCCGGACTCGAACGGCGCGTACACCTTTCGTAGGGCTTCCCAGTAGGGCTCGAGGTCGCACACGGCCTGCAGGTCGATGCCGGTGTCGTGTTCGCTGTGGGCGGCCGCGGCGACGATCGCGGACAGTGCGGGCTGGCTGGTGGTGCCGGCCAGCGGTGCGGCGGCCCCGTCGACGGCGTCCGCACCGGCCTGCCAGGCGGCGAGGTAGGTCGCGAGTTGGCCGCCGGGGGTGTCGTGGGTGTGTACGTGCACCGGCAGGTCGAAGTTGGAGCGCAGCGCGGACACGAGCTTCGCTGCGGCCGGGGCGCGCAGCAGTCCGGCCATGTCCTTGATCGCCAGGATGTGCGCGCCCGCCTCGACGATCTCCTCGGCCAGGCGCAGGTAGTAGTCCAGCGTGTAGAGGTTCTCGTTCGGGTTCGACAGGTCGCCGGTGTACGACATCGCGACCTCGGCGACGGTCGTGCCGGTCTCGCGGACGGCCTCGATCGCCGGGCGCATCTGGTCGACGTTGTTGAGGGCGTCGAAGATCCGGAAGATGTCGATGCCGGTGTCGGCGGCCTCCTGAACGAATGCGCGCGTCACCTTCTCCGGGTACGGCGTGTAGCCGACGGTGTTGCGACCGCGCAGCAGCATCTGCAGGTTGATGTTCGGGACGGCCTCCCGCAGCGCGGCGAGGCGGTACCAGGGATCCTCGTGCAGGAACCGAAGCGCCACATCGTAGGTCGCGCCGCCCCACGCCTCGATCGACAGCAACTCGGGGGTCATCCGGGCGACGTGTCCGGCGACGTCGAGCAGACCGGAGGTCCGCACGCGCGTCGCGAGCAGGGACTGGTGGGCGTCGCGGAAGGTGGTGTCGGTGACCGCGAGCGCCTTCTGCTCGCGCAGTGCCTTCGCGAACCCCTCGGGACCGAGTGCCAGCAGCTTCTGGCGGGAGCCGTCCGGGGCCGGCGCGGACAGATCGATCGCCGGCAGCTTGTCCTGCGGGTACACGGTGGTCGGCCGGGCGCCGTGCGGCTTGTTGACCGTGACGTCCGCGAGGTAGTTGAGGATCTTGGTGCCACGGTCGGCCGAACTGCGCAGCGTCAGCAGCTCGGGGCGCTCCTCGATGAACGAGGTCGTCACGCGTCCCGCCCGGAAGTCCGCGTCGTCCAGTACGGCCTGCAGGAACGGGATGTTCGTCGACACGCCGCGGATGCGGAACTCGGTGACCGCGCGGCGAGCACGCGCGACGGCGGCCTCGAGGTCACGGCCGCGGCAGGTCAGCTTGACGAGCATCGAGTCGAAGTAGGCGCCCACCTCGGCACCCAGGTTCGCGCCGCCGTCGAGGCGGACGCCCGCACCACCCGGAGTGCGGTATGCGGTGATGCGGCCGGTGTCGGGACGGAACCCGTTGGCCGGATCCTCGGTGGTGATGCGGCACTGCAAAGCCGCGCCGCGGATCGTGATCGCGTCCTGGGACAGGCCGAGGTCCTCCAAAGTTTCACCGGAGGCGATGCGCAGCTGCGCCTGCACCAGGTCGACGTCGGTGATCTCCTCGGTGACCGTGTGCTCCACCTGGATCCGAGGATTCATCTCGATGAAGACGTGGTTGCCGCGGGTGTCGAGGAGGAACTCGACGGTGCCCGCGCACTGGTAGCCGATCTGCTTCGCGAACGCGACCGCGTCGGCGCAGATCCGATCCCGCAGTGCCGGATCGAGATTCGGCGCCGGCGCCAGCTCGATCACCTTCTGGTGGCGGCGCTGCACCGAGCAGTCCCGCTCGAACAGGTGGATGACCCCGCCCTTGCCGTCCGCGAGGATCTGCACCTCGATGTGGCGGGGATCGATCACCGCCTGCTCGAGGAACACTGTCGGGTCGCCGAACGCCGACTCGGCCTCCCGTGAGGCCGCCTCGATCGATTCACGCAGCTGGCTGCGCTCGGCGACCCGGCGCATGCCGCGTCCACCGCCACCGGCGACGGCCTTGACGAAGACCGGGAACTCCATGTCCTCCGCCGCCGCGAGCAGCGCCTCGACATCGGCCGACGGCTCCGACGACGCCAGCACCGGCAGGCCCGCAGCCTTCGCGGCGGCGATCGCGCGCGCCTTGTTTCCGGTCAGCTCGAGGATCTCGGCGGACGGACCGACGAAGGTGATGCCCTTCGCCGCGCAGGCCGCCGCGAGGTCCGGGTTCTCGGACAGGAACCCGTAGCCCGGGTAGATCGCGTCCGCGCCGGCACGCTCGGCCGCGGACACGATCTCCTCGACCGACAGGTATGCGCGGACCGGGTGCCCGACCTCACCGATCTGATAGGCCTCGTCGGCCTTCAGTCGGTGCACCGAGTTGCGGTCTTCGTACGGGAACACCGCGACCGTTCCGGCGCCCAGTTCGTAGGCGGCGCGGAACGCGCGGATGGCGATTTCGCCGCGGTTGGCGACGAGGACTTTGGTGAACATGGGAAGAAAAGTACCGTGCCGCGGGCCACTCCGCGGAGGCACCCTCTCACGATGCGGGATGCTTCGCAAGCTTCACAAATCTGGCTCCTGACGTGCAAAATTGGCAAGTTTGCAAACAGGAGAAGAACCGTGCTGGACAGACACCCGCCAGACCGTTCGCGCGGCTCCGGGCGGCCCGATCCCGCACCGTTCCCCGGCTAGGACTTCTCCAGGAACTCGATCTTCTCGGCGTCGAGCGCGGACGTCACCATCGCCGCGAGCCCGGGGTGCTCGGCGAGGTCCGGATCCGACTCGGTGACCCGCCGCGCGAACTCCTGCGCCGCCGCGATGACGTCCTCGTGTTCGAGCAGTGAGAGCAGCCGCAGAGTCGTGACGCTGCCCGATTGCGCGGACCCCAGGATGTCGCCCTCGCGCCGCTGCCGGAGATCGAGCTGGGCCAGTTCGAAACCGTCGTTGGTACCGGCCACCGCGGTGAGTCGTTCCATCGCGGGCGAGCCCGGGGTCATGTCGGTGATGAGGATGCACAACCCCTGATGCCCGCCGCGGCCCACGCGGCCGCGCAACTGGTGCAGCTGACTCACGCCGAAGCGGTCCGCGTCGACGAGCACCATGACCGTGGCGTTGGGGACGTCGACACCGACCTCGACCACCGTGGTGCAGACCAACACGTCGATCGCGCCGGCCGAGAAGTCCCTCATCACCGCGTCCTTCTCGTCCGACGGCAGCCGCCCGTGCAGCAGGCCCAGCCGCAGATCCCGCATCGGACCGGACCGCAGCTCGTCGAACAGGTCCACCGCCGACTTCGTCTCGGGCGGCTCCTTGCCGGCCTTGATCAGTTCCGCGTCGCTGTCGCCGTCACCGATGCGCGAGCACACGACGTACGCCTGTCGGCCGTCGGCGACCTCCTCGCGGATGCGCTCCCACGCCCGCGCCACCCACTGCGGGGTCTCGCGCGCCGCGACCACCTTGCTGACGATCGGCGACCGACCGCGCGGCAGCTGCCGGAGCGTCGACGTCTCGAGGTCGCCGAGCACCGTCATCGCGATGGTGCGCGGAATCGGCGTTGCGGTCATCACCAGCAGGTGCGGGCTCAGTCCGTCACGGGCCCGGGACCGCAGCTCGTCACGCTGCTCGACGCCGAACCGGTGCTGCTCGTCGACCACGACGAAGCCGAGGTCGAAGAACTCGACGTTGTCCTGGATCAGCGCGTGCGTACCGATCACGATGCCGGCGTCGCCGCTCACGATGTCGAGCAGTGCCGCGCGTTTGGCCGGCGTCGACATCGATCCGGTCAGCAGCGTCACCTTGGTCGCGACGTCTTCCGCGCCGAGTTCCCCCGCGATCCCGAGCGGTCCGAGCATGGACCGCAGCGACCGCGCGTGCTGCGCCGCGAGCACCTCGGTGGGCGCGAGCAGGGCGCACTGGTAGCCGGCGTCGACGGCCTGGAGCATCGCCCGTAGCGCCACGATCGTCTTACCCGAGCCGACCTCGCCCTGCAGCAACCGGTTCATCGGATGGGGGCGGGCCAGGTCTGCCGCGATCTCTAGCGCGACCTCCTTCTGGCCGTCGGTCAGCTCGAACGGCAGCCGTCGGTCGAACTCCGCGGCCAGGCCGTCCGGCTTCGCCGGGCACTGCGGAGCGACGCGAGCCGCGACGTCTCGACGGCGCCGGGCCAAGACCAACTGCAGCGCCGCAGCCTCGTCGAAACGGAGCCGCTCCTGCGCCTGCGAGATGTCGTCACGGGTGTCGGGCAGGTGGACGGTGCGCAACGCCTCGTCGAGCCCGATCAGCCCGTGCTCGTCCCGGATCGATCGAGGCAGGGGATCTTCCACCCGGTCGAGCTGATCGAGCACTTGGCGCACGCACCGCAGCAGCGTCCAGCTCTCGACCTCACGGGTGGCGGGATAGAGCGGGATGAGTTCGCGGTCGAAGATCGACATGTCCACCGCCGCCCCCGACTCCTGTGTGGCTCGCGCCAGCCCGGCCAGCGCCCCGGCACCCCGCACCTGCGCCATCGGCACGATCGGATCCTCGGACTCCTCCGGCTCCGGCAGGATCAGGTAACTGGGGTGGGTCAGGCTCCACTTGCCCCGGAAGTACTTGACGGTGCCCGAGAACATCGCACGCGCGCCCTTGCGGACCGCGTGCTTGACCTTGTGCGGATTGAAGAACGTGACGTCCACGCTCTGCGATTCCGCGGCGAGGACGACCTTGAGCATCTGGCCGCGACGACTCTTCATGTTCACCACGTCGGCCTTGACGACCCTCGCGATGATCGTGACGTGGGAGCCCTCCTCGGGTTCCTTCTCCGTCAGTTCCCGGCCCTGCGCCGCATACCGGTGCGGATAGTGCCGCAGCAGGTCCTCGACCGTGCGGATGTCGAACGCCTCGGCAAGCGCCTCCGCGGTCTTCGCGCCCAACAGGTGGTCGAGCCGATCGCTCAGCGTCGCCATGCCGGGACCTCCTGACCGAGCGCATCCCGTCCCGTCGCCCATCGCATCCCCGCCGCCCCTCGCATCGACACCGTCGCCATCCACTCGCCCTCTACTCGACCCCGAACTGCAACAGGTCGCGGCTCTGCCCGCCTGTATAGACCATGACCTCGACACCCGGGTGCCGGGACGTGATGTAGGCGGCCACCCGCTCCCCCAGCTCGTCGGTGGCCTTCGCCCCCAACAGGATGGTCACGAGTTCGCCGCCGGCTCCGAGCACGAGCTCCACGAGACGGCATCCCGCAGCCGCGACGTCCCGCTCGATGACCACCACCTCGTGCCCGACCAGCCCGAGCCCGTCGCCCGGTTCGCAGGTCCCGACGTACGTGAGCGCGCGTTCGTCGGCGATCCGTAGCGAGCCCCATCTAGTGGCCGCGGCCGCCTCCGACATCGCGAACGCGTCGTCGACCGCGATCCGCTCGGCGTCGTGGACCGCGATCGCCGCCAGCGCCTGGACCGTCGACGAACTCGGCAGGAACACGACCTCCCGGTCGTCCGCGCGCGCCTGGGCGCCGACCGCAATCAGATCCTGGGCGGCGAGTGCACCGTTGGGCAGCACCATCACCTCGTGGTGGCCGGTGGCGCGGATCGCGGCGAGCAACTGTGCCCGGGTGATCGCGCCGTCGGCGCGCAGCACGTGCGCGCCCTCCGCCGCGAACAACTCCGCCGCACCCTCGCCCTCGACGACCGAGAGCACGGCGCGCGGAGTCGCCGCCACCTCGCGCGGGCGTTCGGTGCGGGCGGCGTCGAGCACGAAACACGTGATCCGCACACCGCGCAGACGGCCCGCCTCCAGCCCAGCCTCGACCGCCGCCCCGGCGTCGCTGCAGTGCACATGCACCGACCAGGTGGCCGAGCCGTCGCTGCCGTCACTGACGATGACGACGGAGTCGCCCAGTTCGCACAGCCGCGCGCGCAGTTGCGCGATGCGGTCCGCGGCCGTCTCCGCGACGAGATACATCACCTCGTAGTCCTGACCCGACACGGCATGCGCGACGTGATCGACCACGCAGCTGCTCTCGCCGCCGTGCCCGGCGGCGCCCGAGGTCCGGAACGGCGCCCGCTCGGGAGCCTGCCCGGTGATGACCTCGACCAGCGCGTCGAGGATGACGACCAGTCCGCGGCCGCCCGCATCGACGACGCCTGCCGCACCGAGGACGTCCAGTTGTGTCGGCGTGCGCATCAGCGCTTCCGCGGCCGCGTCGGCGGCCGCCGTCGCGATCTCGGACAGCCGCGCGTCCGACTGCCCCCGCTCGGCCGCATCGGCGGCCGCCGCCAGGACGGTCACGATCGTGCCCTCCATAGGAACACTGACAGCCTCGAGCGCGAGAGCCGTTGCCTGCCGCAACGCCGCGCGCAGTGTCCGGGCGTCGATCAGATCGGTGTCCGCCGCCTCCGCCACGCCGCGCAGGACCTGGGACAGGATCGCCCCCGAGTTGCCGCGGGCACCTGTCACCGCGCCACGCGCCAGCGCCTTCGCCACACCGGACGCGCTCGTCGCGGTGGCGCCCAGGGAGGACAGTGCGTCGACGGCCGCTCGCATGGTCGCCAGCAGGTTCGTGCCGGTATCGGCGTCCGGCACGGGGAAGACGTTGAGATCGTTGATCTCGTCGCAGTGCTTCTCGATACCGGCGGTGCAGGCGCGGGCCCATCGGTGCAGCGCCGAGCCGTCCACCGTCTCCAGGACCTCGAGCAATCGCCTGTCCTCTCCCTGCACCGGTTCCACACGCCTACGGGACACGCCCCTGTAGAAGGAAGCAGCCTCGGCAGCCAAGCCTAGCGGTGGCTCCGGCATACCCGCGGTGGCCCGAGCGCAGCGAGCGTGTACGTTCGTTCGCGTCCTTCGTTCTGGGGCCGCCGGTGTCTCGTTTCCTCGGTGGGTCCGATGATTTGGCCAATCCGTGCCGATGCGGTTACCCTTGCAGGGTTGCCTCGCACGAGTGGTGCTACTTCGCGTGTTCGTAGGCAAGCAACAAGACAATGTTTCACTATCACAAGGAGTTCGCGACTATGGCTGCCGTCTGCGACGTATGCGCCAAGGGGCCCGGCTTCGGTAAGTCGGTCTCGCACTCGCACCGGCGTACCAACCGTCGCTGGAACCCGAACATCCAGACCGTTCGCGCTCAGGTTGCCCCCGGCAACACCCAGAAGCTGAACGTCTGCACCTCCTGCCTCAAGGCCGGCAAGGTCGTCCGCGGCTGATTCAGCCACCCGGACAGTCTTCGACGGAACCCCCGACACCCTCGGTGTCGGGGGTTCCGTCGTTTCGGGGCAAGTCCCGCCCGATCTGTTCCGGATCCGTCGCAGTGGGTGGGACCGACCTTCCGATCGGTTCGGGTGGGGCGGCTACTGTGCTCACGTGACTGCAACTGACGCACCGAGCAATGTCCGCATCGAGGACGGTGTCCTGCGGGTGGCCGTGGCCACCGCCGCGAACGGGACTTCCATCGACATCGACGGAATCACCGAAGCGACCTCCGCCCTGCGCGAGGCCGGCAACGAGATCGGCGCCGTACTGCTCGTCGGCGACGGCGCGAACTTCTGCGCCGGCGGCAACGTGCGGGCATTCGCGTCGGCGGAACAGCGCGGCGAGTTCGTCGGCGAGGTGGCGACGGCGTTCCACGAGTTCGTCCGCGCACTCGACGCGACGACGGTTCCGGTCGTCGCGGCAGTCCACGGGTGGGCGGCCGGCGCCGGTATGAGCATCGTGTGCCTGTCCGACATCGCGATCGGTGGCACCTCGACCAAGCTGCGTCCGGCTTACCCGTCCATCGGGTTCACCCCGGACGGTGGCATGTCGTGGACGCTCCCCCGGATCGTCGGCGCGTCCCGGGCCCGTGAGATCCTCCTCACCGACGCCGTGCTGAACGGGGAGGAGGCCGTGCGCCTCGGAATCCTCAGCCGCCTCGTCGAGGACGATCAGGTTCAGGACGAGGCGCTGCGCGTGGCGCGCACCCTCGCCGCCGGACCGACCGCCGCGTACTCGGGCATCAAGACGCTGTTCACGAGCAGCCGCACCAACACGCTGTCCGAGCAGCTCGACGCCGAGACCGCGTCGATCTCCGCGGCCGCCGACGGCTCCACCGGACGCGAGGGTGTCGACGCCTTCGTCGAGAAGCGCCGCCCGGACTTCTCGTCCGTCGGCAACGCGTAGTCGAGACAACGGATCCCGGTCGCCCGTCAGGCCTCCACGGTCACGGCGACCGGGGTCCGGTCCGCACGAAAGTGCACCTTCGGCCAGTAGCCGTCCATGAAGGCCTGCTCGAACAGTCCCTCGTCGTCGGAGAGATCGATCCCGAAGTCCCCCGAGTGGTAGACGGTGACGGCCTCCACGCCGAACCCGGCGACGAACCGCGCACGGTCCTCGTCGGTGTCGCCTTCGTCGCGCCCCCACTCCCACAGGTGACCGACGGCCGCATCGTGGACCGCCGGCAGGTCCGCCAGGATGGCACGCACCACCGGGAGCAACTCTTCGATCCGCGCGCGGCTGACGGCGTCGAACAGCACCCCGACGGGCCGGCCGCCGAACGTGCCGGCCTCCGGAACCTCGGCCGTGTAACCCATGACCGACGGCGCTCGCACGACGATCTCCCCCAGCACCGGATCGTGCAGCGGCACAACCGGACCCGACACCGCGAGATCCACGGCGGGAAGGTTCGGAGTGTCGAGGAAAGCCCGCTCGTCCTGTTCGTCGTAGTGCGGATTGTGCTGGGCCGGTACGAGGTAGGGGACGACGGACAACTGCCCCGGCGATGCGGACAGGATCCTGCCGTCGTCCGCGTGCAGGTGCACACGGTTCTCCTCGTGGGCGACCGTCGCGACCCGGAACCTGCGTGGCAGCGGGCGCGACGTCCGGCCGATCTCGAGAACCTGGCCGGCATCGGCGTCGAGGATGCGGACGGATTCCGCGGGTGTGCTCACGATCGACAATCCGGCCGCGAACCCCATTTCACGGCAGGCGCCAATCCACCGGGCTCGCACCGAGATCCGCGAGCAGTTCGTTGGCCCGGCTGAACGGACGGGACCCGAAGAATCCGCGCCGCGCCGACAGCGGCGACGGGTGCGCCGACTCGATGCTCGGGACATCGCCGAGCATCGGCTTCAGGGTCGCCGCGTCACGCCCCCACAGGATCGCCACCATCGGCGTCTGCCGTTCCACCAGTGCCCGGATGGCCTGTTCGGTCACCGTCTCCCAGCCTTTGCGGCGGTGCGAGCCCGCATCTCCGGGGGCGACGGTGAGCACCCTGTTGAGCAACAGCACGCCGTGCTCGGTCCACGGCGTGAGGTCGCCGTTCGACGGTGCCGGGTAGCCGAGGTCCTCGGTGTACTCGGCGAAGATGTTGTTCAGGCTCCGTGGCACCGGCCGGACGTCCGGTGCCACCGAGAAGCTCAGTCCCACAGCGTGACCCGGCGTCGGGTACGGGTCCTGGCCCACGATCAGCACCCGTACGTCCTCGAACGGGTTCGTGAAGGCCCGCAGGACGTTCTCCCCGGCGGGTAGATAGCTACGACCGTCCGCGATCTCCGCGCGCAGGAACTCCCCCATCTCCGCGATACGCCCCTCGACCGGCGCGAGTGCCTTGGCCCACCCGGGATCGACCAGATCGGCCAGCGCCTTCGCCGCCATCAGTCGAGCCTGCGCAGCGCGTCGCGGTAGTACGCGGCATTCGCCTGGTACAGCTTGACGTTGAGGTCGAGGTGGCCCTCGGGAACCTCGTACCCCTCGCGCACCTTGGCCGGCACACCCAGCGCCATGCTGCGCGGCGGCACCTCGAACTTGAACGGGACCACCGCTCCCGCGCCGACGACCGAACCCGCGCCGACGACGGACCCGTTGAGGACAACGGATCCGGATGCGATGAGGCAGTTGTCGCCGATCGTCGCGCCCTCGATGTGGGTGTTGTGGCCGACGACGCACCCGGCACCGATGATGGTGGCGTCGATCGAGGTGCAGTGGACGATCGTGCCGTCCTGAATGTTGGTGCCCGCGCCGACGCTGATCGTGCCGTAGTCGCCGCGCAGGACCGCCTGCGGCCAGATCGAGACGCCGGGTCCCAAGGTGACGGCCCCGATCACGACTGCGTCGGGATGGACGTATGCGTCCGGCGCGATGTCCGGCTCGCGATCACCGAGTGCGTAGATAGCCATGCCTGCAACCTATCCCGCGTCGAAGCTCTGCCACCCGCCGGACACCGTCCACGGGTGTCCGTCGACGAGCACAGCCGGACCGCGCTCGCCCCCGGCGACCTCGCCGATCACGGTCCACCCGTCCGGCGGGACGGCGCCTGCGGGGAACGTCGCGGCGAGGGCGTGGTCCTCCCCGCCGGTCAGGATCCAATCCCACGGATCGCCGCCGACTCGCCCCGCAGCGGCGACCAGCAGCGGGTCGAGTTCCATCCGGCTCCGGTCGATCAGGATCCGGACACCCGATGCGTCCGCGATGTGACCGAGATCCGCAACGAGCCCGTCGGAGATGTCGGTCATGGCCGACGCGCCACCGCGGGCGGCCTCGATGCCGGCGCGATACGGCGGTGTCGGTACACGGTGCGCGCCGACGACCGCGGCAGACTCCGCGTCGGACTCCTCCCCCGAGTGCACGCGGCCGGCCAGCAGCAAAGCGAGCCCCGCGGCCGACCGACCGAGCGTGCCCGCCACCGCGACGACGTCGCCCGGTGTCGCGCCCGACCGGAGCACGGGCGCGCGGCCCTCGAGATCTCCCAGCACCGTCACCGACACCACCACGTGGTCGGACTGCACCAGATCGCCACCCACGACCCCGGCTCCGAGCGACTCGGCGGCCCGCCCGATCCCTTCCGAGATCCCCGCAGCCACCGACACCGGGGTGTCCGAGGGGCAGCCCAGCGACACCAGGAATGCCGTCGGCCGGGCACCCATCGCGGCGATGTCCGCGCCGTTCTGCGCCACCGCTTTTCGACCCACTTCCTCGGGGGTCGACCAATCGAGGCGGAAATGTCTGCCCTCCACCAGCATGTCCGCCGACACCGCGACCCTGCCGTCGGGCGCACGCACCACGGCCGCGTCGTCCCCTGGTCCGAGGAGCGTGGTGGCCGGCTGCCGCCGGCCCTCGACCGCCCGTCCGATCACCGCGAACTCGCCGAGTTCGGCGACCGTGCGATCGGCGTCGTCGTGCGTCGGTCCTGCGGTGTCGATGATCGGCCTCCCAGTGTCGGTCCCGGTCGTGGATTGTCCAGCCGTGCCGGGTCACGGGTTCGAGTCCCGCGACTGCGGTACCTTTTAGTTTGCGGCCGGTATCCCGGCACGGAGCGCCGGAACCGGCGTTCCGAGGGTCCCGGATCTCTCGAGACTCTACCGAGATACCGGCGCACGACGACGGGAAGGGACGGACCCGCGGTGCAGGCTTTCGTACTGATTCAGACCGAGGTCGGCAAAGCCGCCGCAGTCGCGGCAACGCTCTCCCGCATCCCCGGCGTCGACTCCGCCGAGGACGTGGTGGGACCCTACGACGTGATCGCCCGCGTGGGCGATCACGGCGAGAACGGACTGTCCGACGTCGTCGACGACATGAAGAAGGTTCAGGGCATCACCCGCATCCTGACCTGCCAGATCGCGGCACCGACCGCACCGACCGAGAACTGAGATGTCCGAACCCGAACACACCCCTTCCGAGCAGACCGACCAGCCCTCTGCGGAGCCGCAGGCCAAGGAGAAGCGCAGTCCCGCACTGATCGCGACAGCCATCGCGCTTCCGGTCGCCCTCGTCGTCGGCGTGATCGCCGCGGCCGCGATCGCCGGCCGCACACCGGTGACCGAGCCCGTCGGACTCGGCCCCGTCCAGGCACCAGCTGCGCAGTCGGCCGAGTGCAACGCGCTGATGGAGAACCTGCCCGAGGACATGGGCGACTACACCCGCGCCGAGCTGCGCGATCCCGCCCCGGAGGCCACCGCGGCATGGCAGCCGTCCGAGGGCGAGCCCGTCGTGATGCGGTGCGGTCTCGAGCGCCCGCCGGAGTTCGACCAGGCATCGGCCCTGAACGTCGTCGACGGCGTGCAGTGGTTCGAGATCTCGGGCGCCGCGCAGGGCATCGATGCCAGCACGTGGTACGCGGTGGACCGCGGCGTCTACGTCGCGCTCACCGTTCCGAACGGATCCGGCCCGACGCCGCTCCAGGACGCGTCCGCCGCGATCTCCGCGTCGATGCCGCAGAAGCCGCTCGACCCCGCCCCGGTTCCCAACCCCTGACGCAGGGCGAGTTCGGCCCGAGCAGAGCTCGGGCCGAACTCGTTGCGCCGGCCGGGGCCGGCGTCAGCGCAGTCCCGTCCCCCGGGCCAGCGCGGTGTCGACCAGCGTGGAGACCAGGGTGGCGTACTCGACGCCCGCGGCCTCCCACATCCGCGGGAACATCGAGATCGACGTGAAGCCGGGCATGGTGTTGATCTCGTTGATGACCGGCCCGTCGGCGGTGACGAAGAAGTCGACACGCGCCAGGCCCTGGCAGTCGAGAGCACGGAACGCGCGTACGGCCAGCTCTCGGATCGCCGCGCTCACGTCGTCGTCGAGCTTGGCCGGGACGTCGAACTCGCAGATGTCGTCGAGGTACTTGGTGTCGAAGTCGTAGAATGCGGACTCGTCGCCGTCCGTGTCGGGCATACGGATCTCGGCGACGACGCTCGCGCGGACGTCACCGTTCGGAAACTCCAGCACACCGCACTCGACCTCGCGCCCGACCACGCCCGATTCGACGATCACCTTGGGATCGTGGGACCGCGCGTGCTCCACCGCGGCATCGAACTGCGACCAGTCCGCGACGCGGGTGATCCCGATCGACGAGCCGCCCCGTGCCGGCTTGACGAACACGGGCAGACCGAGCCGCTCCTTCTGTTCGTCGGTGAGCGTCGGGGTACCCGGGCGCAGCACCACCTGGAAGCCGACCGGCAACCCCTCGGCCGCGAGCAGCTTCTTGGTGAACTCCTTGTCCATGCCCGCCGCGCTGGCCAGCACGCCGGGACCCACGTACGGGATGCCCGCGAGCTCGAGCAGACCCTGGATCGTGCCGTCCTCGCCGTACGCGCCGTGCAGGACGGGGAACACGACGTCGACCGCGGCGAGCGCCTGGCCGGCCTGCGTCTTGTCGAGGCTCACCAGCGCGCCCGCTCGAGTGGGATCCGCGGTCAGCGCCAGAGCGGCCCCCTCCGCATCGACGGTCGGCATCGACCGGTCCCGGATCGCGAGGTCCGCGGGATCCGTGGAGCCCAGGACCCAGGCCCCGTCCGTCGTTATGCCGATCGGTACCACTTCGTACCGGTCCGGGTCGAGGTTCCTCAGGACGCTGCCGGCGGAGACACAGGACACCGAATGCTCGTTACTGCGGCCGCCGAAGACGACGGCGACCCTGGTACGCGGATTGTTCACGCCCCAAACCGTACCGTCGAAGGCGGCCTCGGATCGAACCGACCGAGTATGCCGATTCCGACCGCCCGGGACCCTATTCGGGTTTGATGCGGCGTCCGAGTAGGAGACCGACCGCATCGTGCACGGACATACCCTCGTGACACACCCGGTGAACGGCGTCCGTCAGCGGCATCTCGACGCCGTGCGCGGCGGCCAGCGCACGCACCGACGTGCAGGACTTGACGCCCTCGGCGATCTGCCCGTTGGTCGCGGCCTGTGCGCTCTCGAGGGAGCCGCCGAGCCCCAGTCGCTCACCGAACGAGCGGTTGCGCGACAACGGGGACGCACACGTCGCGACCAGGTCGCCGACCCCGGCGAGTCCGGCCAGCGTCGCCGCATTCGCTCCGAGCGCGACGCCGAGACGGATGATCTCGGCGAGCCCCCGCGTGATGAGCGTGGCGATCGTGTTCTCGCCCAAGCCGATTCCCGATGCCATCCCGCATGCCAGCGCAATGACGTTCTTGCAGGCGCCGCCGATCTCGCATCCGATCACATCGGTGTTCGTGTACGGCCTGAAATATCCCGTAGCACAAGCCTTCTGAACCGCAAGGGCGCGGGCCTCGTCGGAGCACGCGACCACCGTGGCGGCGGGCTGACCCAACGCGATCTCGCGCGCCAGATTGGGCCCCGACAGGACCGCGACGCGGGACGGATCCACCTGGGCCACCTGCGAGATGACCTCACTCATCCGCAGCAGCGTCACACTCTCGATGCCCTTCGCGAGGCTGAGCAACGTGGCATCCGAACCGATTGCCCCGGCCCAACCCTGCAGATTGCCCCGAAGTGATTGCGACGGCACCGCCAGCACCACGATGTCGGCGCCGTCGAGAGCCGCCTCGTGATCGGCGGTCGCGGACAATGTCGACGGAAGGACGATCCCGGGCAGATAGTCGGGATTCTCGTGCCGGGACACGATCGCGTCGGCTATCTCGGGCCGCCTCGACCACAGGGTCACGTCCGTGCCCGCGTCCGCGAGCACCTTCGCGAACGCCGTCCCCCACGATCCCGCCCCGAGTACCGCTGCTCTGCTCACGCCGTCCGCTCCGATCTGCGCTCACCGCTCGTGCCGTTCACTGCCCGCATCGTTCCGCCACCGACCCTGCCCACACCGCTCACTGCTGTGGAACACGATATCTCCCCGACTTCCCCGATCGCCGGTCGCGAGCCACCCTCGACACGACTGGCAAGATTGCGTCCTATGAAGGCGGAGCACCGATCGCAGCGACCGGTGCACACCCATGTCCTGATCGCGGTCAAGGAGTTACGGCTCGCGAAGTCACGGCTCGCCGCATCGCTGTCGGCGGACAACCGCACCGACCTCGTCGTCGCCATGCTGCACGACACGCTGGCGACCCTCGTCGGCGCGGGCGTCGGCCCCGGACCGGATGACCCGTTCTCCAGGATCACGGTCGTGACCCCCGATCCGACGGTGGCGGCGATCGCGGACGGGTACGGCGTACACCACCTGCCCGACCCGGTCCGGGTGCTCTCCGGGGAGTCGAGCCTCAACGCCGCACTGGTAGCGGCGGCATCCTCCGTGCAGACCGACCCCGAGCGGACGGATCTGGTGGCGTTGCAAGCGGATCTGCCCGCGTTGCGCGCCGACGAGTTGCTCGAGGCTCTCGCGGCCGCCCGGAGCGTGGGACGCGCGATCGTCGTCGACCACACCGGCACCGGCACGGCGGCCCTCTTCGCGTGCGGGCCTGGCAACGCGCTGGATCCGCAATTCGGCACCGACTCCGCGGCCCGTCACATCGCGTCCGGCGCGCACGCACTCGGCGGCGACTGGCCGGGGCTACGCCAGGACGTGGACACAGTCTCGGATCTCGCGGCCGCCGCACGACTGGGGCTCGGACCTGCCACGCGGGCGGCGCTCGAACACATGGGGTGTACACCCGGTGTCCGGCAGCGCTGAATACTGTGAACTGCGTGTGATCGATTGTCGCGCCTGCAATTCTCGAGGGATGATCGGAGAGTGAGCAACGGGAGAGCACTCGAACGACGCACAGACTCCGATCGGGCGACCGAGGACGGCTCCGGCACGGACCACGGGGTCCCGGCCGGCAGCATCGAGGGAGGCCACCGGCCGAGCATCCCCACCGCGCCGCCCGCCGCCACTCCGGAGGGCACAGAGGACGCCGGACTGCCCGTTGCCCGGTACCTCAATCGCGAACTGAGCTGGCTCGACTTCAACTCACGCGTCCTCGCCCTCGCCGAGGACATCTCGCTGCCGCTGCTCGAGCGCGCCAAGTTCCTCGCGATCTTCGCGTCCAACCTCGACGAGTTCTACATGGTTCGCGTCGCTGGCCTCAAGCGGCGGGACGAGACCGGCCTGTCCGTACGGTCGGCGGACGGGCTCTCGCCGCGCGAACAGTTGGCGCTGATCGGAACCCGCACGCAGGAGATCTCGTCCAAGCATGCACAGGTCTTCCTCGACTCGGTGCGTCCGGCGCTCGCCGAAGAGGGGATCTCCATCATCGGCTGGCCCGAACTCGACGCCCAGGAACGCAGCCGGCTGTCCGATCACTTCCACGAACAGGTCTTCCCGGTCCTCACCCCGCTGGCAGTCGATCCCGCGCACCCCTTCCCCTACATCAGTGGCCTGAGCCTGAACCTCGCGGTGACGGTGAAGGACGCCGCCACCGGTGGCGAGCACTTCGCGCGCGTGAAGGTGCCCGACAACGTCGACCGTTTCGTCCGCGTCAAGCGCACCGGCGACGCACCCGGCGCGATCGCGGCGTTCCTGCCCACCGAGGACCTCATCGCCGCACACCTCGACGTGCTGTTCCCCGGCATGGAAGTGGTGGAACACCATGCGTTCCGGGTCACCCGTAACGCGGATTTCGAAGTCGAGGAAGATCGCGACGAGGACCTCCTCCAGGCCCTCGAACGCGAACTGGCGCGCCGCAGGTTCGGCTCGCCGGTCCGACTCGAAGTCGCCGACGACATGACCGAGCACATGCTCGAACTGCTGTTGCGCGAGCTCGATGTCGACCCCGGCGACGTGATCCAAGTTCCTGGGCTACTTGATCTTTCGTCGCTGTGGCAGGTCTACGGCGTGGACCGCCCCAACCTCAAGGACGCCCCGTTCGTACCGGCGACCCACCCCGCTTTCGGTGAGCGAGAGACACCGAAGAGTGTGTTCTCGACACTGCGCGACGGCGACGTCCTGGTGCAGCACCCCTACGATTCGTTCTCGACCAGCGTCCAGCGATTCATCGAGCAGGCGGCCGCAGACCCCCAGGTGCTCGCGATCAAGCAGACCCTCTACCGCACCTCGGGTGATTCGCCGATCGTCAACGCGCTCGTCGCGGCGGCGGAGGCGGGCAAGCAGGTGGTCGCGCTCGTCGAGATCAAGGCCCGCTTCGACGAGCAGGCCAACATCAAGTGGGCACGCAAGCTCGAACAGGCCGGCGTCCACGTCGTGTACGGACTCGTGGGTCTGAAGACACACTGCAAGACCTGCCTCGTGGTCCGCCGTGAGGGTTCTACTATCCGCCGGTACTGCCACATCGGTACGGGCAACTACAACCCCAAGACGGCCCGCCTCTACGAGGACGTGGGCCTGCTGACCGCTGCCCCCGAGATCGGCGCCGACCTCACGGACCTGTTCAACTCCCTCACCGGTTACTCACGAAAGTCGCAGTACCGCAACCTTCTGGTCGCGCCGTACGGCGTCCGCGCCGGGATCATCGAGCGCATCGAAGCCGAGATCGAGCACAAGAACGCCGGGCGGGAATCCGGGGTTCGCCTCAAGGCCAACGCCCTGGTCGACGAACAGGTGATCGATGCGCTCTACCGGGCGTCGCAGGCCGGAGTTCCGGTTCGCGTCGTCGTCCGCGGCATCTGCGCCCTGAAGCCGGGGGTCCCGGGGCTGAGCGAGAACATCGAGGTCCGCTCGATCCTCGGGCGCTTCCTCGAGCATTCCCGGATCATGCACTTCCGGGGCGCCAACGAATTCTGGATCGGCAGCGCCGACATGATGCACCGCAACCTCGATCGTCGCGTCGAGGTGATGGCTCAGGTCAAGGATCCGCGACTCACCCGCCAACTCGACGAGATCTTCGAGTCCGCACTGGATCCCACCACCCGATGCTGGGTTCTGCAGTCCGACGGCAGCTGGGTCGCGGCGCCGGCGCGCGGCGAGAAGGTCCGCGAACACCAGGAGGAGATGATGCGCCGTCGGCGGTCCTTCAGCGCCTGAGCAGGATCCACCACGGCCCCGTGTACCGCGAGGGCCGTGGCCGAAGGAAGGAACGAAGCCCTTGAGTCGTGAGAAGCCGAGTCCCGAGAAGCCCAACCCCGACAAACCGGTCAAGGCGAACATCTTCGCAGCGGGCGCAGTTTTGTGGCGTAAGTCTCCGACGAATCCGTATGAGATCGAAATCGCTCTCATACACCGGCCCAAATATGACGACTGGTCATTTCCCAAGGGCAAGCTCGACCCCGGAGAAACGGCGATCGTCGCCGCAGTTCGGGAGATCGGCGAAGAAACTGGCATAACAGCGCAATTGGGGCGACATCTATCACGTGTGACATATCCGATACCCGGTCATCGCAAGCTCAAGAGAGTCGAGTACTGGGCAGCGGAGGCCGCATCCGGCGAGTTCACCGCGAACGACGAGGTCGACGAACTACGTTGGCTGCCACCCGATCGCGTTCCCGACCAGCTGTCCTACCCGATGGATCGGACGATCCTGAGGCGATTCATGCAGGTCCCGCCCGATACCACCACTGTCCTCCTGGTCCGGCACGCCAAGGCAGGCAGCAGCAGGAAATACACGGGGGACGACACTGTGCGTCCACTCGACGCGAAGGGACTGGTCCAGGCGGAAGCTCTTGCCCCTCAACTGCAGGCGTTCGGGGCCACCGAGATCTCGTCGGCCGACCGCACCCGGTGCACCCAGACAGTCGAGCCCCTCGCCCGAGCACTCCAGACCCCGATCCGCATCGAGCCGCTGCTATCAGAGGAGGGCTACGCGGCCGATCCTGCCGGCGCGCGAGCCCGGGCCCGCAAGATTGCGGCAACGGGGGGCGTCCAGGTGATCTGCAGCCAGGGCGGCGTCATTCCCGATCTCATGCAGTGGTGGGCCGAACGGGACGGCGTCCAACTGCCGCCCGCGCGGAACCGTAAGGCCAGCACGTGGGTGTTGTCACTGTCCGGAGGGCGACTGGTGGCCGCCGATCACATCGACAGCCCGCTCCCGGTCGTCCGCAACACCGACTGACGCGAACCCCGATCTGGTACAACACAAAACACAACACGGCGGCCACGGGAAGATCCCGTGGCCGCCGTGTCAGTTACGGAGAATTCCGTAGGCGCCGAGGCGCCGGCGGTGTCACTTACGCGCAGTGCGCTTGGCCGGAGCCTTCTTGGCCGCAGTCTTCTTCGCGACAGTCTTCTTCGCCACGGTCTTGGCCGGAGCCTTGGCCGCAGTCTTCTTCGCGACAGTCTTCTTCGCCACGGTCTTGGCCGGAGCCTTGGCCGCAGTCTTCTTCGCGACCGT
>NZ_JBXAJP010000005.1:426075-552219 GCF_058797375.1 Prescottella sp. GW823-FHT02E09
TGGCCGGAGCCTTGGCCGCAGTCTTCTTCGCCACGGTCTTGGCCGGAGCCTTGGCCGCAGTCTTCTTCGCCACGGTCTTGGCCGGAGCCTTGGCCGCAGTCTTCTTCGCCACGGTCTTCTTGGCTGCGGTCTTCTTGGCCGCAGTCTTCTTGGCCGCCTTCTTCACCGGCTCAGCAGCGCCACGCTTGACGGCCGGGCCCGAGGAGGGAAGCTTCTGGCCACCGGCGATGAGCGCCTTGAACTGTGCACCCGGACGGAAAGCCGGAACCGAGGTCGGCTTGACCTTGACCGTCTCACCCGTGCGCGGGTTACGAGCAACACGTGCCGCGCGGCGACGCTGCTCGAAAACACCGAAACCGGTGATGGTGACGCTCTCACCGGCGTGCACGGCGCGCACGATGGTGTCGACGACATGCTCGACGGCCTCGGTGGCGGTACGCCTGTCCGAACCCAGTTTCTCGGTCAGAACATCGATGAGCTCTGCCTTGTTCATGGAAATTCCTCCGCAAACTAATGGTCCACCGTCGGACCGACTACGAACTACGGTAAACCCGAAATCGGCAAGAGTCTATGTGCCACGCCAATTCTCATCAAGCGCGGCCCCCCGATCTGTGCTAGATCGGGGGGCCGGCGTGCAATCCGATTGTGTCAAATGTCCTTCGCGACGCGAGCGGGAAGCGTCTCAGGTTTCCAAGAAGGCCTTGACTTTTCGAACTCGGAAATCGCCTCTACCTGGCGCAACGTCAGCCCGATGTCGTCCAGGCCCTCCAGGAGACGCCACCGCGTGTAGTCATCAATCTCGAACGGCACCACCGTCGTTCCAGCGGTCACGGTCTTCTTCTCGAGGTCGACCACCAACTCGAGACCGGGCTGCTCGTCGAGCAGCTTCCAGAGCAACTCCACGTCGCTCTGATCGACCTGCGCCGCCAACAGACCGGCCTTGCCGGCGTTGCCCCGGAAGATGTCCGCGAACCGGGACGCGATGACGACGCGGAAACCGTAGTCCGACAACGCCCACACAGCATGCTCACGGGACGACCCCGTCCCGAAGTCCGGCCCGGCGACCAGGACGCTGCCCTTGTCGTACGGCGCGGTGTTGAGAATGAAGTCCGGATCGGTGCGCCAGGCCGCGAAGAGCCCGTCCTCGAAACCGCTGCGGGTCACCCGCTTCAGGTACACCGCGGGGATGATCTGATCGGTGTCCACGTTGGACCGGCGCAGCGGAACACCGATTCCCTTATGAGTGGTAAAGGCTTCCATCGATTTTCTCCTAGTTCCCTTGCGCCCTATGCCAGATCTGCCGGTGCCGACAGCGTGCCCCGAACAGCCGTGGCCGCGGCCACGGCCGGCGAGACGAGGTGCGTACGCCCGCCCTTGCCTTGGCGGCCTTCGAAATTGCGGTTGGACGTCGACGCGGAGCGCTCACCGGGGGCGAGCTGATCGGGATTCATACCCAGGCACATCGAACATCCGGCCTGACGCCACTCTGCGCCCGCAGTGGTGAAGATCTCCCCCAGGCCCTCCTGTTCGGCCTGTGCGCGCACGCGCATCGAGCCGGGGACGATCAGCATCCGGACGCCCTCGGCGACCCGACGGCCCTTCAGGACATCCGCGACGGCGCGGAGATCCTCGATGCGACCGTTGGTGCACGAGCCGACGAAGACGGTGTCCACTGACACATCCCGCAGCGGAGTCCCGGCCTCGAGACCCATGTACGCCAGCGCCTTCTCCGCCGCGTTGCGCGCGCTCTCGTCGGCGATCTCGGCCGGGTTCGGCACCGAATCTCCCAGCGGAGCGCCCTGTCCGGGGTTGGTGCCCCAGGTGACGAACGGGGTCAGCGAGGCCGCGTCGATGTGCACCTCGGCGTCGAAAACGGCGTCGTCGTCCGTCTTCAGCTGTTCCCAGGCGGCCACCGCAGCATCCCAGTCGGCACCCTGCGGCGCGTGCGGGCGGCCCTTGATGAATTCGTAGGTGATCTCGTCGGGCGCGATCATTCCGGCGCGAGCGCCGGCCTCGATCGACATGTTGCAGATCGTCATCCGGGCATCCATCGACAGCTGCCGGATGGCCTCGCCGCGGTACTCGAGGACATACCCCTGTCCCCCACCGGTACCGATCTTCGCGATCACCGCGAGGATGAGGTCCTTGCTCGTGACACCGGCCGGCAGCTCGCCGTCCACCGTGATCGCCATCGTCTTGAACGGACGCAGTGACAATGTCTGCGTCGCCATGACGTGCTCGACCTCACTGGTACCGATTCCCATTGCGAGAGCACCGAAAGCGCCGTGCGTCGAGGTGTGGCTGTCACCACACACGACGGTCATGCCGGGCTGGGTCAGGCCCAGCTGCGGGCCGACCACGTGCACGATGCCCTGGTCGAGATCACCCATCGGGTGCAGGCGGACGCCGAACTCCTCACAGTTCTTCCGCAGGGTGTCGACCTGCGTGCGGGAGACCGGGTCGGCGATGGGCTTGTCGATGTCGACCGTCGGGACGTTGTGGTCCTCGGTGGCGATCGTCAGGTCCGGCCGACGCAACGGGCGGCCCGCGAGCCGGAGCCCGTCGAACGCCTGCGGGCTGGTGACCTCGTGAACGAGATGCAGGTCGATGTAGATGAGGTCCGGCTGCCGCGCCGCGCCCTCACCTTCGCCGCGCACGACAACGTGCTCGTCCCACACCTTCTCGGCCAGAGTGCGTCCTCTGTTCGCCATCTTCTCCACCTCTGTATCCGGATGTCGCGCCGCCGGGCTTCAGGGCCGGCCCGTGTCGCGTGATGTGTCGAACCGGTCCTCGTGAAATCGGCTATGATCCCAATATGCGAGAACGGAGTATCGACCTATGAGACAGCATAGCGGCATCGGAGTGCTCGACAAAGCAATGGGCGTCCTGCATGCAGTGGCCGAACAACCTTGCAGCCTCACCGAACTGTGCAATCGGACGGGACTCCCCCGCGCCACCGCCCACCGCCTCGCTGTCGGGCTCGAAGTACATCGACTCCTCACTCGCGACGCGGACGGACTGTGGTGCACGGGCCCGGGGCTGGCCGAGCTCGCCGCGAGCGCCCGCGACACCCTCGTCGACGCCGCCACCCTCGTGCTGCCGCGGCTGCGTGAGATCACGGGCGAGAGTGTGCAGTTGTATCGACGCGAAGGCACCCACCGAGTGTGCATCGCCTCGATGGAGCCCCCCACCGGCCTGCGCGACACCGTGCTCGTGGGCGCGCGGCTGCCGATGACGGCCGGCTCGGGCGCCAAGGTCCTTCTCGCATGGGCGGACCCCCAGACGCAGCGCGCGATCCTGCCCGACGCCTCGTTCGGTGAACGCGTCCTCGTGGAGGTGCGCCGACGCGGTTGGGCGCAGAGCGCGGCAGAGCGCGAGCCGGGCGTCGCAAGTGTCGCCGCGCCGGTCCGGGATGCCGCCGGCAACGTCGTCGCAGCGATCTCCGTGTCCGGGCCGATCGACCGGATGGGTCGCCGCCCGGGGGCACGGTGGGCCGCCGACCTCCTGGCAGCCGCGGACGCGTTGCACAAGCGCCTCTGACTCCATGACGCACCCCACTCGGATGCTTCCCGAGTGATCCGTGGCACAGTTCTCGCCAGAACGAATTCCAGCCGAGTGGAGGAACTGCTGTGGGAACCAACCAACGCGGTCAGATCACGATGACGGATGTCGAGATCACCGAGTTCGTCGAGCGGAGCCGGGTGTCGACCATAGCGACCATCGGACCGAACGGCATGCCGCATCTCGTAGCCATGTGGTACGCGGTGATCGACGGTGAATTGTGGTTCGAGACGAAGGGCAAGTCCCAGAAGGCCGTCAATCTCCGACGCGACGATCGACTCACGATGATGATCGAGGACGGCGACACGTACGACACGTTGCGAGGTGTCTCGATCGAGGGCCGGGCCGAGATCGTCGACGATCCGGAGGCCCTGTTCAAGGTCGGCATCAGCATCTGGGAGCGCTACACCGGCCCCTACTCCGAGGACGTCAAGCCGGCGGTGGAGATGATGCTGCACAAGCGCGTCGCCGTCCGCGTGGTCCCGGACCGGATCCGTTCGTGGGATCACCGCAAGCTCGGCCTGCCCGCGATGCCCGTCGGCGGATCGACCGCCGCGTACCTGTAGCGGGGGTTCGGGAAAACCACGCGACGTCACCCCTTCCTCGGCGGTAGATTCCGACAGACGAGTCACCACCGAGGCAGGGAGGAGGACGACGTGAGCGAACCCCGGAACGACGAGATCAAGCGCAAGTTCCGCGAAGCACTCGATCGCAAGAATCATCAACAGTCGAGTTCCGCAGCGCACCTGGACGGACAGTCGAAGGTGCACGACGCGCACGGCAGTGCCGAGCACAAGCGCGAGTTCCGCCGGAAGAGCGGATAGCGGCGAGAATCTGTAAGGCCCTGAAAAGAGAAATACCCTCCGATCATGATGATCGGAGGGTATTTCGTTGTAGCCCCGACGGGATTCGAACCCGCGCTACCGCCTTGAGAGGGCGGCGTCCTAGGCCGCTAGACGACGGGGCCAGGACTTCACGTTGATCTGCAAGCTCGCTTCCGTAGAAAAACCCTCCGCTGAACGGAGGGCGTTTCCGTGGTAGCCCCGACGGGATTCGAACCCGCGCTACCGCCTTGAGAGGGCGGCGTCCTAGGCCGCTAGACGACGGGGCCGAGAACTTGCATCGAAACGCTGTATTGCTATGACTGCGAAGCAACACAATTCGCAGTGTCAATAGTGGAAGCTCGGCGAGTCGAACTCACCGAAGCTCGGGGACTTTTCAGTCTCCGAACTTCCGCTGGGGTACCAGGACTCGAACCTAGAATGGCTGAACCAGAATCAGCTGTGTTGCCAATTACACCATACCCCAATGGTTTGTTCCTTCGACCTGCCCTGCGGGCGTCGTGGCCTCCGTTCCGAACCGAGAAGAAGATTAGCACCAACCCTCCTCCGAACTACAAATCGGCAGGTCAGTGGCGGTAAATCACGCCCGAGCAACCCTTGGACACCCTTCGGCCCGCCCGGAAGGATCCGGTGCGGGCCGAAGTACGTGACCCTGCGCGAGGTGGGGCTCAGGCGATCAGTGCGCGCGCAGACCGCAGACGGGCGAGGGTCTTGTCCCGACCCAGCAGTTCCATCGATTCGTACAGCGGCGGGCTGATGTGCGATCCCGTCAACGCCACACGCACCGGTGCGAACGCCTTGCGCGGCTTGAGCTCGAGCTTCTCGATCAGCGCCGCCTTCAGAACCTCCTCGAGGTCTGCCGTCGCCCAGGTCGGCAGCGCGTCGAGTGCCTCGATCGTGGCGTCGAGAACGGGCGCCGCGTCCGCACCCAGGTTCTTGGCCGCAGCGGCGGGGTCGATCGCGAAGTCGGCGTCGGACACGAGCAGGAACTTCAGCAGGTCCCACGCGTCCGACAGCACGACGATGCGCGTCTGCACCAGGTCGGCCGCGACAGCGAACTGCTCTTCGGTCAATGCGTCGACGGGATGCCCGTGCGTCGTGAGGTACTGACGCAGCCGCGCCGCGAAGTCCGCCGGCTCGAGCAGACGGATGTGCTCGGCATTGATCGCGTCGGCCTTCTTCTGGTCGAAACGCGCGGGATTCGAGTTCACCTTGGAGATGTCGAACGCGGCGACCATCTCGTCGAGCGAGAAGACGTCGTGGTCGTCGGCGATGCTCCACCCGAGCAGAGCCAGGTAGTTGAGCAGACCCTCCGGAATGAAGCCACGATCCCGATGGATGAACAGATTCGACTCGGGGTCGCGCTTGGACAGCTTCTTGTTGCCCTGCCCCATGACGAACGGCAGGTGTCCGAACTCCGGAGTGAAGTCGGCGACGCCGACGCGCTGGAGAGCCTCGTAGAGCGCCAACTGACGCGGCGTGGACGACAGCAGGTCCTCGCCGCGCAGAACGTGTGTGATCTTCATCAACGCGTCGTCGACCGGATTCACGAGCGTGTACAGCGGGATGCCGTTGCCACGCGTGAGCGCGAAGTCGGGCACCGTGCCGGCCTTGAACGTGGTCTCGCCGCGCACCAGGTCGTTCCACGTCAGATCATGGTTCGGCATGCGCAGGCGGACGACCGGCTTACGCCCCTCCTCCAGGTACGCCTGACGCTGCTCGGGAGTGAGGTCGCGATCGAAGTTGTCGTAGCCCAGCTTGGGATCCCGTCCGGCCGCCTTGTGCCGCGCCTCGACCTCCTCGGGCGTCGAGAACGACTCGTACGCCTCCCCCGCGTCGAGCAGCTTGCGCACGACGTCGAGGTGCAGGTCACGCCGCTGCGACTGCCGGTACGGCTCGTACGGGCCGCCGACCTCGGGCCCCTCGTCCCATGACAGGCCGAGCCAGCGCAGCGCATCGAGGATCGCCTGGTACGACTCCTCCGTGTCGCGGGCGGCATCGGTGTCCTCGATGCGGAACACGAACGTGCCACCGTGGTGCCGAGCGAAGGCCCAGTTGAACAGGGCGGTTCGAACGAGGCCCACGTGCGGGGTGCCGGTGGGTGACGGACAGAAACGGACGCGTACTTCGCTGGTGGTCATGGCTCACTTCGGATAGACACTGCTAGACGCTGCTAGGCGCTGGGAAAGGACCCCTACAGGCTAGTACCGCGCCGGTTTCGTGCACACCCGGATCGCAATCCGATCAGCGCTTGGCGGCAACCGGATTGGTCAGTGTGCCGATCCCCTCGACCGTGACGCTGACCGTCTGGCCGTCGACGATCGGTCCGACACCCTCGGGGGTGCCGGTGAGGATCACGTCACCCGGCAGCAGCGTCATGACACCGGAGATCCACTCGATGACCTTCGGGATGTCGTGGAGCAGCAGCGAAGTGCGGCTGCGCTGCTTGATCTCACCGTCGACCTCGGTCCTGACCTCGACGTCCGAAACGTCGAGGTTCGTCTCGATCCACGGTCCCAGCGGACAGAACGTGTCGTAGCCCTTGGCCCGCGTCCATTGGCCGTCGTGGCGCTGCTGGTCGCGCGCCGTGACGTCGTTCGCGACGGTGTAGCCGAGGACCACGTCGAGCGCCTTCGCCGCGGGGACGTCCTTGCAGGGACGACCGATGACGACCGCGAGCTCCCCCTCGTAGTGGACCTCGTTCGATGACGGCGGCAGCAGGATCGGTGCGCCCGGGCCGACGATCGACGTGTTGGGCTTGATGAAGATGACGGGATCCTGCGGCGCCTCGCCGCCCATCTCGGCCGCGTGCGCCGCGTAGTTCTTGCCGATGCAGATCACCTTGCTCGCCAGGATCGGCGCCAGCAGGCGAACGTCCGCCAGTGGCCAGCTGCGGCCAGTGAAAGTCGGTGTGCCGAAGGGGTGTTCGGCGATCTCCTTCGCGATCTGCGCGTCACCCTCCCCCTCGATCGACACGAAGGCAACTCCATCGGGACTGGCAATTCGACCAAGGCGCATGTGCCCGAGTCTATCGAGTCACATCGTGTCGTTCCGGCGTACCCGTCGCGCCGGCCACGCAGCGGGGTCTACACTCCCGAAGTGTATCCACATTGTAGGACATTCATTTCACATATTGGGATGGCATCATGGACACGACGGTAGGCAGGGAAGTTCGGGTGAGTTCGGCGAAGTCGGCCAAGCGCTGGTCGATGCTGGGACTGGGCGTGCTGGCGCAGGCCGCGGGTGCGGTGTTCTCGAATGCGCCGGCGTTCCTGCTGCCCACGCTGCAGGACACTCACGGGATGGACCTCTCGCGGGCCGGACTCGTGGTGGCCGCGCCGACGGTCGGTTTCCTCGTCAGTCTGATGGCCTGGGGCGCCGTCGTCGATCGTGTCGGCGAACGCCGGGTCCTGGTGGTCGGCATGGCCGCTACCGCACTGGCGAGCGCGGGCGCCGCGCTCAGCTCGTCGTTCACGATGCTCGGCGTCTTCCTGCTGATCGGCGGAATGGCCGCGTCGAGCGCCAATGCCGCGAGCGGCCGCGTCGTGGTCGGGTGGTTCCCACCGCAGCGACGTGGACTCGCGATGGGGATCCGCCAGATGGCCTTGCCCCTGGGAGTCGCGGTGGCTGCGCTGACGGTTCCCCGGGTCGCCGAATCCCACGGAGTCGGTTGGGCATTGGTGCTGCCCACCGCTGTGACGTTCGTCGCTGCGGTCGCCTGCCTGTTCGTCGTCGATCCACCCCGGCCGGAACGCTCGGCCGCGCGGGAGACCGGCTTGCTGGACAACCCGTACCGGAACTCGGGTGTGCTGTGGCGGATTCACGGCGTCTCGGTGCTGCTGGTGGTTCCGCAGTACCTGGTGTGGACCTTCGCGTTGCTGTGGTTGATGACGGACCGGGACTGGTCCGCGGCGTCCGCTGGCCTGCTGATCACCGTCACCCAATTGCTCGGAGCCGCAGGACGTATCGCGGCCGGTGCCCTGTCGGACCGCGTCGGGAGCCGGATGCGCCCACTGCGCTGGGTCGCCGTCGCGGCCGCGATCTCGATGGGTGCGCTGGCGCTGACCGATTGGCTGGACTCCCCCGTGTCCGTGGCCCTGCTGGTCGTGGCGTCGGTGATCACGGTGGCGGACAACGGGTTGGCGTTCACCGCCGTCGCGGAGATCGCCGGACCGTACTGGAGCGGACGTGCGCTCGGCGCCCAGAACACGAGCCAGTATCTGGCGGCGTCGTTGGTGCCGCCGCTCTTCGGCGGGCTGATCGCGGCGGTGAGCTTCCCGGTCGCATTCGCGGTCACCGCCCTGTTCCCCCTCGTGGCGGCGCCCCTGGTTCCCGGGGATCAACCCGAGCGTCGTTGACCCGCAGCAGAACGAAACGACGCGACCGCCGGCCGGATTCGGTCGGCGGTCGCGTCGTTCGGACTGTTCGAAATGCCTAGACGGCGGCGGCGATCCGGTCGCCGACCTCGGCGGTGACGATCGGGGCATCGCCGCGCGCGGCCAGATCGGCCTCGACGGCAGCCTCGATGCGGGCGGCGTCGTCCTCACGACCCAGGTGACGCAGCAGCATCGCGGCCGACAGGATCGCCGCGGTGGGATCGGCGATGCCCTGACCGGCGATGTCGGGTGCGGAACCGTGGACGGGCTCGAACATCGACGGATTCGTGCCCGACGCATCGATGTTGCCGCTCGCAGCCAGACCGATACCACCGGTGACCGCGCCCGCGAGGTCGGTGATGATGTCGCCGAACAGGTTGTCGGTGACGATCACGTCGAAGCGGGTCGGATCGGTGACCATGTAGATGGTCGCCGCATCGATGTGGCAGTAGGCCGTCTCGACATCCGGGTACTCGGCTCCGATGGTCTCCATCGCGCGGGTCCAGATGCGGCCCGCGTTGGAGAGCACGTTGGTCTTGTGGATGAGCGTCAGGTGCTTGCGGCGGGTCTGCGCCAGTTCGTACGCCGCACGCACGACGCGCTCGGCACCGAACCACGTGTTGACCGAGACCTCGGTGGCCACCTCGTGCGGGGTGCCGACACGGATCGAACCGCCGTTGCCGGTGTACGGGCCCTCGGTGCCCTCACGGACCACGATGAAGTCGATGTCCGGATTCGCGGCGAGCGGCGAGTTCGAACCCGGGTAGGTGCGGGCCGGACGCAGGTTCACGTGGTGATCGAGCAGGAACCGCATGTTCAGCAGCAGGCCGCGCTCGAGGATGCCCGGCGCGACGAACCGCGGATCGCCGATGGCGCCGAGCAGGATCGCGTCGTGCTGACGGATCGCGTCGAGCTCGGCCTCCGGCAGCAGGTCGCCGGTCTCGTTGTAGCGCTTGGCACCGAGGTCGAACTCGGTGGTCTCCACATCGGGTACCAGCTTCCGCAGCACCTTCAGCGCTTCCGCCGTGACCTCGACACCGATGCCGTCACCGGGGATGACCGCAAGCTTCATGGACACACTCACTTTCAACTGGAAATCCGACGGTGGCCGCGACCGTCCTCGACGATCGCGGCCACCGGATGCGGATGGGGAGGATCAGGACAGGTCGACCTGCGCGACGCGGGCGTCGAGCTGCTCCACGATCTGTGCGACCTCGGCGTCACCGACGACACGGTTCACGCGCAGGATGACCGTGGCGCCCTCGCCCTCGACGTCCTGGCTCAGCGCGGCGGCCTGGATGTCGATGCCGGCGTTGCCGAGCACCGTGCCGAGCACGCCCAGAACGCCCGGGCGGTCCGCGTAGTGCACGACGATGTTGTGGCCCTCGGCGCGCAGGTCGAAGCTGCGGCCGTTGACGTTGACGATCTTCTCGACCTGCTGCAGGCCGGTCAGCGCGCCCGCGACGGCGGTGACGGTGCCGTCGGCGGCAACCGCGCGAACCTCGACGGCGCTGCGGTGCGACTGTGCCTCGCTGTGCTTCTCGACATCGACGCTCACACCGCGCTGCTCGGCGAGCTGCGGGGCGTTGACGAACGTGACGGCCTCGTCGCTGCTGGCCGAGAACAGGCCACGCAGCGCGGCCAGGCCCAGGATCTCGACGTTCTCGGCGGACAGCTCACCGCTGACGACGACCTGGACGTTCTGGACGGCCTCGGGCGACAGGGTCCCGGCGAGCAGACCCAGCTTGCGGACCAGCTCGAGCCACGGTGCGACCTCTTCGCCGACCGGACCGCCGGAGACGTTGACGGCGTCCGGCACGAACTCGCCGGCCAGCGCCAGCAGAACGCTCTTGGCGACGTCGGTGCCGGCGCGGTCCTGGGCCTCCGAGGTGGAGGCGCCGAGGTGCGGGGTGACGACGACATTGTCGAGGTCGAACAGCTTGGAGTCGGTGCACGGCTCGGTGTTGAACACGTCGAGGCCGGCGGCGCGGACCTTGCCGGAGACGAGCGCGTCGTACAGCGCGTCCTCGTCGATCAGGCCACCGCGGGCGGCGTTGACGATGATGACGCCGTCCTTGGTCTTGGCCAGGCGCTCGGCGTTGAGGAGGCCTGCGGTCTCCTTGGTCTTGGGCAGGTGCACCGAGATGAAGTCGGCGCGCTCGACCAGCTGGTCGATGTCGACCAGTTCGATGCCCAGCTGCGCGGCGCGAGCGGCCGGCAGGTAGGGGTCGTACGCGATGATCTCGGTCTCGAACGCGGCGAGGCGCTGCGCGAACAGCTGGCCGATACGACCCAGGCCGACGACGCCGACGGTCTTGCCGAGAATCTCGGTGCCGTTGAAGCTCGAACGCTTCCATGTCTTCTCGCGCAGCGTGCGGTCGGCGGCCGGAATCTGGCGCGCGGTCGACAGCAGCAGCGAGACGGCGTGCTCGGCGGCCGAGTGGATGTTGGAGGTCGGCGCGTTGACGACCATCACGCCGCGCTCGGTGGCGGCCGGGATGTCTACGTTGTCGAGGCCGACGCCGGCGCGGCCGACGATCTTCAGCTTCGTCGCGGCGGCGAGAACCTCGGCGTCGACCGTGGTGGCGGAACGGACGAGCAACGCGTCGGCCTCGGGCACAGCCGCGAGCAGAGCGGGACGGTCGGGACCGTCCACCCAGCGCACCTCGACACCGTCACCGAGCGCATCGACGGTCGATTGTGCGAGCTTGTCGGCGATCAGGACAACGGGACGGCCATTCTGGCTCACGAGGAACTCTCCTGTGTTGGGTGCGGGCTGGATCAGGTCGAGCAGATGTCCACGGCCGGGCGCCTCGAGGGCGCGCACGGACGGCCGTAGTCGGGATCAGTTTAGTTGGCGCGGCGCAGCGATTCCGCAGGGCGGGTATCGGCTACCACATAGTGGACACCCGAGGGAAGCATTTCGGAGATCCACGCCACAATCCGGAAACGACTTCGGCCCGAGGCCGTGCGCACGGAACGCACGGCCTCGGGCCGAAACTGTCGGCTGTGGATCAGGCCGTCTCGGTGATCGGACGATCGACCCAGCTCATCAGGTCGCGCAGCTTCTTGCCGGTGACCTCGATGGGGTGCTCGGCGTTGGCCTTGCGCAGGCCCTCGAGCTCGGTGTTGCCGTTCTCGACGTTGGCGACGAGGCGACGGGTGAACTCACCCGACTGGATGTCGGCCAGGATCGCCTTCATGCGCTCCTTGGTGCCGGCGTCGATGACGCGGGGGCCGGACAGGTAGCCGCCGAACTCGGCGGTGTCGGACACCGAGTAGTTCATGCGGGCGATGCCACCCTCGTACATGAGGTCGACGATGAGCTTGAGCTCGTGCAGCACCTCGAAGTACGCCATCTCGGGCGCGTAGCCGGCCTCGACCATGACCTCGAAACCGGTCTTGACCAGTTCCTCGGTGCCGCCGCAGAGCACGGCCTGCTCGCCGAAGAGGTCCGTCTCGGTCTCTTCCTTGAACGTGGTCTTGATGACGCCGGCGCGGGTGCCACCGATGCCCTTGGCGTAGGACAGAGCCAGCGCCTGGCCCTCACCCTTCGGGTCCTGGTGGATGGCGATCAGGGCCGGGACGCCCTTGCCGTCGACGAACTGACGGCGCACGAGGTGGCCGGGGCCCTTGGGGGCGACCATGCCCACCGTGACGTTCTCCGGAGCCTTGATCAGGTCGAAGTGGATGTTGAGGCCGTGGCCGAAGAACAGCGCGTCGCCGTCCTTCAGGTTCGGCTCGATGTCGTTCTTGAAGATCGACGCCTGAGCGGTGTCGGGGGCGAGCACCATGATGACGTCGGCCCACTCGGCAACCTCGGCCGGCGTGCCCACGGTCAGGCCCTGCTCCTCCGCCTTGGCGCGGGACTTCGAACCCTCCTTGAGGCCGATGCGCACATCGACACCGGAATCGCGCAGGCTCAGCGAGTGCGCGTGGCCCTGGCTGCCGTAGCCGATGACCGCGACCTTGCGGCCCTGGATGATCGACAGGTCTGCATCGTCGTCGTAGAACATCTCGACTGCCACAGTTCTTACCTTCCCTCTGGGTTCTATGAACGCTTGATTGTCTGTTGTTGTCGGGTGTGACGGTACTAGCGGGTGGCCGTGATGGACTTCGGCCCACGGCCGACCGCCACCACACCGGACTGCACGATCTCGCGGATGCCGAACGGATCGAGCATGCGCAGGAGCGCATCGAGCTTGGAGCGGGTGCCCGTGGCCTCGATCGTGACGGCCTCGGGCGCGACGTCGATCACCTTGGCGCGGAACAGGTTCACCGTCTCGATGACCTGCGTGCGCACGCTGGCGTCCGCGCGCACCTTGATCAGGATCAGCTCACGTGCCACCGAGGCCTCGGTGTCCTGCTCGACAATCTTGATGACGTTGACCAGCTTGTTGAGCTGCTTGGTCACCTGCTCGAGCGGGAACTCGTCGACCGTCACGACGATCGTCATGCGCGAGATGTCGGGAACCTCGGTGCCGCCCACGGCGAGCGACTCGATGTTGAATCCCCGGCGGGAGAAGAGTGCGGCGACACGGGCCAGCACGCCCGGCTTGTCCTCGACGAGAACACTGAGGGTGTGGCTGGTGCTCACTTGCGATCCTCTCCGGCAGCGGCCGCGGTGGCAGCCTGCTCACGCGCGGCGCCTTCCTGCATGGCCTCGTGAATGGTTGCGGGGTCGTCCGCAGCCTCGTCATCGTCGAACAGCGGCCGGATGCCCCGGGCCGCCATGATCTCGTCATTGCTGGTGCCGGCGGCCACCATCGGCCACACCTGGGCGTCGGCGCCCACGATGAAGTCGATGACGACGGGCTTGTCGTTGATCGACTGCGCGGTGCGGATCGCGTCCTCGACGTCCTCCTCGCGCTCGACCCGGATGCCGACGCAGCCGAGCGCCTCGGCCAGCTTCACGAAGTCCGGGATCCGCACGGCGCCATGGGTGCCCAGGTTCGTGTTGGAGTAGCGCTCGTCGTAGAACAGGGTCTGCCACTGGCGGACCATGCCCAGGTTGCCGTTGTTGACGAGCGCGACCTTGATCGGCACGCCCTCGACGGCGCACGTGGCCAGCTCCTGGTTGGTCATCTGGAAGCAGCCGTCACCGTCGATGGCCCAGACCTCACGGTCCGGCATGCCCATCTTGGCGCCCATCGCCGCGGGCACGGCGTAGCCCATCGTGCCCAGGCCACCCGAGTTGAGCCAGGTGCGCGGCTTCTCGTAGTTGACGAACTGCGCCGCCCACATCTGGTGCTGGCCGACGCCGGCACAGTAGATCGCGTCCGGGCCCGCGAGCCGGCCGACGGCCTGGATCACGTACTCGGGCGACAGCGCGCCGTCCGCCGGACGGTCGTACGCCAGCGGGTAGGTGCGGCGGATGCCGTCGAGGTACGCCCACCACTCGGTGAGATCGAGGGTGGTACCCGTCGCCTGGTCGGCGCGGATCGCCTCGATCAGCTCGGTGACGACCTCCTTGCAGTCGCCCACGATCGGGACGTCGGCGTGGCGGTTCTTGCCGATCTCCGCAGGGTCGATGTCCGCGTGGATGACCTTGGCGTCGGGTGCGAACGAGTCGAGCTGGCCGGTGACGCGGTCGTCGAACCGGGCGCCGAGGGTGATCAGCAGATCACTCTTCTGCAGCGCGGCGACAGCGGCGACCGTGCCGTGCATGCCCGGCATGCCGCAGTTGAGCTGGTGGCTGTCCGGGAACGCGCCGCGGGCCATCAGCGTGGTGACGACCGGAATGCCGGTGAGCTCAGCCAGTTCGAGCAGCTCGGCGGACGCCTCGGCCTTGATCACGCCACCGCCGACGTACAGGACCGGGGACTTGGCGTCGGCGATGAGCCGCGCAGCCTCGCGAACCTGCTTGCCGTGCGGCTTGGTCACCGGCCGATAGCCCGGCAGGTGCATCTCCGGCGGCCACGAGAACGTGGTCTGCGCCTGCAGGATGTCCTTGGGGATGTCGACGAGGACCGCGCCGGGTCGGCCACTCGACGCGAGGTAGAACGCCTCCGCCAGGATCCGCGGGATGTCGACCCCGTCGGTGATGAGGAAATTGTGCTTGGTGATCGGCATCGTGATGCCCGAGATGTCGGCTTCCTGGAATGCGTCCGTGCCGATCAGGCCCCGACCGACCTGGCCGGTGATCGCGACGACCGGGACCGAGTCCATCTGAGCGTCCGCGAGCGGCGTCACCAGATTGGTCGCACCCGGACCGGACGTGGCCATGCAGACGCCGACCTTGCCGGTGGCCTGTGCGTAACCGGTCGCGGCATGACCCGCGCCCTGCTCGTGACGCACCAGGACGTGGCGAACCTTCTTCGAATCGAAGAGCGGGTCGTACACCGGCAGAACGGCACCACCCGGGATACCGAACACGGTGTCGACCTCGAGTTCCTCGAGGGCGCGGACCACGGACTGCGCGCCGGTGACCCGCTCGGGGGCGACCTGACGACGGTTACCGGTCGGAGTAGCGGCGGCCCTGCTGTCTCCCGCGGTCGGGCCGGCTGCTCCCGACTTGCGCGGCGTGGGTTGAGGCCGTGCGGTTGGTGCGCTCACTGGAAAGTCCTCTGATTCTGGCTCCGGGCAACAAAAAACCCTCGTCAGCATCCGCTGTACGAGGGTGGCGCGTCGTTATCTGGCGAGTTGCAACAACCGGCTCAGGCGACGACGCGCCGGCCGATTACGAGCAACTCATTCTGCTTCACGCGCTCGACGGTAGGCGCGTCAATGGTAGACAGTCAACTTTGGTGAGTGTGCTGTCCCAGAATGTAAGATGCCTCGGCTGCAGTGCGAAGATGTAGAGGTGTCATCTCCTCAGCAGCCCGTGCCACCGGTGCCATCATCCCATACGCCCACGGACGGCCGACAGGTCATCCGAATTTCCCCGCTTGCGCTGATCGCATGCCTCTTCCTGCTGTTCTGCCTGAGCTTCCCGATCCTCGGATGGCCGGCCGCGTTCGGCTGGACCCTGGTGATCCCGTTCCTGATCGGGGCGTGGGTCCTGCGCGTGCGGACCATCGTCGGCCCGGACGGCCTCGAGCTGCGGCGAGCCTTCTCCACGCAGTCCATATCGTGGGATCAGATCAAGGGCTTCCGCTTCCCCAAGCGTGGCTGGGCGCGCGCCGAACTGCTCGACGGCAACGAGGTGTCGCTTCCGACCGTGACGTTCGGGCGGCTGCCCCAGCTCGCATCGGCGAGTGGCGGTCGCGTCACGGATCCGTACGCCGCCGCCCGCGAGGCACAGGCGCAGAAGTCGCGCGCCGAAGCCGCGAAGGCCGACGACGCCGACTCGGCGACGGATACTCCGGGGTCCACGAAGCAAGAGTCCGCCGACGAGTCGGAGCCGAATACCGACTAGCTCACGCGCGGGAGTAGCGTCCAACCAGGATGTCTCTCGCTCCCACCGGAGATGACGAGGCTGCCGTAACAGCCGAAATCGGGTCCAGCGACCAGCACCTTCACGGGCCCACCAGTTCACGTATTACGCCGCGCTCGGCGAGCACAGCCCGCCGCCGAGAACCGCTGATCGACGAAGGAATTCGCCCATGCCCCCGTTGAGGTCACGCACCACCACCGTCGGACGCAACGCTGCCGGAGCGCGCTCGCTCTGGCGCGCCACCGGCATGACCGACTCCGACTTCGGTAAGCCGATCGTCGCCATCGCGAACTCCTACACGCAGTTCGTGCCCGGCCACGTTCACCTGAAGGACGTCGGCGAGATCGTCGCCGAAGCCGTCCGCGCGGCCGGTGGCGTGCCGCGCGAGTTCCACACCATCGCCGTCGACGACGGCATCGCGATGGGTCACGGCGGCATGCTCTACTCGCTGCCGAGCCGCGAGATCATCGCAGACTCCGTCGAATACATGGCCAACGCGCACACCGCCGACGCCCTCGTCTGCATCTCGAACTGCGACAAGATCACCCCCGGCATGCTCAATGCCGCGATGCGCCTGAACATCCCGACGGTCTTCGTCTCCGGCGGCCCGATGGAGGCCGGCAAGGCCGTCGTCGTCGGCGGCGTCGCGCAGGCCCCCACCGACCTCATCACCGCGATCTCGGCGAGCGCCAACGACTCGGTGTCCGAGGAGGGTCTGGACGAGGTCGAGCGCAGCGCGTGCCCCACGTGCGGTTCGTGCTCGGGCATGTTCACCGCGAACTCGATGAACTGCCTCACCGAGGCACTGGGCCTGGCCCTGCCCGGCAACGGCTCCACGCTGGCCACCCACGAGGCTCGTCGTGCCCTGTTCAGCCGCGCCGGCACCACCGTCGTCGAGGCCGCACTGCGCTACTACCGCGACGAGGACGAGTCGGTTCTGCCGCGGAACATCGCCACTCCCAAGGCGTTCCGCAACGCGATGGCCCTCGACGTCGCGATGGGCGGCTCCACCAACACGGTGCTGCACACCCTCGCCGCCGCGCAGGAGGGCGAGGTCGACTTCGACCTGAGCACCATCGACGAGATCAGCCGTCGGGTGCCGTGCCTGTCGAAGGTTTCCCCCAACTCGGACTACCACATGGAGGACGTGCACCGCGCCGGTGGCATCCCTGCCCTGCTCGGTGAGCTGCGTCGCGCTGGCCTGCTCGAGACCGATGTCTCGACGGTGCACACCAAGAGCTTCGACGAGTGGCTCGACACGTGGGACATCCGCTCCGGCAAGGCAAGCGACGAGGCACTCGAGCTGTTCCACGCGGCCCCGGGCGGCGTGCGCACCACCGAGCCGTTCTCGACGAACAACCGCTGGAGTTCGCTCGACACCGACGCCGAGGGCGGCTGCATTCGCGACCTCGAGCACGCGTACACCGTCGAGGGTGGCCTGTGTGTGCTGCGCGGCAACATCGCCGTCGACGGCGCGATCCTCAAGACCGCCGGCATCGACGAGGAACTGTTCTCGTTCCAGGGCCCGGCCGTCGTCGTCGAATCCCAGGAGGCGGCCGTCTCGGTGATCCTGCAGAAGCAGATCAAGCCGGGCGATGTCATCGTGGTCCGCTACGAGGGCCCCAAGGGCGGCCCGGGCATGCAGGAGATGCTGCACCCCACCGCGTTCCTGAAGGGCGCCGGTCTCGGCAAGGTGTGCGCGCTCATCACCGACGGGCGCTTCTCGGGTGGCACGTCGGGCCTGTCGATCGGACACATCTCCCCCGAGGCAGCCTCGGGTGGTGTCATCGGCCTGGTCGAGGACGGCGACCAGATCCGCATCGACGTCGCGACCCGCACGCTCGAGGTCCTCGTCGACGACGAGACCCTCGCCCGGCGCCGCGCCAAGATGGAGGCGTCCGAGCGGCCGTGGCAGCCGGTCGATCGTCAGCGCTCGGTCACCACCGCACTGCGTGCCTACGCGGCCCTGGCCACGTCCGCCGACAAGGGCGCCGTCCGCCACGTGCCGTAAGACGTCCCGCCGCTCCACCTTTCGCTGTGCCGCGTCCCCGATCGGGGGCGCGGCACAGCCGTTTCCGGAGCGGCAGGTTGTGGATACCGAGAAAATCCATCCACAGATTGCGGATCGGGCGCCCTCGCCCTCACGCCGGGCGGCAGGCTCGGCACATGGAATTCGACGGCACACCACTGGTCTTCCGGTCCGACGCACTCGAAAAAGGCTTCACGGACCACGAACTGCGCACGGCCCGCCGCTCGCCTCCGGCGGCAAGATCACAACTCGTCGGCACGTGCACGTCGCACGACTGCCCGCCGACGACATCGTCGTCGTGGACGGTGTGCCGGTCACCGTGCCCGGACGGACGATCGTCGACCTCGCGCGGGCGGCGCCGTTCGAGAGCGCGGTGGTGGCAGGCGATCACGCGCTGTCGTCCGGTGACGTCCGCCGACCTCGCCGAAGCTCTCGCCCGGTGCCGCGGCCGATGGGGCGCGGCGCAGGCCGCGCGCGCCGTCGGGTTCATGGACGGTCGTAGCGAGAGCGTCGGCGAATCCCGCAGCCGTGTGCTGATCCACCGTGCTCGGCTGCCCGCGCCGGAACCGCAAAGGGACCTGTTCGACGGCGATTCCTGGATCGGCCGGGTCGACTTTCTGGTTCGAGAATGCGTGTGCGGTCGGCGAGTTCGACGGCCTCGGCAAGTACACCGACCATCTGCGCCCCGGTCAGAGCACCGAACAGGCGATCATCGAGGAGAAGCTGAGCGAGGACCGTATCCGCTCGGCCGGATACGGCCTCGCGCGATGGGGATGGCGGGAGCTGAGCACACCCGAGGAGGTGGTCCGACGGTTGCGGCGCGCGTTCGGCTGAACCCTGCCACCGCTCCGGAAACGGCCGTGCCGCTCCCCCGATGGGAGGAGCGGCACGACCAGAACCGGAGCGGCAGTGGCGTCAGATGACGGGGTTCGCCCCATTGAGGAGGATCCACACGCCGACACCCACTGCGACACCGAGGATCAGGATCACCGTCGATCCGACGTACGGGCGGGTGGCCCATTTACGCCGACCGTCCAGGGAGATCCGGCCCGGACCGGTCAGGATGATCGCGGCCGCGGCCGCGGCGAGCACCGTCTCGTACTCGATGCCGTCGGGCGCGAAGTATTCGAGTCCGGGCACCATCGACTGCTTGACGCACCACGCGTTGATCATCACCGCAACCACCGTGGCGGCAGCGATCGGGGTGAGCAGGCCGAGGATCAGCAGCACACCGCCGGCCACCTCGCCGATCGCACCGGCCACCGCAAGAGCCCGCGCGTGATCGAATCCGGAGTCGACCAGGATGTCCCGGTAGCCGCCCAGCCCCGGCCCGTTCCACCATCCGGTGAGCTTCTGCAGGCCGTGCGCGAGCAGCGTGCCGCCGACCGCGAGACGCAGGACGAGCAGACCGAGATCCAGCGTGCCGCGCCGGTTGTCGGCACCGCCCTCCGTACTCGGCATCGGCGGGACCGCGACCGGGGCCGCGACCGTCGACGCATCACCGATCGGCTCGGACACGATCGGTTCCGACACGATCGGTTCGGACGCGACGGGCGGGGGCAGCGTCGGTGTCGGCACCGTCGCATCGCCACGCGGGATGACGGCGGTGGGCTGGTCCTCGATCCCGGTCGGCGCGGGCGCGGGACGGAACATGGGAATCTGCTCGGTCGGCAGACTCGAGGCACCCCTGTCGTCGAAGTCGAGGTCGTCGTCGGTGTGCGGCAACGGTCGGCCTGTACGGTCGACGGACTGCGCGGGGAACCTCTCGGTCGGCTGATCGAACGGGCTCGGCGCAGACCCCGCGGGGGCGGACTCGGTGTGATCTTTCGACTTGTCAGTCACGAATTGCAGCCTAGGACGGTTCGAGAAGCTTGACCGGTAGTGCGGCCCGGCGCGCCGGTCACACAACTCCGCGTGGCGCACCCCGTCCAGCCTTCCGTAACGTCTGCACCATGACGAAGGGTGTACCGGGCCGGAAGGTGCGAAGGGCGGCCGCAGCAGCCATCTGTTCGATCGCGGTGGTGGCGGCCACCGGATGCGCACGGTTCGACGACTCCGCATCGTCGCCCTTCACCCCCGAACCGACGTTCGGTTCGGGTGCGGAGGTCCAGCCTCGCGAGCCATCCGCTCCCTCGTCGGCCGTGCCCGAGCCGTCGGTGCCGAACGACCCCTGCTTCGACCGCGACCCCAATGTCATCGCCACCTGCCTGGACGCGACCGGCGGGCTGGTGACACTGCCCGACGGCGCCGCCTTGGTGACCGAGCGTCGCACCGGGCGCATCATGCGGGTGGCGCAGGGTGAGAAGCCGACCGAGTTCGCCAGGATTCCCGTCGATTCCGGATCCGACGGCGGCCTGCTCGACATCGCCCTGTCCCCCACGTTCACCGAGGACCGCCTTCTGTACGCCTACATCACGACGGGCAGCGACAACCGGGTCGTCCGCATCACGCCCGGGGACACCCCCAAGGACGTACTGACCGGCATTCCGCGCGGCGACGTCGGAAACGCCGGCGCACTGACGTTCTCGACACCCGGCGAGTTGATGGTCCTGACCGGCGACGCCGGCAATCCTGCGGCCGCAGCCGATCCCGCGTCGCTCGCCGGGAAGCTGCTCCGTGTCACCGCCCTCGCCTCGACCCCGAATCCGCCTCGGCCCGCGCTCGTACTGTCCGGGCTGGGTCGGGCGGGCGACGTATGTGCGGATCCCGGTGGCGGCGTGTGGGTCACGGACCGTACGGCGCTCGAGGATCGGATCCAGCGCGTGCGACCGGACGGGACAGTCGGCGCGCCGGCCTGGACGTGGCCGGACAAGCCGGGCGTCGCCGGGTGTGCCGCCGCACGAGGGGCGGTCGCGGTGGCGCTGACGGACGCGCAGGCGATGGCGGTCCTGGCGACCGAACCGGACACCGGTGCCGTCACGTCGGCGCCCGCCCTGCTCGCGCAGAGGCTCTACGGCCGTCTCGGTGGGACGGTGATCAGCGGCGCCGGTGAGATCTGGGCGGCCACGGTGAACAAGTCCGGCGGGGAGCCCGGCCCCACCGACGATCGTGTCGTCAAGCTTCCGTTGCCGAGCGGCGGCGGTGGAACGGACTGACCCTCACGCGCTCGCAGGTCCGGTCGGCTGCGGGTCTCGCCGATCGTGGTGCTCGCCCCGGTCGTCGCGTGCCAGCGCACTCGCGACCATGGGTAGCACCAGTACTGTGATCGCGCCGGCCGCGACGAGGATCGACGCCGTCGCGTTGGACATCTCGCCCGCCGCCACCGCGACGCCGGTCACCGCGACGATGAGCGGCAGACCCGTGGTCGAATACAGCGCGACCTGGAGTTGCTCGCGGGTGTCGAAGTTCGCGCCGGCCGGTCCCCGGTCGTAGCGCGAGGCGACGAACACCGGCAGACCCCGCGCCACCAGCAGCAGGCCGAGGAAGGCGAGTAGGACCAGCGGCTCGCTCGCTACTGCGGACACGTCGATCGCCATGCCGGACGTGATGAAGAAGATCGGGATGAGGAGCCCGAACGCGAGGCCCTCGAGCTTCGACTCGAGCTGCTCATTGCCGTCGGGCACCGCGCGTCGCAGGATGAACCCGGCCGCGAAGGCACCGAGGATGACGTCGAGATCGAACACCGCCGCGACCGCGATCAGCGCCACCAGCAGGAGCATCACCAGGCGAACGGTCGTCTGCGCGGTCGTGTCCGCGCCACGCCGGATCACTGCGACCAGGTCCGAGCCCTCGCGCAGGATCCGGGCCGGCAGCATCGCGACGACGACCGCCACCGCAGCGAAGGCCGCGAGCACGACGAGGGACATGATCGCGCCGCGGGCACCGAGCAGTACCGCCATCGCGATCACCGGGCCGATCTCGCCGACCGCGCCGTGGTTGAGCACCGCCTTGCCGACCGGTGACTCGACGAGACCGCGATCCTTGAGGATCGGCAGCAGCGTGCCGAGAGCGGTGGACGTCAACGCGATCGCCACGGCGATCTCGGAGTGCACCAGACCCGCCGCACCCAACGCGGCGACGATCCCGAACGCGACGGCCAGGCACACCAACCAGGTGACGAGTGCGCGCCGGCCGCCGCGGCCGGTCAGCTCGTTGCGATCCACCTCGTAGCCGGCGAGGAGGAACAGCATGCCCAGACCGAGTTCCCGCAGCATCTCGATCTCACTGCCGGCATCCGCGAGTTCGAGGACGTAGGGACCGATCACGATCCCGGCGACGAGCAGCAGCACGACCTCGGGCACGAGCTTGCGCGGCAGTGATCCCGCGATCAGCGGCGCGACCACGGCCGCGACGGCGATCCAGAACAGTGAGGTGGCGACGTCGGCGTCCATGGGCCGCTACATTAGCTGCTACATCAGCTGCACGCGGCGATGACCAGCTCCTTGACGCGGGCCGGATCGGCCTGCCCGCGAGTCGCCTTCATCACGTCGCCGACGATCTTGCCGGCCGCCGCGACCTTGCCGCTGCGGATCTTCTCGGCGATGTCGGGGTTCGCGGCGAGGGCCTCGTCGACCGCTGCCTGCAGCTTGCTGTCGTCACGCACGACCACGAGCTCCGGGTGCGCGGCGAGGATCTGGTCCGGATCGCCCTCTCCGTCGAGGACGTAGTCGACAACCTTGCGGGCGAGCTTGTTGGTGAGCTTGTCGTCGGCGACGAAGGCGATGACCTGAGCGACCTGGGCCGGGCTGATCGGCAGTTCGGTCAGCTCGACGCCCCGGGTGTTGGCCTGCTGGCTCAGGTACGCGACCCACCACGAGCGGGCGTCGGACGCGGGCGCACCGGCCTCGGTCGTGGCGATCACCAGGTCGAGCGCGCCGGCGTTCACGAGGTCGCGCATCTCCTCGTCCGAGACGCCCCACTCCTGCTGGATGCGCGCGCGGCGCAGCCACGGCAGCTCGGGCAGCGTGCCGCGCAGTTCCTCGACCCAGGCGGCGTCGGGTGCGACGGGCTCGAGGTCCGGCTCGGGGAAGTAGCGGTAGTCCTCGGCGGTCTCCTTGCGGCGACCGGCGGACGTGGTGCCGTCGGTCTCCTGGAAGTGCCGGGTCTCCTGAATGATCTCGCCGCCGGAGGTGAGAACGGCGGCCTGACGACGCATCTCGTAGCGGACGGCGACCTCGACGCTCTTGAGCGAGTTGACGTTCTTGGTCTCGGTGCGCGTCCCGAACACCTCGGCGCCGATCGGCATCAGCGAGACGTTGGCGTCGCAGCGCAGCGAGCCCTGGTCCATCCGGACGTCGGAGACGTCGAGGGCCTCGAGCAGATCGCGCAGGGCGGCGACGTACGCGCGGGCCACCTCGGGCGCGCGCTCACCCGCACCGGTGATGGGCTTGGTGACGATCTCCACGAGCGGGACCCCGGCGCGGTTGTAGTCGAGCAGCGAGTGGCTCGCGCCGTGGATACGACCGGTGGCGCCGCCGACGTGCAGCGACTTTCCGGTGTCCTCCTCCATGTGCGCGCGCTCGATGTCGACGCGCCACGTGCTGCCGTCGTCGAGCACGACGTCGAGGTAGCCCTCGGTCGCGATGGGCTCGTCGTACTGCGAGATCTGGTAGTTCTTCGGCTGGTCCGGGTAGAAGTAGTTCTTCCGCGCGAAGCGGCCCCACGGGGTGATCGAGCAGTTCAGCGCGAGGCCGATGCGGATCGCGGACTCGACGGCAGCCTGATTGACCACCGGCAACGCTCCGGGCATGCCGAGGCACACGGGGCACACCTGGGTGTTGGGCTCGGCACCGAACGCGGTGGGGCACGGGCAGAACATCTTGGTGTTGGTGTGCAGCTCGACGTGCACTTCCATGCCCAGTACGGGCTCGAACTTCGCGAGGACGGCGTCATAGTCGAGAAGGTCAGCGGACACGGCGGCAGTCATGGTCATGAGTTTATGCGTCCGGTCACCCAAAGAATGCGGCCGCCTCCCGGTAGCGCTCGACGGGCACGGTCTTGAGCTGTTTGGTCGCCTCCGACAGCGGCACCAGCTCGATGTTCGTGCCGTGCAGCGCCACCATCTGACCGAACTGGTTGCTGTGCGCGGCGTCCGTCGCGTGGACCCCGAACCGGGTCGCGAGAACCCGGTCGTACGGCGTCGGCGTCCCACCGCGCTGCACGTGCCCGAGCACAGTGGTACGCACCTCCTTGCCGATCCGGTGTTCGATCTCGACGGCCAGCTGCTGAGCGACACCGGTGAAGATCTTGTGCCCGAACTCGTCGATACCGCCCTCCCGGAGCGTCATCGACGCCGGGTCGGGCGAGGCGCCCTCCGCGACGACGCAGATGAAGTGGGAGTCGCCGCGCTGGAAGCGCTTCTTGACCAGCGCGCACACCTCGTCGACGTCGAACGGCTCCTCCGGTACCAGTGTCAGGTGCGCACCGGACGCCATTCCCGCCTGCAGCGCGATCCAGCCGGCGTGCCGCCCCATCACCTCGACGAGCATCACCCGCTGGTGCGATTCGGCGGTGGTGTGCAGCCGGTCGATCGCGTCGGTGGCGATGGTCAGCGCGGTGTCGAACCCGAACGTGACATCGGTGCAGTCGATGTCGTTGTCGATCGTCTTGGGCACCCCCACGACGGGGACACCGCTGTCGGCGAGCCAACTCGCGGCGGTGAGCGTGCCCTCGCCGCCGATCGGGATGAGCACGTCGATGCCGTTGTCGTCGAGGGTCTGTTTGATCCGGTCGAGGCCGTCGTGCAGTTTCTGCGGATTGACCCGCGCGGTGCCGAGGATGGTGCCGCCGCGCGCGAGGATCCGGTCGATGCGGTCCTCGTTGCGCATCTGCATCTTGCGATCCTCGAGCAGGCCGCGCCAGCCGTCCAGGAACCCGACGACGGCACTGCCGTAGCGCGCGTCCGCTGTGCGCACGACGGCGCGGATCACGGCGTTCAGTCCGGGGCAGTCGCCGCCCCCGGTCAGGATTCCGATGCGCATCACGGCCCCTCTCGGCCATCGCGGAGCAGAGCGGTCCCTTCTCATCTTGCCGCGCCCGCGCCGATCAGGCACGCCGAGTCGATCAACCGGGCGTGACCAGTCCCGTTTCGTAGGCGAGGACGACGGCCTGCGCACGGTCCCGCAGCGACAGCTTTGCGAGCACCTTCCCGACGTGCGTCTTGACGGTCTGCTCCGCAACGAACAGACGTTCGGCGATCTCGGTGTTCGACAGCCCTGCGGCGATGAGTTCGAGGACCTCGCGCTCGCGCGGCGTGAGCGACTCGAGTCGGGTGCTGCGAGGCCGCGGCGCCGAGCGTCGGCGGGTGACGTCCGCGATGAGCCTGCGGGTGACGCTCGGTGCGAGCAGCGCCTCGCCGGCCGCGACCACCCGCACCGCCCGGATCAGCTCCTCTGCCGGGGCGTCCTTGAGCATGAACCCACTCGCCCCCGACCCGAGGGCCTCGTAGACGTACTCATCGATGTCGAACGTCGTGAGCATCAACACCCGAACGGGATGTTCCATTGCGGCGGAGAGGATTTCGCGTGCCGCATCGAGACCGTTCATCTCCGGCATCCGCACATCCATCAGCACCACGTCGGGGCGCAGACGCTTGACCTCACTGACGGCGACCCGCCCGTCCGGCGCGTCACCGATGACGCTGATGTCCGGCTGAGCGCCGAGCAGCGCGCCGAAACCCTGCCGCACCATCGCCTGGTCGTCCGCAATGAAAACCGTGATCGCCACCGTGACAGACTAGGCGGCCGGTCCGGCCGGGGCGCCGGCCGCGACGGGAACACTCCCCGGAATATGGGCCCGGACCTCGAATCCCCCGCCGTCCAGCGCACGGGTGTCGAGGGTGCCACCGACCGCCCGGGCGCGCTCCCGCATCCCGGCGATCCCACTTCCACCCGACGACTCGGGACGCGGTTCGGCGCCCGTCGCGGGGCCGTTCGTCACGACGAGCGAGGTGACGGCCGGTGAGAAGTCGATCGCGACCTCCACGTGCGCGCCCGGACAGTGCCTGCTGGCATTGGCCAGCGACTCCTGAAGGATCCGGTACACCGTCAGCCCCGTCGTCTCGGAGATCGCAGAAGGATCACCGGAAATACTGCGCGACAACGCCATACCCGCCCGGACGCTGCCGTCGAGCAGTTCCTCGATCTGGGCCACCCCGGGCTGCGGGGCGCGGTCGGTACTCTCCGCGTCGCTGCGCAGCACGCCGAGCAGGCCCCGGATCTCGTTGAGCGCCTCGCGTGCGGTGGCGCCGATGGAATCGAACTCGGCCTTCACATCGTCGGACACCGAGTCCAGCCGGTAGGGCGCACTCTGCGCCTGCACCACGACCATCGACATGTGGTGGGCCACGACGTCGTGCAGGTCACGGGCGATCCGCGCCTTCTCCTCGAGGATCGCGCGGCGGGCGCGTTCGAGTTCACTGGTCTGCTCCTGGGCGGCGAGCTGACGCCGCGAGATCACCAGCCAGCGGATCAACAGCCCGAACAGCACGAGAACCGTCAGCCCCACCGCCCAGCCGCGCCCGTCCTGGCCCGGGGCGTCGGCGAGGAACAGCAGCGTCGTCGCACCCCACGCGACCGCGACTACCGGGACCGGCGAGCGCAGGCTCACCGCGAGCAGCAGCGCCATCAGCACCATCACGTGGACCACCTGCCACGGGAAGTCGTAGCCGTCGACGCGCTGATACACCACCGGGATCACCAATGCGCCGGCCGCCGAGATGGCCCATCCCAGAGCTGGATTCGCACGGATCAGCACCAGCGGTAGCGCGGCGAGCCCCGCGATCAGCGGCTGCACACCCGCCGGCACATGATGCGTCACCTGCAGTGTGGGCCACGCGATCGTGAACAACACCGCAGTCACGAACAGCACCAGCAGGTCCAGTCGCTGACCCGTACTCATCCGCTTCAGCCGCGGGGCTGCGGCCGAGACCGCGCCGTGCGCCGCACGGTCGAGTGCACGCTTTCTCTTCCTCACACCGGAAACACTAGGAACCGGGACTCGAAAAGTCCTCATACCCAGGGGTGAGATGCGTCTGGCTCCGGGGTATCAGGGGCCGGCGGCGATCACCCCCGCGACGTGGCACGGTTCGGGACCGCGGAGTGATGTCGCAGGGTAGCGACCGTTTCTAGCGTCGTTTGTCATGCGAACTACGAGATGGATCGGATCCGTCCTCGCCGTGACGATCGGCGGGATGACGCTCACCGGGACGGTGTCGGCCCCCACCGCCGACGCACACTCCCCGGCACGGGAGAACCGGGCGGCCGCGGCCGCCGTGACCTCGCTGACCGCCGACGACCCCGCCCTCGCCGCGTCCGCGATCCCCGACGATTTCGCCGCCGTCATGGGCTACCGGCCGGCGGTCGCCGACGGCATGGTCGTCAATCCGCTCGGCGCATGCTCGTCGCCGATACCGTTGCCCGCCGAGTTCGACACCGCCTGCAAGGCACATGATCTGGGGTACGACCTGCTGCGTTACGCGCATCTGGACGGCAGCGAGCTCGGGGCATGGGCGCGCACCGAGCTGGACGCGCAGCTCGATCGCCGGATGCATGCCGCCTGCGACGCCCGCGCAGTGGACCGGGCGTCGTGCTTCGCGATGGCGAACACGGCGACGGCTGCGGTGGGCGTGAACTCGATGCGCCAGGGGTTCGGCCCACCGGTCGAGGAGCCGTGGATCCGGTACGGGTTGGTCGGGCTGCTCACCGTCGTCGGTGCGTTGCTCGTGTCCGTGACGGTCCGCAGGATCGGTCCGCTGCGCGGGCTCTTCGCTCCTGGCCCGGCGGTGACGGCATGAGCGCGATCCCCGGCGCACACGCCGGGAGCACCCGCCTCGCGGTCGCCGCGGTGCTGCCGCGGGTGAGTACGTCGGTGGCCGTCACGACCGGTGCTGCCGTATCGCTGGCGCCGTCACTCCTCCCCCGCACCCCCGTCGTGCAGGGCCTGTTCAGCGGAGTTCTCGTGGCGCTGTGCTGGGGCGTCGCCGCGCTGGTTCGACGCCTGTGGTCGGGTCGCGGCAGTCTCGAGCGCGATGGTGTCCGGGGCGGGGTCGCCGTGCTCGCCGGTCTGGCGCTCGCGTGGTCGGCGGCGTCGGCGGACCGCTGGCAGAACGCGCTGCGGTCGGCGATGGGCGTGCCCGCGGTCGGTGCGGGGCACTGGGCACAGGTCGCGTTCTGGGCGGTCGCGGTGTGTCTCGTGCTGTTCGGTCTCACCCGGGGATGCGTCACACTCACGCGCCGGCTGGGACGGGCCCGCTGCGCCGGCCTGCTGGCCGCGGCGGTCCCCCTCGCGTGGTTCGTCGCGGTACCACTGGCCGGTTCCGCTGCGGCGCAGCATTTTCGGACCACCAGCTCGGTTGTCGACACCAGCCTCGCGGCAGATGACCGGGACTCGATCGTGCCGTGGGCGACGCTCGGCGCGGAGGGCCGGCGATTCGTGGCGGGCGTCTCCGATCCGGGGGCGATCCGCACGTACGTCGGGCTGGACTCGGCGCCCGACGTCGCCGCACGGGCCGCGCTCGCCGTCGCCGAGCTGGACCGCACAGCCGCGTTCACCCGGTCGCACGTGGTGGTCGCGATCCCGACGGGTTCGGGATGGATCGACGGCGAGGCTGCCCGCGGGCTCGAGCGCCGGTTCGCCGGCGACGTCGCGACCGTCGGCATGCAGTACTCGTACGCACCCAGCTGGGCGACGTTCCTGTTCGGTCGGGCCGATGCGGAGGAGTCCGCGCGGGCCCTGTTCGCGGCGGTGTCGGCCCGGATCGCCGAGCTGCCCGCGAACGCCCGGCCCGCGCTGCACGTGTACGGGCAGAGCCTGGGGTCGGTGGGCGGCAGCGCGATCTTCGACGACGCCGCGGACCGGCAGGCACGCGCGTGCAGCGTCCTGTGGGCCGGACCCCCGGCCGGGGCGGTGCGCACCGAGGGTGCGACGGTGCTCGCGAACAGTTCCGATCCGGTGGTGTGGTGGTCACCGTCGCTGCTGACGCGGTCACCCGATCTGACCGAGGCTCGCATCGATGCCCCGGTGCCGCAATGGATCCCCGGAATCAGCTTCCTGCAGACCGGCGTGGACATGCTGTTCGCGCTCGACGCCCCCACCGGGCACGGGCACCGGTACGGCGGCGACCAGGGCCTGCGGATGCCGGACTGCGCCTGATCGGAAGCGTCCCGCGACCGGCGGCCTGCGCTTACCGTGGATGCATGACCGGACAGAGGGAGACGGACGCCGCCCGCGAGATCCTGCGGGACAACTTCGAGCGCATCCGGGAACTGGTGGTCGAGGTGTGCACCGGCCTGACACCCGAGATGTCCGACTACCGGCCGGGTCCGGCCGCGAACTCGATCGCGTGGCTGATCTGGCACCTGACCCGGGTCCAGGACGATCACGTGAGCGACATCGCCGACGTCGACCAGGCCTGGACGTCTCGCGGCTGGCGGGAGCGGTTCGATCTCCCGTTCCCGACCGGCGACATCGGATACGGGCACAGCACCGCCGATGTCGCCGCGGTGCACGCGGATGCCCGGTTGCTCGCCGACTATCACGGCGACGTGCACCTGGCGACCCTCGAGTACATCGACGAGCTCGCGCCCGACGAACTCGACCGGATCGTCGATCACCGATGGGATCCGCCCGTCACCGTCTCGGTGCGCCTCGTCAGCGTGATCGGCGACTGCCTGCAGCATCTGGGTCAGGCCGCGTACGTGCGGGGGCTGTTCGAGGCGGGCTGATCTCACGCTTCGCCAGTGGCAACTTCAGCGAGGGACGAGATCCGTCAAGAGCCAGGTTCCCGCTGCGGTGAGGGCGAAGTTCAGGACCAGGAATGCGATCGGCACACCGGTGCCGCGTCGTCGCCGCGCCAAGATCTCCAGGACGCCGGTACTCACGACGCCGGCCGACAGCGCGAACATCGCGACGGCCCCGTCGACACCTCTGGCGTAGTCGAACAGTGCACTGGCGAGCAGGGCCGAACCCGAGAACAGGGCTACGCCGCACATCCCCATGAAGGCACCTTGGAAGGCTTTGTACTGGCTCGGGTTCAGACTGGCCGTGAACGTCACATGCATCTCGATTCTGGAACGGGCGGTGGAACCTACGCGGGACTGCCTGCAGCATCTGGGTCAGGCCGCGTACGTGCGGGGGCTGTTCGAGGCGGGCTGATCTCACGCTTCGCCAGTGGCAACTTCAGCGAGGGACGAGATCCGTCAAGAGCCAGGTTCCCGCTGCGGTGAGGGCGAAGTTCAGGACCAGGAATGCGATCGGCACACCGGTGCCGCGCCGTCGCCGCGCCAAGATCTCCAGGACGCCGGTACTCACGACGCCGGCCGACAGCGCGAACATCGTGACGGCCCCGTCGACACCTCTGGCGTAGTCGAACAGTGCACTGGCGAGCAGGGCCGAACCCGAGAACAGGGCTACGCCGCACATCCCCATGAAGGCACCTTGGAAGGCTTTGTACTGGCTCGGGTTCAGACTGGCCGTGAACGTCACATGCATCTCGATTCTGGAACGGGCGGTGGAACCTACGCGGGACTGCCTGCAGCATCTGGGTCAGGCCGCGTACGTGCGGGGGCTGTTCGAGGCGCGGTGATCCGGTAGTCGCCGCGGTCGGGGCGCCGGGTGCGACGCCGGTAGGCGGTGACGGTGCCCGGCCAGTTGGTGGTGATCTTGCCCGACGCGGTGCGGTACCAACTGCTGCACAGGCTCCACACCGAGTCGGAGAGCTTGTTTTGGATGCGGTCGTTGAAGCGGCGCTCCACACCGGCGTCGACCTCGACGGCGCACCCCGGCTGTTCGACGAGCCACTCGACGAGTCCGGCGATGTGCCGGGCCTGCGACTCGAGCATGTACACGATCGAGCCCGAGCCGAGGTTCGTGTTGGGCCCGTACATCAGGAACAGGTTGGGGAACCCGGCCGTCGCGACCCCGAGGTACGCGTGGGCGCCGTCGGACCACGCGTCGTCGAGGCTCCGTCCGGCCCGTCCACGCACCTTCATCGGGGCGAGGAATTCGGTTGCGGTGAAACCGGTTCCGTACACGATCACGTCGGCCGGATGCAGCCTTCCGTCGACCGTCCGCACCCCACCGGGTTCAATGCGGTCGATGGCGTCGACCACCAGATCGACGTTGTCGCGGGTGAGCGCCGGGTAATAGTCGTCCGACAGCAGCATCCGCTTGCAGCCGGGCTCGTAGTCCGGCGTCAGGGCCGCCCGCAGCGCCGGATCGGCGATCTGCCTTCGCAGGTGCCTGCGCGCCAGTGCGCCCGCGATTCCGCCGCGCGCCTTGGTGTCGAGCAGGCCGACGGTGAGTAGCTCGAAGATCCCCCAGGTCACCAGGCGTTCGCCCCGCAGCGTCGCCGGCACCGATCGGAACAACCGGTGATGCCGGTCGCCGTACACACGATCCGGTTTCGGGAGGATCCACGGAGCCGACCGCTGGAACAGTGTCAGCCCACCCACCGCGGCGGCGATCGCCGGCACGAACTGGACCGCGCTGGCACCGGTGCCGATCACCGCGACGCGCCGGCCCGCCAGATCGACATCGTGGTTCCACTCCGCCGAGTGGAAGGCCGGCCCGGAAAAGCTCTCGCGCCCCGGAATCCCGGGCAGTGCCGGTCGTGACAGCTGGCCGACCGCGGGGACGAGGACGTCGGACTCGACGACCGCACCGTCGGCGGTCCGCACCGACCACCGGTTGGTGTGCTCGTCGAACTCGGCCTCGGTGACGGTGACCCCGAACCGGATCAGGGGGCGCAGGTGATGCCGGTCGGCGATGTCACGCAGGTATGCCAGGATGTCCGGCTGCTCCGCAAACCGCCGCGCCCATTCGGGATTGGGCTCCGACGAGATCGAGTACAGCGGCGACGGCACGTCGCACGCCGCCCCCGGATACGTGTTGACGCGCCACACACCGCCGACGTCGTCGCCCTGTTCCAGGATCGTGATGTCGGTGATCCCGGCGCGCCGCAGGTAGAGCGCGAGGGTGATGCCCCCGAATCCCGCGCCGATGATCGTGATCGACGGTTGCCCCACGCCGGTCCTCCTGCCACCCGTTTCGTCCTGTCCCGGAGCCTAGTCCTCCGTGGACGCCGACAGCCCGGATCCGACATGTGGATCCGGGCTGTGGTGGTGGAGCGGGTTCTACGCGACCGGCGATGCGATCGGCCCGCGGGCCGCCTCGTATGCCGCGCCGACGCGGTACAGGCGCTCGTCGGCCAGGGCCGGCGCCATGATCTGCAGGCCGACGGGCAGGCCGTCGTCCTCGGACACACCCGACGGCACCGACATCGCGCAGTGGCCGGCCAGGTTGGTCGGCAGCGTGCACAGGTCGGACAGGTACATCGCGAGCGGGTCGTCGACCTTCTCGCCGAGCTTCCACGGCGTGAACGGGCTGGTGGGCGAGACCAGCACATCGACCTTCTCGTACGCGGCGTCGAAGTCGCGCGCGATGAGCGTGCGGACCTTGAGCGCCGAACCGTAGTAGGCGTCGTAGTAGCCCGATGACAGCGCGTAGGTGCCGATCATGATGCGGCGCTTGACTTCCTTGCCGAAGCCGGCGGCTCGGGTCGCGGCCATCACCTGTTCGGCGCTCATGTCGCCCTCGTCGACCCGCAGGCCGTACCGCATGGCGTCGAAGCGCGCCAGGTTGGACGACACCTCACTGGGCAGGACCAGGTAGTACGACGCGAGCGCGTACTCGAAGTTGGGGCACGAGACCTCGACGACCTCGGCACCGAGGGCCGTCAGCTGCTCCACCGCGGCGTCGAACGACGAGATGACGCCCCGCTGGTAGCTGTCGGAGTGCAGTTCCTTGACGACACCGACGCGCACGCCCTTCAGGTCACCGGTCGCGCCCTGGCGGGCCGCCTCGACGACGGGACGGACCGGCTCGTTCAGCGACGTGGAGTCACGCGGGTCGTACCCGGCGATCACCTCGTGCAGCAGTGCGGTGTCGAGGACGGTGCGGCCGCACGGGCCACCCTGATCGAGCGACGACGCGCACGCGACCAGACCGAAACGCGAGACGGTGCCGTACGTGGGCTTGGTGCCGACGGTCGCGGTGACCGCGGCGGGCTGACGGATCGAGCCGCCGGTGTCGGTGCCGATCGCGAGCGGGGCCTGGTACGACGCGAGCGCCGCGGCCGAGCCGCCGCCCGAACCACCGGGAATGCGGGTGGTGTCCCACGGGTTGCGGGTGGGCCCGTACGCGGAGTTCTCGGTGGACGAACCCATCGCGAACTCGTCCATGTTGGTCTTGCCCAGGATCGGGATCCCGGCCTCGCGCAGCTTGGTGGTGAGCGTCGCGTCGTACGGCGACACCCAGCCCTCGAGGATCTTCGACGCGCACGTGGTGGGCATGTCGGTCGTGGTGAAGACGTCCTTGAGCGCGATCGGCACACCCGCGAGGGCCGACGCCGGTGCGTCACCGGCAGCGAGCGCGGAGTCGACCTCCTTGGCCGCGACCAGTGCCTGCTCACCCGCGATGTGCAGGAAGGCATGCAGTTCGCCGTCGACCTCACCGATTCGGTCGAGGTGCGCCTGCGTGGCCTCCACCGACGAGATCTCGCGCGAGTGGATTTTCGACGCCAGGTCCGAGGCGTCGAGACGAGTCAGATCGGTGCTCATTCGCCCTCTCCCAGGATCTGCGGAACGGCGAACCGGTCCTGTTCGACGGCCGGCGCACCCGACAGTGCCTGCTCGGGCGTGAGGCCCGGCACGATGACGTCCGGCCGCGTCACGTTCGTGATCGGATTGGGGTTCGCGGTGGGCGGGACATCATCTGCCGCGACCTCGGACACCGCCTTCACGTGGCTGAGAATCGAATCCAGCTGACCGGCGAACTCGTCGAGCTCCGCGTCGGTCAGGGCAAGCCGGGACAGCCGGGCGAGGTGGGCGACCTCGTCACGGGAGATGGCAGGCACCTTCGGTGACCCCTTTCAGGTCGAAGTGAACGTTCCCGACCAGCCTAGAGCGTGGCCGGATCGGTCGTGCAGCCCGTCACCCCAGCGGACGCGAGCCCCGGGTGAAAGGATAGGCAACGGCGGGGGCGCACACTGTGTCCCGTCGTCGGCACCGGACCCGGCACCGAACGAACGGAAAGGCAGCACGTGTCCTACCTGCTCCGCGTCCAACTCCCCGACCGACCCGGCAGTCTCGGCGCGCTCGCCGTCGCACTCGGCTCGGTGGGAGCGGACATCCTCTCGCTCGACGTCGTCGAGCGTGGATCCGGATTCGCCGTAGACGACCTGGTGGTCGACGTCGAGGCAGGGTCGCTCCCGGACACCCTCATCACCGCGGCCGAGAAGCTCCCCGACGTCCGGGTCGACTCCATCCGCCCCTACTCGGGCATCCTCGACACCCACCGCGAACTCGAGCTCATCGACCACGTCGCCACCGCGCACTCCGACCGTCTGCAGGTCCTCGTCGACGGGGCACCGCGGGTGCTGCGTGTCGGCTGGTCCACCGTCATGGACATCGGTCCGCACGGATCGTTCCGCGTCGTCGGGAGCCCGGGCGCACCCGAGACCCACGCCGGTGACGCGCCCTGGATGCCGCTGAAGGAGGCCACTGCCCTCGACGGCGCCGACGAGTGGGTGCCGCAGGTGTGGCGCGACATGGACACCACCCTCGCGGCCGCCCCGCTCGGCGACACCGGCCGGGTACTGCTGCTCGGGCGTCCCGGCGGACCGGAGTTCCGGCCGTCGGAGGTGGCGCGACTGGGCTACCTCGCCGGCATCGTCGCGACCGTCCTGCGCTGACGTCAGACGAGTTCGCGCACCAGCGCGGTCAGTTCCACGCCGGGAAGCGGCTCCCAGTTGCGCTCGGGCGCCGGGACGAAACCGTTGCGGTCGTAGATGCGTCGCGCGTCGACCATGTCGGCCTGCGTGGAGATCACGACCGCGCGGTCGCCGCGGTCGTACGCGATGTCGAGAACGTGGCGCACCAGCGCGGACCCGACGCCCTTGCCGCGGGCCGACGGCGCGACCGCGAGCATGCGGAACTCGAGCTCACCCTTCCCGGCGACGTCCGCGAACGGCGACTCCGGTTCGGCGATGGTCACCGAACCGACGATCTCACCGTCGACCACCGCGACCACGACGTCGGCGTGGTCGGCGCGGGTCGCGGTGTCGCGCAGTCGCTCCGCGTACATGTCGCTGTCCGATACGAAACCACCGTCGATGTAGACGTCGGCAGTGAGCTCGCCGACGGTGTCGTAGTCGGCAGGTGTGACGGGCCGGATATCGATCATGGCGTCACTATGTCAGCCACCACCCGCCGTCAGAAAACCGATTCAGATGCCCCGAGCGGCACATATGAGACACGCGCCACATTCGGAGCACCGTGCGATCGGCGCCGCTGCCGCCCGCGTCGACGCCGAGCAGCCGCGTGCGTGACTGCCCCCGAGCTGTTCCGACCAGCATCGATGGCGCAAAGTTCGCCATGCGCACACTCGGCGGTCGGTCGCGGATTTCCGGCCATCGGAATTCCACCGAAAACGACACCATGTCGTAGCGTGGCGTTCATCACGTAGACAAGCGCGGCGCGACAGTGTGAATGTTCCTGTCGCGCTGCGCTTCTGCCACGAAAAGTCAGATGCCGTCCGGTCCGTTTTCGAGAAGATTGCGGAAACCGGCCTCGTCGAGGATCGGCACACCGAGCTCCTCGGCCTTGGCCGCCTTGGAGCCCGGGGCGTCGCCGATCACGACGAACGCAGTCTTCTTCGACACCGAACCGGCGGCCTTGCCGCCGCGGATCAGGATCGCTTCCTTCGCCTCGTCCCGGGAGAAGCCCTCGAGCGAACCGGTCACGACGATGGACAGTCCCTCGAGGTTGCGCACGATCGACTCGTCGCGCTCGTCCTCCATCGTCACGCCCGCCGCGCGCCACTTCTCGACGATGTCGCGGTGCCAGTCGACGGCGAACCATTCGACGACGGCCGCCGCGATGGTGCCGCCCACACCGTCGACCGCCGCGAGTTCGTCGACACCGGCGTGCTCGATGCGGTCCAGGCTGCCGAACTCGCTGGCCAGCGCCCGCGCCGCCGTCGGGCCGACGTGCCGGATCGACAGCGCGACCAGCACGCGCCACAGCGGCTGCTGCTTCGCCGAACCGAGGTTGTCGAGCAGACGCCGGCCGTTGGCCGACAACTTCCCGGCCTTGGTCGTGAACAGCGGCGCCTGCATCAGATCGTCCTCGGTGAGCGAGAACAGGTCGCCTTCGTCGCGGATGACGCCGGCCTGCAGCAGCGCCGTGGCCGCCTCGTACCCGAGGACCTCGATGTCGAACGCGCCGCGCCCCGCGACGTGGAACACGCGCTCGCGCAACTGGGCCGGGCACGAACGCTGGTTGGGGCAGCGGATGTCGGCGTCGCCCTCCTTGGCGGGGGCGAGCGTGGTGCCGCATTCGGGGCACTCGGTGGGCATCACGAACTCGGTCTCGGTGCCGTCGCGCACATCGACGACCGGGCCGAGCACCTCCGGGATCACCTCGCCGGCCTTGCGGATCACGACGGTGTCGCCGATCAGCACGCCCTTGCGCTTGACCTCGGAACCGTTGTGCAGCGTCGCCAACGCCACCGTCGAACCGGCGACCAGCACCGGCTCCATGTACGCGAACGGGGTGACCCGGCCGGTGCGGCCGACACTGACCCGAATGTCGAGGAGCTTGGTGGTGGCCTCCTCCGGCGGGTACTTGTACGCGATCGCCCAGCGGGGCGCGCGGGACGTGGAGCCGAGGCGGCGGTGCAGGGCCATCTCGTCGACCTTGACGACCAGCCCGTCGATCTCGTGCTCGACATCGTGACGATGCTCGTCCCAGTACTGGACCTTCTCGACCACCGCGTCGATGCCGACCACGCGCGACGTGTGCGACGACACCGGCAGGCCCCACGCCGCGAGTGCGGTGTAGGCGTCGTACTGCCCGACCGGGTCGAAGCCCTCCGTATGGCCGAGGCCGTGACAGATCATGCCGAGCCGACGCCGTGCGGTGACGGCCGGGTTCTTCTGACGCAGCGATCCGGCCGCCGAGTTACGCGGATTCGCGAAGGGCGCCTTGCCTTCCTGGACCAGCGACGCATTGAGGGCAGCGAAGTCCTCGAGCCGGAAGAACACCTCGCCGCGCACCTCGAGCAGCGCCGGGATGGGGTATTCGTCACTGGGCGTGAGTGTTTCGGGAATGTCGGCGATGGTGCGCGCATTGAGCGTGACGTCCTCGCCGGTGCGGCCGTCCCCGCGCGTGGCCGCCCGGACCAGCCTGCCGTTCTCGTACACCAGATTGAGTGCGACGCCGTCGATCTTGACCTCGCACAGGTAGTGCAGGTCCGATCCCGTCTCGCTTTCGACGCGGCCGGCCCAGGTGCGCAACTCGTCGAGGTCGAAGACGTTGTCGAGGCTGAGCATCCGCTCGAGATGGTCGACGGCGGTGAACTCGGTCGCGAAACCGCCGCCGACGAGCTGCGTGGGCGAGTCGGGCGTCCGCAGGTCCGGGTGGCGATCCTCGAGCGCGCTCAACTGCCCGAGCAGCGCGTCGAACTCACCGTCCGAGACGATCGGGGAGTCGAGGACGTAGTAACGGAACTGGTGGTTGCGGACGACCTCGGCCAACTCCTGCCAGCGTTCGCGATCCTCGGCGCTCGCAGGCACGACCTCGACGTCGGGCTGGCTGGTCATGGCGGTAGCGGCTTCGTTCTGGTCCACCTGGGAAGGTTATCGCAGCCAGGTGACAGTTTCGGTCGGCGCGAACACCCGTTCAGCGGGTCTGGTCGGGGTCGGCCCCGTCCGCGAACGCGCGGGTCAGCTCGTTCGCCGACCGCAGTGCGGTGCGCGCCCAATCCAGGCTCGCACCCGCCAGCCCACACGCCGGGGTCACCGTGACGCGGGACGACAACAGCTCGCGCGCGAAGCCCAGGCGATCGAGCAGCCGGGTGGCCGGCTCGGCGAGGTCCCGCCAGCCCGGCGTGCGCTCGGGTGCGGTGGTGGGGACCAGGCCCAGCGCGAGGTCCACGCCGGCATCGAGCAGTTCGCCGATGCCGTCGAGGTCGGCGGTGCGCAGCGTGCTCACGTCCAGGCCCACCATCGACGCACCACTACGATGCAGCAGGCGGAGTGGGGCGCCGGCGGCGCAGCAGTGCACCAGCACCGGCGCACCGATCCGCTCGATCGCCGACTGCAGCAACGCCAGGGCCTCCGGCTCGGGCAGCGCGCGGGGAGCCTGCAGGATCGACACCCCGGACAGCGAACCCTCGAGGACCGCGGGCAGTCCGGGCTCGTCGAACTGGACCACGACCGGGGAACCGAGGCGCCGAACCGTGTCCGCGACATGGGCCGCGACACCCTCCGCGAGCGATTCGGTGAGATCGCGCAACGCCCCCGAATCGGTGAGCACCCGGTGCCCGCCGTGGAGTTCCAGTTGCGACGCGAGCGTCAGCGGTCCGACGGCCTGTACCTTCACCGGCTGCTCGGTGCCCCGGCGTCCCGCCAGCTCCCACGCCTCCTCGAACGCGTCGAGGTCGCGGGCCAGCAGATCACGGGCGGTACGGGTGGCCGCGCCGACCCGTTGCGTGAGGCGGTAGCCGGTGGTGGAGGTGTCGAGCGGCATGTCGACGAGCAGCGCCGCGGCGCGGCCGATCATGTCGGCCCCGATACCGCGGGCCGGGAGCTCCACGAGATGCGGCAGCGCGGACAGCTCCCCCACGACGATCTCGGCGGCCGCCCGCGGATCGGTGCCGGGCCAGGAGCCGACGCCCGTCGCGACGCCGACGGGAATCCGGGCGCCCGTCACGGACGGTCCGCGGAGGTTCCCGAGATGGTGCCGCTGCCGATGACCACGTCACCGTCCTCGTCCGGGCGGTACAGGACGACGGCCTGACCCTTCGCGACACCGGTGAGCGGCTCCGACAATTGCACGACGATGCCGCCGTTCAGTTCTTCGGCCACCGCGCGGGCCGTGCCGCCGTGGGCACGCACCTGCACAACGCACTCGACCGGACCCTCGGGCGCCTGACCGGACGTCCAGATCGGGCGCTCGGCAGCGATGGTCCACACCTTCAGACGCTCGGCCGAGCCGACCCGGACGGTGCCCGTCTCCGGTTCGATCTCCGTCACGTACCGCGGCTGACCGTCCGCCGCCGGACCCTGCACACCGAGGCCCTTGCGCTGGCCGATGGTGAAGCCGTGCACGCCCTCGTGCTGCGCGAGGACCTCACCGGTGTCGGCGTCGACGACCGCGCCGGGACGGATCCCGATCTTGGCGCCCAGGAACGCGCGAGTGTCACCGGACGGAATGAAGCAGATGTCGTGGCTGTCGGGCTTGTTCGCCACGGCCAGGCCGCGCGCGGCGGCCTCCTCGCGGATCTGATCCTTCGGGGTGTCGCCGACCGGGAACATGGCCCGCGACAACTGTTCCGCGGTGAGCACCGCCAGCACGTAGGACTGGTCCTTGTCGGCGTCGACGGCGCGGCGCAGGACGCCGTCCTCGAGGCGCGCGTAGTGGCCCGTCGCGACGGCATCGAAGCCCAACGCGATCGCCCGGTCCGCGAGCGCCGCGAACTTGATCTTCTCGTTGCACCGCAGGCACGGGTTCGGGGTCTCCCCCGCCGCGTACGCCTCCACGAAGTCGTCGATCACGTCTTCCTTGAAGCGGTCCGCGAAATCCCAGACGTAGAAAGGGATTCCGAGCACATCGGCGGCACGCTTGGCGTCGCCCGCGTCCTCCTTGGAGCAGCACCCACGCGACCCGGTCCGCAGTGTGCCCGGCGCCGTCGACAGTGCGAGGTGGACGCCGACCACGTCGTGGCCGGCCGCGACCGCGCGGGCCGCGGCAACCGCGGAGTCCACGCCACCGCTCATAGCTGCCAGTACTCGCATCTAACGATTCCCTCCGTGTGTGCCCCGAACGCCGGCACTCGCCAGTCCGGCGGCGCGGGCACGTTCGATCACCTGCGGCAGCGCCGACAGCAGCGCCTGGACATCCCGCTCGGTCGACGTGTGCCCCAACGAGAAACGCAACGATCCGCGTGCGAGGCGGGGATCGATACCCATCGCCGTCAACACGTGGCTCGCGCTCGCGACACCGGCGGTGCACGCCGAACCCGTGGAGCACTCGACGCCCGCGACGTCGAGCAGCATGAGCAGCGAGTCGCCCTCACAGCCCGGGAAAGTGAAGTGCGCGTTACCCGGAAGCCGTGCGGCACCGGTGGCGCCGTTGAGGATCGCGTCGGGTACCACGCGCCGGACACCGTCGATCAGGCTGTCGCGCAGGGCCGTGACCTCGGCGCCGCGCAGGTCCATGTCCGCGGTCGTGATCTGCAGCGCGGACGCCAGTCCGACGATGGACGCGGTGTCCTGGGTTCCCGAGCGCAGGTCTCGTTCGTGCCCGCCGCCGTGCAGCAGCGGCACGCACGACACCTGCCGGCCCAGCAGCAGGGCTCCGACCCCCTGCGGGCCGCCGAACTTGTGTCCGGCGATGCTCAGCGCGGACAACCCGCTCGCCGCGAAGTCGACCGGCAGATGCGCCGCGGCCTGCACCGCGTCACTGTGGATCGGGACACCGAACTCTGCCGCGACGGCCGCGATCTGCGCGATCGGGTTGATCGTGCCGATCTCGTTGTTGGCCCACATGACGGTCACGAGGGCCGTCTCGTCGGCGTGTACCGACAGCTCGGCCCGCACGACGTCGGGGTCGACGGCACCGTCCGCATCCACCGGCAGCCACGTCACCTGGGCGCCCTCGTGGGCCACGAGCCACTCGACGGCGTCCAGCACGGCGTGGTGTTCGACGGCGCTGGCGAGGATGCGGGTGCGCCGGGGATCGGCGTCGCGGCGAGCCCAGTAGATGCCCTTGACGGCGAGGTTGTCGCTCTCGGTACCACCGGAGGTGAAGATCACCTCGGACGGCCGGGCTCCGAGGCTGGCGGCGATGGACTCGCGGGACTCCTCGATGCGGCGTCGGGCCGATCGACCCGATCCGTGCAGCGACGAGGCATTACCCACCGTGGCGAAGACCTCGGTCATCGCCTCGATCGTCGCCGGATACATGGGTGTGGTCGCGGCGTGGTCGAGGTAGACCGCTGAGCTGGTGGCAGGCGAGATCATGACTCGACCAGGATAACCGTTGACCCGGGCACGTCATGCCGCGGAGACCCCTGTCAGGCAGCACGCACCCGCCGGCGTCCCTCGAGCCGGGCGAGGATGCGGTCCGCGCCCACCGCCGCACCGCGGCGGACCTCGCACTCACACCGCTCGGCGAGGTCCCGGCGGTCGCTGCCCGGGGCCTGCAACGCCCCCAGCGTCACCCGCGCCCGCAGGCCGCGGCTCCTCAGCACCCGGCGCATCGAGGCCGCGATCGAATCGTCGCCCACGAAGCTCGGCCCGGTCGTGTGCTCCCCCGCCCCGTCGACGTATTCCACCAGCACCGGCTGCACGGGCCGCTGTGCGTCGACCGCGGCCTGGAACAGCGCCGGCCGGAACCGACCGAACGCCCGACCACACCACGTGGTCCCTTCCGGGAAGACGATCACGGTGTCGCCCGCGAGCAACCGGTCCCGCGCCGCGGCGACCGTGTCCGGCAGCCCGCGCAGATTGCCCCGCTCGATCGGGATCACCCCGGCCCGTCGGGCCACGCCACCGAGCAGCGGCCAGGACAGAAGGTCGGCCCGCGCCACGAACCGCCCCGGCAGCACCGCCGCGAGCACCAGGACATCGAGCCACGAGACGTGCCCGGCCACCACGAGCGTTCCGCGCGGGACTCGGCCCACAGGTACGGACAGATTGAGGCGAATACCTATGCCGCGCAGAGCTGTTCGAGCAAAGAGCCGATGACACGCGGTCCGCGGACGGGGTGGGAGCAGCCGCACCAGCGGCAGCAGGACCGACGACGCCGCCACTGCCACCAGCGCGATCCAACGTCCGCACGCGAGCGCGACCGAGACCCGATCGGGACGCTGCGGCAGGCAGCCGTCCCCGCAGGGGCTTGTCGGCAACCACGAATCCCTCATGCCGCGGCCTCGATCACCGCCGACGCCCGCCGCAGCCGGTCGAGGTAGCGGGTGTCGGCATCGTGCAGGCTCTGCAGGGCCACGAAGTCGGCGACACCGAAATCCGGGTCGTGCGCGGGTTCACCGCAGATCTTCGCCCCCAGCCGCAGGTAGCCGCGCAGCAGCGGCGGCACCGACGGCCGCAGCGGCGCGGCGATGTCGTCGAGCGGGCGGCCGTCCACCCGGACCGGGCGCAGCGGGCGCGCCCACGTCGACGGGTCCGCGGCGTGGCGGCTCAGCACGAAGTCCCGCACGCCCCGCACGTTCGCACCGGCGACGGCGTCGGGCCGGTCCTGCATCGGCACCGACACGCAGCCCATGACGGTGTCGTGTCCGGTGAGCTGCAGGTAGTGCAGGATCCCCGCCCACATGAGCGCGAGGACCGAGCCCGAACGATGGTCGACGTGCACGCAGGCCCGCCCCATCTCGACTACGCGTCGCCCCGCAGGGTCGATCGCCGACAGGTCGAACTCGGTGGCGGTGTAATAGCCCCCGGCCGCGAGCGCGGCGTCGGGCGGCAGCATCCGATAGCAGCCGACGAAGTCGCCGGAGAAGTTGTCGCGGACGAGGAGATGGTCACAGAAGTCGTCGAACCGGTCGGCGTCGCGGCGCTCGGCCGATTCGGGGAGGACGAAGCCGGGTTCGGCGGCGAACACGCGGTAGCGCAGACGCTGCGCCGCCTCACGATGCTCGCGGTCGGAGGCGACGAGGAGGGAGTAGCGGGATCCGGGAGTCCCGGCGGTCCCCGAGGTCACGGGCGCGGTGTAGACGGTCTCGACGAGTGGCGAAGTTGTCATGCGAGAGGTCTATCGAGCCCGTCCGGCAACCAGGCGTCAGCCGCGTGTCGCGGGAATGCAACTTCGGTGAACGGTCACTGCCGCGCGCGAATTGACGCCGCCCCGCGCGCACGATTGCGCGCGCGGGAGACGAATCCGCGCGCAGCGGGAAACGGACGGGCACAACGCAAGGCCCCCGCCACCGGCGATCGGTGACGGGGGCCTGCGAGCGTGGGCCGGGATCAGCCCTTGTGAGCCTTCACAGCCTCGGTGAGCTGCGGAGCGACGTTGAACAGGTCGCCCACGACGCCGTAGTCCGCGATCTCGAAGATCGGGGCCTCTTCGTCCTTGTTGACCGCGACGATGGTCTTCGAGGTCTGCATGCCGGCGCGGTGCTGGATGGCACCGGAGATGCCGAGCGCGATGTACAGCTGCGGCGAGACCGTCTTACCGGTCTGACCGACCTGGAACTGGCCCGGGTAGTAGCCGGAGTCGACGGCGGCGCGGGAAGCACCGACGGCGGCACCGAGCGAATCGGCAAGCTCCTCGACGACCGAGAACTTGTCGGCCGAGCCGACGCCACGGCCACCCGAGACGACGACCGATGCCTCGGTGAGCTCCGGACGATCGCCACCGACGATCGGCGCACGGGAGACGACCTTGACGGCGCTCTCGTCCTGGGCCGGAACCTCGACGACGACCTGCTCGCCGGCACCGGCCTGCGGCTGGGCCTCGACGGCGCCCGGGCGGACCGAGATGACCGGAACCTCGCCGTTGGCCTTGGCCTCGACGGTGAACGCGCCACCGAAGATCGAGTGGACGGCGCTGCCGTCGGCCTTGACCTCGACGACGTCGGACAGCAGGCCGGAGCCGATGCGGGCTGCCAGGCGACCGGCAACTTCCTTGCCCTCGGTGCTGGCCGCGGTGACGACTGCGGCCGGACCGGCGGTCTCGACCAGGCCGGCGAGGACGTCGACCTTGGGGGTCACGAGGTAGCCGTCGATGTCGTCGGACTCGGCGACATAGATCTTGGCGGCACCGGCGGCGGCCAGCGCGTCGGCCAGCTTCGCGGCGGTACCGGCCGGGCCGGTGACGACGGCGGCCGGCTCACCGAGAGCGCGTGCGGCCGTGATGAGCTCGGTGCTGACCTTCTTGAGTGCACCCTCGGCGTGCTCGACGAGCACGAGTACTTCTGCCATTGCTTACTTCTCCCTGTCTTCTCTGCTGGTCTCGAGGGGGCGCGATCAGATGATCTTCTGGCCCACGAGGTAGGCGGCGATCTTGGAGCCGCCGTCGCCCTCGTCGGTGACGCGCTCGCCAGCGGTGCGGGGGGGCTTGGGGGTGGACGCGGTGACGGTGGTACCGGCGTTCGCGACGCCCACGGTCTCCGGGTCGACGCCGAGGTCGGCCAGGGTCAGGACCTGAACTTCCTTCTTCTTCGCGGCCATGATGCCCTTGAAGGACGGGAAGCGGGGCTCGTTGATCTTCTCGGTGACCGAGACGATGGCCGGAAGACCGGCCTCGAGGCCGAACACGCCCTCATCGGTCTCACGCTCGCCGGTGACCTTGCCGTCGGCCAGGGTCAGCTTGCGCAGCTGCGTGAGCTGCGGCAGGCCCAGGTACTCGGCGATGATGGCCGGGACGGCGCCGATGCGGCCGTCGGTGGCCTCGTTGCCGGCGATGACGAGATCGGCGGCCTCGCCGTTCTCGAAGCTGATCTGGCCGAGGGCCGCAGCGAGGGTCCAGCCGGTCTGGATGGCGTCGGAGCCGTGCAGGGCCGGGTCGTTGACATGGACGGCCTTGTCGGCGCCCATCGACAGAGCCTTGCGGATCGCGTCGGTGGCGCGGTCCGGACCGGCGCACAGCACGGTGACCTCGCCGCCGTCGCGCTCCTTGATGAGGAGTGCTTCTTCGACGGCGCGCTCGTTGATCTCGTCGAGCACTGCGTCGGCGGCCTCGCGGTCAAGCGTGAAGTCGCCGTCGGTGAGCTTGCGCTCGGACCACGTGTCGGGGACCTGCTTGATCAAAACGACGATGTTCGTCATGGGTCTTCGTCGACCTCCTGTGTCTATCTACCTGATGATCGCGAGCGGCTCCGCGAGATGCCGAGCTCTCGTAAGTAATTTCGTTGCACGTTGGCTGTGCGACAGATTACCCCACGTTAAGTTACCCACGGGTAACTTAGGCGAAATCCGGTCTCACCATAACCGCCTACCGGGGGTTTCACTCGTGTGATGTGGACCACCCCGACAACTGCCACTCCGGGTGCCACTAACCTCGCTGGGGTGAGCGAATCCACAGTTGGTTCCACAGCCGAGTCCCTCGAGACCAGTGCGGCGTCCCGCGAAGACGCCGACACCGCCGCGACGCTGCCGTTGACCGGCGAGCGGACCGTGCCCGGAATCCCCGAGGAGAACTACTGGTTCCGACGCCACGAGGTGGTCTACCGAGACCTGCTTCCTCGCTGCGCCGGACGCACCGTCCTCGAGGCCGGATCGGGAGAAGGCTACGGCGCCAACATGATTGCCGACGTAGCACGCAAGGTCACCGGACTCGACTACGACATCTCCGCCGTCGAACACGTGCGTGCGCGGTACCCCCGCGTGGACATGCTGCACGGCAACCTCGCCGAGCTTCCGCTCGCGGACGGCTCCGTCGACACGGTCGTGAACTTTCAGGTGATCGAACACCTCTGGGATCAAGCGCAGTTCCTGCGCGAGTGCCACCGCGTGCTGGCCCCGGGCGGAGAGCTGCTCGTGAGCACTCCCAACCGGATCACGTTCTCCCCCGGCCGCGACACCCCCCTCAATCCGTTCCACACGCGTGAGCTCAACGCCGCCGAGCTCACCGAACTGCTCGTCGAGGCAGGCTTCCGCGTCGAGGTCATGACCGGCGTGCACCACGGGTCTCGATTGCGCGCACTCGATGCCAAGCACGGCGGCTCGTTCATCGACGCCCAGATCGACCGAGCCCTGGCCGGCGAGCCATGGCCCGAGGACCTCACCCGGGACGTCGAGGGCATCGACGTCGGCGACTTCGAATTGCGTGAGGCCGACATCGACGACAGCCTCGACCTCGTCGCCGTCGCGATCAAGGATCCTGTGGCATGACCGGCGCTCAGGGGGGCCGGGCGGACACCGCCCGTGAGCCGGGCATGTTCTGCCTGGTCCTGCACTCGCACCTGCCGTGGCTCGCGAATCACGGCCGCTGGCCGGTGGGCGAGGAATGGCTGTACCAGTCGTGGGCGGCGACGTACCTGCCGGTGACCGGCGTGCTGCGCCGGCTCGCCGCGGAGGGCCGCTCACGCCTGCTGACGCTCGGGATCACCCCGGTGCTCGCGGCCCAGCTCGACGACCCGCACTGCCTCGACGGCATGCACCATTGGCTCGGGAACTGGCAGATCCGCGCGCACGAGGCCGCCGGGATGCCGTCGGCCTCCCACAAGGCGCTCGGCGCGCGCGAGCACCGCGCGTCGGCCGCCGCCCTCGAGGACTTCGAAACCCGTTGGCGCCACGGTGGATCCGCGGTGATTCGCGAACTGATCGACGCCGAGGCGATCGAGCTGCTCGGCGGTCCGCTGGCGCACCCGTTCCAGCCGCTCCTCGACCCCCGCCTGCGCGCGTTCTCACTCTCGGAGGGTCTCGCGGACGCGAAGGCCCGCTGGGATCACACGCCGTCGGGCATCTGGGCGCCCGAGTGCGGCTACACGCCGGGCATGGAAATCGGTTATGCGGCCGCGGGCGTGTCGCACTTCATGGTCGACGGTCCCGCCCTGCGCGGCGACACGTCGGCGGGTCGACCGGTGCGGGACTCCGAGGTGGTGGCGTTCGGCCGCGACCTCGAGGTCAGCTACCGCGTGTGGTCCCCCAAGACCGGATATCCGGGCCACGCCGCGTACCGCGACTTCCACACGTACGACCACGACACCGGACTCAAGCCCGCCCGGGTCACCGGGCGCAGCGTCCCGTCCGACCAGAAGGCCCCGTACGACCCGGCGCTGGCCGCCGCGGCAATCGACAAGCACGTCGAGGACTTCGTCGAGACGGTCCGACGACGGCTGCGCAGCGAGTCCGAGCGCATCGGCCGGGACGCACTGGTCGTCGCCGCGTTCGACACCGAACTGTTCGGACACTGGTGGTTCGAGGGGCCACAGTGGCTCGAGAAGGTGCTGCGCGCGCTGCCCGAGGCCGGGATCGATGTCGGCACCCTCGCCGACGCCCGCGCCCGCGGTTACGTCGGCGAACCCGTGGAGCTGCAGGACTCGTCGTGGGGCTCGGGCAAGGACTGGCGGGTGTGGGCCGGCGACCAGGTGGCCGACCTGGTCCAGCTCAACGCGGAGGTCGTGCAGACCGCACTCGACACCATCGACAAGTCACGCGATTCGAATCCGGGCAGACCGGAACTTCGCAATCGGGTCCACGACCAGATGTTGCGTGAGACGCTGATGGCGGTCTCGAGCGACTGGGCGTTCATGGTCAGCAAGGACTCGGCAGCCGGGTACGCGCGGGACCGGGCCCACAAGCACGCCCACGCGCTGCGGGAGATCGCCGACGCCGTCGCGTCCGGCCGGGACGACGTCGCACGCCGTCTCGCAGACGGATGGAACGCCGCCGACGGCCTGTTCCCCGCCCTCGACGCGCGGCGCCTGCCCGGTCCGCTGACCGATACTGCCGCATTTGCTGGGAGCGTGTGATGAAGATTCTGATCGTGTCGTGGGAGTACCCGCCGGTCGTGGTCGGCGGGTTGGGGCGGCACGTCCATCACCTCGCGACGGAACTGGCCGCCGCCGGCCACGAGGTGGTGGTGCTGTCGCGGCGGCCGTCGGGCACCGATCCGACCACGCACCCGACCGTCACGGAGATCTCCGAGGGCGTCCTGGTGGTCGCCGTCGCCGAGGATCCCCCGCACTTCATCTTCGGCGAGGACATGCTGGCGTGGACGCTCGCGATGGGCCATGCGATGGTCCGCGCCGGGGTCGCACTGTCGAAGGGTGGCATCGGCGAGGGCTGGCAGCCCGACGTCGTGCACGCCCACGACTGGCTGGTGGCGCATCCGGCGATCGCGCTCGCCGAGTTCTACGACGTCCCACTGGTCTCGACGCTGCACGCGTCGGAGGCCGGACGGCACAGCGGCTGGATCTCGGGGCGCATCAACCGTCAGGTCCACTCGGTGGAGTGGTGGCTGGCGAACGAGTCGGACTCGATCATCACGTGCTCGGCGTCGATGGAGGACGAGGTCACCCAGCTGTACGGGCCCGAACTGCCGCCGATCACGGTGATCCGCAACGGCATCGACGTCACCACCTGGAGTTACCGCCCGCGCGCACCGCGGTCGGGACCGGCGACGCTGCTGTACGTCGGACGGCTCGAGTACGAGAAGGGCGTGCAGGACGCGATCGCCGCACTCCCCCGGATCCGGCGCAGCCACCCGGGCACGACGCTCGCCGTCGCCGGCGAGGGAACCCAGTTCGAGTGGCTGCAGCAGCAGGCCCGCACCCACCGGGTGGCACGCTCGGTGACGTTCCTCGGCAACCTCGACCACGAGGAGCTGCTGAGCTGGCTGCACGGCGCCGATGCGATCGTGCTGCCGAGCCGGTACGAGCCGTTCGGGATCATCGCCCTCGAGGCGGCAGCCGCGGGCACACCGTTGATCACGTCGACTGCGGGTGGCCTCGGTGAGGCCGTCGTGGACGGCGTGACCGGGTTGTCGTTCGAGCCGGGAGACGTGGACGGACTGACCTCCGCGGCACGCGAGGTGCTCGATGATCCCGCCGCCGCCCAGACGCGTGCACTGGCCGCTCGCGAGCGGCTGACCGCCGACTTCGACTGGGGCAAGGTGGCCGAGGAGACCGTCCAGGTGTACGCGGCGGCCAAGCGTCGGGTGCGGCATCCTTTGGCGCGCCCGGAGATTCCCGAGCGTCCGCTACCCGGTCGGTAGCGGACGCCCGTTCACCGAACGATCAGGACTGGGCGCCGGCGCCGTTCCCGTTCACCGCGGGGGCGGCGTCGGCGCCGTTCGCGGCAAGCTTCTTGCGGGCGATGTCCTCGAGCGCTGCGATGTACTTCGCACGATCCGCCGCACCGGCCTCCCAGTCGGCCCTCCGGTTCTTGACGGCCTTGGCGGGCGAGCCGACGGCGATGCTGAAGTCGGGGATCTCGCCCTTGACGACCGCGTGCGCACCGAGGACGCAGCCGCGGCCGACGCGCGTGTTCCGCAGCACCGTGACCTTGGCGGCGATCCAGGTGTCCGGCCCGATACGGACCGGACCCTTGACGATGCCCTGATCCTTGATCGGCACGTTGACGTCGTCCATCCGGTGGTCGAAGTCGCAGATGTAGCACCAGTCCGCGACAAGGGTCGACGCGCCGATCTCGATGTCGAGGTAGGTGTTGACGACGTTGTCCTTGCCGAAGACCACCTTGTCGCCGATCTGGAGGGATCCTTCGTGGCAGCGCAGCGCGTTGCCGTCACCGATGTGCACCCACTTGCCGATCTCCAGGCGGGACAGCCCGGGCGTCGAGTGGATCTCCACGTTCTTGCCGAGAAAGACCATGCCGCGGGTGATGATGTGCGGGTTGGCGAGCTTGAACTTCGCCAGGCGGTAGTAGCGGACCAGGTACCACGGCGTGTACGCCTTGTTCGCGATGACCCATTTCAGCGAGGCCACCGTCAGGAAACGTGCCTGCTCACTGTCCCGACGTCGGGATCCGCGCCACCTCGAGCGCAACGGTGCGCCCCACATGCTCGTCATGACACGTAAGCCTACGGACCGACACTGTGCGCCCCGTCACGTGCCCCGCCCGGCTACAGGGCGGCGTGCCTGCTCACGCTCTGACCACCCCACGAGTGACCGCTCCAGCGCGGCTTGACCCACACATGACGGCGCCGGGTGCGCCGACGACGCGCCGACCGAACCCAGTCGTCGTCGTGCGCGACCGCTAACGCCACGATCGCGCCGACGAGCGCGGTGACGAGCATCGCCACCACCGAGGCCATCACCAGTCCGATCGCGCCGGCGATCCCGACGACAAGCATCGAGGTGACGACACGGCCCGCGGCCGGCGATCCGAGAAGGTAGTTGTCGATGTCGGAGGTGCCCGAGGACCCTGATGCGTCGGAGACCCCGGCACCGGGGTCGGCTGACACCGCTTCGGATTCTGTCCGCGTTCCCGGCTGCATGGATCCATTAGACACAATTCCTCACCGCGTGTCGCAGTGGATTCGTATAAACGATCGGCAACGATAATTTCCCCGGCGAATTACATCGATGGCGTTCACGCCAAAGGGACGATTCAGCCACCCAGCGCGGATTCCACCGAGACGAACGGGAGCGAGTGCGCGATCGCGACCGGTTCGTGCGTCACCTGACCCGACCAGGCATTCAGACCCATCGCCAACGCCGGGTCGGCGCGCATCGCTGCGCGCCAACCCCTTTCCGCGATCGCCGAGACAAACGGCAACGTAACATTTACCAACGCACGGGTGGACGTATGGGGAACAATGCTCGGCATATTGGGAACGGCATAAACAATAGAATTGTGAACCATATAGGTGGGCTGGTCGTGGGTCGTGGGGCGCGAGTCCTCGAAGCACCCGCCCTGGTCGATCGCGATGTCCACCAGCACGCTCCCCGACAGCATCCGGGACACCTGCTCGGACGAGACCAACCGCGGCGCGCGGGCACCGTGCACCAGTACCGCGCCGATCACCAGATCCGCGTCGACCAGTGTCTGCTCGAGTTCCGTCCGGGTCGACACGACAGTCGAGATGCGGGCACCGAAGCGGGTGTGCAGCGCCCGTAGCCTCTCGACGTCGCGGTCGAACACTGTCACCCGCGCGCCCATCCCCACCGCGACCGCCGTGGCGTGGGTCCCGGCGCTCCCCGCACCTATGACCACGACGCGGGCAGGGGGAACACCGGGAACCCCGCCGAGGAGGATGCCGCGCCCACAGCCGCCGGCGGTGGACTGCAGCGCATGCGCACCGACCTGGGTGGCGAGCCGTCCGGCGACCTCGCTCATCGGCGCGAGCAGCGGGAGCGAGCCGTCGGCGCGTTCGACAGTCTCGTACGCGATCGCCGTTACTCCGCTCGACAGCAGCGCCTCGGTGCACTCGAGCGACGCCGCGAGGTGCAGATAGGTGAACAGCACCTGGCCCCGTCGCATCAGGCCGAACTCCGGTGCCAGGGGCTCCTTGACCTTCACGATCATGTCGGCCTCGGCCCAGACGTCCTCCGCGCGATCGAGGATCCGGGCGCCCGCCGCGACGAACTCACCGTCGGACATCGACGAACCGTCCCCGGCCCCGCGCTGGACGACGACCTCGTGGCCCTGCGCACGCAGTTCGGTCACCCCGAGCGGGGTCAGCGCGACCCGCAGTTCTCCGCTCTTGATCTCCTTCGGCACACCAATTCTCATGATGCCTCCTCCGACGGACCCACCGGGTCACGGAACTGCAGGGTCCCGAGGTGCGGCCGATCGGGCCGGGAGCGACGCGCGGATCGGGGCCTTCATCGAGGGTCCCACGAAATGCGGCGGGGCGGTTCGGCGACCGCACATCGCGACCGGGATAATCTCTGGTCCGAGCAGATCCCTACCCAAGGAGATGTAATGCGGCGTGCCCTACGGTCGTCGGCGGCGGCGCTGACGGCGATCTCGGCCCTCCTCCTCGCAGGATGCGGCGGGGACTCCGGCACCGCGGACGTCTTCGGTGCGGGCGGCTGGCCGGGAATGCACGCCGACGCACGCAACAGCAACACGAGCCCGGTGACGGGATCCCGGTCGCTCGACTTCCAGTGGTCGCGCCCGCTCGGCGGACTCACCCCCACGAACGCCTCGGCGGCGGCGAACGGACAGGTCTTCCTCACCGCACGCACCGACGAGGGGTGCAACCTCTTCTCGTTCCAGATCGACACGGGCCGCAAGCGCTGGTGCACCCGGATCGGTGCCGGCGCCGCAACCTCGACTCCCGTGGTGGACGCCGCCGCCAACGTCTACATCGGCGACGAGGGTGCGATGAGCTCGTTCGACCAGCGCGGCCAGTTGCGATGGCGCACAACGGTGTCCGGTACGCCGCGCTCCGCGCAGTTCACCGGCGACGGCAACCTGCTGTTCGTCACGCACCTCGGCCAGATCAACGTCCTCGACCCGCAGACCGGCTTCGCTGTGGCGCCGCCGTACGACCTGATCCCGCCGGCGTCGTACACGCAGGGCGCCAACGTCGAGCCCGTTCCGAACGACCAGGGCCTCGACAAGTGCCTCGCCGGCGCGCCCCAGTGCCCGGTCGCGAGCACGCCCGCGATCGACCTGGACAACGGCCGTGTCGTGGTCACCTTCTGGCGCCCCTTCGCCGCACAGGCCGACCTGGTCGCGATGCGCTACACCGGCGGCGAGGATCCGAAGATCGTCGAGGAGTGGTCGACCAGCACGCTGGCGGGCGGCCCCGCCGGCGGCCCGGCCCTGTCTCCGGACGGAAAGACCGTGTACACCAACGACAATGCCGGGCACCTGTGGGCCATCGACGCGGAAACCGGTGAACCGCGGTGGAGTCACGACCTCGGCTACGCGGCCCTGGGCACCCCGTCCACGTCCGCCGACGGCCTGATAATCCCCGCGGGTGGGGAGGAGGGTCGTCTGGTGGCGCTGCGCGACCGCGGCGACCGTGTCGAACTGGCGTGGGAGCGAGCCGATCTGCTCCACCTCGGTGTCCCCGCGCAGACCGCGGGCTCGACCGGGTACACCGTCGTCCGCGACGGCGACGCCGGACTCGCGCTGCTGACGTTCGACACCGAGACCGGAGAGACGCTCGACCAGGACGCCCTGCCGGGCGCCACCGGGTTCACCGTCGGCACCTCGATCGGACCGGACGGCGAGGTGCTCACCCCGACCCTGATCGGGGAGCTGTTCGTCCTGAAGTAGGAGTCAGTCCCGCGCGGCGCACACGAACGCGACGGGTGTCCGGCCGATCCTGGTGAGTACCACCGACATCGGCGTGGTGCCACGCAACTTCAGGCGTGGCCGCAGCACGGCCGGGTCGATGTCGAGGCCACGGACCAGGATCTCCGCCGAACCGCAGTCACGCGCGGCAAGTTCCTGCCGCAACGCCTTCTCGGTGTACTTGAGCCGCGCCAGCACCCGGAAGCCGCGCACGCCGTCGGGCACGCTGTCCCCGGTCAGGTAGGCGATCCGCGGGTCCAACTGCCACAGTGCGTGCCGGGCCGCGTAGTGGCGCACCAGCCCGGACCGCACGACGGCTCCGTCCGGGTCGATGATCCACTCCCCCGGTTCGCGCTCGGGGATGTCGTCGGACTCGGCGTCGGTGATCTCCCAGGCCGTCCCGTCCGAACGCAACACGCTTGCCCGACGCCGCACACCCGGGCCGGCCAACCCCGGCGACCACAGGCACGCCTCGCGCACACCGCCGTCGAGCGAGACCACCTCCACCTCGCCCTCCCAGTCGAGCCGGTCGAAGTCCAACCCCGGCGCGCACTTCACCGCGAGATCCCGCCCGGCGTAGACGTCGAGCAGGTCCGGCAGCGGCGGCATCAGCGCGGCGGGGTCGTGCGTGCGTCGGCCGCCCGAACGTCTTGCAGGGTCGGCGATCACGACGGTGTCGCGGGTACAGGGCCGCAGTGCGTCGGCCCGCACCAGCGTCGCGCCGGGAACGTTGTGGGCCGCCATCGCCAACCGGACAGGGTCGAGGTCGCTGCCGATCACGGTGTCCGCCACCGGCACCAGCGCCGACAGCTCGGCACCGATCGAGCACGTGACGTCGTGGACGCGACGCCCCGCCAGCCGGTCACCGCGGTGCCGCGCCACCGCGATCGGCGTCGCCTGCTGCAACGCGTCGTCGGTGAACAGCCAGGACTCGGCGCCGTCGAGCTTGGCCAGTGCCTTGCGCCGCAACAGCACCGTCTCGATCAGCAGTGCGGCACGGTCACCGAAACGCGCACGCGCCCGGCCGATGTCGGCCAGTCGCGTGCGCGTGGACAGCTCCGATTCCGCGGTCTCCGCCAGCGCCGCAATGCCCTCGGTGCTGCGCAGGTATCCGACGTCGTCGGTCGTGAAGTCGTATCCCAAAGCTCGTTCGGCTCAGTTCAGTCGGTGGCGCCCGGCTTCACGCCGGTGATCATCACGTTGTAGAAGAAGTTGCGCGGGACCACGTGCTGGAGAACCTTGTCGTCCACCCAGCTCAGCGTCTTGAAGCCACCGAACGCGAACTTGGCCCAGCCCCAACCCAGCTTCTCCGGCGGCACGGCGGCCTCGAAGGTGCGGACCGGCCAGCCGAGCAGTGCCGCGGCGAACTCCTCCGTCTTGGCCTTGACCTCGACCGCGCCGGCCGACTTCGCGATGTTCTCGAGGTCGGTGGGATCGAACGTGTGCAGGTCGACGACGGCCTCGAGCGCAGCAGCGCGCGACGACTCGTCCAGCTCGGCCTGCGGACGGCGCCAGTCGGACAGGAACGGCAGCTTGGTGACGTTGGTGGTGGCCGCCCACGTCGCGCGCCCGAGCCAGCGGGCGTAGAAATTGCCGACCGTGCTGGGCTCACCGGCGAAGACGAAACGGCCACCCGGCTTGAGCACACGCAGCACCTCGCGCAGCGACTGCTCGACGTCCGGGATGTGATGCAGGACCGCATGTCCGACGACGAGGTCGAAGGTGTCGTCCTCGTACGGGATGGTCTCGGCATCGGCGACACGGCCGTCGACGGGCAGACCGAGGTGCTCGGCGTTGCGCATCGCGACCTTGACCATGCCCGGGGACAGGTCGGTGACCGAACCGGTCTTCGCGACGCCACCCTGCATGAGGTTGAGCAGGAAGAAGCCCGTTCCGCAGCCCAGTTCCAGCGCCCGTTCGTACGGCAGCGGCTGGTCGCCCGCGACGGCGTCGAACCGGCCCCGCGCGTACTCGATGCAACGCTCGTCGTACGAGATCGACCACTTGTCGTCGTAGGTCTCGGCTTCCCAGTCGTGGTACAGCACCTGGGCGAGCTTCGTGTCCTTCAGCGCAGCCTCGACCTCTTCGGCGGTTGCGTGCGGGTTCGGGGCGGGATCGATCCCGTCGTTCGGGCTTGCAGTCATGCAGAGAATCCTACCCAATGGTAAGGAATGAACAAGTTCTAGTTTTGGGCCCCTCGAGGCCCGATTTGCGCACTTGCCGCTGTTCCGGCCGACCGGAAACGCCGACAAGTGCGCAAATCGCGGTGAGCTCTACTTGCCGGTGAACTTCGCCTTGCCGGGGCCGTTCTCGACGAAGGACTCCATGCCGATCGTGCGGTCCGCGGTCGCGAACAGCGACGCGAACAGGTGCTGCTCGATCTTCAGGCCGGTCGCCAAGTCCGTGTCGAGCCCCTGGTCGATCGCCGCCTTCGCGGCAGCGATCGCACGGCTCGCGGCGCCGGTGAACTGCGACGCCCACTTACGGGCGGCGTTGTACACCTCGTCGGGAGCGACCATCTCGTCGATCAGACCGATCTGCAGGGCCTCCTCGGCGCCGACGAAACGGCCCGTGAAGACCATGTCCTTCGCCTTGGCCGGCCCGACGAGACGCGCCAGGCGCTGCGTGCCGCCGCCGCCGGGGATGATGCCCAGCAGGATCTCCGGGACACCGAGCTTGACGTTGTCACCGGCGATGCGGCGATCGGCACCGAGCGCGACCTCGAGGCCGCCGCCCAGCGCGTATCCGGTGATCGCGGCGACGGTCGGCTTCGGGATGTCGGCGATCGCACCGAGCGCCGACTGCAGATCGGCGATGATCTCGCTCATCTGCACGAAGTCGAGCTCCGCCATTTCCTTGATGTCCGCGCCGGCGGCGAACACCTTCTCGCCGCCGTAGACGATGACGGCCTTGACCTCTGCGTCGACGGTCGCCTGACGGGCCGCGGCCCGAATCTCTTCCTGCACCTGACGGTTCAGCGCGTTCATCGGGGGGCGCGCCAGACGGATCGTGCCGATTCCTTCGGAAACCTCGAGGGTCACAAACTCAGCCATGTGACTGAGGCTACTGGTCGGCGCCCCAGGGCAGCGCCCCGGTGTCGTAGTAGCCCGCGTCGCCGGGAAAGGCCACCCGCGGCTTGCCGTCCACGAAGCTCAGCTCGGGCAGGATCGGCGAGATCTCCGGCTCCGCAGCGAGAATCGCGTCGACGCCGTCGAACCGGCCCAGCGCGTCGAGCTGACTCCACGTGGGCGGCAGCAGGATGCTGCGGCGCTCACGCCAGTCCTCGACAGCCGCGGCCGGGGTCCGCCACGCGACCTCCGCGGCCTCCGACGTCTCCCCGTCGGCCAGCTGCCCCTCCGGCAGCACCGCCACGAAGAAGCGGGTGTCGTACCGACGCCCCTCCTGGACCGGGGTGATCCAGTTCGCCCACGGACGCAGCAGATCCGTTCGCAGGACCAGGTTCTCGCGCGCGAGAAAGTCCGCGAAGGACAACTCCCGAGACTCGAGCTGACGCCGCGCCTGCGCGTACCCGGCGGTGTCGGCGACGACGGTGTCGACGGTGGGACCGGCCAGCAGCACGCCGCACTCCTCGAACGTCTCGCGGACCGCCGCGCACACGAGGGCCTTGGCACGGGCCTCGTCGACGCCGAACCGCTCGGCCCACCACGCCACCGGCGGACCGGCCCAGCGGACGTCGGTGTCACCGTCGGACGGATCCACGCCGCCGCCGGGAAACACCGTCATACCGCCCGCGAACGCCATGCCGACCACGCGCCGCAGCAGAAAGACCTCGACACCCGAGTCGCCGTCACGCACGAGCATCACGGTGGACGCGTCCTTCGGCACCGGCACGGTGGTGTCCGGTGCGGTGGTGTCCGGTGCGACGGCGCCGACGGAAGCGGCGCCCGACTCTCGAGAAGTTCCCATATCCGGAACCTACGCCCCGAGTGACGAACGCCTCACCACCGGTCCGGTCCGCGCGTCAGGCCCGGTGCAGACCGGGATGCCGCGTGCGGCGAGCGAAGAACCGGCCGTCGACGCGGTCGAGGGTGATCGCCTGGCTGAACGCCTCGCTCAGGTTCTCCGCCGTGATGACGTCGTCGAGCAGGCCCTGGGACACCACTCGGCCTTCCGAGAGCAGCATCGCGTGCGTGAAGCCCGGCGGGATCTCCTCGACGTGATGGGTGATGAGCACCGTCGCCGGCGAGTCCGGGTCCGCCGCCAGGTCGCCGAGTCGCGCGACGAGTTCCTCACGGCCACCGAGGTCGAGGCCCGCGGCGGGCTCGTCGAGCAGCAACAGTTCGGGATCGGTCATGAGCGCGCGGGCGATCAGCACACGCTTGCGTTCACCCTCGGACAGCGTCCCGTAGGTGCGGTTCGCGAGATGTTCGGCGCCGAGGCTCTCGAGCATCTCGACGGCCCGTTCGGTGTCCATGTCCTCGTAGCGTTCACGCCACCGGCCGAGCACCGAGTAGCCGGCCGACACGACCAGGTCGCTGACGATCTCGTCGGCCGGGACCCGGTGTGCGAGCGCCGACGACGACAGACCGATCCGCGGACGCAACTCGGTGATGTCGACCTTGCCGAACGTCTCGCCGAACAACCGGGCCACGCCGGAGGTCGGGTGGACCTCGGCGGCAGCCATGCGCAGCAGTGACGTCTTACCGGCGCCGTTGGGGCCGAGCACGACCCACTTCTCGTCCAGCTCCACTTTCCAGGAGACCGGGCCGACGAGGGTCGCTCCGCCACGGCGAATCAGGACGTCTTCGAAATCGATGAGGAGATCAGGATCTGGTTCCGACACAGCGACCATCTTCGCGCACGCGGTCGTGGCACCGCCGACTGGACCGGACCTGCGTGTCGCCCCGCGGATCAGGGAATCGGGGCGATCACCGTCATCGAACCGGGTGCCACCTCGGTGAAGCCCGCGTCGCGCACCGCCACCGCGGCGCCGCGGCCGACTTCGTCACACAGTGCGGCCCACGACTGCGGGTCGGCATCCCGGACGGCGCAACGGAATCCGTTCGCCGCCCACTGGTGCGCGAGGTCGACGGGCATGGCACCCGCCAGGATCATCGACGCGTGCCCCACCTGGGCGGCGGCCTTGCCGACCGTCATCTCGAGGGACGCGTCGATCCACAGCGTCGGCAGTGCCGGATCGACCGGCCCCGGCTCGTCGTGCTCGAGGTCGGTGCCGCCGATCTGCAGCTTCTTGATCCGCGGATCGAGGTCACCCACCCGCCCCGGGACGAGTGCGCGGGCCTGCGCACCGTCGACGTCGACGGTGATTCCGTCGACCTCCTGCGCCGCGAGCCACTGGGCCCCGCGGGCGCGTCGCGCCACCTTGCGGATGCGGGCGTCGGTCCACTCCCGGAACGCGTGCTGCCACGGCCCCGGCTCACCGTCCGCGCCCCGCCCGACCCGCCCGTCGAGGCACAACGCGACGGTCGCGGTAGCGGCGGCCGCGAGCAGCGCGCTGCGGGCGGGCGGCTCGGTCTTGGGGATGTGCAGCACGATCGGCATCGCCAGCACCTGCGCCGGATCGGCCGGATCCGGCCGACTGCCGTATCCGGCGGCCAACACGGCATGGCGTGCAGCGAAACCGTCCCCCGTCAGGGTCATGCGATCGGCACGCGCCGCACGACACCGTCCACCGCGTCGGCGGCCTCGACCTCGTCGCGGGTCACGCCGAGCACGAAGAGCACCGCATCGAGGAACGGATGCGACAGCGCGGTGTCCGCAACCTCGCGCAGCGCCGGCTTGGCATTGAACGCGACACCCAGACCGGCCGCGGTGAGCATGTCGATGTCGTTGGCGCCGTCACCGACCGCAACCGTCTGCTCCATCGGCACCCCGACCTCGGCGGCGAACTTGCGCAGCGCCACCGCCTTCGCGGCCCGGTCCACGATGTCGCCGACCACGCGACCGGTGAGCTTGCCGTCGACGATCTCGAGGGTGTTGGCCTGGACGAAGTCGAGCTCGAGCTCGTGCGCGAGGCCCTCGATCACCTGGCGGAAGCCACCGGACACGACACCGCAGTGGTAGCCGAGGCGGCGCAGCGTCCGGATCGTGGTCCGCGCACCGGGCGTCAACTGCAGGTCGGCGGCGACGTCGTCGATGACCGACGCGTCGAGCCCGGCGAGCGTCGCGACGCGCTGGTGCAGGGACTCCGTGAAGTCGATCTCGCCGCGCATCGCCGACTCGGTGACGGCCCGGACCTCGTCCTCGACGCCCGCGCGGGCCGCGAGCATCTCGATGACCTCACCCTGCACGAGCGTCGAGTCGACGTCGAACACGATGAGGCGCTTGGCGCGCCGGGCCAGTCCGCCGCGCTCGACGGCGACGTCGACGTTTTCGCCGGCCGCGACCTCGGCGAGGCCGGCACGCAGCTGCGCGTCCGCCTCGGCGCCGGTGCTCGACGCGGTGACCATCAGCTCGAGACCGGTGACCGGGTAGTCGGCGACACCGCGGATGGAGTCGATGTTGGCGCCCTGTCGCGCCAGCTCACGCGACAGCGAACGGAACGCCCGCGCGCTGACCGGGCTGCCGAGCACGACCACGGCGTGGGTGGACACCTGGCGGCCGGCCGCGTCGGCGCCGATCTCGACGTCGACGTTCATGCCGACCGTGTCCATCGCCTCCTCGAGCTCCTCCTGGAGGGCCTCCGGATCGGTGGGACACAGGACCAGCACGCCGAGCGTGAGGCGACCGCGGATCACGACCTGCTCGACGTCGAGCAGGCTCACATCGTGGCGGGACAGCGCCCCGAAGAGCACCGACGTGACGCCGGGCCTGTCCGGACCTGTAACCGTCACCAGAACAGTGGCGTCTGACGCACCCACCGAGAACTCCGTTCGTTTGGGCTCGAACTACGTACAAAAGAAATCCGGCCCCCATTCTGCCAAGCCAGGGGGACGGCACGGGAAAGGCCCCGCCAGCTCCCTCGACATCGGGGATCGGGCGGGGCCTTCCGGTAGTGCAGGGACCTTCCGGTCCGCTAGGACTTGCTGTCCTCCAGGACCGTGGTGGCGTGCTTGCCACCATGTCCGATTCCGACATGGGCCTCGTCGCGCATGCGCTCGACCATGTGCGGGTAGTGCAGCTCGAACGCCGGACGCTCCGAACGGATCCGGGGCAGCTCGGTGAAGTTGTGCCGCGGCGGCGGGCAGGTGGTGGCCCACTCGAGCGAGTTGCCGTAACCCCACGGGTCGTCGACCTTGACGACCTCGCCGTAGCGGTAGCTCTTGAAGACGTTCCACAGGAACGGCAGCGTCGAGGCACCGAGGATGAACGAGCCGATCGTGGAGATCGTGTTCAGCGTGGTGAAACCGTCGCTGGGCAGGTAGTCGGCGTAGCGACGCGGCATGCCCTCGGCACCGAGCCAGTGCTGGACGAGGAAGGTGGCGTGGAAGCCGACGAACGTGGTCCAGAAGTGCCACTTCGCGAGACGCTCGTCCATCATGCGGCCGGTCATCTTCGGGAACCAGAAGTAGATACCCGCGTAGGTCGCGAACACGATGGTGCCGAACAGCACGTAGTGGAAGTGCGCGATCACGAAGTACGAGTCGGTGACGTGGAAGTCGATCGGCGGGCTCGCGAGCAGGACGCCCGACAGACCACCGAAGAGGAAGGTCACGAGGAAGCCGACCGAGAACAGCATCGGCGACTCGAACGTCAATTGCCCCTTCCACATCGTGCCGATCCAGTTGAAGAACTTCACGCCGGTGGGGACCGCGATGAGGAACGTCATGAAGGAGAAGAACGGCAGCAGGACTGCACCGGTGGCGTACATGTGGTGCGCCCACACCGCGATGGACAGTGCGGCGATAGCCATGGTCGCGTACACCAGGCCGCTGTAGCCGAAGATCGGCTTACGTGAGAAGACCGGGAAGATCTCCGAGACGATGCCGAAGAACGGCAGCGCGATGATGTACACCTCGGGGTGGCCGAAGAACCAGAACAGATGCTGCCACAGCAGAACGCCACCGGTTGCCGGGTCGAAGATGTGGCCACCGAGGTGACGGTCGACGAACAGGCCCATGAAAGCGGCGGTGAGCAGCGGGAAGGCCAGCAGGATCAGGATCGCGGTGATGAGGATGTTCCACGTGAAGATCGGCATCCGGAACATGGTCATGCCCGGTGCACGCAGGCACACGATGGTGGTGATGAAGTTGACGCCACCGAGGATGGTGCCGAGACCAGCGACCGCGAGGCCCAGAATCCACAGGTCCGCGCCGACGCCGGGCGAGTGCAGCTCGCTCGTCAGCGGGGTGTAGGCGGTCCAACCGAAGTCGGCCGCGCCACCCGGGGTGATGAAGCCGGCGGTGGTGATGAGGGCGCCGAAGAGGTACAGCCAGTAGCTGAACGAGTTCAGACGCGGGAACGCCACGTCGGGCGCGCCGATCTGCAGCGGGACGATGTAGTTCGCGAAACCGAACACGACCGGGGTCGCGTACAGCAGCAGCATGATCGTGCCGTGCATCGTGAACAGCTGGTTGAACTGCTCGTTCGACAGGAACTGCAGGCCCGGAACAGCGAGTTCGGTTCGCATCAGCAGGGCCATGAGGCCACCGATGAGGAAGAACGCGAACGACGTCACCAGGTACATGATCCCGAGCACCTTGGGATCGGTGGTCGTGATCATCTTGTAAATGAACGAGCCCTTGGGTCCCTGCCGTGGCGGGTAAGGCCTCGCTGCTATCTCTGGGACTGGCTGGGGCGCTACGGCAGTCACTAATCCTCCTGAATGTGCCCTTGATCGCTCCGCAGGCTCCGCTCTGAGCGCCGATCCCGGGCTGGCGAGATAGGCGTTCGCTGGCTTGCGCTCATCGAATCGTAGACGGTGCCTTCGGCGGCCGCGGACCGGGTCCTACTCCCTGTCGTACTCGGGCCCTACTTCCCTCCGGCCGCAGGGCCGCGAGCAGGACTTTAGTCCCCGATCGGACGATCCGCCGGACACGTCACGGCGTGTCGATGCGGGTCGGCCGCGACCCGAGCGCCGCACCTCCGACACCGACCGCCCGGCGGTCCACATTCCGAGTTGTTAAGGTTTCGCTTACCTTACCGCCTTCTCTGGGAGTCTCGACCAGTGCACACACAGACCCGACGCCGCACCCTCACGTCCCTGGCCGCTGTCGGCGTGGCCGTCAGCCTCGCCCTCACCGGCTGCTCGTCCAGCGACAGCAATGCCGATACAACGGCGGCCGCGACCGACGAGTTCCCGCGGACCGTCCAGCACTTCCGTGGTGCGACCAACATCGACTCGCAGCCGCAGCGGATCGTCACGCTCGACAACAGCTACGCCGACGCGGTCCTCCTGCTCGAGTCCCCGCTCGTCGGCTTCGTCGACTACCGCGAGCAGGGCCTGCCCGACTACCTCGGCGACGCGCGGGACAAGTACGCCGCCGACGCCGTCTCGGTCGGCAAGGTGTCCAACGCGAGCCTCGAGAAGGTCGCGGAGCTGCAGCCGGACCTGATCCTCTCCGCCGAGGTCCGCGACGGAAAGAACTACGAGGCACTCTCCGCCCTCGCCCCGACGGTGTTCTCCCAGTCGACCGGCCCTACGTGGAAGGACAACATCCGCCTCGTCGCACAGGCCCTCGGCAAGGAGGACCTGGCCGAGCAGAAGATCGGCGAGTACGAGGCCCGCGCGAAGGCGATCGGCGACGAGATCAACACCAAGGCGAACAACCCGAAGGTCTCCGTCGTGCGCTTCGCCGGCGAGCCGACCGCCCGCCTGTACCGGACGACGTCCTTCAGCGGCATCGTCCTCGCCGACGCCGGACTGGCCCGGCCGGACAGCCAGGGACCCGATCCGGCGGACGCCGGCAGCATCATGAATTCGATCAGTCCCGAGCTGATCAACGAGGCCGACGCCGACGTCATCTTCGTCGCGACGTACGAGGATCCCGAGGGCAAGTCCCTCAAGGCTGCCGAGGCCTTCCTGCAGAACCCGCTGTGGGGAACGCTGAAGGGGCGCATCGTCGAGGTCGACGACGCGATGTGGATGACGCCGGTCAGCATCCAGGGTGCGCACAAGATCCTCGACGACCTCGCGCAGGCCTTCGGGGTCGACCCGCACAACAGCTAACCTGAGTCGGCCCGCACTCGCTGAGCTCGCCGAACAGGAAGCCGTCGCATTGTCCAGTTCCCAGCCCGTCCGCACCGTCCGCCGCACTGCCATCGCTGCGATCGCGGCGTCGGCGGTCCTCGTGGGACTCACCGGATGTGGCGATGCGACCGACGACGACGCGAGCACGATCGTGCGGACCACGACGAAGATCGCCGGTGCGGGTGTCGTGAGCGTCGAACGCGACACCCGCGCCGCGTGCGCGGACCCGACGCCGGCGGACCCGGGCGCACCGGATCCGCTGCGCATCGTCGTCCTCGACAGCGCCACACTGGATTCCGCGTGCGCGCTCGGAATGTGGCAGCGCGTCGTGGGTGCCACGACGTCCGACGGCGGCACCCCGCAACCGTCGTACCTCGGTGCCGGGATCTCGGCGCTGCCGAGCGTCGGGCCCGCCGGGTCCCCCGACGTGGATCTCATCGCGGCGGCCGCCCCCGATCTGATCCTGGGCTCCGAGCCGACCGATCCGGAACTCGCCGACCGCCTGCGCGCGGTGGCGCCCACCGTGTTCGTCGGCGCCGACCCGGTGCAGTGGAAGGACCGCGTCCTCGCCTCGGGGAAGGCGATGGGACGCGGGATCGCCGCGCAACAGGCCCTCGACGAGTACACCGCGGACGCCGCCCGGATCGGGACCGAGATCAACGCCCGCCAGACGCAGGCGTCGGTGCTCCGGTTCGGTTCGGATTCCGTGGCGATCGAGGGGCCCGGCAGCTTCTCCGGTCAGGTCCTCGCCGACGCCGGTGTCCAGCGGCCGCCGTATCAGCGCCTCGACGTGGCAGCCAAGGACCTCGACGACCTCGGCGACGCGGAGGGCGATCTGATCTACGTCAGCTTCGACGGCCCCGGCGGGCTCGAACACGGAACGGCGGTCATGGAATCCGACGACTGGTTCGAACTCGGGGCCGCCACCGACAAGCGTGTCTTCGCCGTCGACGACGCGATCTGGAACTTCGGTAACGGCATCGTCGCCGCCCACGCCGTGCTCACCGACCTGAGGAGTTCATTGAATGGATACGTCAGCTAGGACGAGAAGACTCGCACGCGGTTTCGCGGCGGTGACGGCAGTGATGCTCGCCTGCGTCGCCCCGGCGACCGCGACCGCCGCGGCACCGGCCATCCCCGCGTCCGGTCCCTCGATCGAGGTGTACACCGCCGACGGTGTCACCCCGCTGGGAGACACCCCGGTGCACGAGGGCGACCGGATCGTGGTGCGCGGCGCAGGTTTCGATCCGCACGCCAACACCGACGGCCTCCCCCTGCCGGTGCCGCCCGGTGTTCCGCACGGCACGTTCGTGACGTTCGGCGCGTTCGCCGAGCACTGGCGCCCGTCGCAGGGCGCACCGGCCGGGTCCCGCGTCGGGCAGCAGCGCTCCGCGACCGCCTGGGTGATGTCCGAGGACGCACTGAACCGAGTCCCCGACGCCCCCTTCGACTTCCGGCGCACCATCCGGCAGCAGTGGGTTCCGCTCGCCGACGACGGCTCCTTCACCGCGACCCTCACTGTCGAGAAGCCCGCGACTGTTCCGGAGGGCGCGGTGTACGGCATCTACACCTATGCCGCCGCCGACGCCGTGAATCCGTCCGAGGAACTGAACGTCCCGGTCCGGTTCGACCCCTCCCCCGGACCCAACGCTCCGGTGCCGCCGGCGCAGGATCTGGTGTGGGGCTTCGCACCCGGGTACACCGACCTGGTCAAGACCGCGCTGCAGGGCTCGGTCACCGGCACCGAAGGTGCGAGCGTGCGCCCCGACGGGCGTCTGACGTTCGAATCCGCCTCCGCCGACATCGATCCCGCGACCGGGTACGGCGTCGCGAAGTACCGCGGCACCGTCGTCTCCTTCACCCGATTCCACCTCGCCGAGATCGCGCTGGCGAACCCGTGGATCGAGTTCACCCCGGAGGGCACCTTCCTGTCCGCCGAGACGTCCGACGGCGCCATGGTCGGCACCGACGCGATGAGCCGGATCCGGTTCGCGCAACTCGACGCTGCCGCGCAGCCGGGGTCCCACGGTGGAACGGACGTACCGGCGCGGTTCGCCGTGCCGCTGCGCCCGACGGTCCTGCTGCCGTACTCCGGCCAGGTCGCCTCGCCGGTCTCGTTCCGCTACTGATGCCGGTCCCAGCCTTCGTCGCTGCGCTGCGCGAACACGTCGGACACGCCCCCCTGTGGCTGCCCGGCGTGTCCGCCGTCGTCCTCGACGATGCCGACCAGGTGCTCCTGACCCGACGCGCCGACAACGGCATGTGGGCGGTCGTGTCCGGCATCCTCGAACCCGGCGAGGAGCCGGGCCCGGCGATACTCCGGGAAATCCGCGAGGAGACGGGCCTCGACGCCGACCTGGTGCGCATCACCAGCGTCGACACCGCCGGACCGATCACCTACCCCAACGGTGACGTCGCCAGCTACCTCGACGTGTGCTTCCTGGCCCGCGCCGTGTCGGGTGCGGCGCGGGTCGCCGACGACGAGAACCTCGATGTGCGGTGGTTCTCCCCCGACGCGCTGCCTACGGACATGACCGAGTCGTCGACGGTGCGCATAGCGGCGGCCCTGCGGCGCGAGACGGAGACCTGGTTCGCACGGGACTGAACGCCTGGAACGCCTAGCTCTGCTTGGTCTCCCACAGTCCCATGACGTTGCCCTCGGTGTCTCTGAAGTAGGCGGCGAAGCCCATCTCACCGACAGGCTGCTTGGCCGCGACCGTCGCACCGCCGAGCGACTCGATCTTCGCGAGCGCGGCGTCGATGTCGGGGACGTCGATCGTGATCACCGGGCCCTTCGGATACTGTTCCTCGCGACGGAACATGCCACCACCGATGTACCCGGGTTCGCTCGGCATCCCCGAGTCCTCGACCGGCCCGGTGGCGACACCGGTGTACTCGAGTTCCGGCATCTCGGTGACGTTCCAGCCGAATGCCACCTTGTAGAAACTGCGTGCTCGATCACCGTCGTCGAACGGGACCTCGAAATGCACTACTCGACCACTCATTGCCGTCTCCTCGATCGTCGTCGGGCACCGTCGGCTCGGTCCCACCCCCTCGACACTAGGCGCGGCGCACGTCCACGACAACGGTTCCGGCGAATCCTCGCCCACACCATTGGGTTTCGCAGCAGCATCCGTCACCCTTCTCCGGTGACCACATCAGGGTTCGGTGCGAGCACTCCCCCGGGAACCGCGCCGGCCGGACTTCCCGACCACCACGGCGATTCGGACGATCCCCGGTATCGGTAATCCCGATCGGGTGGATTCTCGCGTCGCTCCTGCAGCGAGTGGTGGCTAAACGGATCTTCCACGCGACCCTCGGCAAGACACTGACCGGCTTGTGCGTCGGTCGTTCGCCCCTCCACGGACAGTGGCCGACCACCGGCTACCTGCTGAAGTGGTGGCTCATCGGGGCCGTCGACTTCGTCGGCACGATCTCGGACAATCCGTGGCTGGGCAGCTACGACGACTCACCGGCCGTCATCCCGCCGCAGCGACGTCACCCTTCCCTGAAAACGCCGACGGCCGAATGTCACATCGGTTCAGTCGGACTGAACCGATGTGACATTCGGCCGAAGTGGTACGGGAGGGCTAGAAGTCCCAGTCCTCGTCCTCGGTGTTGACGGCCTTGCCGATGACGTAGCTCGAACCGGAACCCGAGAAGAAGTCGTGGTTCTCGTCCGCGTTCGGAGACAGGGCCGACAGGATCGCCGGGTTGACGTCCGTCTCGTCCTTCGGGAACAGGCCCTCGTAGCCGAGGTTCATCAACGCCTTGTTGGCGTTGTAGCGCAGGAACTTCTTGACGTCCTCGGTGAGCCCGACCTCGTCGTACAGGTCCTGCGTGTACTCGACCTCGTTGTCGTACAGCTCGAACAGCAGCTCGAACGTGTAGTTCTTGAGCTCCTCACGCTCGGCCTCGGTGACCTGCTCGAGTCCGCGCTGGTACTTGTAGCCGATGTAGTAGCCGTGCACCGCCTCGTCACGGATGATCAGGCGGATCATGTCGGCCGTGTTGGTGAGCTTGGCCCGCGACGACCAGTACATCGGCAGGTAGAAGCCCGAGTAGAACAGGAAGCTCTCGAGCAGCGTCGAGGCCACCTTGCGCTTGAGCGGGTCGTCACCGCGGTAGTAGTCGAGGACGATCTGCGCCTTGCGCTGCAGGTTCGGGTTCTCCTCCGACCAGCGGAACGCGTCGTCGATCTCACGCGTGGTGCACAGCGTCGAGAAGATCTGCGAGTAGCTCTTCGCGTGCACCGACTCCATGAACGCGATGTTGGTGAGCACGGCCTCCTCGTGCGGGGTGACCGCATCGGGGATCAGACTCACGGCGCCGACGGTGCCCTGGATGGTGTCGAGCAGCGTCAAGCCGGTGAACACGCGCATCGTGAGCTGCTGCTCGTTCGGCGTGAGAGTGGCCCACGACTGGATGTCGTTGGACACCGGCACCTTCTCCGGCAGCCAGAAGTTGCCGGTGAGGCGATCCCACACCTCGGCGTCCTTGTCGTCGGGCACGCGATTCCAGTTGATCGCCGACACGCGACTGACCAGCTTGATCTTCTCGCTCACGATTCCCTCACTTCGTTCAAGCTCTTCACTACCGTCACAGCATGCACGAGACGCAACCCTCGACCTCGGTGCCCTCGAGTGCCATCTGACGCAGGCGGATGTAGTACAGCGTCTTGATTCCCTTGCGCCACGCGTAGATCTGCGCGCGGTTGACGTCGCGCGTGGACGCGGTGTCCTTGAAGAACAGCGTCAGCGACAGGCCCTGGTCGACGTGCTGCGTGGCCGCGGCGTACGTGTCGATGATCTTCTCGTACCCGATCTCGTACGCGTCCTGGTAGTACTCCAGGTTGTCGTTCGTCAGGTACGGCGCCGGGTAGTAGACGCGACCGATCTTGCCTTCCTTGCGGATCTCGATCTTCGCGGCCACCGGGTGGATCGAGCTGGTGGAGTTGTTGATGTACGAGATCGAGCCGGTCGGCGGAACAGCCTGCAGGTTCTGGTTGTAGATGCCGTACTTCTGCACCGACGCCTTGAGCTCACGCCAGTCGTCCTGCGTCGGGATGTGCACGCCGGCGTCGGCGAACAGCTGACGCACCCGCTCGGTGGCGGGCTCCCACACCTGGTCGGTGTACTTGTCGAAGTACTCGCCCGACGCGTACTTGGACTGCGGGAAGCCCTTGAAGTGGGTGCCGCGCTCCTTCGCGATCTCGTTCGACGCACGGACCGCGTGGAACACGACCGTGTAGAAGTAGATGTTCGTGAAGTCGACGCCCTCTTCGGAGCCGTAGTGGATCCGCTCACGAGCGAGGTAGCCGTGCAGGTTCATCTGCCCCAGGCCGATCGCGTGAGAGTCGTTGTTGCCCTGCTCGATCGACGGCACCGAGTAGATGTGCGTCTGGTCCGAGACGGCGGTGAGCGCGCGGATCGAGGTCTCGATCGTCTTCGCGAAGTCGGGCGAGTCCATCGTCAGCGCGATGTTCAGCGAGCCGAGGTTGCACGAGATGTCCTTGCCGACATGACTGTAGGACAGGTCGTCGTTGAACGTCGACGGCGTCGAGACCTGCAGGATCTCCGAGCACAGGTTCGAGTGCGTGATCTTGCCCTCGATCGGGTTCGCCCGGTTCACCGTGTCCTCGAACATGATGTACGGGTAGCCCGACTCGAACTGCAGCTCGGCGAGCGTCTGGAAGAATTCGCGCGCCTTGATCTTCGACTTGCGGATCCGCTTGTCGTCGACCATCTCGTGGTACTTCTCGCTGACGTTGACGTCCGCGAAGGGCACACCGTAGATGCGCTCGACGTCGTACGGCGAGAACAGGTACATGTCCTCGTTCTTCTTCGCGAGCTCGAACGTGATGTCCGGGATCACGACGCCCAGCGACAGCGTCTTGATGCGGATCTTCTCGTCCGCGTTCTCCCGCTTGGTGTCGAGGAAGCGGTAGATGTCCGGGTGGTGCGCGTGCAGGTAGACCGCGCCGGCACCCTGACGGGCACCGAGCTGGTTGGCGTACGAGAACGAGTCCTCGAGCAGCTTCATGATCGGGATGACGCCGGAGCTCTGGTTCTCGATCTTCTTGATCGGGGCGCCGTGCTCGCGAACGTTGCTGAGCAGCAATGCAACTCCGCCGCCGCGCTTGGACAGCTGCAGGGCCGAGTTGATCGAACGGCCGATCGACTCCATGTTGTCCTCGATGCGCAGCAGGAAGCACGACACGGGCTCGCCGCGCTGCTTCTTCCCGGAGTTGAGGAACGTCGGGGTGGCCGGCTGGAACCGTCCGGCGATGATCTCGTCGACCAGTTCGGTCGCGAGCGTCTCGTCGCCCGCGGCGAGGGTGAGCGCAACCATGCAGACGCGGTCCTCGAAACGCTCGAGGTAGCGCTTACCGTCGAACGTCTTGAGCGTGTACGAGGTGTAGTACTTGAAGGCACCCAGGAACGTCGGGAAGCGGAACTTCTTGGCGTAGGCCCGGTCGATCAGCGACTTGACGAAGTTGCGGGTGTACTGGTCGAGAACCTCACGCTCGTAGTAGTTCTCCTTGACCAGGTAGTCGAGCTTCTCGTCCTGATTGTGGAAGAAGACCGTGTTCTGGTTGACGTGCTGCAGGAAGTACTGGTTGGCGGCCTCACGGTCCTTGTCGAACTGGATCTCGCCGTTGGGACCGTACAGGTTCAGCATCGCGTTGAGCGCGTGGTAGTCCAACTCGCCCGCCGACGCGTCGGGTTGTGCCGCCGCGCGCTCTACACTCCCAGCCGGGGCTGAATCTGTGATGGTCGGTGCCACTGTTCACTCTCCATGAATTGTTCGAGGCCCTCGCGCACGGCGATGACATCCTCTGGTGTTCCCATTAGTTCGAAGCGGTACAGGTACGGCACCTGACACTTCTGCGAGATCACGTTCCCGGCGAAGCAGTACGACTCGCCGAAGTTCGTGTTGCCGGCAGCAATCACCCCGCGGATGCGCGAGCGATTGTGCTTGTTGTTCAAGAATCGGATGACCTGCTTCGGCACGTAGCTCGTGTCGCGGCCCATCGCCGTTGTGCCGCCCCCGTAGGTGGGGAGGATCAGGACGTAGGGATCGTCGACTTCGAACGCGCCTTCGCGGTCACGCAGCGGGATGCGCGCGGCGGGGACACCGAGCCGCTGGACGAATCGGTGTGTGTTCTCCGACGCGCTGGAGAAGTACACCAGCGATGCCATCGGTGTTCACCCTCTTACTCGAGCTGAGATTCGACCGGTCCCGCGACGCTTCAAGCAGCGTTTGCGGTGAGGGTCTTGATGCGGTCGGGACGGAAGCCGGACCAGTGATCGTCACCGGCCACCACGACGGGGGCCTGGAGGTATCCGAGGGCCATCACGTAGTCGCGTGCCTCGGGGTTCTCGGAGATGTCGATGATGTCGTACTCGAGACCGGCCTTGTCGAGGGCACGGTAGGTGGCATTGCACTGAACGCAGGCGGGCTTGGTGTACACGGTGATGCTCATGATGGTCCCTCTTTCCACGGCCTTGCGAGCTACGGATTGTGTGCTCTGCGTGCCGAGGAAAGAGCCTGTTTTCCGACCCGGGATCGGATTCGTTCCCGTTGTGCCCCTCGGCTGTGTAGACACTACACCTAGTGGCCGACAGAAACGCACAACCCGAGATCTTGTGAGTGACACGGTTGATATTCGCAGGTTGACCTCCTCCGAGCGGTGCGCCGAGACCCCCTTCCGGCGTGTCGTAGATCACGCTCGAGCAGGTGATTTCGGTCACCTCCGCGACGTCCTGCACGGACACCCCGCGCGACACGCCGGAGACACGCCGAGGACGCGCCGAAAATGCGGTCACAGGTGGGTCCGGAGTGTGTCTGTGGACACACCGACAGCCCCTCGTCGGCACCACTCGCGCAGATGTCGGGAGACTCGGCGCGGACGCCGACAGCGGAGCCGGGGCGGGTCGACCCGACGGCGCGCCGAGCGCCACCGCCCAGGCCACTCCGTCGGACATAGCTGAACGGTAGCTGTCCGATGGTTCGTGCCGCCGCCGCACCGAAATGTGCCAGGGTGATCGGGTGCCGCCGAACGAGAACCCCTACTTCTTCGCGACCGTGGCGCGGGTGCAGCGCGTCACCCCCAACATGCAGCGGATCACCCTCGCCGGCGGCGACCTGACCCGCTTCACCTCGAGCGGCGACCCCGACGAGCGACTCCTGGTGGTGTTCCCACCCGACGGCGCGGATCGCCCACCGGCGCCCGAGCAAGTCGGCGACGGCTGGGACTTCCCCGGAACCGGGGGCACCGGACGGCCGGAGATGCGCAGCTACACCGTCCGCCGCTGGGACGCGGCAACACACGAGATGGACATCGACTTCGCCGTGCACGACGGCGGTGCCGCAGTCCGATGGGCCCTACAGGCGCGTCCGGGGCAGATACTCGGGGTGACGGCGGCCTCCGGCTGGTACCGCCCGCCGACCGACACACGGTGGCAGCTGCTGATCGCGGACATGACCGCGCTGCCCGCCGTCGGACGCATCGTCGAGGGCCTCACACCCGGCACGCGCGTCCACGTCATCGCGGAGGTGACGACGGCCGCCGACGAACAAAGCCTCGACACCGCCGGCGGCGTCACGGTCACGTGGCTCCACGGCACCGGCAACGGCGTCGGCCCCAGCGCCCTCGCCGACGCCGCGATGCCGTGGAGCGCACCCGACGGCCCCGGCTACGTGTGGTTCGCCGGTGAGGCAGGTCTCGCGCGCGAGGTGCGCAGGTGGGTGCGACACGATCTGGGTCTGCCCACCGACCGGTACGACGTCATCGGCTACTGGCGCGCCGACAAGGCGGCCTGGACCGCGCGGTACGAGTCCGTGCGTGAGCAGATCGAGGCCGCGCAGCTGGCGGCACTGACTGCGGGCGGCGACTTCGATTCGGTCCGCGACGCCGTCGACGCGGCCATGGAGCGGGCCGGGCTGTGAGCACTCCCTGAAATGCCGAATGTCACATGCGTTCAGTCGAACTGAACGCATGTGACATTCGGCCCAGGCGGGGCGTCAGGCGTTGGCGAGTTCCTTGGACGCCTCGACCAGTGCGGCGACGACGCCGGCAACCTGCTGCGCGACCTCGGCGTTCTCGCGCGGGTGCAGCTCGCCGAACTTCTGGATGGTGCCACCGATGGAGAGCTCGACGTCGAGCACGTTGCCGCCGGCGATGCCGAGCGCCTTGCGGGCGTCGTCGTGCGCCCACTTGGCGGCGTTGGGGCTCGGGGAAGCGCTGATCACGGCGACCGGCTTGTCCTTGACGGCACCGGTGCCGTAGGGGCGCGACAGCCAGTCGATGGCGTTCTTCAGGACGGCGGGGACGGTGCCGTTGTACTCGGGGGTGACCAGGAGCAGCGCGTCGGACTCGGCCGCGGCCGCGCGGAGCTGGTCGACGCCGGCGATCGAGGCGCCGGGGACGTCGATGTCCTCGTTGTAGAAGGGGAGCTCACCGAGTCCCTCGTAGATGGTGAGCTCGACACCCTCGGGCGCGCCGGCGACGGCGGTCTCCGCGAGCTGACGGTTGACGGAGCCGGCACGGAGGCTGCCGACGAGGACGAGAACGCGGGACTGAGACATGGGAAATTCCTTCGGTGATGCGGTCGATAACGCCGTGGACATGTATAGCAGCACAAACGGACCGCGGTCCACTTGTGTTCCCGGCTGGGCTACGATGCTGACGTGAACAGCCCGCTACTTCCGCTGGTGGACGCCGAGATCCCCGAGCGATGTGATGCCGCCCGCAATCGGAAACTCCTCCTCGACGCGGCCGCTCGACTCGTCGCCGAACGAGGAGTCGACGCCGTGACGATGGAGGCCGTCGCCGCCGCTGCCGGCGTCGGCAAGGGCACCGTCTTCCGCCGGTTCGGCAGCCGCTCGGGCCTGATGAACGCGCTGCTCGACCACACCGAGCGCGAACTGCAGCACGCCTTCATGTTCGGGCCCGCACCGCTCGGACCTGGCGCCGATCCCGTCGTCCGCCTGGTCTCGTTCGGTCGCGCCCGGCTCGACATGGTCGCCGTCCAGGGCGACATCCTGCGGGCCGCCGAGGACTCCCCCGAGTTCCGGTTCTCCGGCCCGGCACGCGCCGTGAGCCTGCGGCACATCGTGACGCTGCTCACCGACGCCGGCGTCGACGGGGACCTCGAACTACTCGGAACAGCCCTACTCGCACCGCTCGAGGCGAGCCTCGTGCTGCACCAGATCCGCACCCTCGGAATGTCGGAGCGACGGATCGCCGACGCGTGGGAAGACCTGGCCCACAGGATCACCCGTTCGACGGCACCCGCCGACTAGGGTGTGGTCATGCGCACGCCGTTGGTCGTCCTCGCCCTCCTGTCTGCCGCCACGCTGACGGCGTGCGGGAACAGCAACGACGGTGCGGACGCCGAAACCACGTCCGCGGACGCTCCGTCCTCGGCCACCGCGGCACCCGAGGACGCGCTGTGGGGGCACACGTACCTGTCCACCGCCGTGACCGGCACCGCCATCCCCGGCGGCGGCCCACTCGAGGTCGCCTTCCCCGAGAAGGGAAGCATCGCGATGAGCGCGGGCTGCAACCGCGGCGTGAGCGGCGTCGACCTGTCCGGCGGAGTCGTGAAGACCGGTGCGATCGCGACCACCATGATGGCCTGCCCGGACGACGTCGCAGGCGCCGACAAGTGGATGAGCGACCTGTTCGCGACCCAGCCGGCGTGGACGCTGACCGACGACGTCCTCACCCTCTCGACCACCGGCACCACCGTCACACTCGCCGACAAGAAGACCGCGAATCCGGATCGCCCGCTCGTCGGCACCACATGGGTGGTCGACACGCTGATCAGCCCACAGGCCGTCACGACGTCGGCGGCCCTCGAGACGTCGGCACCGACGTTGACGATCGGCGAGAACGGCCAGGCCACCGGCACCACCGGATGCAATCGTTTCAACGGCCCTGCCCAGGTCGGTGACGGCACGATCACGTTCGGTCCACTCGCCACCACCAGGATGGCGTGCGCGGCGGACGTCGCAGAGGTGGAGCAGGCCGTGCAGCACGTCCTCGAGGGCGAGGTCACCTACTCGATCGACGGCGACGCCATGACGTTGATGCGCGCCGACGGCACCGGGCTGGGGCTGCGGGGACACTAGCGGGGGACACTAGCGGCAGGCGTCAGAGCCTCTCGCGCAGCCACTGGCCGAGCACCCGCGCGCTCGCGTCCACCTGCTCCGGCCAATCCATCGCGGAGTCGTCGGCCTGGTCGCTGACGTGCTTGACCAGGCGGCACCGGGCACCGAGTTGCGCGCACGCGAACGCGACGGCGAACCCCTCCATGTCGACCAGATCGGCCCGCGCGGCGAGTGCATCGCGGATCTCGGCGTCGGAGATGAACGAGTCCCCCGTCGCGAGCACCGAACCGTCACCGTCCTCGACGTCGATGACGTCCCGCACGGGATGGCCGAGCGAGCGCAGCACCTCGCTGCTGATGTCGTGGTTGAGGACCGCCGACGGCAGGTACAGGCCGCTGTGACGGGTATGCAGCGCTCCCGCGGTCCCGATGTTCACCACGAGCGGCAGCCGATCCGGATCGCACTTCGCGAGCGCGTGCGTGACCGCGACCGCCGCCGCCACCTTGCCGATGCCCGTGACGACGACGTCGAGGCCGTCCGGCACATGCGCCGCTTCGCCTGCCGTGGCGCTCACCACGAGGATGCCGGTGCTGCCGGTGCTGCTCATCAGGGTCTCCCGCGTTCTCTGTCGCCGCCGGTGGGCGCGCAGAATCACATCCTGCCGTGCCGGTTCGCGGTGCTGCACACCCGACCCGTGCTCGCTACAGTTCTGCCATGGTAATTTCGCGCGCCCGGATCATCGAGGAACTCGGCGTCGAGCCGACGATCGATCCCGCTGCCCAGATCCGCAACCGTGTGCAGTTCGTCAAGGACTATCTGCGGTCCACTCCGGCCAAGGGCTTCGTGCTCGGGATCAGCGGCGGCCAGGACAGCACCCTCGCCGGTCGCCTGACCCAGTTGGCGGTCGAGGAACTGCGCGCCGAGGGCCACACCGCGGAGTTCGTCGCCGTCCGACTGCCGTACGGATCGCAGTTCGACGAGGACGACGCGCAGGTGGCCCTGAAGTTCATCGCACCGGACCGGTCACTGACCGTCAACGTCAAGCCGGGTGCCGACGCCACCGCCGAGGAAGCGTCGCAGGCGATGCGCGAGATCCTCGGGGACGGCGGCCGGCTGCGGGACTTCGTGCGCGGCAACATCAAGGCGCGCGAGCGCATGATGATCCAGTACGCCGTCGCGGGCGAGCTCGGCTACCTGGTGGTGGGCACCGATCACGCCGCGGAGGCACTCACCGGGTTCTTCACCAAGTTCGGTGACGGCGGCGTCGATCTCACCCCGCTCACCGGGCTCACCAAGCGCCAGGGTGCGGCGCTGCTGCAGGAACTCGGCGCCCCCGACTCGACGTGGCGCAAGGTGCCGACCGCCGATCTCGAGGACGACCGGCCGTCGCTGCCGGACGAGGTGGCGCTCGGGGTCACCTACCACCAGATCGACGACTTCCTCGAGGGACGGGACGTCACCGACGAGGTGGCCGAGAAGCTCGAGCGGATGTACCGCAACACTCGCCACAAGCGGACGGTGCCGGTGACGCCGCTCGACACGTGGTGGCGCGAGGACTGACGGGTAACGAGGGGGGAATCCATGACCAGATTTCTGGTGGCGGGCGGCACGGGTGTCGCCGGGCGTTCGGTGGTCGCCGAACTGATGCGCCGCGGCGAGCCGGTGCGGGTGCTCAGCCGCCGCGGCGGGACGGTGGGCAGCGGGCTCGAACACGCCGCCGCGGATCTCGTCACCGGCGACGGGCTCGCGGCTGCCCTCGACGGCGTGGACGTCGTGATCGACACCACCGACGGCAAGACCCGCAGCACCCGGGCGGTACTCACGACGGGAGCCACGAATCTGCTCGCCGCCGCGCAGTCCGCGGGCGTCTCCCGGGCGGTGTTGCTCTCGATCGTCAATGTCGACCGCGGGACGTTCGCGTACTACCGGGCCAAGACCCGGCAGGAGCGCTCGTACGCCGACGCATCGCTGCCGACGCAGGTGGTGCGCGCGACGCAGTTCCACGAGTTCGTCCCGATGATCTGCGCGCCCGCGTCCAAAGTCGGGCTGATCCCGGCGTTCACCCACACCCGGTTCCAGTCGATCGACACCGCGGACGTCGCCCGCGCGCTGGTCGACGCCGCCGTCGCCGACCGGGTGTCCGACGACCCGACGACGATCGGCGGACCCGAGATCCTGACGATGCGCGAGATGGCGCTCGCGTGGAAGTCCGCCACCGCCGCACGCGGCCGGGTCACGAATCTCCCCATGCCCGGCAGCATGGGCACGTTCTGGAGAAACGGCTGGAACCTGGTGCCGGACAGAACGTTCGGCACAGTCACGTTCGAGGAGTGGCTGCGCAAACGGTGAGCTGCGGAGTTACCCGCCTGCGAACGGTGGCAGCACGTCGACCTGTGCGCCGACGGGCCGCGTCAGATCTCGGATGAGCTCGGAGTCCACCAGGTATGCCGCAACGCCCAGGATCTTCTCCATCCCAGCGCCGTAGCGGTCCACCAGCATCGCCTGCAGGTGCCCCAGATCGGCATCCGCGGGCACCGACAACGTCTCCGTCGTACGGTCTGCTGCCTCGGCCGCCGCCGCGAAATACCGCACCTCCACGGTGCGCGCCGCCCCGATTGTGTCAGCCACCGATTGCTCCCATACTGCGCTGCGGGGGAACGAATCCCGCCGCGTTGATGCCGTGCCCGGCCCACTTGTCCCACATTGCCGCACGCCACAGCTGCGCGAGGTCCTCGTCGCCGGCGCCGGAGCGCAGCGCGTCGCGCAGATCCACCTCGCGATCGCTGAACAGGCACGACCGGACGGTCCCCTCCGCGGTGAGCCGGGTGCGGTCGCAGTCCTCACAGAACGAGCGGGTCACCGAGGCGATGATCCCGACCGTGGCCGGGCCGCCGTTCACGAGCCATTCCTCGGCGGGCGCGGACGGATCCTCGCGGCCCACCTCGTGCAGCTCGAAACGCGACCCGAGCACGTCCAGGAGTGTCTTCGCGTCCACCATGTTCTCCCGCGCCCACTCGTGGTCGGCGTCGAGCGGCATCTGCTCGATGAACCGCAGCGCACATCCGGAGTCGAGGCACCACTGGAGCAAATCGACTGCCCCGTCGAGGGTTTCGGCCATCAGCACCGCATTGATCTTCAGCGGCGCGAGCCCCGCGTCCTGCGCGGCCCGGATCCCTGCGAGGACCGAGTCCAGCCGGTCCCGGCGGGTCAGTTCGGCGAAGTGTGCACGGTCGACCGTGTCGAGCGAGACGTTGACCCGCGTCAGCCCGGCACGAGCGAGGGCGTGGGCCCGATGCTCGAGGCCCACCGCGTTGGTGGTCATCGACAGGGGAATCCCGGGCACCGTCTCGGCGCAGCCCGCGACGATGGCCTCGAGATCGCGCCGCATCAGCGGCTCCCCTCCGGTGAACCGGACCTCGCGCACCCCCAGACGGTGCACCGCGACATCGACTAGTCGGACGATCTCGTCGGCGGTGAGCAGTTGCCGGGCCGGGACCACCGGCAGGCCCTCCGCCGGCATGCAGTACGTGCAGCGCAGCGAGCACTTCTCGGTGATGGAGACCCGCAGATCCCGCGCGATCCGCCCGAAACTGTCCACCAGTTCGGGCACGTCGGGACGTCCGGTCGTCGCGGGCGCGGTCCGGACAGCCGGAATGCCGACGTCCACCACCGTTCCCGCCCGTACCGCCGTCATGCCCCCAGTATGCCGCTGTACCGCCGACCGAGTGCGACGAAGATGCCTAGGATTGGCACTCATGGCACAGCGTCCTGGGCATCGGCACGGCGGCACGGCGCGATCCGTCGAGGACCACGCCGCGGAGGTGCGCCGGCTTCTCGAACCACTGCTGACGCGACCGGCCGAGACCGTGCGCCTCGACGACGCCCTCGGCCGGGTGCTGGCGTACGACCGCACCTCCCCCGTCGACCTGCCGCTGTTCCGGAACTCGCAGATGGACGGATTCGCGGTGGACGCCGCCTCGGTGGCCGCGGTCCCGGTGACGCTGCCGGTGGTCGGCACCGTCGCCGCCGGCCCGGCCGAGCCGGCCCCGCACGTGCCGGGCACCGCGGTCCGGATCATGACCGGGGCGGTGATCCCCGACGGTGCGGATGCCGTTGTGCCGGTGGAGGACACCGAGGTGATCGACGGCAAGGTGACAATCGAGCGGACCCGGGACCGGGGCGACTACGTCCGCGAGCGGGGCAGCGACGTGCACACCGGAACGCTGCTGCTGACGGCGGGAACGCTGCTCGAACCACGACATCTCGGGGTACTCGCCGCGGTCGGACTGAGCTCGGTGACGGTGCGGACCAGGCCGCGCGTCGCGGTGATCACGACCGGTGCGGAACTGGTGGACGCCGGCACCAGCCCCGCACCCGGGCAGATCTACGACTCCAACGGTGCCGCCCTGTCCGCGAGCCTGCGCGCCAACGGTGCCGAGGTCGCGGTGGTGGACCGCAGCAGCGACGAGCCCGACGCGTTCCGTGCCGCGCTGCGCCGGGCGGTCGCCCGCACCGAACTGGTGATCACGTCGGGCGGGGTGTCGATGGGCGACTACGAGGTGGTCAAGGACGTCCTCACCGAACTGGGGGCGCGGTTCGGTCCGGTCGCAATGCAGCCCGGCGGCCCGCAGGGCCTCGCGCTGGTCGACGAGATCCCGGTCCTGACCTTCCCCGGCAACCCGGTGAGCACGATGGTCTCGTTCGAGGTGTTCCTGCGCCCCTTGCTGCGGCGCGCGGTGGGACTGCCCGCGGTGCCCGCCGAGGAGCGCGTGCTCGATCACGCCGTCACGTCGATCGCGGGCAAGCGGCAATTCCTGCGCGGCCGTCGCACCGACTCCGGTGTCGAGGTGGTGTCGGGTCCCGGGTCGCACCTCGTGGCGGCCTTCGCGTGGGCCGATGTACTGATAGACGTTCCCACCGCCGTCACGTCCCTGGCGGCGGGCGATCGAGTGAAGGTGTGGCCCCTGTAGTGAGCGAGCAGAAGATGAGCGAGCTGAGCCATCTGGACGGCGAGGGCCGGGCCCGGATGGTGGACGTGAGCGCGAAGGCGGACACCACGCGGATCGCGGTCGCGGCCGGTGAACTGGTGACGACGCCGGACGTGGTCGCGCTGGTCCGTGCCGACGACATGCCGAAGGCCGATGTCCTGTCGACCGCACGGATTGCCGGCATCTCGGGCGCGAAGAAGACCTCCGAGCTGATCCCGCTGTGTCACCAACTGGCGCTGTCGTCGGTCAAGGTCGAGTTCGGGTTCACCGACACCTCGATCACGATCGAGGCCACCGCGAAGACGAAGGGCCCCACCGGGGTCGAGATGGAGGCTCTCACCGCGGTCGCCGTCGCGGGGCTGACGCTGCACGACATGGTCAAGGCCGTCGACCCGGCGGCGACGCTCGACGGCGTCCGGTTGCTGACGAAGGAGGGCGGCAAGCGCGGGCACTGGCGCCGCGACGACGCGACGACGGCCGCCGCTGCCCCGCGCGCCGTCGTGCGGACCGGTTCGGCGACCGTCCTCGTCGCGTCCACCGGTGGTGCCCGGGGCACGCGGCCCGACACGACGGGCCCGACGATCGTCGACTGGCTCGAGGCCCGTGGCCACACCGTGCGCGGCCCGCTGGTCTACGCCGACGCCGACATCACGACGGGGCTGGCCGACGCGCTCTCCGACTTCCCCGCGCTGGTGATCACCACCGGCGGCACCGGAGCCTCCCCCACCGACGCGACGCCCGAGGCCACGCTCGCCGTCCTCGATCGGGAACTGCCGGGCCTGACGGAGGCCATGCGCAGGCGCGGCACCGAGGTGACCCCGCACGCGTCCCTCAGCCGCGGCGTCGCCGGGCTCGTCGGGCGCACCGTCGTGGTGAACCTGCCGGGCTCGCCGGGCGGGGTGAAGGACGGGCTGTCGGTACTGGATCCGGTCCTCGAGCATCTGTTGGCGCAGGTCGCGGGCGGCGGTGCCCACGATGAGTGACGTACTGGCGCGCATCTGTGCCGAACCACTCGATCCCGCGGTCGTCGACGCCGCCGTGGCTGGGCCCGAGCACGGCGCTGTGGTGGTTTTCACAGGTGTCGTGCGCGACCACGACGGCGGCCGGTCGGTGTCCGCCCTCGAGTACCAGGCCCACCCGGACGCCGAACGGTTCCTCCGGCAGTGCTGTGAACAGGTCTCCGAGCGCACCGGGCTGCCCGTGGCCGCGCTACATCGCGTGGGACAGTTGACCGTCGGTGATCTGGCATTGGTCGCGGCGGTGGCCGCACCGCACCGCGCCGAGGCGTTCGCCGCGTGCGCCGAACTGGTGGAGCGGATCAAGGCCGAGGTGCCGATCTGGAAACGCCAGCAGTTCGTGACCGGCACGTCCGAATGGGTGGGGTTGTGACGTGGTCGGGTCGGCCCGACCGACCGCCGATACCTGAACCCGGTATGGTGGCGGGTACTGGACGTCCGCTTGCGAGGCGTCCAGCGTCGTAGAACGCTTCACTTCGCGCCGGATTCGAGCGAGTGCTGGAATGCCCCGACGGGCAGACACGCCCGCCGACGAGTGCAGACGAGTGCACCAGCACAAGCATTTCTTGCGGCGATCGATCTTGCCTCCCGGCAATGTCGCCACCTTGTGCAGGCCGTGCACCGGGAACTCCCGGCCGTAGGCGTGCATGACGAATGCCCGAAAGGCACCGACGAACTTGTCCACCAGCGTCACCACCCCGTCCGACGAATCGGCAACCCCCTCCTTCGAGTCCCTGGGTGTCCCTGCCCCGCTCGTCACCGCACTGACGAACGGCGGCATCACCGCACCGTTCCCCATCCAGGTCGACACCCTCCCCGACACTCTGGCCGGCCGGGATGTCCTGGGCCGCGGCAAGACCGGCAGCGGCAAGACCCTCGCGTTCTCGATCCCCCTCGCGGCCCGCCTCGCCGGCGGCAAGCGCCGCCCGGGCAAGCCGCGCGGCCTCGTCCTCGCTCCCACCCGTGAGCTCGCGACGCAGATCACCGCGACCCTCGAACCCCTCGCCGACGCCCACGGCCTGCGCGTGACCACCATCTTCGGTGGCGTCTCGCAGCACCGTCAGGTCAAGGCACTCGAGGCCGGCGTCGACATCGTCGTCGCGTGCCCGGGCCGCCTCGAGGATCTGATGAAGCAGGGCTTCGTCAAACTCGACGCCGTCGAGATCACGATCCTCGACGAGGCCGACCACATGGCGGATCTCGGCTTCCTGCCCGGCGTGACCCGCATCCTCGCCGCGACACCCGCCGGCGGCCAGCGCCTGCTGTTCTCGGCGACGCTCGACAACGGCGTCGACAAGCTGGTCAAGCGGTTCCTGCAGAACGAGGTCCTGCACTCCGTCGACGAGGCGAACTCGCCGGTCGCGGCGATGACCCACCACGTCTACGACGTCTCCGGCGTCGAGGCCAAGAAGGCCCTGATCCACAAGCTGGCGTCGGGCCAGGGACGGCGCATCCTGTTCATGCGCACCAAGCATCAGGCGCGCAAGCTGGCCCGTCAGCTCACCGAGTCCGGCATCCCGTCGGTGGACCTGCACGGCAATCTGTCCCAGGCGGCCCGCGACCGCAACCTGGCGGCGTTCTCGGAGGGCTCGGCACGCGTGCTGGTGGCCACCGACGTCGCGGCGCGCGGCGTCCACGTCGACGAGGTGGAGCTCGTGGTCCACGTCGATCCGCCCGCCGAGCACAAGGCGTACCTGCACCGCTCGGGCCGCACCGCGCGCGCCGGCAGCGCCGGTGACGTCGTGACCATCGTGCTGCCCGATCAGCGCAAGGATCTGTCCGCGCTGATGCGCAAGGCGTCGATCAAGGTCACTCCGGTCCAGGTGACCGCCGACTCCGAGCACGTGGTCCGCCTCGTCGGCGAACCGGCCCCACACGTGCCGCCAGCCCCCAAGACCGACAAGCCCGCCGGTGACGCCCGGCGCCAGCAGGGGCAGCGTCCGGCTCGGGGCGGTCAGGGCGGTCAGGCACGCAACAGCCGCGGTCCGCGTTCGGAAGGTGCCGCCACCGGCGGCGGCGGTCGCCGTCGTTCGGGCGGACGTTCCGGAGCAGGCAACGGATCCGGCTCGACCGGAACCGGATCCGGCTCGCAGGGCGGCGGAACCCGTCAGGCGTCGCAGGGCGGCGGAACCCGTCAGGCGTCGCAGGGCGGCGGCTCGCGCCGCCGCCGCGGCTGACACCCTCGGGGATCGTCCCGCCGACGAATCAGAAGCGTTCCCAGTGGATCGCGTCGTCCAGTGCGCGCCGCGTCCGCCAACCGAAACGCTCCAGATCGGGCACCTCCTGGAACTGGTCGACCTTGCCGACGCACAGCCACGCGATGGGTCGGACCGGAGCCGGAATGTCCAGTAGTTCGGTGAGGTACTCCTCCTCGTAGAACGACACCCACCCGACGCCGATGTTCTCGGCGGCCGCGGCCAGCCAGAGGTTCTGGATGGCCAGCACCGCCGAGAACAGGCCGGTGTCGTCGATGGTGTGCCGACCGAGGATGTTCTGGCCACCGCGCGACGGATCGTAGGTGACGACGATGCCGGTGCCGCTCTCGCGGATACCCTCAATCTTGATGGGGTCGAACGTCTTCCGGCGATCCTCGGGCAACGAGTCGGCGAAGGCACGGCGACGGTCGGCGACGTGGTCGGCGAACGTCGCGAGGGTATCGGGACTGCGGACGACGACGAAGTCCCACGGCTGCGTGTTGCCGACGCTCGGTGCCGCGTGCGCTGCGCCCAGCACCCGCTGCAGTGTCTCGTCGGGGATCAGCTCGCCGCTGAACTCGGCGCGGACGTCACGGCGTCGGCGGATGGCTTCGTACACGGAAATGGGAGATTCGGTCACCACCCCACGGTAGCCGTCCCCGGAAAGTCGCTCGCGGGGATCCGATCAGGCGTCGACGGTGTAGCGGTGCACGCCCATCATCGTGTCGGCGTCGAGACCCTCGGCCTCGGATTCGGTGCAGGCGTCCAGCATCGCGTCCACCGAGTCGGGGTCGAGGTCGGTACCGATCACGACCAGCTCGGTCCGACGGCGCTCGCCCGGGTTCCACCGCTGGGGGTGGAACGCGATGTGGTCGCCCACCACCTGCAGCAGGTACTTCTGCTGGTGACCGCGGACACCGAAGTACACGTACCCCTTGATCCGGTACACACCTGCGGGCTGCTTCTCCAGGAAGCGGACCAGCCGACGTGGGTGCATCGGCAACTCGGACGCGAACGTGACGCTGTCGTACAGCGAGTGGATGTGGGTGTCGTGGTCGCCACCGCACTCACCGCAACCGGCGGCGTCGCCCGCGTCGGCGAGCAGGTCGTCGAACGACAACTGCTGGCCGGGCCGGGGTTCAGGCCGCGGGGTCCGATCGAACAGCAGACCGGGATCCACCCGCCCCTGCACCGTGGAGACCACGGCCGCACGCGGATTGATCCGGCACACGTCGCCGAGGAGGGTGTCGTGGTCCTCGCCGTCGATGCGGTCCGTCTTGTTCAGCACGATCAGGTCGGCGATCGCGATGTGCTGATCCAGTTCCGGATGCCGCGCCCGGCTGTTCCGGTACTCGGCGCCGTCGACGAGGATGACCAGGCCGCCGTACGTGATGTACGGGTTCTCACTGCCGAGGACCAGCCGAATCATGTTGCGCGGCTCCGCGAGTCCGCTCGCCTCGACGACGATGACGTCGATCTCCGACGTCCGGTGCGCGAGCCGGTCGAGCATCGCGTCCATGTCGCTGACGTCCACTGCGCAGCACATGCAGCCGTTGCTGAGTGCCATCATCGAATCGACTTGTCCCGCAACCATCATCGAGTCGATGTTGACCGAGCCGAAGTCGTTGACGATCACCCCGATCCGGGTGCCGCCGTTGTTGCGGAGCAGATGATTGAGCAGGGTCGTCTTCCCCGAACCGAGGAAGCCGGCCACGACGACGACAGGGATCGACCGTGGACCACGTTTCTTCGCCACTCCTCGATCCTCCGCGCCCCGACGTCACCTACATCACCGACCGGCCATGCTACTCGGTCGGGGCCGGTGTGATTCCACTCGCGCGAGCGCATCGACGCCGGGAAGGTCGTCGAGTACGCGCCGGATCGGACCGTGAACACCGAGAAGGTCGGCGCGGCCGATCCGGATGTGCTGATGACCGGTGGCACCGACGAACCGTCGTACGCGAAACTCCGGGCGGCCGGAATCCCCGTCGTCGCGAACGCCGAGTACCTCGAGTCGACGGCGCTCGGCCGGGCCGAGTGGATCAAGGCGATGGCCGCACTCACCGGCTCCGAGGCACAGGCGGACGAGGTGTACTCGCAGATCCGCGCCGACTACGAGCAGGTCGCGGCGACGGCACAGGGCGCCGAGCCCACCCCCTCCTGCCCGGCACGATGTACCAGGGCACGTGGTATGTGTCGGCCGGAGGCAGCTACATCGGCGGCCTGGTCCGCGACGCGGGCGGCAGCTACCCGTGGCGGAGTGCCCCGGCCACCAAGGCGATTCGGCCCGATCGGATTCCTCGGTCTCGCCGTCGCCCTCTCATGTGGCATCGTCAGCCAGGTGCCCGACAGCGACGCGGTACTTCCCTTCAACGCCGTCACCGCGCTGATCGGTGCACCGATCGTCGTGACGATCCTCGTCCGCAGTCGGCGCGGCATCGGAGGTGCGCTGTGAACGACCCTGTGAACAGACCTGCGACAGATGTCGCCCTGGAGCTCGCCGATGTCGCCGTCGGTTATCACACCCGTAGCGCTCTGCGCCCGGTCGCGACGCGGACCGTCGTCTCGGGGATCGACGCGATCGCCCGCCGCGGCGAACTGACCGTGCTGCTCGGCCCCAACGGCAGCGGCAAGTCCACGCTGCTGCGCACGGTGTGCGGACTCCAACCCGTACTCGGCGGTTCGATCACGTTGTCCGGCAACGACCTGCACGGCTTGTCCGCGGACGACCTCGCACGCGTGATCGCCGTCGTGCTCACCGACCGGGTCGATCCGGGCATGCTGTCGGCGCGCGAACTCGCCGGACTGGGCCGCACACCGCACCTCGGCCTGGGCGGGCGGATGAGCGCCCGCGACCACGCCGTCGTCGAGTGGGCCCTCGACGCGGTGGGTGCCACGCGTCTCGCCGACCGTCCCGCTAGCGAACTGTCCGACGGGGAGCGCCATCAGGTACTCACCGCACGGGCGCTGGCGCAGGAGCCGACACTGCTGGTCCTCGACGAACCCACCGCGTTCCTCGACGTCCCGTCCCGCGTCGCGCTCGTCGAACTGATGCGGCGTGCGGCGCGCGAGCACGATCTCGCGATGCTGATGTCCACACACGACCTCGAACTGGCGCTCCGCGTCGCCGACCACGTGTGGCTGCTGGACCGGTCGGGACGGCTGTGCACCGGCACGCCCGAACGACTCGCGCTGGACGGGCGGATCGGCGGCGTGTTCGATTCGCGGTCACTGCGATTCGACGTCGGCTCGGGCGTGTTCGCGCTCGCGTCCACGCACGAGGCCCCGCTCCGGGCACGGGTGCGTGCACCGGGACCGACGGCGTCGGCGATCGCGCGGCCACTCGGCCGGGAGGGTGCGACGGTCGTCGGCGACGACGGCGCTGCCGACCTGACGATCGACGCCCACGACGACCTCGTCGTCCACCATGCCGGGCAGGTGCTGGCCGTCGACGGCCTCGATGCTCTCCCCCACGCCCTGCGCGATCTCCCGCGGTCCGGGCTGCAGCTGTCGCCGCCCGGCGCGGTCACGGCCGCATTGTCCGATCTGGCCGCTCTCGGTCCGTACTTCACCGCCACCACCGGCGATCCCGGCCGGGGCGGCCGGCGACCGGTGCGAGCCCTGTACGACGACGCCGACGCACTCGCCGACGTCGTCGGGCACGTGGGCTCACGGATCGGCACCACCGAGTTCCGGGTCGCGGCGTCCACGCTGTTCCTCGGCTACGCGGCCCGCCTGTGGTCGCTCGCGCTCGGCGGCATCGTCCGCGCCGGAATCCTGCCCGACCTCGACCAGCTGCTGTGGCGCGACGAGGACGGCAGTATCGATCTGCACGTGCGCGAGCCGATCGGCTGGGAGAGCAGGGATCTCGGGGATCTGGTCGACCTCGCGTGCGAGGTGGTCCTGGGCCGTCACCTGGAACCGATGATCGACGCCATCCGCGCCGCCGAACCGATGTCGGAGCGGCTTCTGTGGGGCAATGCGGCGTCCGCGCTGATCGGGGCGGCCCGCGTGCTCGACGGCGCGAACCGAGCCGAGGCATCGGACGTCGCCGAGACGATCCTGAGGGATCCGCGGCTGGCCGAGACCGTCGACCGCGAGGGCGCCGGCTACCGGCGTCGAAGCTGCTGTCTGTTCTATCGCACGCCCGTCTCCGGCTACTGCGGGGACTGCGTGCTCACCCGCCCGACCGAGTCCGTCCATCGAGAGAAGGAGGGGTCGGCATGACCACCACACAACCCGGCATCATCATCGAGGGCGCCGCGTGGGAGGTGGCCGCGCCCAATGCGGCGAAGCGCATCTCGTTGTTCGACGGCTACGCCACGATCGACTTCGGCCGGTGACACTTCCACCTGCGCATCGGCGAGCACAAGGACAGCGGACCCGAACTCGGCCGGATCCGGCGCTGCTCGCGCGACGAACTCGATTTCTCGCAGCTCGCGCTGTGGGATCGGTTGCGTGAGCTCCATCTCGGGCGGGGCCGGACGAACTGGACCGGCAGGGCAAGGGATACGGGCGCCACGACTGACACCTCGACAAACGGTCATTCGACCGAGTCAACGTGCTTCAGGCCACAAATTGCACTACAGTTCAAAAAGTTGCCCGACCCCCCCTGGGCAGCAACGGGCCCACCCAGAATTCCCCCCTGCCTGGGTGGGCCGTCGGGTAGTGGCGCGTGAGATCACTCCGCGCCACTACCCGACACCGTGTGCGAGGATGCGCCGATGATCCTCGAACACGCGCCCTTGCAGGTGAAACCCGGACAGGCCGCCGCATTCGAAACGGCGTTCGGCGAGGCGAAGGCGATCATCTCCGGGATGACAGGGTTCCGGCGGCTCGAACTCTCGCGCTGCCTCGAACGCCCCGACGCCTATCTCCTCCTCGTGGAGTGGGACACGCTCGAAGACCACACCGACGGATTCCGCGGGTCGGCGGAGTATCAGGAGTGGCGGCGGCTGCTGCATCACTTCTACGACCCGTTCCCCGTCGTCGAGCACTACGAGCGCGTCGACTACCTCTGACGCCTGATGCTCCGGCCCGTCGCGCTGCCGCGCCGACTTTCGTCGCACCGCTCCCCCGATCGGCGACGCGGCACCACCGGAACCCGCGCGGCACGCCCACGGGCCCGGATTCCGACACGAAAAGACTCCGGGTCACGATCGTGACCCGGAGTCTCGGAGTGGAGCTAAGGGGACTCGAACCCCTGACCCCCACACTGCCAGTGTGGTGCGCTACCAGCTGCGCCATAGCCCCGTGTCGAGTTGTTCTCTGCGCTTCAGGAGTGACTCCCTCGTGCTGAAAGAAAGTTACACCATCGCCGTCACGGGCAACAAATCGCCTGGTCAGAGAGGAGAAGCCCGCAGCAGCTGTGGTGGCCGGCCCGCTCCGGGCCGGCCACCACGCAGTCCTACTGCGACACCTGCGACACCCAGTCGGGGTTGCCGAGTGCGTCGATCACCTCGCCGTTGTGGACGACGGCCGGGGTGCCCGTCGCGCCGGACGCGGCGAGGGCCTGACGGCCGGTCTCGGCGTCGGCGGCGGCCTGCTGCACCCGCTCACCGCTGGTGATGCAGTTGACGGCGGCCTCGTTGGCGCCGGAGTCCTTCGCGAGCGTCGCCAGCTCCTCGTTGGAGAGGTCCGACTTGCCGTTCTCGGCCGGCTGGTTGGCGGGCGAGAACAGCTCGCCGTGGAACGTCGAGTACGCGATCGCGTCCCCGGTCTGAGCGACACACTGCGATGCGGCAACAGCACGCGTGGAGAAATCACCGCTGGCCGAGAGCCGGTTGAGGAAGTTGAGGATGTGGTAGCGGACCGCGATCTTGCCGTCGTCGACGGCCTGCGCCACCTCCTGGCCGTGCTTCTGCTCGAGCTGAGCGCAGTACGGGCACATCGGGTCCTCGAACACGTCGATCGTGTTCGTCACGTCAGGCAGGCCGAGGCGCACGACGCCGGCGTCCTCCATCGTCACCTGGACGGCGGAGTTCTGCACCGCGCCGTACCCCTCGTTCCGCGGCTTGTCGTTGTCCTTGGTCAACAGGATGCCGCCGATCACCAGCGCCGCGATCACGACGATCGCGAGACCGCCGACGATGTACGTCGCCTTGCTGGAGGTCGGTTGAGGGCTGTACTTTGCCGACTTCGGCTTCTTCGAACTCACTTCGCGTCCTTCGTCATAGGTGTGAGATCCGTTCGGGGAACTGACTGCGGCGCCTGCACGATCGTGTGGGCAGACGCAGCTCGACGACTACTCTGCCACCGCCGCCTGAGCGGGTACTGAGAACGGTCCGCGTGAGCGCGGACCGAGGGAGAACGGACTGCGGGGGAACACCACAAGCCACGCCGCCAGCGCCAGGAAGCCGACGTCACGGGCGATCTCCCGCGCGTAGTCCCACCCGTCGACGTCCGCGACACCACCTCCGCCGAAGCAACCGCAGTCGATCGACAGCCCGCGCGCCCACACGGACACGATCACGCCGATCAGGACGAGCAGGGCAGCCGCGGAAACGACGGCGGTCAGCCGCACGCCCAAGCCGATCACCAGGAACAGCCCGAGTGCAATCTCGAGCATCGGCATCGTGTAGGCGACGGGGCGGACGAGGTCCTCGGGCAGCAGCTGGTACGCCCGCACCGCGACCACGGTCTGGGTGGGGTCGATGAATTTGATCCATCCGGAGATCAGCCACACAGCTGCCAGACCGAGGCGTGCCAGCAGGCTCACAATGCGTATCCACACGCCCCACACGGTACCGAACAGGTATGCCTCAGCTTTCTAGATCATGAGCGTTTTCGCAGCTAGATTCGGCTGTGTGAACGACTCCGCTCCCGATCCCGACACGTCGAACACGCCGTCCCCGGCCGCCCGGCCGCACGACTTCGACCACACGCATTCGGACGTCTCCGGCGGGTGGCTGCGCGCGGCGGTGTTCGGCGCGATGGACGGCCTGGTGACCAACACCTCACTGATCGCGGGCGTCGGCGGCGCGGGAGTGGAGTCACACACGGTGATCCTCAGCGGTGTCGCCGGCCTGGTGGCGGGCGCGTTCTCGATGGCGCTCGGCGAGTACACCTCGGTGTCGACCTCCAACGAACAGATCGACGCGGAGGTGCGGGTCGAGCGCCGCGCACTGCGCAAGCATCCCGAGGCGGAGGAAGCCGAACTCGTCGAGACCTTCACTGCGATGGGCATGAGCGAGCAGACCGCGGCCGCCGCGGCCGAGGAGGTGCACGCCGACACCGAGCGTGCGGTCAACATCCACATCACCCACGAGCTGGGCGTCAACCCGCTGGAGAAGCCGTCACCGCTGGTGGCGGCCGGGTCGTCGTTCGTGATGTTCTCGATCGGTGCGATCATCCCGCTGATCCCCTACCTGCTGGGATTCGAGTCGCTGGTCGCCGGGCTCGCGGTGGGCGGCTTCGGTCTACTGCTCGCGGGCGCGCTCGCGGCGCACTTCACCGCCCAGTCCAAGATCCGTGGCGCCATCCGGCAGTTGGTGTTCGGTGCGATCGCCGTCGGCGCCACGTACGTGGTCGGCGCCCTCATCGGGATCGGTGTACCCGGCTGATCCGCTGTCGGCGTCGTACCGGCCCTTGGGCACCACGAGCCACAACACCATCGGCAGCAGCATGATGGTTCCGGTGACGGCCCAGGCGGCACCGTAGGACCAGAGCTGCGCCACGATCCCGGCGACGAGCGGCCCGGCGAATGCGCCCACGTCGTTCATCATCTGGAACAGGGCCAGCACCGGGCCACCGCGCCGCTTGGAGCCGATGACGTCGGCGACCGCCGCTTGCTGAGCCGGACCCATCACCCCCGACCCGATACCGCACACCGCGGTCGCGATCAGGAACACGACGAGATTGTCGGTGATCCCCATCGCGATCGTGGACACGCCGCAGATCGCCAGACCGACCAGCATGAACGGCCTACGACCGATGCGGTCGGTCATCCGCCCCGCCTGCATCAGGACGGCGGCGTTGCCGAGGGCGAACACCGTGAGGGCGATCGCGGCGGTGGTGCCGTCGCCGTCGAGTATCTCGACGACGAACAACGGCACCAGCGAGATCCGGACCCCGAAGATCACCCAGCCGGTGACCAGGTTCGCGCCGAGCGACGCCCGGAACATCGACGACTGCAGCCCCTCGCGGATCGTCATGATCGGCATCGTGCCGCCCACCTCCGGCGCGGCGAGTTGCGACTTGCGCAGCGCGAAGTAGACGACGGTCGCGGCCACGAGGAGCGCCACCGCGTAGATGACGAACGGGACGCGCAGACCGAACCGCACGAGTGCCCCACCGAACAGCGGGCCCGTGATCGTGCCGATCAGGAACGCCGCCGAGTACACACCGGACACGCGACCGCGGCCGCCGGGCGGGGACATCCGGATCAGCAGGCCCAGCGCCGAGACGGTGAACATCGTGGAACCGATGCCGCCGAGCCCTCGGAACACCAGCAACTGCCAGTACTCCTCCGCGAACGCACACGCGCCCGTCGAGACCGCGGTGATGATCAGCCCCGACAGATAGGTCGGCCGCTCCCCCAGCTTCTGTACCAGGGTGCCGCTCATCGGCGCGAAGATCAGGCGCATCAGGGCGAACGCGCTGATCACCGCGCTGGCCGCGGTGACCCCGACGTCGAAACTGCGGGCGAAGGCCGGCAGCGCGGGCGCCACGATCCCGAACCCGACGGCGACGATGAACGCCGACACGACGAGGACCCAGATCTCCTTGGGCAGTTTCGCGTCGACGTCCGCCGTCGTGTCAGTCGTGTTTCTCATCGCCGATGAATCTATCGGCGTGGGTGAACGGCCATTCAGCCCAGTCCCAGTGCACGGGAAACCACATCCTGTGCTGCGGCCTGTACCTCCGCGAGATGTTCGGGGCCGCGGAAGGATTCGGCGTAGATCTTGTAGACGTCCTCGGTGCCGGACGGGCGGGCGGCGAACCACGCGTTCTCGGTGGTGACCTTGAGCCCGCCGATCGCCGCGCCGTTGCCGGGTGCCGCGGTGAGCGTCGCGGTGACCGGTTCGCCGGCCAACTCGGTCGCGGTGACCTGCTGCGGTGACAGCTTCGCCAACACCGCCTTCTGGTCGCGGGTCGCGGGCGCGTCGATCCGCGCGTAAGCGGGATCACCGAACTGCCGGGTCAGTTCCCGGTATCGCGCCGACGGACTCTGTCCGGTGACCGCGGTGATCTCGGCCCCGAGCAGCGCCAGCAGGATGCCGTCCTTGTCGGTGGTCCACACGGTGCCGTCGTGGCGCAGGAACGACGCCCCGGCGCTCTCCTCACCGCCGAATCCGAGCGAACCGTCCAGCAGTCCCGGCACGAACCACTTGAATCCGACCGGCACCTCGACGACTGGCCGGCCCAGCCCGCCGGCCACCCGGTCGATCATCGACGAGCTGACCAGGGTCTTGCCGACCTTCGTGGTCGGCGACCATCCCGCGCGGTAGGTGTAGAGGTAGTCGATGGCGACCGCGAGGTAGTGGTTGGGGTTCATCAGGCCGCCGTCGGGGGTGACGATGCCGTGTCGGTCGGCGTCGGCGTCGTTGCCTGTGGCGAGGTCGAATCGGTCCCGGGCCGCGATCAGCGACGCCATCGCGTGCGGCGACGAGCAGTCCATCCGGATCTTGCCGTCACCGTCGAGGGTCATGAACCGCCACGTCGCGTCCACCAGTGGATTGACCACCGTCAGGTCCAGTCGATGTCGTTCGGCGATGGCGCCCCAGTAGTCGACCGAGGCACCGCCCAGCGGGTCGGCCCCGATCCGCAGACCTGACGCCCGGATCGCGTCGAGGTCGAGCACGGTGGGCAGATCGTCGACGTAGGTGGCGAGGAAGTCGTAGCGTCCCGCCGCCTGGAGCGCCCGCACGAGCGGTACCCGCGCGATGCCGGACAGCCCGGACCGCAGCAGGTCGTTGGCCCGGTCCGCGATCACGGTGGTGGCGTCACTGTCGGCGGGGCCGCCGTGCGGCGGGTTGTACTTGAAGCCACCGTCGCGCGGCGGATTGTGCGACGGGGTGACGACGATGCCGTCGGCGCGCGCTGCCGGGCCCGACGCGTTGTGCCGCAGGATCGCGTGGCTGACCGCGGGCGTCGGGGTGTAGCCGTCGCGCGAATCGATCACCACCGCAACACCGCCCGCGACGAGCACCTCGAGTGCCGTGGCCCACGCCGGCTCCGACAGCGCGTGGGTGTCGCGGCCGAGGAACAGTGGGCCGGTGATGCCCTGCGCTGCCCGGTACTCCACGATCGCCTGCGTCGTCGCGAGGATGTGCGCCTCGTTGAAGGCCGAGTCGAGGCTCGAGCCGCGGTGGCCGGACGTGCCGAACACCACCTGCTGCAGCGGATCGGTCGGGTCCGGGGTACGCGTGTAGTACGCAGACACCAAGTGCGCCAGATCCTCCAGATCCTCCGGCAACGCCACCTGTCCCGCTCGTTCGTGCACCATCGACCCCTCCGACTTCTCATGCTGGAAACTCGGTTCCATCGTGCCAGCGCCGGAGGCTACCGGCCGGTTCATGCGGTGATCCGAAACCCCAACCAAGCGAATCCGATGCCGACGGCGAGACTGGCCGCGACATACACGACGGACGTGACGGATCGACGGACGCGGGCGAGACCCACGGCCTCCGTCGCGAACGTCGAGTACGTGGTGAGCCCGCCACAGAAGCCGGTGCCCAGCAATGCGAACACAGCGGGCGGCAGTGTCGCGCCGGCCAGCAGGCCGAGGACCAGGCAGCCGACGACGTTCACCACGAACGTCGGAACCGGGAAACTGCCGTAGGAGTACAGGTGCCGGCCGGCGAGATAGCGCACACCCGCTCCGACGCCGCCGCCGAGCGCGACCCACAACACCGTCACGGCTCCACCGCCCGTCGGCCGTGCAGGTATTCACCGATCCCCATGCCGAGACGCGCCGCAAGCAGCGCCGGCACCAGCGTCGCGACGACGTACAGCATCGCGACGCCCGGGTTCTGCACGGCGTCCACCGCGAAGGTCGAGAACGTCGTGAACCCGCCCAGCACGCCGACACCGAGGAACAGCCGCCACAGCCGGTCGGGTCCGAGCATCGCGGCGAGAACGCCGAGCATCAGCGAGCCGACGATGTTGATCGCCATGACCGTCCAGATACCGGGGAACTGCTGGGCCAGCAGGTAGCGCGCGCTCGCACCGATCGCGCCGCCCGCCGCGACCACGGCCAGCGTCCGCGCCTCGGTCATCGCCCGCTCTCCCTCCTGTGCGTCACCGCGCCGTGGAGTCGGTCCGGCCCGCACGGGACGGTCCGCGCGAACCCGGCGTCCGCGCCCTCATGATCATCGCCGCCACGAAGTAGCGGCACGGCGATTGTCCGTCATTGGCGAACCGGTGCGGGGCGTCCGCCTCGAAGTACAGCGTGTCCCCCGCTCCGAGCACCCATTCGCTGTCGCCGACGCCGACCGTGAGCCGGCCGTCGAGCACGTGCACGAACTCGTGCGAGTTGGGGGCGTACGCAGGGAAGTGCCCGGCGTCGCAACCGGCGGGCAGCACGATGTCCATCCACTCGACGTTGACGCCCGGCACGACCGGGGTGACGACGGTCCGGGTCCACCCGCCTTCCTCGTGTGCGACGTCGTGCTCACCGGAGCGGCGGACGACGGCGCGGTCCCGTTCGTCGCCCGTGACGAGCGCCGCGAGGTCGGCGCCCAACCCTCGCGCGATCCGGTCGAGGACCACCACCGTCGGCGCCTTCTCACCCCGTTCGATCGCCGAGATCATGCTCACGCTCACGTCAGATCGCGCGGCCGCCTCCGCCAGGGTGAGGTCCGCCGATCGACGGGCCCGCTGAACTCGACTCCCGAGTGCCTCCAGATCCATGTGCTCTATAGTAGTGGCACATTCACCTCTATAGAAGAATCGAGAGGCAGTCGTGTCGGAAACCGCAGTACGCCCGGCCTGGCCCGCCGACCTGGCCGCCGTCGCGTCCATCTACAGCCACTACGTCGCCACCACCACCGTCACGCTCGACGAGACGCCGCCCGACCGGTCGGCGTGGAGCAGCAAGTACTGGACACTGGCCGAACGGGGCCTGCCGTTCCTCGTCGCCGAGGTGGACGGCCGTGTCGCCGGCTACGCGTACTGCGCACCGTGGAAGACGCGCTCGGCGTACCGGTACTGCGTCGAGGAATCGATCTACCTGGCGCCGTGGGCCACCGGCCGACGTGTCGGCGGCGCGCTGCTCGACCGGACGCTCGCCGAATGCGCCCACCTCGGCGTGCGCGAGGTGATCGCGGTACTGACGTCGGAAACCGATGCACCCGAGTCGAGTTCGTTCCATCTGCATCGCAGCCGCGAGTTCGAGGTCGCGGGACGGCTACTGGGCGTGGGGTTCAAACACGAGACGTCCCTCGACACGATCATCATGCAGCGAGCGCTGCCCGGTCACCCCCGCGGGGGCAGCGGCACGAAATAGCTGGTGCGCTGCCGGTACTCGCGGTAGCCGGGGCGCTGCGCCATGTGCTGCTCGAGCAGGCGCGCACCCGTGGCGAAGACGAGGAAGTACGTCATCGCGAGCGGCGAGAGGATCGTGAGCACGCCGGGCCACGTCTGCGCGGCGACGAGGAAGATCCCCCACCAGACGCACGCGTCACCGAAGTAGTTCGGATGACGCGTCCAGCCCCACAGACCACGGTCCATGATCCTGCCGCGATTCGACGGGTCCGCCTTGAACGCCGACATCTGTGCATCGCCCACGGATTCGAACACGAAGCCCACCACCCACAGCACGACGCCCAGCACCGTGAGCACGCCGAGGCCGCCGTACGTGACGGCCGCGACCTGCACGGGCAGCGAGACGAACCACAGCGCGAGGCCCTGAGTCAGGTAGATCTTGCGGATCGCGGCCACGGTTCGGTTCCCGCCGGCGTCGTCGAGGAGCTTCTCGTAGCGAGGATCCTCGCCGTGCCCGCTCGTCCTGCGCGCCATGTGGATGGCCAGTCGCAGCCCCCACACCGCGACGAGCGTGGCGATCAGCCACCGCCGCCACTCGGCGCCGTCACCGAATGCGGCCGCGACAAGCGCGATGACGACGAACCCTGCACCCCACGAGACGTCGACCACGTTGTGCCGACCCCGCGTGAATCCGAATGCCGCCGTGACGATCATGAGGATCACCACGGCCACCAGGCTCGCGATCGTGACGAACGCGAAACCGCCCCAATCGAATCCGTTCATCGCGTCGTCCACTCCGTTCGTTCGGGCAGGTCCACGTCGCCGCCGGGCCGGCCCGCGAGAATCTGGTCGACACCCATCCGCCGGCCCCGGAATGCCCAGCCCCCGCCTGTCGGATACAGCCGCCACACCCGGGCCACCTCCTCGCCCACCATCGTGACCGCGTCGTCCCATCGGGATTCGAACGTGCGGTACCACTCGACGACGGTACGGACGGAGTGCTCACGCAGGGCCTTCGCGTACACCGGATAGTTCCGTCGCCCCCCGTGCACACCCATCTCGAGCGACACGACGGCGTCGAACGCCCGATCGGGGATCTCGTGGTCGCCCTGCACCCTGATCTCGACACGGTCGCCCGGGGCATCCTCGGGGCCGGCCGCGCCGCCGTCCCACGCGGTGAGCCGAACCGGGATCTCGCCATCGGCGACCACCTGCAGAATCTCGGCGATGTCGTGGGCGATGCCGGTGCCCGCGTTCGTCGTGGCGGCCATCACGCCTCCCTCCGGTCGAGGACGATCTGCTGGACGTCGAGGTACCCCGACCGGAACCCGGCCTCCGAGTAGCACAGGTAGAAGTGCCACATCCGCCGGAAGACGTCGTCGAAACCGAGCGCGGCGACCTCGTCGGCGTGCGCTGCGAACCGCTCGTCCCACAACCGCAGCGTCCGCGCGTAGTGGTCACCCATCGACAGTCGCTGTCGCACGCGCAGACTCGTCCGCCGTTCGGTGATCTCCTCGATCGCGCGTACCGACGGCAGGAACCCGCCGGGGAAGATGTACTTGTGTACCCAGGTGTAGGTGTTGCGGGTGGCGAGCATCCGGTCGTGAGGCATCGTGATCGCCTGGACCGCGACGCGCCCGCCCGGCGCGAGCACCCGATCCAGTGTCCGGAAGTAGGTGCCCCAGAAGCGGTGGCCGACGGCCTCGATCATCTCCACCGACACCACCGCGTCGTACTCTCCGTCCACCTCGCGGTAGTCCAGCAGTTCGACCTGCACCCGGTCGGCAGAGCCGGCCTCCGCGATCCGCTTGCACGCCAGGTCCTGTTGTTCGGTGGACAGCGTCACCGACCGCACCGTCGCGCCGCGCGCGGCGGCACGGATTGCGAGTTCACCCCACCCGGTGCCGATCTCGAGCACCCTGCTGCCCTCGCGGACACCGGCGCCGTCCAGCAGGCGATCGATCTTGCGGTGCTGCGCGGCGGCCAGGTGGTCCCACCCGGACGCGGACTCGTCGTCCGTGAACAACGCGCTCGAGTATGTGAGCGTGTCGTCGAGGAACAGGCCGAACAGCTCGTTCGACAGGTCGTAGTGGCGCGAGACGTTCGTCCGCGTGTTGCGGGTGGTGCCCCGCTCGCTGCCCGGGGGTTTCGGGATCACCGCTCCCCGCAGTCGTTGCAGCGGACGGGGAACGAGCGTCGCGGCGCGGGCCGCGAACACCTCGAGAACCGCGGTCAGGTCGGGTGCCGACCAGTCCCCCGCCATGTACGACTCACCGAATCCGATCAGTCCGCTCTCGCCCACCCGGGCGACGAAGTCGCGGGGCCGATGCAGCACCATCACCGGCGGCTCGACCGCGGACGGGTCACCCACCACCGCACCGTCCGGGAACTGCACCCGAACCGGCAGTCGCGACACGGCGTGACGGAACAGAGCGTCGGCCACCCGGCCGGCGGCGCGGGCGCGGACCCCGGTCGGCGCGCGGTGCAGGTCTCCCCACGAGCACATCACGGCGGCCCGCTCGGTCGGGAACACGCTCGTCGTCATCACACTGCCTCCTGTCGTCGATGCACCGGCCGCGGCCGGATGGGCAGACCTCTCGCCCACAAACGGATTCCCTGCCAGCGGATCTGCGCGGCCACCCGCAGCGGCGCGATCGGCACCGCAAGTGCCGCCCGCACGACCTCCCACGGCGTCGCGGGGCGGCGCTCACCGACGACGGTCGCCACGAACGGCGACTGTCCGGGCCGTTCGAGCGTGATCCCGATCCGGAGCGAGTCGTCCGGTCTCGGCAGCCTCATCCGGTACTCGCCGTCGACGTCGTTGAACGGGGAGACGTAGAACTCCTTCGCCGCCCGCGCGTTCCCACGGCCGTCGGGCCGCAACAGATAGCAGTGCCGCTCGCCGTACGTGTTGTGTACCTCGGCGATCGCACACACCGGGCGTCCGCCGGCGTCGTGGCACCAGAACACGCTGAGCGGGTTGAACACGTACCCGAACACGCGGGCGTTGGTGAGCAGCAGTACCTTTCCACCCTCGAGGTCGATGCCGTGCGCGGCGAGGAACGCATCGACGTTCTGCCGCAGACTCCACGACAGCTCGCCGAGGTGGTCGGAGGAGGCGAATCCCGCCAGTGGTGCCAGTAGTCGCGGCAGGCCCGGCAGATCGTCGATGTCGACCAGCCAGCTGTAGCTCCGGTAGCGGAAGGCGTTGCGCAGCGGCGCGGTCCGCACGTGCCGGATCGTGGTGCGGTAGATCGCCGGTGTCCGAGGCAACGATGGTGTGGTCACGTCCACTGCCCTCCTACCCGCTGCGCGGCGCGCATACCCGACAGCGCACCGTCCTCGTGGAATCCCCACCCGTGGTAGGCCCCCGCGAATGCGAGGACGTCGTCGCTCAGTTCCGGCAGCCGGCGTTGCGCCGCGAGCGAGGCCGGGGTGTACTGCGGGTGCTCGTACGTCATGGAGTCGAGCACCCGGCTCGGGTCGACGATGTCCCCGCCACCCAGCGTCACGATGTAGCGCGCACCGGTGTCGGGCAGGCGCTGCAGCCGCGTCATGTCGTAGCTCACCAGAACCTGCGCGGGCCGCGCCGCGCAGAACGGGATGCGGTAGTTCCACGACGCCCGCGCCCGCGTCGACCGCGGCAGCACGGAGTCGTCGGTGTGCAGTCGGGTGTGGTTGACCGAGTACGGCATCGCGCCGAGCACCTCGTGCTGCAGCGGCGTCGGCGCCGCGAGCATCTTCAGGGCCTGCTGCGGATGCGTCGCGATCACCAGCGCGTCGAATCGTCGCAGGTCGTCGCCGTCGTCGCGGATCTCCACGTGATCGGCGTGGCGGTGGATCGCCCGCACGGGAGTCGACACCCGCACCTCGCCGACGCGCTCGGCCACCCGGCGCACGTACTCGATGCTGCCGCCACGCACCGTGCGCCACGTGGGAGAGCCACCGACACCGAGCATCCCGTGATGGTCGAGGAACGTGAAGAGGTACCGGGCCGGGTAGCGCAGCGCGGTCCCGGGGTCGCACGACCACACCGCCGAGACGAGCGGGGTCATGAAGTGCGCGGTGAAGTACGGCGAGAAGCGGCCGTCGGCGAGGAACTCGCCGAGGGTGCGGTCGTCGGCGTCGCCGTCGGCGAGCAACGCCGCCGCCCGGCCGTGGAAACGCTTGATCTCGAGCAACATCCGCACGTACTCGCCCCGCAGCGCCGTAGACACCGTGGGGATCAGCCCGCGCAGGCCCTGGCCGCCCGAGTATTCGAGTCCGCAGCCGTCGCAGCGCACCGACATGCTCATGTCCGACGGCTGCGTCGAGACGCCGAGTTCGGCGAACAGGCGCAGCAGCGTCGGGTAGGTGCGATCGTTGTGGACGATGAAGCCGGTGTCCACGGCCAGGTCGTCGCCCGCCGGTGTCCGCACCCGATGTGTATCCGCATGACCACCGAGTCGTCCGTCCGCCTCGTACAGCGTGACATCCGCCGTCCTCGACAGCACCCACGACGCGGTCAGCCCGGCCACGCCTGCACCGACCACCGCGATCCGACGTCCCTCACCGCTACCTGTCACGTCCACCCGCTCCCTCCGCACCGTCCTGCTGTCACGAGGCATTCGGAGACGACAGGTGCCGCGATTGGTCCAGAACGAAATCGACTGCGATCCGGTGCCACAGGCCCGGCCGGTCCGTCATCGTGTGCCCCGCACCGGGGATACCCGTCCACCGGGCAGCCGCGCCTCCGGCGGCCCGATGATCCCCATACACCGCATTCGGGACCGGGCGCGCGGCGGATGGGCCGCCACTTCGTTACCGGTATCCACTCGCTCCGAGCAGGCGGCACTGGCCGATCGCCCCAGCGTGTAGCGTTGAGGTATCGCCGCACTTCACGTCGAGTGTTCTGCTCACACGGGCCGCGATTGGAAATTATCGGCCGATTCGCGGCCACGCTAGGAGCGTCCGATGACGCACACTCCTGCCCACTCGGACCTGAAGCGACACGCAGCCTCCCCCGCCGACGTGCAGCCGTTCCCGACACCGACCCGAACCCCGCGACTGCTTCTGCGGACGGGCACAGCGAGCGGCGTCGACGGGGTCTGGTGGCCGCGCACGCACAACCTCACAGCCGAGCTGCACGACCTCATCACGAAACTCACCCCTGGTCTCGGATCGGTGGCAAGCGTCCGGTTCGGCTGGAACGCCGTCAGCATGATGCAGCGCCGTATCGACATCGACGACGGTGTCGAGATCACCGGCCCCGAGCCGGGCCAGCCGGGCAACGTTCTACGCGTGTACGGGCGAGGCGGCCGCCACATCGATCTCGCCGTCGTGCGTCCGGGTCTCGACACCCACTACGGCTACCAGCTCATGCGCCGTGTCGTCGATCCGTCCTGGGCCCGGCGGCCGGCACACGCATCCACGGCAGTCCCGGGCGAACAGCCCCACGTATGACGCCCCCTGAACAGCAAAAAGGGCCCGGCGGGAAGGCAATTACCTTCCGGCCGGGCCCTCTGGTGGAGCTGCCGGGAATCGAACCCGGGTCCTCCGCCGCTTTGCCAGGGCTTCTCCGTGTGCAGTTCGCTATGTCTCTACTTGGATCTCCCGGTCTCGCGAACAAGCCGTGATGACGATCCCAGTCGCTGTTGGATGTCCCGACCCACTCCGCGACCGAGTGGAACGGTAGAGCCCTCTAGCTGATGCCAGGGTCCGGGGCGAGGGCACACCCGGTCTGACAGACACGCAGTCGCTACTTAGGCAGCGAGGGCGTAGTCGCGCTGATTGGAATCGGCGCTTATTGGTTTGCAGCGACGCTTACGGTGGTCTCTTGCCTGCACCGACACGCTTCCCCTGACTCAACGTACGCAGTCGAAACCGTTCAGCCCCGTACGTCCCCGCGTCTCTCGCGGGGCTACTTACTTTAACCCGCGCGGGCGCGGGAATCATCCCCATTATCGGCCACAGGTTCGCCCACCCTCGCCGTGACCCCGCGCCGGACCACCCCATCTGCGCGTTTCCCCGTACCGGGCCGACCGGTTCGATTAGTGTCGTGCCCCGACACGACCTGCAGGGTGACGTTCGTCACTCGCTACTCGTACGGGGGAAACTGGGTATGAGTTCGTTCGCACGTCGATTGATGGTTACTGCCGCACTCGCAATCGCGACCGTCGCGGCGGGCACGCTCACCGCACCCGCCGCGGCGGGTGCAGCCCCCGCCTACCCCACTCCGTACACCGATCCGTTCTATGCGGCGCCACCGGACATCGCGTCGAAAGCACCGGGCGACGTTCTCGAGAGCCGGCGCGCGGACACGTGGATCCTGCCCGGCACCGAGGTGTGGCAGATCAAGTACCGGTCGACCAACTCGGCCGGTCAACCCATTCCGGCGGTCACCACGGTGATCAAACCGGTGGGCGCGCCCGCCGACACGCCGGTGCTGTCCTACCAGGCGATCGTCAACTCCCTGGGGTTGCGATGCGCGCCGTCCGCAGCGCTGTTCACCGGCGAGATCAAGGATGCGTTCGGCATTCCGCTGGCGCTGGCGATGGGATGGGCCCTCGCGATTCCGGATCATCTGGGCCCTGACAGCGCGTACGGCGCGGCCAAGCTCGGCGGCATGATCACGCTCGACGGGGTACGCGCCGTCAAGCGCCTGCCGGAACTGCGTCTGGGAGGCAGCCCGGTCGCGCTCGCCGGATACTCCGGTGGCGGCATGGCCACGGCCTGGGCGGCGGCACTGAACCCGACGTACGCACCGGACGTGAAGCTTGCGGGTGTCGCGCAGGGCGGGGTCCCGGCGAGCATCGAGGAGATGGCCGTGGGCCTGGGGCTGGCCGACCGGCATCCCGGATTCGGTCTGGGCTTCGCCGCAGCGATGGGGCTCGAACGCGAGTATCCGGACCGCCTCCCGCTCAGTGACCAACTCAGCCCCGCCGGGATCGCGCTGCGTGACGAACTCCGGGACGAGTGCCGCACCCTGATCATCGCGAAGGGCCTGCTGCACAGCGTCAGCGAGGTCGCGAAGTCCACGAGCCTGATCCGGGACGAGGGCGTGCGTGCGGTGATGCGGGAGAACAGTCTCGTCGACTACCCGGGGGTGCCGACCGCCCCGGTCTTCATGTGGCACGGCGCGTCCGACGAGCTCACGCCGTTCCGGTCCGTGGCCGCGACCGCCGACCGGTACTGCAAGGCCGGTGTGACGCTCGAGTTCCACGCCTACCCCATCGCCGAGCACATGACGAACGCCGCCGTCGGCCTGCCCGCAGCCTTCAACTATCTGAAGGATCGCTTCGCCGGGCTGCCCGCGCCGAGCAACTGCTGACACCCGCCGGAACCGTTTACGCCAGGTCGCACATCGTATATGTCCACCTCTCGAGATTCGTCTGCCAAAACAGCTGGACGGTCGTTCAGGTTGCCCTAGCCTGCTCGCCAGACAGCCGACGCCTGCGCTCGTGAGGGGACCTCCGCCGATGAAAACCCGAATCAGATTCGTTCGACGGAGGGCCGTACCGCTGCTCGCTGCCGCCGTGGCACTCACCGTGGCCGGCGCCGCGGTGGCGATCTCCGTGCCCCTGTCGCCGAACCCGACGGAGCCCGGACCGCCCACCGATCCCGTCTACGGGCTCGCGGGTGGCTGCTACACACTCGCCTCCGACGTCTCCCCCGGATTCGTCACACGCGACGGTGACGGGTTCCGGACCGGCGCCGACGCCGGGGCCGCCGCACGCTTCCGGATGCAGGCCGCGCAGCTGGGCCGCTACCTGTTCTTCGGCGCCGACACCGCGATGATCGCCGGCGAATCCGGGCGGGCGTTCGCGTCGCCGCAGGCCACTCCCGCCGCAGACTGGTCACTGACCTTCACCGACGGCGCCTACACCGCGACAGCGGTCACGACCGGCAAGCAGTTGAGTGTGGGCCGTAGCGACGGTCGCCTGACCGTCACCGATCCCGGCGTCGACCCCGAGGCCGGACGCTTCCGTCTCGCCGCCACCGACGGCTGCGCCGACTTCCCCGAGGCGGAGGTCAACACCACCGGTGTGCCCGTCGGCGCGACCTCGGACGGCGAGGTACGGGGATTCATCGACGCACACGTCCATATGAACGCCAACGAGTTCATCGGCGGCAGCATCCGCTGCGGCGAGCCGTACTCCCCGCTGGGTGTCACCGTCGCGCTGCAGGACTGCGAGGACCACAAGCCGGACGGGCTGCCCGCGCTGCTCGAGAACGTGCTGTCCCACGGCAACCCGTTCGAGTCGCACGACACCACGATGTGGCCGAGCTTCGCCGACGTCCCGTCGTTCGATTCGATGACGCACGAGCAGATGTACTACCGCTGGGTCGAGCGCGCGTGGCGTGGAGGTCTGCGGATCTTCACGAACCTGCTCGTCTCCAATCGTGTGCTGTGCGAGCTGTATCCGCTGCGCAGCAACCCGTGCGACGAGATGGAGACCGTCCGGATCGAGGCCCGGCAGGCCCGCGAGATCCAGGACTACGTCGACGCACAGTACGGCGGGCCGGGTCGCGGCTGGTTCCGGATCGTCGACTCCCCGCAGCAGGCTCGCGAGGTGGCGGCGTCGGGCAAGCTGGCCGTCACGCTCGGCATGGAGATCTCCGAGCCGTTCGGGTGCGGCCTGTCGGCCGGCGTTCCGCAGTGCACCGAGCAGGACATCGACGCCGGACTCGACGAGCTGTACGCGATGGGTGTGCGGCAGGTGATCCTGACCCACAAGTTCGACAACGCTTTCGGCGGTGTGCGTTTCGACCAAGGACTGACCGGCACCGCGGTCAACATCGGCAACTTCATCGGCACCGGGGAGTTCTGGAAGGCCGAGCAGTGCACCGGCGTCGCCACCGACAACCCGATCGGCAACGTCGGCGACGACGTCGTCGAGCTGGCGAAGTCACTGCCGCCGGGTGTCACGGTGCCCGTGTATCCGGAGGGTGACGTCTGCAACGTCCGGGACCTGACGCCGCTGGGCGAGTATGCGATCCGGGCCATGATGCAGCGCGGCATGATCGTCGACATCGACCACATGAGCGTCAAGACCGCCGATTCGGCGCTGCGGATCCTCGAGGACGCCGGGTACTCGGGCGTGGTCTCGAGCCACGGCTGGACCGACCCGTCGAACTACCCGCGGATCTACAAGCTCGGCGGGTTCGTGGCGTCGTATGCGGGTCCGTCGGAGAACTTCGTGAAGGAGTGGCGTGAGGCCCGGCAGGGTCGCGACGACGACTACTACTTCGGCTACGGCTACGGCGCCGACACGAACGGCTTCGGGTCGCAGCCGTCGCCGCACAAGGACGGCGTGCGTGGCGTCGAGTACCCGTACACGACGTTCGACGGCGGCACGGTGATGGATCAGCAGCGGGCCGGCACCCGCACGTTCGACTTCAACACCGACGGCATGGCGCAGTACGGCCTGATCCCCGACTGGATCGAGGACATGCGGGTGTACGCCGGCGACGACGGAGCGCAGTTCATGGACGACATGTCCCGCGGCGCCGAGGCGTACCTGCAGATGTGGGAGCGGGTCGCGAAGTAGAGCCGACGCAGAACGACGGTGGCCGCCTTCCCTGAGGGAGGCGGCCACCGTCGTCAGTTCACGGACCAGTCGGTCAGCGCATGCCCTTGACGCGACGCCCCAGCTCGCGGGTCACCTCGCGCTCGGCGGTGCGGCGGGCCAGATCCTGACGCTTGTCGTAGTCCTGCTTGCCCTTCGCGAGCGCGAGCTCGACCTTCACCTTGCCGTCGGAGAAGTACATCGACAACGGCACCAGCGTCTGGTTGCCCTCGCGGGTCTTGCCCACCAGGTGCTCGATCTCGCGCTTGTGCAGCAGCAGCTTGCGGGTGCGCCGCGGCGAGTGGTTGGTCCACGTGCCCTGCGTGTACTCGGGGATGTGCAGTGCGCGCAGCCACACCTCGCCGTCGTCGACGGTGGCGAACGCGTCCACCAGCGACGCCTTGCCCTCACGCAGGCTCTTCACCTCGGTGCCGACCAGTGCCACGCCGGCCTCGTAGGTGTCGATGATGGTGTAGTTGTGTCGCGCCTTGCGGTTGGTCGCGATGACCTTGCGGCCCTTCTCTTTCACGTGCGGGCCCTCACAGTCCTCGTTCCGCCGAAACTCTTCGTACCGCTCCAGCATAGGAGCTTGCGCAAGCCGATAACGCCGCACTACTCCCGGACGTACAGGCGCAGTGCGATGTACGCGGTGATCGCGGCCATTCCGGCGCCGACGATGACGACGAACGGCGACACCAGCAACACGTCGCTGTTGGAGATCCGGGCGACGATGTTGGCGTCGTAGATGTCGCCGAGGACGTCGTCGATGAACATGTTCTTGGCGGTGAACAGCCCGACGATCGCCAGTGCCGAGCCGATCAGGGAGGCGACCACGGCCTCGAGCAGGAACGGCAGCTGCGTGTACCAGCGGGTGGCGCCGACCAGGCGCATGATGCCGACCTCGGTGCGGCGGGTGAGCGCGGCCACCTGAACCATGTTGGCGATCAGGAAGATCGCGGCGATGGCCTGCACGACGGCGATCGCGAACGCCGCGTTGCGGACACCACCGAGGACACTGAACAGGCGGTCGACCAGCTCACGCTGATTGAGGATGCTCTCGATGCCGGGCCGCGCCGAGAACTCGTCGTTGATGACGCCGAAACGCTCCGGATCGCTGAGCTTGACCTTGAACGAGGCCGGGAAGCTCTCCGGGCTCACGAGGGACGCCAGTTCCGGGTTGTCCTTGAACACCCGGTCGGTGGCGTCGGCGACAGCGTCGTCGCGGTTGAGGTACTGCACCGAGACCACCGAGTCGGTGTTCTCGAGATCACTGCGGATACCGCGGCAGATGTCCGCCGCACAGTCCGGGTCGGACGCGGAGATGTCGTCGGTGAGGAACAACTGCACCTCGACACGGTCCAGGAAGATCTGCTGGGTCTTGTCGGCCATCTGCACGACCAGCAGACCGCCACCGAACAGGCCCAGCGAGATCGCGGTCGTCAGGATCATCGCGACGGTCATCGTGATGTTGCGGCGCAGGCCGGTCAGGACCTCGCTGAAAATGAAACTGGCACGCATCGGAGAATCGCAGTCCTTGAGTCGTCTGATCGAGAGGGGCGGCGGGTGTGTCGGCGCGGCCTAGCGGCCCACGGCGTACACGCCTCTCGCTTCGTCGCGCACCACCTTGCCGAGGTCGAGTTCGACGACGCGCCGGCGCATCGAGTCGACGATGTGGTGGTCGTGCGTCGCCATGAGCACAGTGGTGCCGGTGCGATTGATCCGCTCGAGCAGCAGCATGATGTCGGCGCTGGTGTCCGGGTCGAGGTTGCCGGTGGGCTCGTCGGCGAGCAGGACCAGCGGCCGGTTCACGAACGCGCGGGCGATCGCGACGCGCTGCTGCTCACCGCCCGACAGTTCGTTCGGCAGCCGGTCGGCCTTGCCGGACAGCCCGACCAGGTCGAGGACCTCGGGGACGGTGCGCTCGATCATCGAACGCGACTTGCCGATCACCTCGAGCGCGAACGCGACGTTCTGCGACACCGTCTTGTTCTGCAGCAGCCGGAAGTCCTGGAAGACGTATCCGACGCTCTGGCGCAGCTTCGGCACCCGGCGACCCGACAGCTTGTTGACGTGGAAGTCGGCGACGTAGATGTCCCCGGAGCTGGGAGTCTCCTCCTTGAGCAGGAGCTGCATGAACGTGCTTTTGCCCGAGCCCGACGGCCCGATCAGGAACACGAACTCGCCCTTGTCGATCTCGACGCTCACCTTGTCCAGGGCGGGCCTGGTGGAGGCCTTGTAGAACTTGGAGACATCCTTGACGCTGATCACGGGAAGTCAGTCTAGCCGTTATCGAACAGTGACCTTGGGTAACGACGCGCACCGATCGGAGCGGATCAGCCCTGCGGCGTGGGCGCCGTGGTCGTCACCTCGTCGGACGGGGCCGACTCGGGCTCCTGAGACTGCTGAGGGGCCGGGGGCTGCGTGGTCGTCGTCTGTTGCGGCGTCCTGGACGTGGTCGTGCCACGGTCGACGCCCGGTGTCGTGGTCGACGTTCCCGATTGCTCACCCGGACGCGGACTTCCACTCGGAGTGCTCGTCGAGGTGGAGGTGGAGGTCTCCGACGGCGGCGTCGTGGTGGTGGTGGACGTCTCGGTCTGTGAGGAGGATTTCTCAGCGGGCACCGGTGCGACGTACGGCAGCTGATCGCCGACCGTGGGGACCGGGCCGGTGGAGGCGCTGTCGGGCTCCGGGTTCAGATAGGCGTTGAGCACTGCCAGACCCAGCCACAGCAGACACATGACGACCGTCGTCGTGCGCATCCGGCCGCCGAAGAGTTTGCGGGGAATCCGCTTCCACAGCAGCGACATCTTCTCCTGCGGGCTCATTCGTCGTCACCTCCACCCACGGAATCGGTTTCGAGTTCGGCCGCGACCGTGATCCCGGCGCGGCGCAGCGCCGTCACGACCCGCACACGCAGCGCTCGACCCACCTGGAACTGCTTGCCCGGCAGGGTGCGGGCCACCATGCGGACGCTCACCTGATCCACCGCGAGGCTCTCGACGCCCATCACCGACGGGGTGTCGAGCAGCAGTGGCCGCAGTCCCGCGTCCTCGTACGCATCGACGCCGACGCGGTGCAGGATGTCGTTGACGCGATTGATGTCGGCGGCCGCCGGGATCGGCACGTCCACCACGGCGCGCGCCCAGTCCTTCGACAGGTTGACCGCCTTGACGATCTGCCCGTTGGGAACGGTGATGACCTCGCCGTCGGCATTGCGCATCCGGGTCACCCGCAGTGTCACGTCCTCGATGACACCCTCGGCGTCCGTGGCCGAACCGGTGATGGCGATCTGCACGGTGTCACCGAACCCGTACTGCCGCTCGGTGATGATGAAGAATCCGGCGAGGATGTCCTGCACCACACGCTGTGCACCGAAGCCGAGCGCGGCGCCGAGCACCGTCGCCGGCGCGACGAGGCTACCGAGCGGCATGTCCAGCAGGCCGAGGACCTTCACCGTCGCGATCACGTAAATGATCGTGATCACCACCCATGTGATGACCTGCGCCACCGAGTGCCGGTGCTTGGTGGCCTCGGAGCGGACCAGCGCGTCGCCCTGCTGGTAGTTGTCGTCGATCCGCTGCGTGATCCGGCCGCCCGCCCAGTTCACGAAGCGGGCAAGGATCAGCGCGCCGAGCACCGTCAGGGCAATCGAGAGGCCGGTCGATCCCAGCCAGGTGCCCAGACGATTCAGCGGTTCGAATTTCAGAGCGAGGGTGGTGGTCTGCATACGTCCTAGGCTTGGGTTTCGCTCATCCGCCAGCGGATGCCGGCCTCGATGAATCCGTCGATTTCACCGTCGAGCACTGCCGACGGGTTGTTGACCTCGTACTCGGTACGTAGGTCCTTGACCATCTGGTACGGGTGCAGCACGTACGAGCGCATCTGGTTGCCCCACGAGCTGCCGCCGTCGCCCTTGAGCGCATCCATCTCGGCGCGCTCTTCCTGACGCTTGCGCTCGAGCAGCTTGGCCTGCAGCACCCGCATCGCGGACACCTTGTTCTGCAGCTGCGACTTCTCGTTCTGACACGTCACGACGATGCCGGTGGGCACGTGCGTCAGGCGCACCGCGGAGTCGGTGGTGTTCACCGACTGACCACCCGGGCCGGACGAGCGGTACACGTCGACACGGACGTCGTTCTCGTCGATGTCGATGTGGTCGGTGGTCTCGACGACGGGCAGCACCTCGACCTCGGCGAACGAGGTCTGGCGGCGGCCCTGGTTGTCGAACGGGCTGATGCGGACGAGACGGTGCGTGCCCATCTCGATCGACATGGTGCCGTAGCTGTAGGGCGCCTTGACCGCGAAGGTGGCGCTCTTGATGCCGGCCTCTTCGGCGTAGGAGGTGTCGTAGACCTCGACGCCGTAGCCGCGCTTCTCGGCCCAGCGGATGTACATGCGCATGAGCATCTCGGCCCAGTCCGCCGCGTCGACGCCGCCGGCGCCGGCGCGGATGTTGACGAGCGCGTCACGCTGGTCGTACTCGCCCGACAGCATGGTCTTGACTTCCATCGCCTCGATGTCGGTGCGCAGCTGCGCACGCTCGGTGTGGGCGTCGGCGATCGCGTCGGCGCCCTCCTCCTCGGCGAGCTCGTACAGCACGGCCATGTCGTCGAGGCGCGAACGCAACTCCTCGACGCGGCGCAGCTCCGCCTGGGCGTGGGACAGCTGGCTGGTGACCTGCTGCGCATGCTCCTGGTCGTTCCACAGCTCGGGATCGGACGCCTGGTGCTCGAGTTCGTCGATGCGGCGGCGCAGCTCCTCGACGTCGAGAACCTTCTCGACCGTGGTCAGAGTGGTGTCGAGCTCGTGGAGGTCAGCGGAAACGTCAGGATGCACAGTTATCCAGGCTACCGGGTCGATCACGGTGACATCTCTGCGACCGCAATCACACGAGCCTCCGCGCCGGACCCCGCGTCGCCGATTCGGCGAGCCGGAGGCCCCCATGATCATCTCGAGGTCGTTTGTCGGCGAATTTGAGTGACTATCCGTCAGACGATTGTCTAGATTCTCCACTCTATTGCGCATATCTGGCGAATATGCGACACTCAACCGAATCGTGGCCTGGGTCACAGGCCCGAAGGGCCTCACCATCGGCCGCGTCGACTTGCTCCGACGCCCCAACCCACATTCAGGAAGTCAGATGAAACGTCGTCTTGCCCTCGCCGCAATCGCCCTCGCAGTGGGCGCCTCCGCCTCCTTGACCGCCTGCACGCCCGGAACGTCGTCGGCATCCGAACTCGTCGTCACCACCTTCGGCGGCGAGTGGCAGAAGAACTTCACCGACGCCGTCGTGAAGCCGTTCGAGAAGGAACACAACGTCACGATCAAGCAGGTGACGTTGTACAGCTCGGACGCGCTCGCTCAACTCCAGGCCCAGAAGTCGAGTCCGCAGATGGACGTCGTCTTCTTCTCCGGTGGTCAGGAGACGGTGGCCGCGAAGGACGGACTGCTCGCGCCGATCGACCCGTCCGCCCTCACCAACGTTCCCGATCTGATCTCCCAGGCGGCCACCGGCCTGGCCGACGGACAGGGTCCGGTGGTTCAGATCACACCGATGGGGCTGCTGTACCGCACGGACAAGATCGACGAGCCCACCTCGTGGAACGACGCCTTCAACCCGGATTACCGGCAGCATGTGGCGTTCACCGACCTGTCCAACAGCTACGGCACCCTCGGGATGTTGATGGTCAACGGCACCCGCGGCGGGACGATCGAGAACGTCAGCCCCGGTATCGACGCGATCGGCCAGTCGGCCCGTGCCGGCGACGCCATCATCACCAAGACGTCGTCCGACCTGCAGCAGGCCTTCGCGGCCCGCGACATCTGGCTGGCCCCGTACTCGCAGGACTACGCGGAGACGCTGCGCAAGGCCGGACAGCCCGTCGGCTTCACGATGCCCAAGGAGGGCACGACCGGATCGTTCATCACCGCCAACGTCGTTGCCGGGCGCCCCAACACCGATCTCGCCACGAAGTTCATCGACTACGCACTCAGCGCGGGCGCTCAGGAGAAGTTCGTCACCGGCATGGCCTACTCGCCCGTGAACACCAAGGCCGTCGTGCCGGCAGAGATGCAGTCCAAGGTCCTCTCGGGTCCGACGCTGGAGAAGCTGGTCCGGTTCGATCCCGCGCAGATCACCGGGAACGCGGCGGCGTGGCAGAACCAGTGGCAGGAGCAGATCACACGATGAGGAAGCGCTCCGCGGAACCCTGGCTGTTGGTGCTGCCGCTGATTGCGTTGCTTCTCATCGCATTCGTGATCCCCGTCGCCAGAACGCTTCTGGCCAGTTTCACCACAGACTCCGCCGGGTTCACCCTCAGCAACTTCACCAGGTTCTTCGGGTCGTCGGTCTCCCTCGGCGCATCGGAGCGGTCGCTCCGGATGGCATTCATCCAGACGATCGTCTCGGTCGTGATCGCTGTACCGCTGGCGTACATCATGGCCGGGCTCTCCGCGAGAGCGCGGGCCTTCATGATGATCGCGACGATTCTTCCGCTGATGACCAGCGTCGTCATCCGGACGTTCGGCTGGGTCATCCTCATGGGCCCGTCGGGTCCGCTGGCGAAGATCCCGGGTTTCCTGGAGCTGAGCCAGGCTCGGCAAGGTCTGCTGGGAACCGAACTCGGCGTGAACATCGCCATGATCCAGGTGCTGGTGCCGTTCGCGGTCCTCTCCGTCCTCGGTGTCATCAACGGGATCGACGGACGGCTCCGCGAAGCGTCCCGAACCATGGGTGCGGGCTTCGTCGGAACCTTCCGACACGTGATACTGCCGCTCGCGCTACCGGGCATCGTCTCCGGCGCCACACTGTGCTTCGCGCTGTCGATCAGTTCGTTCATCACACCGAACCTCATTGGTGGAGCGCAGCTTCCGGTCATCGCCGGATTCATCTACCACGACGCGACGGTCAGCAATGACATTCCCTTCGCCGCGACGCAGGCAGTGCTGATCCTGGCGGTCGTCGTCATCACGATCGCCGCGACCAATCGAATTGCGAACGCGAGGATGAAATAGTGGTTCGATCAACTCCGCTTCCGTTGAGGATCGCCGGCAAGGTGTTCCTCATCCTCATCGCGCTGTTCATGCTGGCCCCGCTCGCGGTGGTGGTAGGAGCTGCGTTCAACTCGGACCAGTTCCTCGCTTTCCCACCCGAGGGCCTCAGCTTCGAGTGGTTCACGGCCGCGTTGGCCGACACCACGTACACGTATCCGTTCCTCTTCAGCCTCCAGGTCGCCCTGATCGCTGCGGTGGGTGCGGGTGCGGTGGGGACGGCGTTCGCCATCGGGATTGCACGACACAAGGTTCCCGGTGCAGGTGCACTGCAGTCGTTCGCCCTGTCCCCCCTGACGATGCCGAGCATCATCTTCGCGATCGGCATCCTCCAGACCGTGTCCCAACTACTGGGTGGATCCTCCCCCTGGGTCCTGATGCTCGCGCACGTCGTCATCACCGTCCCGTACGTCGTCCGGACGGTCCTCGGCGTGATCGCCCGGTCCGACGGGTTCACGGAAGAGGCCGTTCGGGTGATGGGCGCCAGTTGGTGGCAACGCTATTGGCACGTACTGCTGCCGATGTGCCGCCCCGGAATCATCGCCGGCGCCTTCCTGGCCTTCATCGTCTCCTTCGACGACGCGGTCATCGCGCTGTTCCTCCGGACGCCGCAGCTCCAAACCCTCCCCCTCGCCATCTACGGGCAGCTCGAGTTCAGCGCGTCGCCGACGGTTGCAGCCGTCTCGACCCTCTCGATGGCCCTCACCGCGGTTTCAATCCTGGCGATCGAGAAGATCGTCGGTCTCGGAAAGGTCTTCAGCTAATGGCCGATCTCACCATCGCCGACGTTCACAAGACATTCGGGGACGTAAAGGTACTGAAGGGCATCGACATCCACGCGAAGTCGGGCAGCTTCGTGTCCCTGCTCGGTTCCAGTGGCTGCGGCAAGTCGACACTACTGCGCTGCATCGCGGGTCTGGAGACCGTCGACTCCGGATCCATCTCGGTGGGTGGAGAGGACGTCACCGACCTCCCGCCGGAGGATCGCCTGCTCAGCATGATGTTCCAGAGCTACGCCCTGCTTCCGCACATGAGCGTGCTCGAGAATGTGCGCTTCCCGCTCCGGATGCGTGGAAAGCAGTACGGGTCCCGCGCCGCACAGCGTGACCTCGCCGTGCGGGCACTCGAGCAGGTCCAGATGGATCACCTGGCGTCACGCATGCCCCGGCAACTGTCCGGTGGCCAGCAGCAGCGCGTGGCACTGGCACGGGCCATCGTCGGAGGCCCGCGACTGATCCTGCTCGACGAGCCGCTGTCGAATCTCGATGCACGTCTTCGTGAGGACATGCAGGTGGAACTGGTGTCACTGCAACGGAGCCTGGGCGTGACCACCATCTTCGTCACGCACGACCAGGACGAAGCGCTCAGCATGTCCGACCAGGTCATCCTGATGCAGGGTGGCGTCGTCGAGCAGGCCGGCACGCCCGAGGATCTCTACGCGAATCCGGGGACGCGCTTCGCCGCCGACTTCCTGGGTGCAGCGAATCTCCTCGAGGTCGTCGGGGCCCCGAACCAGCGCGCATCGGTGGGAGACGCCATGGTGCCGGCCCCGGAGAGTTTCGGTGGTGAAGCGCTGCTGATGGTCCGGCAGGAGGACGTTCGGATCGACGCACCGGACGGCTGCGACGCCCATCTGACCGCGGTGGTCAAGTCCCGCGTCTTCCGTGGAAGCGAACTGCTGCTCGTCCTGGACGCAGCGGGACAGGAACTTCGGGCCGTCGCCCCGACGTCGACGGTCGCGTACCCGGACGGTGAGGTGACGGTTTCCTGGCAGAGCGCCCAGAGCCGGATCCTGGCGAAATAGCGGCGGCGACATGGTTACACTGTGTAATTCTCTTCCCGCACAGAAATTCTCACGCGAAGGCTGCAGACCATGAGTCAGAAGGGCAATGACACGGGCGACACCGATCGGCTCATTGCGAGCGCACTACAGGTCAACGGGCGTGCCTCGTGGGAGGCCATCAGCCGCGTCATCGACCTTCCGTCGCGGACCGTGATGCGACGCGGACAGCATCTGCTCGACACGGGGTGCGTGCGGGTGTCCACGTACGTCGATGCGAACAAGCTGCTCCACGCACGGGGTGTGCTCATTCGCCTCGGAACCGAGATCGACCAGGTGACCCAGGTGGCGCAGCGGGTCGCGGCGCTGCCGGGCGCGTCCTCGGTGTCCATCCTCGAGGGATCGGGCGACATCGTGGCTCTCGTTCTCGTGGAAAGCGCCGAGGCACACCAGGTACTGCTGCTGCAGACACTTCCGGCCATCGCCGGCCTGCGGTCGTTCGAGGTCAGTACCGTCCTGAGGTCCTACCGGATGGGCTTGGACTGGCACGCCGGGATTCTGCCCGCCGAGCAGGTCGATGCCCTTCGCAAGTCCGCACCCTGGCACTCGCCGTCGACCAGTTCCACGCCGGTGGTTCTCGACGCTGTCGATCAGAACCTGATCGATCAGCTGAGCAACGACGGCCGGGCAACGATCTCGATGCTCGCGCAGGACGCCGGAATCAACGCTCAGACCGTCCGCCGCCGGCTCGACACGCTGTTCGGGGTCGGTGTACTCAGGGTTCGTACCGAGGTGACGCCCGCGTTCTTCGGCTACAAGGTCGAGGCGATGCTGTGGCTGCACATCCATGGCGGCGACATCGAGAGCATCGGGTGCTCGCTCGCCACGCATCCGTCCGTCCGATACTGCGCGGCGATCACCGGTCACGCCGGCCTGATGGTCGACGGGCTGTTCACCGACGAGGAGACGCTGTTCGACTTCCAGAACAGCGTCATCGGATCCCTTCCGACAGTGGAGATTGCCGAGTCCAGGGTGGTACTCAAGGCCGTTCGACGCGGTCCGTTGTTCGTCGACAACGTCGTGGCCTGACCTCGGGCTCGGCGATCCAGGCGCCGCACCACACGAGATGTGGTGCGGCGCTTCTGTGTGCGCTCCGTCCGCTCCGTCCGCGGCTGGCCGGCCATGCGGAGCGGGAAACCGTACGACCGAACCCTGGATCGGGCCGAGTGTCCAGACAGACGAAAGGGGCCCTGCCCGCCGACTTCGTCGGCGACGGGCAGGGCCCCTTCGGCTTGGGTGCTACTCGACGCGACCGATGGTGAGCTTCTTCAGTCCGGTGATACGGATGTCGGCCGAGGCCTTCGCGAAGTCCGCGAGTCCTTCGGTGACGGTGGCGAACACGTTGACGGGGGTCCATCCGAGCGGACCGAAGGTGCGCACGCCGGGGGCGTAGCAGACACCGACCTCGTACCACTCGAACGGCAGGCCGCCCATCTGCATCGGACGCTGGTAGTACCACAGGACGTCACCGACGCCCGGGATGACCTGCTGGTTCTCGAACGGGACGGCCTCCGGGTCGAAGTTCTGTGCCTCCTCGGGAAGACCGGTCATCACCTCCGGGCCCGCGTACATCGCGTGCATCGCATCGACGGTCACGGGCTTGACCAGCGCACCCCACAACGCCTCGCACGTCTTCGGTGCCAGGTCCAGATGCATGGTGGCGATGGCACGCGGGCCGTTCTCGTATTCGAAGAAGAGCTTCTGCTCGGTCACGGGGGTTCCTCTTTCTGTTCGGTGCATACTTCGGTGTTGCGTCATCAGGTGCTGTGTCGGTAGGTCTTGACGGCCTCGACGAACGGTGCGACGAACTGTTCCTGTTCGGCCAACTCGTCGGCGCCGCACATCTTCTCGGGGTGCCACTGGACGCCCGCGGCGTACCAGTCGGTGGTCGACTCGATCGCTTCGATGGTCCCGTCCGCGGCCGTCGCGGTCACCGCGAAACCTTCCGGACAGTGCGAGATCGCCTGCTGGTGAATCGAATTGACATTCATCCTCGAGACGACCGCAACCGGCGCCACCGGCCGCCGCACGAGTTCGATCTCGTGCCGGTGGTCGAGCTGGGCATCGGCGTCGAGCCCGTACGGGTGCAGGTCCCGAGGCACGGGCAGATCGACCACCCGGCTGCCGTGGAGGGCCGCGAGCAGTTGCATGCCCCGGCAGATGCCGAAGACCGGCAGTCCGAGGTCTCGTGCGGCCCCGACGAGCGCACGTTCGGTCACGTCACGGGTGGTGGCGTCGGGTGGGACACCGGCGTCCTCGCCGCGGGCGATCCACTCGCCCACGTCCTCTCCCCCGGACAGCACGAGCCCGCTGACGTGCGAGAGCAACGCGGTGGCGTCGTCGTCGGTGCATTCCGGTACGAGGATCACCGACAGGCCCTGGGCGGTGAAGAACCGGACGTACTCGGTACCCACGGTGAACAGGTCGGTGCGCTCGCCCAGGTAGGTGGGGAGATCTCGCCGCCATGTCGTGATGGCGATCAGGGGACGGTCAGCCATCGAGCTTCATCCAGATCGAAGTGGTGTCGGTGTACTTGTGCAATGCGTCGGCGCCCTTGTCACGCCCGAAACCGCTCTCCTTCACGCCACCGAAGGGCAGTCGCATGTCGCCCTCCTCGTAGCAGTTCACCCAGATGACCCCGGCCTTCACGGCACGGGTGACTCGGTGGATGGCGGCCACATCGCTGCCCCATACCGAGGCTGCGAGCCCGTATCGGGTGTCGTTGGCGACGTGGATCGCCTCGGCTTCGCTACGGACGCGGATGATCGCGAGGACCGGTCCGAAGACCTCCTCCTGCGCGATCCGGGAATCTGGGTCGACGTGATCGAGGACGACGGGAGCGAAGTATGCGCCCCCCTCGAGACCGTCCACGACGGTGCGCCGCGGGCTGCCGGCGGCCAGGGTGGCGCCTTGCTCGAGCGCATCCGCCACCTTCGCCTCGATGCCCGCCACCGCGCCGTCACTGACGATGGCGCCGAAGGCGGTGCCGGGGTCCAGCGGGTCGCGCGGCTGCAACGCGGCCGCGACCTCGCACGCCGCGGCGACGGCCTCGTCGGCGTTGTCCTCGAACACGATCAGTCGCGACGAGGCACTGCACATCTGGCCCTGGTTGAAGAACGCGTTCTCGGCGGCGCTGGCCGCGGCGGCGCGGATGTCGGCGTCGGGCAGCACGATCGTGGCGGACTTGCCGCCGAGCTCCGGCCAGACCCGCTTACCGTTCGATTCGGCGCTGTACTTCATGAACGCGCGCCCGACGGCGGGCGATCCGGTGAATGTCAGGACATCGACGTCGGGATGTCGGCCGAGCGCCTGACCGGCGTCCCGACCCAGTCCGTTCACCACGTTCAGCACACCGGCCGGCAGTCCGGCCTGTCCGGCCAGCTCCGCCAGTCGCAGTGCCGAGAACGGCGTCTGCTCGGACGGCTTCACGACCACCGAGTTGCCCGCGAGCAGTGCGGGTGCAAGCTTCCAGGCCGTCATCGTGAGCGGGAAGTTCCACGGAACCACGGCCGCAACCACGCCGGCCGGGGCCTCGACCGAGTACGCCAGCACCGACTCCTCGTGGGCGATCAGCTTGTCGGAGAGCTTGTCGGCGAGTTCGCCGTACCACCTGATGCACTTCTCGACCGCAGCGAGCTCCACGTTGAGTGCCTGAGACACCGGCTTACCCATCTCGAGCGAGATGATGGTGGCCAGTTCCTGGGCGTTCTCCCCGACGAGGAGGGCCCACTTCTTCAGGACCTCGCCCCGCTCGCGCGCCGGAGCGGTGGCCCAGCCCGACGCCCGGAAGGCCGATCGGGCGACGTAGACGGCGAGGTCGACGTGCATCTGGTCGCCCGCCTGCAGCACCCCGATCGACCGGCCGTCGCGGGGCGAGATGACCGGCACGCTCTCGGCGCCGTCCAGCGACACGAGCTGCCCACCGATGTAGGCACCCTCGAGCCGCTTCACATCCTGCATCGCGCCGTGCGCAGGTGAGCTGAGCGACATGTAACCGTCCCTTCGACGACCGCGGATTGTGGCTTCCGCCACGATTCGGGTTCAAGAGTGTCACATCCGCCAATGTTCGGCAATCAGTAGTTCATATTCGTCATGGATTGCCGCTTGCGCGTTCGAATCCGCCTACCGTGTTCGCGGGCGGCCACCTCCCGCGGTGCGCCGGTAGGCTCTGCGGTCGTGACTGCACGCGCCGCCGACCTGACTCTCGCCCGCCGCATCGCCGCCGAGGCGGACGCCATCACCCGCGCCCGGTTCGGCGCGCTGGACCTGAAGGTGGACTCCAAGCCCGATCTCACCCCGGTATCGGATGCGGACCTCGCGGTGGAACGAGCGGTGCGCGCGACGCTGGCGGCGGAACGCCCCGACGACGCGGTGCTGGGCGAGGAGTTCGGTGGGGACGCGAAGTTCGAGGGTCGCCAGTGGGTGATCGACCCCATCGACGGCACCAAGAATTTCGTGCGCGGCGTCCCGGTGTGGGCCAGCCTCATCGCGCTGCTCGAGGACGGCGTCCCTGTCGTCGGTGTCGTGAGCGCGCCTGCACTGAACCGGCGATGGTGGGCGTCGGCCGGCGAGGGCGCGTGGGCGTCGTACGACGGCGGCGACGCCCGACGGCTGTCGGTGTCGGCGGTAGGCGACCTGGCGTCGTCGAGCCTGGCGTTCTCGTCGTTGTCCGGGTGGAAGGAACGCGGTATCCGCGATCAGTTCGTCGACCTCACCGACGACGTGTGGCGCATCCGCGGCTACGGCGACTTCTTCTCCTACTGCCTGCTCGCCGAGGGCACGCTCGAGATCGCGGCCGAGCCCGAGGTGTCACTGTGGGACCTGGCGCCGCTGGACCTGTTGGTCCGCGAGGCGGGCGGACGCTTCACGAGCCTCGAGGGCGCCGACGGCCCCCACGGTGGCAGTGCCGTGGCCACCAACGGCCTGCTACACGACGAGGTCCTGGCCCGCCTCCGCTGATTCCGCCGCGTCTTGCGCACTCATCGGTGCGATTCGGGCTCCGCCGACACCGATAAGTGCGCAAACGCGGGAAGGCAGATCCAGCACAGACACGAGTAGTGACGGGAGTGACCGGGATGGACGCCGACGAGGTCGACTTCGCCCACACCGATCAGGCGAGCCGCAAGCGCCGGGAGAAGGCCCTGGAGCTGGCACGGTTCGTGTGGGACCGCGCGATCACCGGCGCCGAACTGCTGAACCTGCCCGACGATCGGCTGCGCAAGCTGGCCCGGGCGGCCGGCGCGAACCCGCCCAGTACCCGCGAGACGTGGACGGTCGCGGCGGAACTGGTCGACGAGAAATCCCGCTGGGCCCAGGGACATCCCGACGACCCGCGCGCCGTCCCCACGCACGCCGACGAGAAGATCATGTGGGTCAAGCCGCCCATCACCCCATGGAATTGAGGTTGCACGGGCCCACCGGCCGCTCGCGCAGGATCTCCCGTGCCCGCGTCCGGGCGACGTTGTAGTCGAACCAACCCGACTCGGCCGGAACGCCGATACCGATCAGCGCGCACGAGCGCACGGGTTCCGGCAGCCGATCGAGCGCGGGGACGGCGTCGACGGACAGTCCGCGCAGGTAGGCGATATCGATGCCGTCACCGGCCGCGTACCGCTGGACGTTCCGCTCGGCGATGTGGGCGTCGGGGTTCAGTGCGACGAATCCGAGCAGGCCGATCGCGGCCGACGCCAGCACCGCCCGCGGCAGCCACCGCCCCGACATCCGGATCCCCGCTACCAGCAGCAGCACGAACACCGCGCCCAGCCACAGCTCGGTCGCCATCACACTCAGCCGGAGCCGGGTGAATCCGAACTCGTTCTCGTACAGCGACATCCGGTGCACCGCCGACGCCACGACCACGAGGCTCAGTGCGCACAGCAGTCCGAGCACCACCCGGGCGAGTCTCCGGTCGCCCGCACGCCGTCGGTCCACCTTGCGGACCGCGACGGCGACGACGAGCAACGTCAGGACGGTGACGGCCGCGAGCTGCCAGAAGCCCTGCCGCGCATAGTTCGCGTAGGTCAGGCCGACGGTGTCCTGGACGTGCCGGTCACCACCGAAGAGCACGCGCACCTGGACGGCGACGAAGCCCGCGAACAGCACATCGAGCAGCGCGAGTGGCACCGCCCATTCCCAACGTGCGATCGGGTGACCCGGCGCCGGCGCGAGGGCGTCGAACCGCGGGGTGCGCCGCCGCAGATACGCCGCCGCCAGTGCCACGGCCGTCACGCCGAGACCTACGAGCAGGCGCCCGACGGGATTGTCGACCCGCACATCGGGCATCGCGGCGTCGAACAGCCTGCCGAACTCGGGGTCCGCACTGACGAACAGCCACCCGAAGACCGCCACCAGTACGACGCTGATCGCGCTCACCGCCAACACCCGACCGGGTTTGATCCCGCGGCCGGTCCGCAGCCGCTCGCGCCCCCGCCGCACCCAGCCGAACACCCGGACCGGGGTGAACCACAGGGCGAGCGACCCGAGTGCGAGCCCCGTCCACGTCCAGCCCCCGACCAACGCGACCGATCCCACGATCCAACTCGCCACCACGCACAGTGCCACCAGCCAGTCGGCGCCGCGGACCGCAGCCACCGCGAGCAGGGCGAGGGAGCCGGACACCGCGACGAGCTGCAGCGGCGTCGGGCGCGGCCGCACGGACGCGAACGCCGTGACCGCGACCGACACTCCGGTCAGGAGGTACGCGATGCTCGCCACCGCAACCTGCAACGTCAGCGTCGCGATCGCGCCCGCGGACAACGCGGCCACCAGGGCAGCGCGGGGCGCCATCGACGTCCGGTCGCGCCGCCACACGTCGCGGTGCCAGTGCCACAGGTCGTCGCGAGGGACGAACTCCGGCGGGATCAGGGTCGGTGCGGTCATCGTGTCCTCCTCGTCTGCGCCCGGCCGACGATGGGCAGGCGTCATCGCGGGGCCGGCCGGAAGCTCGGGCCCCGAAGGGATGTCGATCGTGATCTGTGGCTAGGTCTGGGGCAGCGCGACGCGGATGCAGCAGCCGGACGTGGTATCGAGGACCTCGATTCGGCCGGCGTGCAGATCCACCGCCCAGCGCGCGATCGCCAGACCCAGGCCGGTCCCGCCGTCCTGGGCGCCGCCGCGCGCGAAGCGTTCGAACACCCGGGATCGATCCGCCGCGGGGATGCCCGGGCCGTCGTCGTGGACGTCGAGGATCAGTTCACCCCCGTGCGGATCGGCGCGGACCCGGATCCGGATCCGCACGGGGGCGTCCTGCGAACCGTGCCTGGCCGCGTTGTCGACGAGGTTCGCGATCACCTGGTGCAGCCGAGCGGTGTCGGCCACGGCCCGCAGCCCGGTCGGCGAGACGTCCACGTCCACCCGCAGCGGACGCGCCGGGCTCGACGCCTGCCGGATCACCTCGTCCAGGAAGGGCTCGACCGCGAAGGAGCTCTGCTCCAACGGAACCGCACCGCCCTCGATCCTCGACAAGTCCAGCAGGTCGGCAACCAGACCGCCGAGACGCTCGGTCTGCGCCAGCGCGGACCGCATGGTGGTCTCGTCGGGTGACTCGACGCCGTCGACCACGTTCTCGAGGACCGCCTGCAGCGCCGCGATGGGTGTGCGTAGTTCGTGCGAGACGTTGCCGATCAGTTCCCGGCGGTATCGGTCCTCGGCCTCGAGATCCTCGGCCATCTGGTTGAACGCCGTGGCCAGTTGCCCGATCTCGTCCCGGGACGTGGACCGCACCCGACGCGAATAGTCGCCGGTGGCCATCGCTTTCGCGGCGGCGGTCATCTCCCGCAGCGGCGAGGTCATGCCGTGCGCGAGCACCTGCGTCACCACCAGTGCCGCGACGAGAGCCGACAGGAGCGCGAACCGGAACTGCCACTGCGAGGTGGCCCAGAACGTCAGCGCCGCGAGCAGCAGCGAGGCGACCACGAGCAGACCGGTCTTGACCTTGAACGAACGCAGCGGGTCGAGCGGGCGGGGCCAGTTCATCGCGGTACCTCGAGCGCGTACCCGACACCGTGCACGGTACGGATCACGTCGCCACCGAGTTTGCGGCGCAACGCCTTCACGTGGCTGTCGACGGTCCGGCGGCTCGCGCCGTCGCCCCATCCCCACACCTGCTCGAGCAGGGTCTCCCGGGCGATCGCCGCACGCGGCCGCGACGCGAGGTGCGCCAACAGATCGAACTCGGTGCGCGTGAGGTGCACCTCGACGCCCGCCGCGCGGACCGAGCGGGCGCTGAGGTCGATCGAGACGTCCCCGAGTACCAGTAGGTCCGACTCCACCACCCGGTCGGCGCGGCGCAGCAGCGCGGCGACCCGAGCGACCAGCACCCGCATGCTGAACGGCTTGCTCAGGTAGTCGTCGGCGCCCACCCCGAGCCCGATCACCATGTCGGTCTCGTCGGCCCGCGCCGTCAGCATCAGCACCGGTACCGCGCGGGACGCCTGGATGCGCCGGCACACCTCGAGCCCGTCGAAGCCGGGCAGCATGACGTCGAGCACCACGAGGTCGGGGCACGATGCGTCGCACTCGGCGACCGCGGTGGGCCCGTCGAACGCGGTCCGCACGTCGTAGCCCTCCGCCCGCAGCCGCGCGGCGATCGATTCGGAGATCGTGCGCTCGTCGTCGACGACGAGCACTCTTCGCTGGCTACCCAGGTCGCGATTGGTCACGGATTCGACTGTATTTCGCGGTTGTGGGGATGCCCGGGAGGAGTTGTGAAGGTTGTGTGCAGGTTTCTTCTCCCCGCCCCGACCCCCCGCCGACCGATTTGTGAGACTAGTCACTTTCGGTATTGACTCGACTTCGTTTCTTACTCCGGAGTAAGGTAGGGGCGTCCGAGACCGAACACCGAGAAATGGTGACCATGAGCAAGCAAGACGTTGTGAAGACGAACGGCGCCAAGCGTGAGCCCCGCGACACCTCGGCGGTCGGCTTGAACCCGGTCAAGCGCGACGCCATGGGCGCCGCGATGCGCGTACTGACCCGGATCACGGGATCCGACCTGGCCGAGAAGTACAACCTGCGGCAGACCATCGACCGCGTCACGTACGAGGGCACCAGAACCGGCTTCAAGACCCTCGGTGCGGCGACCCGCACGTTCAACCGGGTCTCCGGCGGCGGCGCCCCCAAGCGCCTGCCCGACGGTGCCACCAAGAACGCCGGCTACTTCGATCTGACGCCGAACGACGAGCAGAAGATGATCGTCGAGACCGTGCGCGAGTTCTCGGCCGAGATCCTGCGCCCGGCCGCGCACGACGCCGACGAGGCCGCCGCGGCTCCGGCGGATCTGCTGAAGCGCTCCGCCGAACTCGGCATCACGCTCATCAACATCCCCGAGGAGTTCGAGGGTGTCGCCTCCGAGCGCGGCGCGGTCACGAACGCGCTCGTCGCCGAGGCCCTCGCGCACGGCGACATGGGTCTGGCGCTGCCGATCCTCGCGCCCAGCGGCGTGGCCGTCGCACTCACCCAGTGGGGCACCGACGAGCAGCAGAAGACGTATCTGCCCGCGTTCGCCGGCGAGAACGTGCCCGCCGCCGCCGTGGTGGTGAGCGAGCCGCGCGCGCTGTTCGACCCATTCGCGCTGCAGACCAAGGCCGTCCGGTCCCCCAGCGGCTACCGACTCAACGGCGTCAAGTCGCTGGTGCCCGCGGCCGGCTCGGCGGAGCTGTTCGTCGTGGCCGCCGAGCTCGACGGCCGTCCGGCGTTCTTCCTGGTCGAGTCCGACACCAAGGGCCTGGTGGTGGAGGCGGATCCGAGCATGGGTCTGCGCGCCGCGGGTCTGGGCCGGCTGATCCTCACCGACGTCGCGGTGCCCGAGTCCGCGATCCTCGGCGACGGCGACGCCGACCAGCGTGCGCGGGAGTACGCCGACGCCGTCCGTCTCGCCCGCCTGGGCTGGGCGTCGCTCGCGGTGGGCACCAGCCAAGCCGTGCTCGACTACGTGATCCCCTACGCCAACGAGCGGGAGGCGTTCGGCGAGCCGATCAGCCACCGCCAGGCCGTCGCATTCATGATCTCGAACATCGCGATCGAACTCGACAGCATGCGCCTGGTGACCCTGCGCGGCGCGTCCCGCGCGGAGCAGGGCCTGTCGTTCGCCCGCGAGGCGGCACTGGCCCGCAAGCTCGCATCCGACAAGGGCATGCAGATCGGCCTGGACGGCGTCCAGCTGCTCGGCGGCCACGGCTACACCAAGGAACACCCGGTGGAGCGCTGGTACCGCGACCTGCGAGCCATCGGCGTTGCCGAAGGCATCGTCCTCATCTGACGCCGACCCGATCCGTCGAATCTTTCGACTAGGAGACCTTTCGATGATCAATCTCGAACTTCCCAAGAAGCTGAAGGCCTCTGCGAACCAGGCGCATCAGGTCGCAGCGGAAATCTTCCGGCCCATCTCCCGCAAGTACGACCTGGCCGAGCACGAGTACCCCAAGGAACTCGACACCATGGCCGCCATGGTCGAAGGTCTCAACGACTCCGGCCAGGGCGCGTCCGGTGCGGCCCTGGGTCGCACCAGCGACCAGAACGGTGACGAGCCGAAGGTCATCGGCAACGCCAACGGCGGCAACATGGCGTCGCTGATGAACGTGATCGAGACCTGCTGGGGTGACGTCGGCCTGACGCTGTCGATCCCCTACCAGGGCCTCGGCAACTCGGCGATCGCCGCGGTCGCCACCGACGAGCAGCTCGAGCGTTTCGGCAAGGTGTGGGCCTCGATGGCCATCACCGAGCCCAGCTTCGGCTCCGACTCCGCCGCCGTCACCGCGACCGCGGTGCTGGACGGCGACGAGTGGGTCCTCAACGGCGAGAAGATCTTCGTCACGGCAGGTGAGCGTTCCTCGCACATCGTGGTGTGGGCCAGCGTCGACAAGAGCAAGGGCCGCGCGGCGATCAAGTCGTTCGTCGTCCCACGCGAGGCACCGGGGCTGAGCGTGGCCCGGCTCGAGCACAAGCTCGGCATCAAGGCATCCGACACCGCGGTGCTGCTGCTGCAGGACTGCCGGATTCCGAAGGACAACCTGCTCGGTAGCCCGGAAGTGAACGTGGAGAAGGGTTTCGCGGGCGTCATGCAGACGTTCGACAACACCCGCCCGATCGTCGCGGGCATGGCCGTGGGCCTGGGCCGTGCGGTACTCGAGGAGTTGCGCAGCATCCTGGAGGAGGCCGGCGTCGAGATCTCGTACGACACACCCGCCTACAACCAGCACGCCGCAGCCGCCGAGTTCCTGGCACTCGAGGCCGACTGGGAGGCGTCGTACCTGCTGGCCCTGCGTGCGGCGTGGATGGCCGACAACAAGAAGCCCAACTCGCTCGAGGCCTCGATGTCGAAGGCGAAAGCCGGACGCACCGGAACCGCGGTGTCGCTCAAGGCCGTCGAACTGGCCGGCAGCTACGGCTATTCGCAGCGCCCGCTGCTCGAGAAGTGGGCTCGCGACAGCAAGATCCTCGACATCTTCGAGGGCACCCAGCAGATCCAGCAGCTCATCATCGCCCGCCGACTGCTCGGCAAGAGCTCGGCCGAGCTCAAGTAGACTGCGCGCGAACGATACCCAAACGGTATCCGTGCCCCCACCGATCCGAGATCGGTGGGGGCACGGCCGTGTTCAGCGTGGGCGGAAGAGGAACGCCGCCGCACCGATACTCAGGGCTGTGAGGGTCGCGACGACCGCAGCGTCCAGAAGGGTTCCGTACACCCGGAACGCGACCAGCCCGGGCAGCACCGACAGCGAGGCGAAGAGCAGCGGCACCTTCAGCCGCCGTAGCCGACGGCGCAGATTCGGACGGCGGCGCTCACGGGCCGAACTGTACCGCGAATCAGACATTTTCCCCTTGGCCTCCCCGCCGCAGGCTAACACGACGGTTCACCGCGCAGGCTGAGCGCAGCTCCCGAGTCGAGGAATCGGCGACGGTTCCCGCCGCTGCCCGTCAACGACCGCGGAACACCTCGGCCAACTGCTCCACGGTCGGCACACCCGCGAGCCCGGACTCGGTCCGGTACACCCGGCACGCCAGGTCCGCGACCCGCGCCGCCGGAAACGGATCCACATCGTCGACCAGGATCGTCGGAGAACCCGCGAACTGCGATGCCGCAGCTTCCTCACTCGAGGCCAGCATCCGGTACTCGATGTCCACGCCCACCCTGCCCACGCTCGCCAGCGCCGCCAGGACTCGTTCGCCGGCCTCCAGCCAGTTCGGGCACGCATCGACATACAGGATCTCGACTTTCACACACTCATTGTGACCCGGCGACGGCACGAAAGCGATCAGCGCCGACTCTCCCGGACGCCGGCAGGCGCCTGTGCACCGAATCCGCGTACCGGCTCCGAAGCTGCACCCGGCGTGTCATGATCCACCCGTTCCGATCCGGCGCTGGGGGTGCGTCACGGAAGCTGTCGGGAACACGGCTGGGCCGACGCAGCACCTCGTCCAGGGTTCGGGCGTCGCGAGGAGGGGGAATCCGCATGACAGAAGGACAGATCACGAAGATCGGCGCACGGGTCGCACTGGCCGACGGGCGGTACGCGTGGGAGATGCCGGTATCGACATTCTCCGCCTTCGACGCTCTCGTCACGGACGTGGCCACCGAACTGTTCGCGACGGCGACCCTCGCTGCGGCACAGGCGCACGGCGACATACCGACGGCCGGCACCGTCACCGCAACCTTGTCACCACACCTGGGCGGGGCCTCGGTGCAGGTGCACTGCCGGCCGGGCGCGAGCGCCGAACTCCGTACCAACGCAGCTGGGTTCGCCCTGCTCTTCGAGGCCGTCATCGCGTCGGGCGAGGTGGTACCGGCACCGATCGTCACCGAACCGGCACCGCCTCGATCCAGTTCGCCGATGGACGAGCGTCCCGAGGTCGTCGAGACGTTCGGTGACCGGTGGGATCCGGAGAGCTCGCAGTCGCTCGAGGATCGGTTGACGATCATCGTCGCGGAGTCGATGGGGTATGCGCCGGAGGATCTGCCGGCGGAGATTCCGTTGATCGAGCTGGGTCTGGACTC
>NZ_JBXAJP010000006.1:0-73758 GCF_058797375.1 Prescottella sp. GW823-FHT02E09
GACACACTGTTGAGTTCTCAAAGAACACGCACACACCATCACCAGAAACCCAAAGGCTCCTCGTTCCGGGGCAACCGTTCCAGCCTAACCAGAACCAGACCCGGACGCAAATCCGAGCACCAGAACCGATCCAAGCAGATTCGCCAGGCGCTCTCCGTACAACCTCGTTTTCCCAGTCCCTCAGGTCCGGGTCGGTGTCCGTGTCGCTCTGACCTGGAATAAGTTACGCGAACCTTTCACCGAATGCCAAACCGCCTGGTCAGAGGCCCCGAACAGCTCGCAAAGCCAGGGAATCGCATCGATGCCGGCTACGGAACCCAGTACTTGGCGGCCAGCTCTTCAACGAGTGGGTCGTCATCCGCGACTTCGTCGAGCGCAGCCAGATCACCGTCGATCGCGACCAGTCGCGGATCGTCTCCCTCGAACTCCTCGACCGGATGTCCGCCATTCTCCGCCAGCTGCCGCAACAGCTTCTCCCGGACGCGGACCTTCAGTGATTCGCTCACCTTCCGAGCATGGCGGTCTGGACCATCCTTGTCGAGCGGTTCGGACAGGTCAGTCGTCATCGTTTCGACGGAACACCTGTCTCGCCACCGGGATGAGCATCACGAGTGCGCCGATCATCAGGATCAACCAGAAGATCTCCATCAGCACTTCGAACCCTTCTGCCGGGGTGGGCACTCCCCTGCATGCCCTCTGTACTCCAGTGTCCACCGACCACGGATCCAACGGTGACCCAATGAACGGCCTGGTCAGCCAACCGGCACCGATCCCCGCGGGCCGGCCGGCCCTACCGATGAAAAAGGGCCCCTCACCTGGTTTCCCAGGTGAGGGGCCCTTTCGGAGCTGCCTGCGAGAATCGAACTCGCGACCTTTTCATTACGAGTGAAATGCTCTACCGACTGAGCTAAGGCAGCGTGCCTCTCGGCGCGTGCGAGTCTAGCGTGTACCCCCGCCCCGAAAGCAAATCGGGGTCTCTAGCCGAACTCCGCGCCCAGGCGCGCCACGAGCGCGTCGACCGCGAACTTGGGTTTGACGTTCATGTCCAATGCCTCCCGACAGTCGAGGATCGCCTCGATACAGCGCAGCAATCCCTCCCGCGACGTACGGGATGCGAGGTCCGCAGCCTGCTCGGACATGTCCGGATGGTTCGGCGTCGCGCGCGACCCGAACGAGTAGGCGAGTCCGTCGCGGTACAGACCAGCGAGATCCATCAGTGCGCGGTCGAGCGAATCGCGGCCGGTCCGAGTGGCCCGCGACTTCTGGCGTCGTTCCAAGTCCTTGAGTACACCGGCCGAACCGCGCAGCGCCCCGGCCGCACCCTTGCCGGTGCCGCCTGCTCCCAGCGCCGTCCGGAGTTCCTCGGTCTCCCGCTCGTCCCGCTCGGCCGTCAACTCCTTGGCTTCGAGGTCGGCCGCCTGGACCAGTTCTTCGGCGGCGGCATATGCGGTGCCCGGTCGCATCGCGGCTTTCGCCAGCGAGAGGGCCCGCTTGCGGCGGGACCGCGCGTCCTCGTCACTCGCGAGGCGTCGGGCACGCCCGACGTGGCCACCGCAGATGGAAGCCGCCCAGTCCGCGGTCTCGGGGTCCAGCTGATCGCGTTCGCGCAGAACCTGAGCGATCGCGTCGACCGACGGCGTCACCAGCGGCACGTGCCGGCACCGCGATCGGAGGGTGACCGAGATGTCCTGCGGGTCGACCGACGGCGCACACAACAGGAACACGGTGCGGTCCGGCGGCTCCTCGACGACCTTGAGCAGCGCATTGGCGGCGCCCTCGGTGAGCCGGTCGGCGTCCTCGATCACGACGACCTGCCACCGCCCGGTGCTGGGCCGGCGCGATGCCGTCTGCACGATGCCGCGCATCTCGCTGACGCTGATGCTCAGACCCTCGGGCACCACCCGCCGAACGTCACCATGGGTGCCTGCCATCGTCGTGGTGCAGGCCTGGCAGTGACCGCATCCGGGTGCCCCGTCGGAGGTGCACTGCAGCGCCGCCGCGAAACACAGCGCCGCGACCGAACGGCCGGACCCCGGCGGGCCGGTGAACAGCCACGAGTGCGTCATCCGGGACCCGGACTCGCTCCCGCGGGCAGCAATGGCGGCAGCCGTCAGCTCGGCCTCGACATGTTCCTGCCCGACCAGTCGATCGAATACACCCGCCACGCGCCGAGCCTATCGATCCGTGCCGACGAATCGGGTCACGGCTTCTCGGCCGTGGTCTTCTTCGCCGCCGCCTTCTTCGCCGGCGCCTTCTTGGCCGCCGTCTTCTTCGCGGCAGCCTTCTTCGCCGGCGCCTTCTTCGCCGCTGCCTTCTTCTTCACCGGACCGCGGGCACGACGGTCGGCCAACAGCTCGGACGCGCGCTCGTCGGTGATCGACTCGACCTCGTCGCCCTTGCGCAAGCTCGCGTTGGTCTCGCCATCGGTGACGTACGGACCGAAGCGGCCGTCCTTGATCACCATCGGCTTGCCGGTCGCGGAGTCGTTGCCGAGCTCACGCAGCGCGGCCGCCGCCGACGCCTGGCGCCCACGCCGCTTGGGCTCGGCGTAGATCTTGAGCGCATCCTCGAGGGTCACCGTGAACATCTGCTCTTCGTTCTCCAGCGAACGAGAATCGGTGCCCTTCTTCAGGTACGGACCATATCGGCCGTTCTGCGCGGTGATCTCTTCCTTCGATTCGGGATCGACACCGACGACGCGCGGCAGCGACAGCAGCCGCAGCGCGTCCTCGAGCGTGACGGTCTCCAGATCCATCGACTTGAGCAGCGAACCGGTGCGCGGCTTGGGGCCGGCGGCCTTCTTCGCGGCCTTCTTCGCCGGCGCCTTCTTCACGGCCTTCGTCTTGGTGGTGCCGTCGGCGGCCGTCTCGACCGGGACGATGTCCGGTTCCGGTTCGGGCGCCGGCTCCGGCAGGATCTCGGTCACGTACGGGCCGAAGCGGCCCTCCTTCGCGACGATCTCGTGCCCGGTGAGCGGGTCGACGCCCAGCTTGCGCCCCTCCTGCGGGGTCGAGAACAGCTTCTCCGCGTACTCGGGCGTGAGCTCGTCCGGCGGCAGGTCGTCGGGCAGGTTCGCCCGTTGCGAGATCGGGTCGCCGTCCGGATCGTCCGGATTCTGCACCATGCGCTCGAGGTAGGGGCCGAACCTGCCGACCCGCACATGGACCTCGCGGCCCTCGGCGTCGTCGAACAGTCGAATCGAGTTGATCTCGCGGGCGTCGATGTCCTCGAGGTTCTCGCCGACCATCTTCTTCAGGCCACCGGCCCGCGCGATCGAGTCGTCGGCCGCCGACGTGTCACCGAAGTAGAAGCCCGACAGCCAGTTACCGCGCTGTTCGCGGCCGCCGGCGATCTCGTCGAGGTCGTCCTCCATCGCGGCCGTGAAGTCGAAGTCCACGAGCCGACCGAAGTGCGACTCGAGCAGCCCGATCACCGCGAACGCGACCCACGACGGAACGAGGGCGCTGCCGCGCTTGTAGACATAGCCGCGGTCCAGGATGGTCTTGATGATCGACGAGTACGTCGATGGACGGCCGATACCGAGTTCTTCGAGAGCCTTGATGAGACTCGCCTCGGTGTATCGGGCCGGCGGGTTGGTGGTGTGGCCATCCGGATCGAGCTTGGTGGCGGTCACGCCCTGGCCCTGGGTCAGCGCCGGCAGACGCGACTCGGCGTCGTCGGACTGGCCGCCGGCCTCCTCGTCGACGCTCTCGACGTACGCCTTGAGGAATCCGGGGAACGTGATGGTGCGACCCGACGACGAGAACGTGCACTCCTCGCCGGTGCCGGCGGTGCCGGTGATGCGCAGCGTCAGCGTGGTGCCGCGCGCGTCGGCCATCTGCGACGCGACCGTGCGTTGCCAGATCAGCTCGTAGAGCCGGTACTCGTCGTTCTCGAGACGCGAGTGCAGCTGACCGGGGGTCTGGAAGACGTCACCGGCGGGGCGGATCGCCTCGTGTGCCTCCTGCGCGTTCTTGACCTTGCGGGTGTACTGGCGCGGGGTGGCGTGCACGTACTCGGCGCCGTACAGCTCGGTGGCCTGGGCCCGGGCCGCGGCGATCGCCGACTGCGACAGCGTGGTCGAGTCGGTTCGCATGTAGGTGATGTAGCCGTTCTCGTACAGACGCTGCGCGACGCGCATGGTCCGTTCCGACGAGAAGCGCAGCTTGCGCGCGGCCTCCTGCTGCAGCGTCGACGTCATGAACGGCGCGTACGGCTTGCGTGTGTACGGCTTGTCCTCGGCAGACGAGACGACCAGGTCGACGCCCTCGAGTGCCTCCGCGAGCCGTCGGGCGTACGCCTCGTCGATGACGGTGACGCCGGTGGACTTGAGGTGGCCGTCGGGACCGAAGTCGCGGGCGGCCGCGACACGGGAGCCGTCGACCGAGACCAGACGCGCACCGAAGTTGCGGGGACTGGCGTCGGCACCGGCGTCGAGCGTGGCCGAGATGTCCCAGTACGACGCCGATCGGAAGGCCATCCGCTCGCGTTCGCGCTGCACGATGACGCGGGTCGCGACGGACTGGACGCGGCCTGCAGAGAGCCGCGGCATGACCTTCTTCCACAACACCGGACTGACCTCGTAGCCGTACAAACGGTCGAGGATGCGGCGGGTCTCCTGCGCATCGACCAGATCGTTGTCGAGATCGCGGGTGTCCTCGGCGGCCGCACGAATCGCGGGCTCGGTGATCTCGTGGAACACCATCCGACGGACCGGGATCTTGGGCTTGAGCGTCTCGAGCAGATGCCAGGCGATGGCCTCGCCCTCGCGGTCGGGGTCGGTGGCGAGGTAGAGCTCGTCGGCGTCCTTGAGCAGACTCTTGAGCTCGGTGACCTTCGACTTCTTCTCAGGACTGACCACATACAGCGGCTCGAAGTCGTGGTCGACGTTGACACCGAGCCGGGCCCACGGCTCACCCTTGTACTTCGCGGGTACGTCGGCGGCACCACGCGGCAGGTCGCGGATGTGCCCGACCGAGGCCTCCACGACGTAATTCTTGCCGAGGTAGGGCGCGATCTTCTTGGCCTTCGTCGGTGACTCGACGATGACGAGGCGGCGCGTGGCGGACGCTCCGTCCGCCGTGCTCTTCTCCCGTGATGCCACCAGCTGTCCGCACCTTTCATGCTCGATCAGTGCCGCTGCGCACCTGATGCGAATCTCGTCTCCGCCCCCGTTATACCGGGTCCGGTCAGTTACAGGGTGTCACACCAGGAAGATGAACGCGCATATCCGTCCCGCTCCGTTCGCTCAAATGTGCGGCCAGTTACGCCGGGCATCGACATCATCAGGTGGCTCACCGATGTTCTCCGCGAGATGCATGAGCCGTCTTCTGCCCGAAATACGCAATCCCGGGGACGCTCCTCGAATTCCGACGATCGTCGGCGCCACCCCGGCCCGCATCAGCGATTGAGCGAGCACCACGTGCGTGTCGGGGGCGTGCGGGTCCAGGCCGAGCACGTAGCGCTGGCCGTCCGCCTCGACCCGTCCCGACGCCAGCACCCACGCCCGCTGCTCACGGGATCCAGGGACCCAACCGTCCGGCACAGCCTTGACGGCTCCGCGCGTCCACTGCGCCGCCAGTCCCGCGAGTTGCGGAACGGGGGCCGTGCGCACCAGAGGGCGCCCTTCCTCGGACGTACTGACCTCGGCGTCCAGGCCGGCGTCCCGCATCAACTGGGCGATCGCCTCCGCCCGCCACCCGCTGTCGACGACGACGGACACTCGCGTCCCCTCCCTCGAGGAGACCACCTGTCCCTGTGCCGCGAGCAGACCACCGAGATCGGCGACCGCGGGCGGCACCGACTCGGCGGAGAAGAAGGACAGCTGAGCCACAAGGTGGACAGTAGGCCAAGATCCCGCGTCGTTCGCCCGGATCGCGCATCCGCCACACGGGAAAGATGTCTCCCCTACAACGAACTCGTCCCCTGCCACCGTTGCCGGTGGCAGGGGACGAGTCAGGCAACGGTCAGTAGGACCGGCCTTGAATCAATCGTTCAGTTGGTGAACGGATCAGATGGCGCGAACGCCGGTGGCCTGCGGGCCCTTGGTGCCCTGGCCGACCTCGAACTCGACGCGCTGGTTCTCCTCGAGGGTGCGGAAGCCGCTGCCCTGGATCTCCGAGTAGTGGACGAAGACGTCAGCGGAGCCGTCCTCGGGAGCGATGAAGCCGAAGCCCTTTTCCGCGTTGAACCACTTCACAGTGCCCTGTGCCATGCTTTTCCTTCTCTTTCTTACACCGGATTCGATGGACAGCACTTCCGGTCCACCGGGCCGGTTCCGACCGCTGTACTTTCTCGATTCCCCCTCAGGAACGCATAAGCACCGCGCTCGCAACATCGATCCTGCGGGCGTTTAAACGAACACAGAAGCTGCGACCAGGTCATAGTCAACCACGTCCGACGCGCCCGCAACAGTCGAAAGACGAACAAATACTGCAAATAGATGATCTTGCACCAAGTGCCACACGAACTACCGTCGGGTACACCCCTGCCCGACGCCTGAACCCGGCCGCGGATAGGATCAAAACCGCAGGTCCAGCGCGCGCAACCTGTCCAGGACGCGAACCGACGACAATTCCGGAAGAGGCCCCGTGAACCCCTCGCCACACTCCCGCGACACGGGAGAAAACGGCGACAACTCGTTCGGGCGGACCCTTCTCGATCGTGTACTGGCCGGTACACCGACAGGAGAACAACCCCTCACGTTCACCGCAGAACTACCGCCGCGGGTTTCCCGATTCGCCGAATGGCCGGAGTGGGCCGGCGACGCGGCAGTACGCGCGTTGCGGTCGGCCGGCATTCCACAACCATGGAGCCACCAAGCCGAGGCGGCATCGATCGCGGCGGGAGGCGACCACGTCGTCGTCGCGACGGGTACCGCGTCCGGTAAATCACTTGGGTATCAACTCCCGATACTCACCGCCCTCGCGGGCGACTCCCGAGGCACCGCGCTGTATCTCTCCCCTACCAAGGCGCTCGGTGCCGATCAGTTGCGCGCCGCGATCGCGCTCACCGAGTCCGAACCCGAGCTCGGGCCGATCCATCCGAGCGGCTTCGACGGCGACACCCCCATAGAGGTCCGCCAGTGGGCGCGGGCGAACTCCCGGTGGATCTTCACGAACCCGGACATGCTGCACATCGGGATCCTGCGTTCACACCAACGCTGGTCGCATCTGTTCCGCAACCTGCAGTTCGTCGTGGTCGACGAGTGCCATTCCTATCGCGGCGTGTTCGGATCCAACGTCGCGCTGGTGCTGCGCCGGCTGCGTCGAATCGCGGCACGGTACGGCGCGAACCCGGTCTTCATCCTCGCCAGCGCGACCACCGCCGATCCCGGCTCGGCCGCGTCCCGACTGATCGGCGCCCCCTGCGCCGAGGTCACCGAGGACGGCTCGCCGCACGGGCCCCGCACCATCGCGCTGTGGGAGCCGCCGCTGCTCGCCTCGGTCACCGGAGAGAACGGCGCACCGGTCCGACGAGCCGCGGGATCGGAGGCGTCCCGCATCATGGCGGACCTGCTCGTCGAGGGCGCCCGGACGCTGACCTTCGTCCGGTCTCGTCGCGGCGCGGAACTCACCGCCATGGGGACCCGTCGCGCGCTGGCCGAGGTCGACCCGGACCTGGCCGAGCGTGTGGCCGCCTACCGCGCCGGATACCTCGCCGAGGATCGCCGCGAGCTCGAGGCCGCACTGGCCGACGGCCGACTGCTCGGTGTCGCCACGACGAATGCCCTCGAGCTCGGGGTGGACATCGCCGGGCTCGACGCCGTCGTGGTCGCAGGCTTCCCTGGCACCGTTGCCTCGTTCTGGCAGCAGGCCGGGCGATCCGGCAGGCGCGGCGAGGGGTCGCTCGTGGTCCTCGTCGCGCGCGACGACCCACTCGACACCTATCTGGTGCACCACCCCTCGGCGCTGCTGGATCGTCCGGTCGAGGCGACCGTGACCGACCCGACCAATCCGTACGTCCTGGGTCCGCAACTGCTGTGCGCGGCGCTCGAGCTGCCGTTGTCCGACGCCGAGGTCGCCGACTTCGGTGCCACGGACGTGCTCACCGAGTTGGCGGCACAGGGACTGATCCGGCGTCGGGCGCACGGCTGGTTCGTCACCGCCGAGTCCGATCCGCACAGCAACCTCGACATCCGCGGCGGCATCGGCGGCCAGGTCGCGATCGTCGACGGCGAATCCGGGCGCATGTTGGGCACCGTCGACACCGGTCGTGCACCGGCGACCGCCCATCCGGGCGCCGTCCACATCCATCAGGGCGAGTCGTTCGTCGTGGACCATCTGGATCTCGACGAGGGGATCGCGTTGGTGCACTCCGAGGAACCGGAGTGGACCACGTCGGCGCGCGAGATCACCGACATCGCGATCGGCGACGTCGCTGAGCACAAGCGGTACGGCGAGGTGGGCGTCGCGCTGGTGCAGGTCGAGGTGACGCATCAGGTGGTCGGCTACCTGCGCCGGCTGTCGTCCGGCGAGGTGCTGGACTCGGTGGAGCTCGACATGCCCGCGCAGACCCTGCAGACCCGGGCCGTGATGTACACGATCACGCCGGAACTGCTGGGGGAGGCAGGGCTCGGCGCCGATCGCGTCCCCGGCGCGCTGCACGCCGCCGAGCACGCCGCGATCGGGCTCCTTCCGCTGGTCGCGACGTGCGACCGGGGCGACATCGGCGGCGTCTCGACGGCGCTGCACCCGGACACCGGTCTGCCGACGGTGTTCGTATACGACGGTCACCCCGGAGGGGCCGGGTTCGCCGACCGCGGCCACGCCGAGCTGGTCCGTTGGCTGAGCGCGACCCGGGACGCGATCGACTCGTGCGAGTGCGCCGCCGGCTGCCCCTCGTGTGTGCACTCCCCCAAGTGCGGCAACGGCAACCACCCGCTCGACAAGGACGGTGCCATCCGGGTGCTCACCGCGGTGCTGGCTGCGGTGGACCCGGACCACACGGCGACCTGACGCGCTCACTCGGCCGGCCCGGCCCGCGCGACGGCGCGAGCGGGGCCGACGACGAACGACACCGACCCCACACGCACCTCCGCCCCGACCACCACGTCCCAGCCGACCACCGTGCACTGCGTCACCTCGGCTCCCATCCGATCCGCAACGGATGTTGCCGCGACACAGGATGATTCGTCGCCACCGGAGAGCGCGGACGCCGCCGCGAGCGCCGCGAGATCCGCGGCGGACTGCGCCCGATGCCGGGCGGCGACCGCCCCGCCGACGTGCACGAGTCCGGCGGTGACGGCGACGAGCGCCGCCAGCGCGAAGCACGCGAACACCGTCGCACCGCCGGATTCGTCCCGCCGCAGACCCGTCACCCGTCCGCTGCCTCCGGCTCGCGGACGGCGACCGCCTCGGCAGACAACTCGACCAGCGGCAGCAGCGTTGCACGCGCCCGCACGGTGGCCACGACGAAATCCCCATCGTCGTGGAGCGTGATCTCCGCGCCCGGTGGTGCGACCCGCCCGGCCGCGGCAACCGCGTTGGCGCGATCGTCGCGGGCGGCCAACCTCGCCGCCTCCCGGGCCGCGTCGATGCATCGCACCTGCGCCGACACCGCGACGATCGCACCGACGCAGAGCACCACCACGGTCACGATGGACGCGATCGCGATCGCCGCCTCCACCGTGACCGCACCGTCCTCCCGCCGCAGGACGGACCTGGCCGCCGTCACACCGACGTGGCCAAGGCTTTGTCGATGATGCCGGTGAGCGCCGAGACGATCGAATCTCCGGTCACGACGGTGTAGAGAATGGCACCGAATGCTGCAGCGGCAATGGTGCCGATCGCGTACTCCGCCGTCGACATGCCGTCGTCCGCGGTCGCCGCGAGGACGAGTCGTGCCTGGAGTCCCTGAAACTTCTTCCCCCACATCATACTTCCCCTTCATTCGATTCCGGCGCGGCCGTTCCGCGTCGGAGGCCCCTCCCCCGGTCACAGGAGCCCACCCTGGAGCACCCGTCCGGCCAACCCGATCACCACCGGGACGATTCCCAGGCAGATGAACGCGGGTAGGAAGCACAGTCCCAACGGACCGCTGATGAGGACGCCGGCCCGCTCCGCTGCGGCCACCGCAGCGTCCTCGGCATCGCTGCGCTGCTGCGCGGCCAGTTCCCCGATCGCCGACGACAGTGCGGCACCCGACCGCGCGGACCGCCGCGCCATCCGGGCGAGCGCCTCCGTCGCCGGCTCCGCGGCCACGACGTCCCACGCTGTCGCCGGGTCGGCGCCCAGCGCCAACAGGTCCGCAGTACGCCGCAGCGAGTCTGCGAGTGGACCGGGGGCCGATCGGGCGGTGGCCGCGGCCGCCGTTGCCACCGGAAGGCCCGCCTTGAGGCACGCAGCCAACAGGTCGAACGTGCCCGCGACCGCCATCGGGTCCGCCGGAGCGTCGGCGGCGCCCGCGGTGACTCCGTCGACAGCGGCTGCACCGACGTTGGATGCTCCGGCGTCGGGCACTCCGGACGCCCGCAAGCGCCGGCGCGCTCGTCCCGATCCCGGCACGACGAGGACCGCCACCGCGGCCAGGACGAATGACAGCCACATCAGCCGACCACCCGGCCGACGATGCGGTCCGTCCACAGCAGCCCCGCCACGACCAGCACCGTGCCGATCACGAGCAGCGCTCCACCGAGGCCCCCGCCGAGGAGGACCCGAACCGGGGATGCGCCCATGAGTTGACCGAGCCCGATTCCGAGAACCGGCAGCCCGGCCAGAACCGCGGCGGTGGCCCTCGCACCAGCCAGGCCGGCTTCGGCTCGGGTTCGGAACCGACTGCGCCCCAACAGGTCCGTACGCGCGGCATGCAGGAGGTCTGCCAGCGCGAGGCCGTGGGCCTCGGCGACCGCCCACGCGTCCGCGATTCGCCGCAGGTCGTCGGCCACGACACCGCCGTGCGCGACCAGTCCGCTGGCCGCGGATCCGCCGAGTCGGGCGCGAGCCGCCGCGCTGCGGAACGCTTCTGCCGCCGTACCGGCGCATTCCTGCGCGGCAGACTCGCACGCCGCGGCGGGGTGCGCCCCGACCCGTAGCTCACCGATCACCACGTCCAGGCCCGCCAGTACGCCGCGCCGTTCCCGCTCGCGGTGCGCCGATGCGGAGCGCCGTCGGCGACGTCCGCGCGCGGTGGCCACCGCGACCGCGGCAGCGACCGCGGCGGTCGGCGTGCCGAGCACGGCCAGCGGAACACACCCGGCGAGCGCGAGGTCGAACGGCGAGAGCTTCGGTCGTGGCATCCACTGGGGAGTCGACGGCTGCGGTACGACCGACGACATCGATCGCAACCGCCGACGCGTGCGGCCACCCGGGACCGCCAGGATCGCGGCCGCCAGGCACAGCAGCGCCGGGATCACTGCGCGCCCCTGGCGTCGAGCAACTCGCGCAGCGTCCGGCTTCCGGGTCCCGCGCCGCTCTCTCGCGTCCACGCCGGAACGACACCCACGGCGCCCGACGAATCTCGTTCCAGGACTCCGATTTCCACGAGTCTGCGCGCTCCCGATGCGCCCCGTCGGACATGCAGTACCACCTGGACCGCCGCGGCCAACTGGCTGTGCAGTGCCTGACGATCCAGCCCCCCGAGCGCCGCGAGGGCCTCGAGCCGCGCCGGGACCTCTCCGGGAGAGTTGGCGTGCACCGTCCCGGCGCCGCCGTCGTGTCCGGTGTTGAGTGCCGTGAGCAGGTCGACGACCTCGGCGCCGCGCACCTCACCGACCACGATGCGATCCGGCCGCATGCGCAGGGACTGCCGGACCAAGTCCCGCACCGTCACCTCGCCGACGCCCTCTACGTTCGGTGCGCGCGCGACCAACCGGACCACGTGCGGGTGAGCCGGTGCCAGTTCGGCGGCGTCCTCGACACACACGATCCGCTCTGCCGCACCGACCTGACCCAGCATGGCCGCGAGCATGGTGGTCTTGCCGGCACCGGTTCCGCCGGTGACGAGAAAGGCGAGCCGCGTCCGCACGATCGCGTCGAGCAGCGCACGCGCCTCGGGATCCACCGCACCACCGGCGGTGAGTTCGTCGAGCCCTTGCGTCGCCGGCCTGAGCACCCGCAGCGACACGCAGGTACCACCCTGCGCGACCGGCGCGAGCACGGCGTGGAGACGAACCCCGAAGTCGCCGTGACCGATCGACGGAAGGCGGCCGTCGACCCACGGCTGTGCGTCGTCCAGGCGGCGCCCAGCAGAAAGAGCCAGCCGCTGCGCGAGTCGCCGCACCGCGGCCTCGTCGGGGAATGTCACCGCCGTCCGCTCGAGTCCGGTACCGCGGTCCATCCACACCTCGTCGGGCGCCGTCACCAGGACGTCCGCGACACCGGGCACCGCGAGCAGTGCCTCGAGCGGGCCCGCACCGGTGAGTTCCGTCTGCAGCATCCGCAGCGCGGCCAGGAGGTCGGTGTCCCCGAGCACCCCACCGGATTCGGCGCGGATGGCCGCTGCCACCGTCGCCGGGGTGAGCTCCCCCTCCGTGAGCGCGAGGCGGTCGCGCACCCGTTCGAGCAGATCGGTGGACTCGAGCGTCCTCGCCGCAGTCACCGCATTCACGCGGACCGCCGCCGTGGCCGCGCACCGAGCAGGTCGAGTACCGCCCGTGCCGCCGCGCCCAGTGGGGACCGCGAGCCGAGATCGAGTCCGCCCCGTTCGAGCATCGCGTCGAGGTGCGGCTCCGGGCGCATCGCCGCGAGCAGTGGCACCCCGATCGTCTCGGCGAGATCCGCGCCACGCAGCCCTCCCGGCGCAGGGCCGCGAACGACGATGCCCTGATGGGGATTTCGTTCCGCGACCCGGGCGAGAACCCGTTCGGCTGCCAGACCCGCCCGCACCGTGGCCGGTACCACGGCCACGACCATGTCGGCGATGTCCAGCAGGCTGTCGCTCGTCTCCGACGCCTGTCGTGGAATGTCACACACCACCAGATCACCGGCCCGACGGCCCGCCTCCGCGACTGCCGTCACCGCGGCCGGTGTGGGTCCCGCAACATGGACGCGGCCACGATCACACGCGAGCACACCGACCCCGGGACGGGGCGACGGCAGTGCCGCGTGCAGCGCGTCGGCCGAAACCTGTCCGCCCTCGACCGTCAGACCCGACCATCGCGGCCCCGGCACGTTCTCGAGCCCCAGCAGCAGATCCACTCCCCCGCCCATCGGGTCCGCATCGAGCAGGATCGTCGCCGTCGCTCCGCCCGATTCGACGGCGACGGCCGCCGCAAGCGTCGAGGCGCCGGCGCCGCCACAACCACCGATCACCGCGACGACGGTGCCGTCGCCCTGCCGTCCGGCACCACGATCGCCGAACGCCGTCACGAGTGCGGCCTCGTCGTCGGGAAGGCCCAGCACACTCTCGGCTCCGACGGCCGTGGCCACCTGCCAGTCGGGCAGCGCGGGTGGACCGTCGCAGACGAGCAGCACCCGGTCGCGGCGCGGGAGCCGCGCCGCGCACTCCCGTGCCGCGGTCGTGTCCACCACCACCAGGGCGGCCTGCTCCCACACCCGTCGTCCGGGCAGACCCGACACGGGTTCAAACGTTTGGTCGGTGGCGGCCGCGACCGCGCGCAGGGTCTGCAAGACGCCGCGTGCACTCACCAACGCGAGCACTCCGGGCCGCCCCGACGCAGACGGTGGGCGGGAATCGATGTCCATGACACCCAGCCTGCGGATCGCAGATCCGACAGAAAAGCCGGTTTCGGAGAATGTGCACAGAATCGGGGGCTGTGGATCGATTCTGGTACGAACGTACGCATTATTCGCGAAGCGTGGATGTGGCCGAATCGCCGCACCCGCCAACTGATTGCCGTCATCGACCGCACGTGGAGAACGTGAGAATCCCGATGGAGCGCGGGATGAATCCCCTGAACAGCGCCGGACGGAATACCTGGTGAACCACAGGATCCGGGACCGCGAACGGGTGGGCGCGCGGGCGTCAGCGCTGCGCATTCGAACCGGGAAGGGGGAAGTTAGGGGACGACCCCCGCCAGGGGGGGAGGAGGCGGGGGTCGTCAGAGTTCAGCCCCGGGGGGTCGGGCTGAACACGCCTGGATCGCGTCCAGGTAGGAGCAATAATACACCCAGATCCAGGTTTGTTTGCAACTTCATCGATTCGCAGGCCCGCCCGGAACGCCCGGTCAAACCCACCGTCCACCCGCCCCACCTTCGACATCCCGTGTCGTCGAACACGGTCTCGGGCACCTCGCCTATTGTCGGTCGGGTGACCGCCTATCCGAGCGAACTCACCGAACGCGACCGTGTGGCCGCGTTCTTCGACCTGGACAAGACCGTCATCGCGAAATCGAGCGCGCTGGCCTTCAGCAAGCCGTTCTTCGCACAGGGACTCATCACCCGCCGCTCGGTATTGCAGAGCAGCTACGCCCAGTTCCTCTTCCTGCTCTCCGGAGCCGACCACGACCAGATGGAGCGGATGCGTACGCATCTGACGAACATGACGGCCGGCTGGGACGTCGAGCAAATCCGCGGCATCGTCGCCGAGACATTGCACGACATCGTCGATCCGCTGATCTACGCCGAGGCGGCCGATCTCATCGCCGACCACAAGGTCCGCGGCCACGACATCGTGATCGTGTCGGCGTCGGGCGAGGAGGTGGTGACCCCGATCGCCGAGGCCCTCGGCGCCACGCACAGCACGGCGACCCGCATGGTTGTCGAAGACGGCCGGTACACCGGCGAACTCGAGTTCTACTGCTACGGCGACGGCAAGGTCGAGGCGATGCGCGAGCTCGCCGACCGGTACGGATACGACCTGTCCCGGTGCTACGCGTACTCCGATTCGGTGACGGACCTGCCGATGCTGCAGGCCGTCGGCCACCCGACTGCGGTCAATCCGGACCGGGCTCTGCGAAAAGCAGCCACCGAAAGCGGTTGGCCCGTATTGTCTTTCTCCAATCCGGTTTCGCTGCGGGCCCGGCTCCAGTCGCCGTCGCGCACCACCGTCGCAGCGGCCGCGGCGGTGCTGTCGAGCGCCGCCGTCGCGGGCGTGTTCACATACGGCATGCGCCGACGGAAGCGATGAACGCGCATCTGCCACAAAGGAAAATTGCCACTTGAAGTGGGTCGGAGCACGGGGTACAAAGGAGTTACGGAAGGCCGGTAGGCCAGGACCGATCCGGAAGAGAAGGATCGATTCCCCGAACGGACTTCCCAGCACGGACACCAGGCACCCACGCGAAGCAGCAAGCCACTATAAGGGCAGAAGCGTTGTGGGCCTGCGTGACTCGGATGACTGACGGCGAGGACTCCGCACTGGTTGCGGGGACGACCCGGCACCGCCCGAGCCTACGCCGAGGCCGTTGACACACAACCCACATTTGCACGCTTGGTAACCCGGCAGCCCGTGCTAGCGGGTGGCGGCACCGATCATCGTCGGTGGCACCACCCGCTTCGTATGTGCGGGCACGATCCCACACCCGAACACCGCTCAACCGGCGGCGGCCTCTGCGATCGACATGGCCTCCCGCGCCCCGGCCTCGAGCGCGCCACAGCACAGGATCACCCAACTGCCCACGCCCTCGGGCGTGCCCGACGCGAATCCGGAGATGCCGTCCCGGTACGCCGGGGCCCGCCGCATCCAACTCACCTCCGGCACCCCCAGGTTGTGGGGATCGAGGCCGGAGGAGGTGGCCACCAGTCGCGAGGCGGCACGGGCGACGATGCCGTCGGCGACACCGAACGGACGGAGCGCGGCCAACTCGCCGTGCACGACGGCCGCGAGCACCGGAGCCGGAACCCGTGTGCCACCAGTGACCAGCTGGGCCAGCATGTCCAGCCGCTCCCCCACGCCCGGATCGTTACGCGGGCGGCCCAGCACTTCCGGATCGTCGACGAGGTCCGCCGCGGCGAGCAGATGGAGGCGGGCCAGGGCCTGCAGCGGGGCGCGCTGCCAGGTCGGAAGGATGACCGTCAGCGAATCCCCGTCCAACGCCTGCGCGACACGCAGCGCGCCGGACAGCACGGGGTCGCCGACCGTCCCGGGGACGGGCAGCTCGGTCGACCCGCCGTCGATCGACGCGGACGCTCGGGCGGCGCGGACGGACGCCTCGGTGGCGGTCTGCGGCCACCCTCGACGGTTCGTCTTGTGCCGATGCACCTCGCCGAGCGCGTCGCGCGCGCGGTCCGCTGCCTCGCGCACACCGGGCAGGTCCAACAGCGGCTGCAGGGGATCAGTCACGGCATCACTCACGGTTGCAGACGCTACCCCGCTACCTTGCCGGCCCTCCCGGCCTCCCGCCGCCCGGTCGGGGCCGTCGGCCGCTCGGGATCGCGTCGAGCAGGCGCCGGGTGTACTCGTGCCCGGGGTGCTCGAAGACCTCCTCGGTCGGCGCGGACTCCGCCACCCGGCCGTCGTGCATCACCACCACCCGGTCGGCGATGCGGCGCACCACCGCGAGGTCGTGACTGATGAACACGTACGTGAGCCCCAGGTCGTGCTGCAGCTCGTCGAGCAGCCGTAGGATCTGATCCTGGACCACGACGTCGAGCGCCGACACCGCCTCGTCGCACACCACCAGCTCGGGCCCGAGGGCGAGAGCCCGCGCGATCGCTACCCGCTGCCGTTGACCACCGGACAACTCGGCGGGGAAGCGGCGCATCGTCTCCGCCGGCAGCGCGACCCGGTCGAGGAGTTCACGCACCCGGTCGGCACGGTCGCCGCGATCACCGATCCGGTGGACCCGCAGCGGCTCCTCGACGATGCGCGACACCGAGTAGGTGGGATCGAGGCTGCCGTACGGATCCTGGAACACCGGCTGGACCCGGCGCCGAAAGTCCTTCTCCCGGCGTCCCGGTGCGGCGATGTCCGTGCCGTCGAACACCACCGAGCCGGCGTCCGGCGTCAGGAGTCCGAGGACCATGCGCGCCACGGTCGACTTACCGGATCCGGACTCGCCGACGATCGCGGTGGTGGTGCCCCGCTCGACGGTGAACGAGACGTCGTCGACGGCGGTGACGACAGCATCGTCCGCGCGTCGGCCGAGTCGTGTCCCGCGACGCCGGAACTCCTTGCGGAGGCCGTCGACGACGAGCAGGGGAGTCGCGCTCGGCGTCGGTGGGCGAGGCCGAACCGAACCGGCCGACAGGGACGGGGCCGCGGCGACCAGTCGGCGTGTGTACGGGTGCTCCGGATCCTGCAGAATCCGTTCGGCCGGACCGGATTCGACGACCCGACCCGCCTGCATCACGACCACGTGCTCGGCCCGCTCGGCGGCGACGCCCAGGTCGTGTGTGATGAGCAGCACCGCCGTGCCGAGTTCACCCGTCAGCTCCGCGAGGTGGTCGAGGACTCGCTGTTGCACCGTGACGTCCAGCGCCGACGTCGGCTCGTCCGCGATCAGGAGGCGCGGACGCGCCGCGAGGCCGATCGCGATCAGCACGCGTTGACGCATCCCGCCCGAGAACTCGTGGGGGTACTGTCCGGAACGTGTCTCGGCGTCGTCGAGTCCCGCCTCGCCGAGCAGCTCGGAGGCCCTGCGGCGCGCCGCTCGACCGGTCTCGACGCCGTTGGCGGCCAACGTCTCCCGCACCTGGAATCCGATGGTCCACACCGGATCGAGGTTGGTGGCCGGATCCTGCGGCACGAATCCGATCCCGGTCCCCCGGACCCGCACGAAATCGCGTTTCGAGGCCCGGGCCAGATCCCGGCCGTCGAACAGGATCCGGCCTCCGGTCACCCGCCCGGAACCGGGTAGCAGGTCGATGATCGAGTGCGCGAGTGTCGATTTGCCGGAACCGGATTCGCCGACGACGGCCACCGTCTGGCCCGGATGCACCGTCAGGTCGACGCCCCGCACCGCGTGCACCGCGTCGGCACCCGACCCGAAGGTCACCGCGAGATCCTCGACCGCGAGCACCGGATCCGTCATCGCCGCCTCGCAGTGGTCGGGTCCAGCGCGTCGCGCAGCGCATCCCCCAGCAGCACGAACCCCAGTACGGTGACGGCCAGCGCACCCGCAGGATAGAACAGGATCGGCGAGCCCCGCCGCAACGTCACCTGCGCGGTACTGATGTCGCCGCCCCACGACACGGTGCTGGGTGGCAACCCGATCCCGAGGAACGACAGCGTCGCCTCCGCAACGATGAACGTGCCCAGCGACATCGTCGCCACGACGATGATCGGGGCGAGCGCATTGGGCAGCACGTGCCGGACGAGGATCGCCGGCCGCGACATCCCCACCGCCCGCGCCGCGAGTACGTAGTCGTGCGATTTCGCCGAAATAACCGCTCCACGAGCAATTCTCGCCATCTGCGGCCACCCGAACAGGGCAAGTACCGCGACCACTGTCCAAATGGTGCGGTCGGCGAACAGCTGCATCAGCACGATCGCCGCGAGGATCAGCGGGATCCCGAAGAATATGTCGGCCACTCGCGACAGCAGCGAGTCGGCCCAGCCGCCGTAGTAGCCGGCCAACGCCCCGAACAGCACGCCGGTCACCGTAACGGCGGCCGTGACGCACACGCCGACCGTGACCGACGGCCGCGCCCCGTACACCGTCCGCGAATACACGTCGCAGCCCTGACGATCGAACCCGAACCAGTGCCCGGAGCGCGGCGGTGCGAGGCTGTCGGTGATGATGCAGTAGCGCGGATCGACGTCGGTGAACACCGAGGGGAACAGCGCGACCGCGGCCACCACGAGCAGGATCACGCATGCGGCGAGGAACATCGGCCGTCGGCGCAGTCGCTGCCACGCCGAGGCCCACATACCGCCTCCCCCGGACGGATCAGCCATAGCGGATCCGGGGATCGAGCACCGCGTACAGCAGATCGACGAGCAGGTTCGCCACCAGATACACGACCACCAGCACGCTGACGAACGACACTACTGTCGGCGCCTCACCGCGGGTGACGGCCTGGTAGATCGTCCCGCCGACTCCGTTGATGTTGAAGATGCCCTCCGTGACGACGGCACCACCGATCAGTGCCGCGAGGTCCACACCCAGGAACGTGACGACCGGGATCAACGAGTTGCGCAGCACGTGGACCCACACCACCCGGGGCCGGGACAGCCCCTTCGCGGTCGCGGTTCGCACGTAGTCGGCCGTGAGGGTCACCGCGACCGACGTGCGCGTGAGCCGCAGGACGTACGCGAAGGACACCGACGCGAGCACGCACGCGGGCAACAGCAGTCTCGCGACGCTGGTGTCGGCGCCCACCGTGGGCGGCGCCAGGCCCCAACGGATCCCGATGAAGAACTGGGCGAGGAAACCGATCACGAACACGGGGACCGCGATCAGCACCAGACTCAGGATCAGCACAGTGCCGTCGAACAGGCCGCCCTGACGCAGGCCCGCGACCAGACCGGCTCCCACCCCGAGCACGGTTTCGATCGCCACCGCCATCACCGCGAGCTTCAGAGTGATCGGAAACGCCTGTGCCAGAACTTCACTGACCGGTCGCCCGGAGTACGACGTCCCGAAGTCCAGCGTGAGGATGCCCTTCAGGTACTCCAGGTACTGCACCAGGAACGGTTGGTCCAGGTGGTATCGCGCGCGCAGTTGCTCGGTGACCGCCGGCGTGAGCGCCCGATCTCCGGCCAGGGCCGCAACCGGATCCCCCGGCAGCAGGAACACCAGCGCGTAGATCAGGAACGTTGCCCCGAGGAACACCGGGATCATCTGCAGGACACGGCGGCCGGTGTATCGCAGCATGGGTCACTTCTTCTCGACCAGATAGTAGAGCGGCACCCCGTCCCACCCGAACCTGACGTCGGTCACGTACTCCGACCAACCACCCGACGCGTTGCGGTTCCAGTTCGGCACGGCCGGCAGGTCCCGCAGCAGGATCTCCTGGGCCCGATCGACCAACCGCTGCGACTCGACCGGATCCGTGGCGCCGGCCGACGCGCGCAGCAGGGCGTCGAACTCCGGGTCGGAGTACTCGCCGTCGTTGGAACTGCCGCCCGTCTGGTAGTTCTGCGCCAGGAAGCCGTACTGCTGCGGATAGTCGGCCTGCCAGCCCGAGCGGAACGCAGTCCGAATGGTCCGTTCGGTGACTTCGGTCCGCAACTGCGCGAACGTCGGATACGGCGCTCCCCGGGCATCGATTCCGAGCGTGTTGCGAATGCTGTTACAGACCGCGTCCACCCAGTCCTGGTGTCCGCCATCGGAGTTGTAGGCGATCGCGAACGATCCGCTCCACGGCGCGAGGGTGTCGGCCTGCGCCCACAGCGCCCGCGCGCGGTCGGGCGCGAAGTCGAGGTTGCCGACTCCCACCAGTTCGGGCGTCCAGCCGGGCACTGCGGGGCTGGTGAAATCCCGTGCCGGCGTCCGGGTGCTCGCGAACAGCCGGTCGGTGATCTGCTGCCGGTCGATCGCCTGCGATATGGCCTGCCGCCGAAGCCTGCCCTCCTCACCGCCGAAGTGCGGCAGTCGTTCCGGGACAGTGAAGGTCTCGATGGTCGCGGACGGCTGGTTGACGGTGCGTCCCGGCAACTCCTCCTCGAACGTGTCGAGGGCACTCGCCGGAACCCCGTCCAGCACGTCCAGATTGTTCGACAGCAGGTCGGTGTACGCGGTGTCGAGGTTGCTGTACAGCACGAAGGTCACGCCCTCGTTCCGCGGGGCCCGACTGCCGCGATAGCCCGGGTTCGCCAGCAGATCGATGCGCACATTGTGCTGCCACGCATCGTCGGCCGCGAGCCGGTACGGGCCGTTGCCGATCGGGTGCTGCCCGAACGCGGCCATGTCGGCGTACGCGGACTGCGGCAGCGGGTAATACGCCGCGAACCCGAGCCGCGTCGGGAACGCCGCCTCCGACTGCTTCAGCCTGATCGTGAACGTGTGGTCGTCCTGTACCTCCAGCCCGGACATCGTCGACGCCGTCGGGGTCGCCCCGGCGACCTCGTCGTAGCCCTGGATCGGATCGAAGAACGACGACTGCAACTGCGCATTGGTGGACAACGCGCCGTAGTTCCACGCGTCGACGAACGAGTGCGCCGTGACCGGGGTGCCGTCGGTGAAGGTCCAGCCGTCCTCGAGCGTCACGGTGTAGTTCCGGCCGTCGAGTGTCTCGATCGATTGCGCCACCTCGTTCTCGACCCCGCCGTCCGCGGTGTACGAGACCAGGCCCGCGAACAGGGCGTCGAGCACGCGGCCGCCGGTGTTCTCACCGGTGTCCGTCGGGATCAGCGGATTCTGCGGTTCGCCGCTCCAGGCGTAGACGATGCCCGTGCCCGACCCCGCCCCACCGGTGCACGCCGCGAGCATCGACGCGGCCAGCGCCGCCACGAGCGCCGACACCACAGCGCGACCGATCCGTCGCCGAACAGCCACAGCCCACCTCCCGACTCGCTCGGTTGGTGGTTGTGACGATAGACAGCCCTCGATCGCCGCCACCGGGGTCCGGTGGCGCCCGATCGGATCGGCACCGTTTCGACGCCCGATCGCAACGTCGTACCGACGTCGCCGACGGGGCCGAACCCTGCGCGCGGACCATCCGTCGCGGAGAATCGACCGGTAGTCGCACGCAGCGACCGCTCCGCGGGAGGCGACTCTGCGACGCCGGTCACGTGTGACTACCCTCACACGTGCGACAACCGTCGATTTCGATCGGAAAGAAGGCAAGCCGAGATGACGAGCAGTGCTACCGACGCCCCCGAGGTGTACCCGCCCAGCGCGGAGTTCACGGCCGCCGCGAATGCGGGCCCCGAGTTGCAGGCCGAGGCGGACCGCGACCGGCTCGCCTTCTGGGACGCCCAGGCCCGGCGGCTGGACTGGGCGACCGAGTGGACCGAGGTCCTGGACTGGTCGGACGCTCCCGTTGCGAAGTGGTTCGTCGGCGGCGAGTTGAACGTCGCCTACAACTGCGTCGACCGGCACGTGCTGGCCGGCAACGGTGACCGTGTCGCGATCCACTTCGAGGGTGAGCCGGGCGATTCCCGCGACATCACCTACAACGACCTGCTCGCCGAGGTGAGCCGCGCGGCAAACGCTTTCACCGAACTCGGCCTCGTCGCCGGTGATCGGGTCGCGATCTACATGCCGATGATCCCCGAGGCGATCGTGACGATGCTCGCGTGCGCCCGCCTCGGCCTGACCCACTCGGTGGTGTTCGCCGGCTTCTCGGCGACCGCGCTGCGCTCGCGCATCGACGACGCCGCCGCCAAGCTGGTGGTCACCGTCGACGGGCAGTGGCGCCGCGGCCAGGCGGCCCCGCTCAAGCCGGCCGTCGACGAGGCCGTCGACGGCGCGGAGTCGGTGCGCAACGTGTTGGTGGTCAAGCGAACCGGCATCGACGTCGACATCACCGCCGGCCGGGACCTGTGGTGGCACGACACCGTCGAGAAGGCGTCGGACACGCACGAGGCACGGGCCTTCGACGCCGAGCACCCGCTGTTCATCCTCTACACCTCCGGCACCACCGGTAAGCCCAAGGGCATCATCCACACCTCCGGCGGCTACCTGACGCAGGCGTCGTACACCCACCACAACGTGTTCGACCACAAGGCCGGCCGCGACGTGTACTGGTGCACCGCCGACATCGGCTGGGTCACCGGACACTCCTACATCGTGTACGGGCCGCTGAGCAACGGCGTCACCCAGGTCGTCTACGAGGGCACCCCCAACTCCCCCGACGAGCACCGGCACTTCCAGATCATCGAAAAGTACGGCGTCAGCATCTATTACACGGCCCCGACGCTGGTGCGCACGTTCATGAAGTGGGGCCGGGAAATCCCCGACGCCCACGACCTGTCTTCGATCCGCCTGCTCGGCTCGGTCGGGGAGCCGATCAACCCCGAAGCGTGGCGCTGGTTCCGTGACGTCATCGGCGGCGGGACCGCCCCGATCGTCGACACCTGGTGGCAGACCGAGACCGGCGCGATCATGATCTCCCCGCTGCCGGGTATCACCGCCACCAAGCCCGGTTCCGCGATGGCACCCCTGCCCGGTATCTCCGCGAAGATCGTCGACGACGACGCCCACGAACTCGGCGCCGGCGGCAGCGGCTACCTCGTCCTCGACGAGCCGTGGCCGGCGATGCTCCGCGGTATCTGGGGCGACATGGACCGCTACCGCGACACCTACTGGTCCCGCTACGCCGTAGAGGGCTGGTACTTCGCCGGCGACGGCGCCAAGTACGACGAGGACGGCGCCCTGTGGGTCCTCGGCCGCGTCGACGACGTCATGAACGTCTCCGGGCACCGCATCTCCACCTCCGAGGTGGAGTCCGCGCTCGTCGGACACCACGCGATCGCCGAGGCCGCCGTCGTCGGCGCCGCCGACGAGACCACCGGCCAGGGCATCGTCGCGTTCGTCATCCTCCGCGAAGGCGCCGAAAACACCGGTGAGGCGCTGATCGCGGAACTGCGCGCACAGGTCTCCACCGAGATCTCCCCGATCGCCAAACCCCGCCAGATCACCGTCGTCCCCGAACTGCCCAAGACCCGCTCCGGCAAGATCATGCGCCGCCTCCTGCGCGACGTCGCCGAAGGACGCGACCTCGGCGACACCTCCACCCTCGTGGACCCCAAGGTCTTCGACGCGATTCGCGGCAAGTAGTCCCGCGCTCGACCGACGTCCTCTCCGGCCCGTCGGGGCCGGAGGGGACGTCGGGCTCGGTCTAGGCGAGCGCGGCCAGAGCCCTTCGCAGCTCTTCGCCGGTCGGCCCGGGGACGTCTCCGAGCATGTGACGCTCGGCGTCACGAACCTCCGCGGCCACGCGCGCATGCAGCGTCTTCCCCCGCGCACTCAGATGCACCCGCACCTTGCGGCGATCATCCGTGTCGACCTCGCGGTACACGGCCGCGACGGAGACCAGCCGGTCGACGACACGCGTCAGGGTGGGCGCCGGGGTCCGGGTGCGCTCGTGCAGTTCGGCCATCGTCGAACCAGCCGACTCCGCTAGAGCCTCGAGCACCAGGAAGTGGTCGACCGAGAGCTTGTCGGCGGCCAGCGCCCGATCGACGGCCTGCCCCGCAATCCGCGCGGCACGCACGAGCACGGTCGTCAAGGTCGCGTCGGCCGACGCGACCGCGGCATCATTCTTCGGCACTGACGACCCCCGAGCTGTTGCGCAGTTCACACTCCACGGGCAATACTTTCAAATGAAATGATAGCTCATGCGCAGTTACCCACCTGCGAAGACGCGGAGCCCTCGACGTGAGCGCCGGTGCCGCACCGGCCCGCTCGCGGGCCGCCGAGTGGCGCGTCGCGATGGTCGTGCCACTCCAGGGCCCGGCCGGACTGTTCGGCCCGTCGTGTGAGGCCATCAGCGAACTGGCCGCCCACGACCTCAACGCGGCCGGCGGAGTGCTCGGCCGCGAGGTGCGCATCCAGGTGGTCGACGGCGGTGCCGACCCCCGATCGATCGCCGCCGAGGTCGGGCGTCTGATCGACACCGGCGGAATCGATGCCGTCAGCGGATGGCACATCTCGTCGGTTCGGCATGCGCTGGCGCCCGTCGTCGCAGGCCGGGTCCCCTACTCGTACACGTCGCTGTACGAGGGCGGAGAGAACCGTTCGGGCATCTTCTGTTGCGGTGAGACGCCACGCCAGCAGATCGCACCCGCGCTGAAGTGGTTGCGCGACAACACCGGTGTGCGGAAGTGGTTCGTGGTCGGCGACGACTACGTGTGGCCGCACGGCTCGCTCGGCGCGGTGCGGGCGTACGCTCGCGAACTCGACCTGCGGATCGTCGGCGAGTCGTTCGTGGACCTCGGCCGCGGCAACATGAAACGCATGGTCGACGCGGTCGCGGCGTCGGACTGCGACGGCGTCCTGATGCTGCTGGTCGGACAGGATGCGGTGGACTTCAACCGCGCCTTCGCGCGGCGCGGACTCGACGACCGCATCCTCCGGTTCAGCCCACTGATGGAGGAGAACATGCTGCTCGCGAGCGGACCGCGGGCAACGAAGGGCCTGTTCGCCGCGGCCGGGTACTTCCGTTCGATGATCGACGCCAACTCGATGGACCTCCTGGGCCGCTACGTCGCGTTGCACGGGACGAGCGCACCCGCCCTCAACAACGCGGCGGAATCCTGCTACGAGGGCGTCCACACGCTGTCGAGCCTCATCCACCGCGCCGGAACCACGCACACCGGCGACCTGGACCGCGCGGTGGACGGTGTCGCGTACGACGGCCCGCGCGGCACGGTGGAGTTCCGAAACCGTGTGGCACGGCAACGAATTCATCTAGCGATGGCAAACGGCCTGGACTTCGAGATCGTCACCACTCTCTGATCCGGACACTTCCCTCCGCCCCTTGACACTGTGGCGCGCGCCATTTACTTTCATTTGAAATCATTCCATTTGAAAGCAATGCGAGGTGTCCGATGGGCAGTGTCGGTTTGCTGTACGTAGGAGCGGTCCTGTTCGTCAACGGACTGATGCTGCTCGACGTCGTACCCGCCAGGTCGGCGGCCGTGTCGAACCTGTTCGTCGGGGCCCTGCAGTGCATCATTCCGACCGTCATGCTGGTTCTGGCCCAAGGCGATTCGGCGACGATCCTCGCCGCTTCCGGCCTGTACCTGTTCGGCTTCACGTACCTGTACGTGGGCATCTCGAACCTCGCCGGCCTCGAACCACAGGGGATCGGGTGGTTCTCCGCGTTCGTGGCCGGTGCAGCACTCGTCTACGCGGCACTGTCGTTCACCATCGTCGACGATCCGGTGTTCGGTGTCATCTGGCTCGCCTGGGCGTGGCTGTGGACCCTGTTCTTCCTGGTCCTCGCCCTCGGGATGGAACGGCTCACCCGATTCACGGGCTGGACGGCGATCCTGCTCAGCCAGCCCACGTGCACACTCCCGGCGTTCCTGGCACTCACCGGCAACTTCCGCACCTCTCCTGCCCTCGCACTCGTCTGGGCGGTTGCACTGACGGCGCTCGTCGCACTGGCCGCCGCACTCGGCTGTCGGACGACGGCAGGCCGCCGCAAGACCGCGTGGACTGCGAAACCTTCGGCCCCGCAAATGAGTTCCGTCCACATCTGATCCCAATCCGGCAACACCCCCTCAGAAGGAGTACGACATGCGACACGGAGACATCTCTTCCAGCAACGACACCGTCGGCGTGGCGGTGGTGAACTACAAGATGCCGCGCCTGCACGACAAGGCCGGCGTCCTCGAGAATGCACGCCGCATCGCCGACATGATGATCGGCATGAAGTCGGGCCTACCCGGCCTCGACCTGGTGGTGTTCCCGGAGTACTCGACGCAGGGCATCATGTACGACGAGCAGGAGATGTACGACACGGCCGCAACGATTCCCGGCGAGGAGACCGCGATCTTCTCCGCCGCGTGCCGCGAGGCCGACACGTGGGGCGTCTTCTCGATCACGGGCGAGCAGCACGAGGAACACCCGAACAAGCCGCCGTACAACACCCTGATCCTCGTGAACAACAGGGGCGAGATCGTCCAGAAGTACCGGAAGATCCTGCCCTGGTGCCCGATCGAGGGCTGGTATCCCGGCGACACCACCCACGTCACCGAGGGCCCGAAGGGCCTGAAGATCTCCCTGATCATCTGCGACGACGGCAACTACCCGGAGATCTGGCGCGACTGCGCGATGAAGGGTGCCGAACTGATCGTCCGCTGCCAGGGTTACATGTACCCCGCGAAGGACCAGCAGGTGCTGATGTCCAAGGCGATGGCGTGGGCGAACAACTGCTACGTCGCGGTCGCGAATGCCGCCGGATTCGACGGTGTCTATTCGTATTTCGGACACTCGGCCATCATCGGCTTCGACGGCCGCACCCTCGGCGAGACCGGCGAGGAGGAGTACGGCATCCAGTACGCGCAGCTGTCGGTGTCGGCGATCCGCGATGCCCGCGAGAACGACCAATCGCAGAACCACCTGTTCAAACTGCTCCACCGCGGGTACTCGGGCGTGCACGCCGCCGGCGACGGCGACAAGGGCGTGGCGGACTGCCCCTTCGAGTTCTACAAGCTGTGGGTCACCGACGCCCAGAAGGCGCAGGAACGCGTCGAGGCGATCACGAGAGACACCGTGGGCGTGGCCGATTGCCGTGTCGGCTCACTCCCCGTCGAACAGACCTCCGAGGCGTAGACAAGACCAGGAGCCCCCATGCCCTACCTCACCGACATGTTCCACGACCAGAACCGCACGCGGGAGACGGTCGTCGAGGAACCCTCCACGCCGGCACCGCCCGGTGCCTTCGACCCGAGGACGCTGGCCGAGCGACTGAACGCGCGGATCGTCGGCCAGCGTCCCGCAGTCGACGCGGTCGTCCGTGCGGTGTCGCTGGCACAGGTGGGAGCCAACGACCCCACCCGCCCGCTCGCCAACATCCTGCTGGTCGGCCCTACCGGCGTCGGCAAGACAGAGTTGGTCCGCCGGGTCGCGGCGGAGCTGCGGTCCGGGCCGGACGACATGTGCCGCATCGACATGAACGCGCTGGCACAGGAGCACTACGCGGCCTCGTTCTCGGGGGCGCCGCCCGGATATGCCGGCAGTAAGGAGTCGTTCACGCTGTTCGACCGAGGTGCGGTCGAGGGTGATCCGTACACACCGGGAATCGTGCTGTTCGACGAGGTCGAGAAGGCGGATGCGACCGTGCTGCGGGCTCTGCTGCAGATCCTCGACCACGGCGAGCTGCGGCTCGCCAACGGCCAGCAGACGATCTCCTTCCGCAACAGCTACGTGTTCCTGACATCGAACCTGGGTTCAGCCGACGTCGCCGCCGCGAACCGGCGGAACCGAACGCGTCGGCTCGCGGAGAGGTTACGAACCCGCCCCGAGTCGGCACGCGGACGGGACCTCGTCCAGCGCGCACTCGAGCGATTCTTCGACCCGGAGTTCTTCAACCGGCTCGACGAGACGATCATCCTCGACGAGTTCGACGACCGGACCGCCGAGCAGGTGACGCGGCTCGAGGTCGAGCTCGTCGCCGCCCGGCTCGCACGACGCGCGATCCGCATCGACGTCGGAGCGGACGTCGTCGCGCTGCTGCGGGAACGCGGCTTCGATCCGGCGTACGGGGCGCGTGGGCTGCGGCGCACCGTCCGCAACGCACTGGCAGACCCGGTCGCGACCGCAGTCCTCTCGCATCGCCCGACGGGCACGGATCCGCTGACGCTGCGAACGCGGGTCATCGACGGGAGGGTCGACGTCACCCGGGTGTGAGGATCTTGCCTGTGTGCCATATCGCCAGGTCACACCCTCGATATGGCACACAGGCGTACCGTGACCGGCAGGGACCGAGAGCGCAGGTTCCCGGAGACGAGGGTCACGATGGCACCCGCGACGACGCGGGGCAGGGTCGGAAACCTGCCCCTCGACCTGACCAGTTTCGTCGGACGTCGCCACGAGGTGACCGAGGCGAGACGGCTCCTCTCTGCCTCTCGTCTGGTGACGTTCACCGGCATCGGCGGAGTGGGCAAGACCCGACTCGCGCTGCGGGTGGCCGCCGACTCCAGGCGCGCGTTCACCGACGGAGTGTGGCTGGTCGAGTTCGGCGAGCGACGCGACCCACAGCTGGCGGCCGAGGCCGTGGCGGCGACCCTCGGCCTGCGGGAGCAGGCGGCGGTCCCGACCACGCAGATCCTCACCGACTACCTGGCCTCCCGGAACAAGCTGCTCGTCCTCGACAACTGCGAGCACCTCATCGATGCCGTCGCGAAACTGGCCGAGACCCTGCTGCGGACCTGTCCCGAGCTGCGCATCCTGGCGACGAGCCGCGAGCCGCTCGCCATCGGCGGGGAAATCGTGTTCCGCGTCCCCCCGATGAGCTTCCCCGTCCCGGACCGATCGACGCCGATACGGGCGTTGGCGCAGTACGAGGCGGTGAATCTGTTCGTGGAACGGGCCGCGGCCGCGGTTCCCGGGTTCGAGCTCACCGAGGACAACCGCGAGACGATCCTCGCGATCTGCGCCGAGCTGGACGGGCTTCCTCTGCCCATCGAACTCGCGGCGGCCCGGCTGCGAGCCATGTCGGTCGGGCAGGTCCTCGAGCGCCTGACCGATCGGTTCCGCCTGCTCACCGGGGGCAGCCGATCCGGTCCCGACCGTCAGCAGACCCTGCGCATGAGCATCGACTGGAGCCATGACCTGTGCACCCCCACCGAACAGGGGCTGTGGCGGCGGTTGTCGATCTTCCCGCACGGATTCGAACTCGATGCGGCCGAGGCGATCGCGGCCGGCGACCTCACCGAGCACGACCTGCTCGACCTGGTCGCCTCCCTCATCGACAAGTCCATCCTGATCCGCGAGGAATACGACGGGATCGTGCGATACCGCCTACTCGAGACGCTGCGGGATTACGGGCTCGAGCACCTGCACGCATCCGGTGAGTACGACGCCCTGCGCCGTCGGCACCGGGACTGGTATCAGGCATTGACCCGCCGGTGCGAGGACGAGTGGATCAGCCCGAACCAGCCCGCCTGGGTCGCTCGGCTCGAGCGTGAACGGTCCAACCTGCGCGACGCGCTCGAATTCTGCATGACCGAACCCGGCGAGGCCGAGAACGGCCTCCGCATCGCGAACGTGCTCTACATCTTCTGGATCTCCCGCGGCCTGCTCAACGAAGGGCGCCTCTGGCTCGGCCGGGCACTGACGGTGCAGGCCGGAGATCCGACGCCCGAACGTGTGAAGGCACTGGCCTCGGCATCGATCCTCGCCGCGAACCAGGGCGACATCGCGGCGGGGGAAGCTCTCGTCGCCGAGGCCTACGACGTCGCCGCCCGGGTCGGGAGGGACGAGACCGACCTCGACGTCGTCCATGCCGCCGGACACCTGCGGATCTACGCAGGCGAGCAGGCCGAAGCGATCCGGTTGCTCCGCAGCATTCTCGACACCGTCCGCGCCGGGCGGAATCTTCTCCGGCACGTCACCACCGTCCTCGGCCTTGCAACGGCGACCGCTGTGCTCCGCGAGGGCGAAGAGGCCGCCCGCTACTCCGGCGAGGTACTCGACATCACCACCACCCACGGAGAGTCGATCTATCGGTCCTACGCCCTGAGCATGCAGGGGCTCGCGGTATGGCACGACGCCCCGGAGGAGGCGCGTCCACTGTTCGAGCAGGCGGCGAAGTTGAGTGGCGACGTCGACGACCTGCTCGGGACGGCGGTCTGTGTGGAGGCACTGGCCTGGACGGCCACCGCGACGCGCGACTTCCAGCGCGGCGCGACCCTGCTCGGCGCCGCCGACACCCTGTGGTCCGCGGCCGGGAATCCCGGTGTCGTCATCCCGGCGCTGCGGTACAACCACGACGAAGCCCGCGACCTCTGTCGGCGTGCACTGGGCGACCGCTCGTTCGACGCGGCCATCCGTCAGGGGGCAGGGCTCACACGAGACGAGATCGTCGTCTTCGCGACCGAGGGAGAAATCCCCAGGCAGGGCCCCACCGAGCGTGCCGCCACCGACCTGACGCCACGGGAGCAGGAGGTTGCCGACCTCGTGGCGCAGGGCCTGACCAACAAGGCCATCGCCGATCAGTTGGTGATCTCGCAGCGCACCGTCCAGGGCCACGTCGAGCACGTCCTCGCGAAACTGGGGTTCAATTCGCGCACCCAGATCGCCGCCTGGGTCGTCGAACAGGGAAAACAGGTCGAAGGCGACGCCGTCTGACCCGGGTCCGGCACCTGCCCGATCGGGAAACAGGTATGCCCCCCGGTAGATCTACCGTCGTGGGCTTGCGCCGGAGTTGGAACTGTGGGAGTCGGACATCCCAAGCTTCACGAAGTCGAGGTATCCCGATGCAGACCCAGCCTCCCCGCACCACCACCATGGAGCGCTTCACGATCGGCAGTTGCGACTGCTGCGGCGCCCTGCTCGCCCCGGACGCGTCGACGTGTTCGTCGTGCCGCGGCACGGAGATCAGCCGGGTGCCGTCGGCGGGCACCGGTTCGATCGTCTCCTGGAGCATCATCGAGGTGTCCCCCAGCCGGACCTGCACCGATTTCACGCCGGACACGATCGCGATCGTCGCGCTCGACGAAGGACCGTGGACCTACGCCTGGATCGCGGGTGCACCGGCGGAGAGCGCCGAGCGTCCCCGCGTCCGCTACGCGGGGATGCTCACCGGCGAGCCCTACCCGCTCTTCGTGCAGCAGGGCTGTTGATCTGCCTCGGCGAGTCTCGGAAGAACCCGACGGCTCGGACCTCGACGACAAGGAGGGTGTGACCGGATCGGTCACACCCTCCTTCGCGTCCCGCGCAGGGATCAGACGTTGTCGAGCGACTCGTCCTTGGTCTCCCGCATCACGAGCAACGCGGCGAACGTGAGCGCCGACGCGATCAACAGATAGACACCCACCCAGCCGACGCCGTAGCTGGTCGCCAGCCAGGTCGCGATGAACGGGGCCACCGCGGCGCCGAGGATGCTCGCGGTGTTGTACGCGATGCCCGAACCCGTGTACCGGACGTTGGTGGGGAACAACTCGGGCAGAACCGCACTCATCGGGCCGAAGGTCAGACCCATCAGCACCATGCCGATGATCAGGAACACCAGCATCCGGGTGTCGCTCATGTCGTCGACTCCCAGGAGGAGTCCGAACGTCAGACCGAAGGCCATCATCGCGGCGGTGATCACGAGCAGCGTGATGCGGCGTCCGAAGCGGTCGGCGAGCCAACCGGCGACCGGGATGGTGGCCGCGAAGAACAGCACCGCCACCAACTGCAGCACCAGGAAGTCCCGGTACTGGAAGCCGGCGCCGTAGCCACCGTTTGCGGTGGTCTTGCCGGTGCCGTAGCTCAGCACCCACGTCGTCATGATGTAGAAGAGCGTGTAGGTCGCGAGCATCACGAACGTGCCGATGATCAGCTGCCGCCAGCTGGTCTTGAAGACCTCCTTGAGCGGCGTCTTGACCTTCTCGCCGTTGGCGACGGCCCGCGCGAACACCGGGGTCTCCTCGAGCTTGAGGCGCACGTACAGACCGATCATCACCATCAGTGCGCTCAACAGGAACGGGATCCGCCAGCCCCACGTGAGGAACGCGCTGTCGAGGTCGGGGTCGGAGCTGCTGGTGTATCCGAGAGCCAGCGTGATCAGCAGGAACAGACCGTTCGCGAAGAAGAAGCCGATCGGTGCGCCCAACTGCGGCCACATCGCCGCCCACGCCCGCTTGCCGCTCTTCGCGGTCTCCGTCGCGAGCAGCGCGGCGCCGGACCATTCACCACCGAGACCGAGACCCTGGCAGAAACGCATCAGCGCCAACAGCGCCGGCGCCCACAGCCCGACCGCGTGATAGGTGGGCAGCAGTCCGATGAGGAACGTCGCGATGCCCATCGTGAGCAGCGATCCGACGAGCGTGGCCTTCCGGCCGATGCGGTCGCCGAAGTGACCGAACACGATCGAACCGAGCGGACGCGCGACGAAGGCGAGACCGAACGTCGCGAACGATGCCAGCAGGGCCGTGGTGTCGTTGCCCTTCGGGAAGAACAGGTGCGGGAAGACCGACACCGCGGCCGTCGCATAGATGTAGAAGTCGTAGAACTCGATCGAGGTGCCGACCATGCTGGCGACGACGATGCGGCTGCGCGGGACGCCACCCACCGTCGACGAATCCGTCGGGGCGCCGACCGCCGGTAACCCGTCCTGTCCGCGCTCGGCGGACTCGACTTCCTTGCTCACGTGACAATCTCCTGCACAGACATCTCGATGACTCCCCCGCCCATGAGCTGGTTCCCAAAGTTCCACTGAATGGAAATCCATCCCAAACCTTAGGAATTGAACACGCCGCGCGGGCAGCGTCGCAACCGATGATTACCGACTGAACGGTTGCAAAGAGCGCGTTAAGATCTAGGAGGAGTGCCGGGAAGTCTGGTCGGCGACAGCTTTGTCATACCCGACGTAATCCCTGGTGAGAGGCTTTCCTTGATTTCTGCCGCACGCTCCGAACTCGCCCGCTACCTCCGCACCGAGACGGTGGGCGGGTCCATCCTGTTGATCGCGGCCGCGCTGGCCGTGTTGTGGGCAAACTCTCCCTTCTCCGACGCGTACACGTCACTGCGGGACTGGCAGATCGGCCCCGCCGCCCTCCACCTGAACCTCAGTCTCGGCACCTGGGCGCAGGACGGCCTGCTCGCGATCTTCTTCTTCGTCGCCGGGCTGGAGCTCAAACGCGAACTCGTGGTCGGCGAACTGGCCGACCGGAAGAAGGCTCTGCTTCCGATCATCGCCGCGTGCGGCGGTGTTCTGGTGCCGGCGATCATCGCGGCCGTCGTCGGCGCCGGTGCACCCGGCATGGACCGCGGCTGGGCGATCCCGGTCGCGACCGACATCGCGTTCGCGCTCGGCGTGCTCGCGCTGACCGGTTCGCGGATCCCGGCGAGCGCGCGCGTGTTCCTACTCAGCCTCGCGGTGGTCGACGATCTGCTGGCGATCCTCCTGATCGCGGTGCTGTTCACCAGTTCCGTCGCGGTCCTGTGGATCCTGACGGCTATCGGGTGCCTCGTCGCCTACTGGTACGCCCAGAAGCGCCGTGTCACGACACCCTTCCTGTACGTCCCACTAGCCCTACTGACCTGGTACAGCGTCCACGAGGCGGGCATCCACGCGACACTCGCCGGCGTCGCACTGGGCCTGCTCACCCGGGTCCGGACCGATCCGGGCGAGCAGTACGCCCCCGCGACCCGGCTCGAACACCGGCTGCAGCCGTACTCCGCAGCGATCTGTGTGCCGCTGTTCGCACTGTTCGCGTCCGGCGTCCCGATCAACGGCGAGGTCCTCGGCCAGCTGTTCACCGACCGCATCGGCCTGGCGATCATCCTCGGCCTCCTCGTCGGCAAGACCGTCGGAATCTTCGGTATCTCGTGGCTCGCGATCCGTCTGGGCATCGCCACCAAGCCCCGACAGCTGGGCCTGCGCGACATGTTCGCCCTGTCGGTGCTCGGCGCGATCGGGTTCACGGTTAGCCTTCTGGTGGCCGATCTTGCACTCGCGGGTATCGGCGACGGCAGCGAAGCGGACATCGCGAAGGCCGCGGTGCTCGTCACGTCGTTGGCTGCGTCACTGATCGGATCGGCGCTACTGTTGCGACGCGGACGGGTCCATCAGGCCCGCGCCGCTGCCGAGGGCTCGTGAGTGACCGCTCGCGGGTCGCAGCTACCAGCGCGTCAGAACAACCTGGAGGGGTCGAGAAGTGAGCGTCACCAACGGCAACGGAGTCACGGGAGACGGCAGTCGGTTCACCGGCGACGGGGTCCCGACCACGGTTTCCTCGATTCCCCTCACCGACCTCCACAACCCGGAGACCGCGTCGATCGGCACCCTGGTGCGCGACGCGACCGCCCAGGTGTCGACGCTGTTCCGCGCCGAGGTCGAGCTCGCGAAGTCCGAGGTCACCAGCGAGGTCAAGAAGGGGCTGCAGGGCAGCCTGTTCTTCATCCTCGCGCTGGCCGTGCTGGTGTTCAGCGCATTCTTCTTCTTCTTCTTCCTCGCAGAGCTGCTCAGCGTGTGGCTCGATCGCTGGGCGTCGTTCCTCATCGTCTTCGTGCTGATGCTGGTCGTCACCGGCATCCTCGCGCTCCTCGGCTACATGCGGGTCCGCAAGCTGCGCGCACCGAACAAGACGATCGACTCCCTCAAGCAGGCCGCCACGGTGCTGCCGGGCCAGCGCCCGGACGGTGCGTCCCCGCTGGGTACCGGAACGGGCGCCGCCGGCTGATCCGGCGGTGGTCGACTCAGTGACACAGCCCGACCCGTCCACGGTCCGTTTCGACGGACCGTGGACGCATCGCGACATCCACGCGAACGGCATCCGACTCCACACCGCGGAGACCGGTCCCGCCCGCGCCGACGCCCCGCTCGTCGTCCTCCTGCACGGATTCGCCGACTTCTGGTGGACGTGGCGCCACCAGCTGCCCGCGCTCGCCGACACCGGATTCCGCACGGTCGCGGTCGACCTGCGCGGCTACGGCGACACCGACACTCCGCCCCGCGGCTACGACGGCTGGACGCTCGCCGGGGACATCGCGGGACTGATCCGGGCCATGGGCCACACCGATGCCACCCTCATCGGCCACGCCGACGGCGGCCTGGTCTGCTGGGCGACCGCTCTACTGCACCCGCGACTCGTACGGTCGATCGGGCTGATCAGCTCGCCTCACCCGATCGCGCTCAAGCAGTCCGTCCTGAAGGACCGGCGACAGCGGTCGGCGTTGCTGCCGACGTTCCTCGACTACCAGGTGCCGTGGCGTCCGGAGCGACGACTGGTCCGTGACGACGGCGCCGAGATCGAGCGTCTCCTGCGTGCCCGGTCCGGTCCGGCGTGGCCGCAGTCCGACGAGTTCACCGACGTCGCCCGACGGCTCCGGTCCGCGATCCAGATTCCCGGGGTCGCGCACTCGGCACTGGAGTACCAGCGGTGGGCGTTCCGCAGCCAGTTCCGCCCGGACGGCCACCGCTTCATGGCGGCGATGGACAAGCAGGTGCAGATTCCGGTCCTGCAACTCCACGGCGCGCTCGACCGTTACGTCCTCGCCAGGACCGTCGAGCGCTCCACAGCGCACGCACCTGGACAGCAGTTGCACCGGATCGCGGGCGCCGGCCACTTCGCGCACCAGGAATCCCCCGACGAGGTCACCGCGGAACTGACGCGGTTCGCGCTCGCGACCCGCTGAGCGCGGACGGCGCACGCCGCCCGTCGCCCGTCGCTCAGACGATGCACACTCCGGTCGCGACCGCGTCCGTCGACCGGTCGGCCAGTTCGAGCTGACGGGAGACCTCGTCTGCGGTGAGCACGAACCCGGTGTCGCTGTCGTCGACGGCGGCACCGAACACCACCCCCAGCACCTGCCCCTGCTGGTCGACCAGCGGGCCACCCGAGTTGCCCTGACGGATCGACCCGCGCACGGTGTAGACCTCGCGTTCGACGGTGCCGGACCGGTAGATATCGGGGCCGCGCAGGTCCAGGACCTCGCGGATACGTGCAGCGCTGGCGGTGTACGGCCCACCTCCCGGATAGCCGAGGACGATGGCGCTGTCACCGGTCCGGGCCTGCTCGGGGGCGAAGGTGAGTGGTGCGGCGCGCAGCCCGGGCACGTCGAGGACCGCGACGTCCACGGCCGGATCGAACACCACGACGCGGGCGTCGAGCGGCCCGTCGGCGGTGTCGACGGTGACCGCCGACGTCCCGGCGACGACGTGCGCGTTGGTCATGACACGATCGGGTCCGACGACGAATCCGGAGCCTTCGAGCGCCTTCTGGCAGCTCGGCGCGACACCACGAATCCGGAGGACACTCGACTGCAGCCGCTGCGCCACCGGGCTCGCGAGCACGCTCGCGTCGGGCGGTTCGACGTTCGTGATGGGGGTGCGGCCGAACGGGCCGATCACGTCGGGCAGCCCGGAGGTGTCGAGCAGGGCCGAGAACTCGCTGGGCACCTGGCGCAGCCAGTCCGGGGCGACGTCGTCGACAGCGGTGAGCACCTTGGATCCGCGAACCGCGCCGGCCACGTTGGACTGGTTCGAGCTGGTGAGCGGGATCGCGAGCAGCCAGGCCGCGACCAGCACCGCGGTCAACTGCAGGCCGGCGCCGACGACACTGTCCACCGACCGGGCCACCGGGCTGTGCATGCCGCTCCGGGCCGCCCGCCCCAGGACCATACCGGCGACCTCACCGATCACGACGAGCGCGACGATCAGCGCGATGCCCGCCAGGACCCGCATCCGGCCCTCGTCCACATGGACCAGGACGTGCGGGGCGATGAGGATGCCGGCCACGGCCCCGAGCACGACGCCGAGGAACGCGAGCGCCGACGCGACCGCGCCCTGCCGCCACCCCGACGACGCAGCGAGCAGCGCCACCAGGATCACGGCCAGATCGATCCATCCCGACCCGCTCAACGCTCCCCCATTCCTCGACCCGGACGAAGGTGTCCGGGATCGGTGTTCTCCAGTCCGCTGTCCACCTGGGTGAGCGTGGCATCGAGGTCTCGGACGTCGCGGTGGTCCCAGTCGAGCTCCCAGCCGGACACGGCCAGGAGCCCGGCGAGCACGCCCGCGGTGAATCCCCACACGAGCATGCCGTCCACCTCGAACGCGGGGCCCTGGTAGCCGGCGCGGTGCCGGACCTGGAACCGGTTGTCCGGGTCGATCAGCTCGCGCACCGGGACCCGTACGACCCGCTCTGCCTCGGCGGGGTCCACGACGCCGACCGGGCTGGGGTCGCGCCAGTACGCGAGCACGGGGGTGACGTCGAAGCCGGACGGTGGGATGAAGATCTCCGGCAGCGTCGCGAGCGGTTGGACCCCGCTGCGCACGAGGCCGGTCTCTTCCTCCGCCTCCCGGAGCGCGGTGTCGACGGGACCGTCGTCCTCCGGATCCGCGGCACCCCCGGGGAACGCGACCTGCCCGCTGTGCTGCCGCATCGTCGATGCGCGCTGGGTGAGCAGGACGTCGGCGTCGGCGGGCAGCCCGCCGACCGCGAGCGGATCCGAGTCGTGCGAGCCGCCGAACAGCACCAGCACCGCCGCAGGCCGGACGCGCGCGCCCTTCGGGGAGCGCCGGTTCAACACCGGATTGACGCGATTGGGGTCGGCGGGGAGGGTGCTCGTCACGGCGCGGAGCCACTCGGGTGCCTCGCCGGACGGCGGATACAGGCTCATGCGGCGACGCCGAGATGCTGCTGGACGACGTCGGCGATCTCGTCGACGCTCCGGAACGGCTGCGGCAGGATCTTCGCGACCGTGCCGTCCGGGCGGATCAGCACGGACACCGGCAGCACGGCGGGCGACCCGACGGCCGCCTGCACCCGCACCGCACCGTCCTGGACGCCGGGCAGATGCACGTCGTACTCGGCGAGCCGGGCGAGCGCGTTGGCCTCGTTGGAATCGGTGTGCACCGTCAGAACGGTAACCGCGTCACCCGCACGGTCCGCATATTGCTGGAGATACGGCAGTTCCTCCCGGCACGGCCCGCACCAGTAGGCCCAGATGTTCAGCAGGACGGGCTTGCCCGCGAGCGCGGCACCGAGGTCGACTCGGCTGCCGTCGCCGAGGCACTCGAGCGTGATGCCCGTCAGCACGGAACCGTCGGGTGCGGGGCCGGTGGCCACGGGGCACGGCGCGAGTGCGGCCTCGGCCCGCAGGGGCGCCAGGGCCTCGGGCGTGTCCGACGCCCGTCGCTCCTGCTGCGAGGTCGAGCGGCCCGCACCGGGGTAGTCCCCGATCTCCTGTTCGTCGCTGCCGCCGCGCGGCCAGATCGCCACGACGAGCGCCGCCACCACCACGAGCGCGGCCAGACTCCACCGCGCCGAATTCGAGATCCGCATACCGCTCACATACCTGCCAGTTCGAGTAGGTGCTCGGTTTCCGGCCCCTTCACGAGCGCGGCCGCCGCGACCGGGTCCGTGGGGCCGGCGCCGAAGGACGGGCAGTCCTTCGCGAGCACGCACACACCGCACGCGGGCTTGCGCGAGTGACAGACCCGGCGCCCGTGGAAGATCACCCGATGGGACAGGTCGGTCCACTCCTTGCGTTCGATGAGGGCCCCCACCGCGTGCTCGACCTTGACCGGGTCGGTCTCCTCGGTCCACTTCCATCGCCGGACGAGCCGCCCGAAGTGCGTATCGACTGTGATTCCGGGCACGCCGAACGCGTTCCCGAGGACGACGTTTGCGGTCTTGCGGCCGATGCCGGGCAGCGTCACGAGGTCCTTCAACTTGTTCGGAACCTCACCGTCGTAGCGCTCGAGCAGAGCCTGCCCGAGACCGATGACCGAGTTCGCTTTGTTGCGATAGAAGCCGGTCGACCGGATGTACTCCTCGAGCTCGGTCCGGTCGGCTTCCGCGTAGGCGCGGGCGTCCGGGTAGCGCGCAAACAACGCGGGAGTGACCTGGTTGACCCGCACATCCGTGCACTGGGCCGACAGGATCGTCGCGACCGTGAGCTCGAGCGGCGTGGTGAAGTCGAGTTCGCAGTAGACGTGCGGAAACGCCACTTTCAGGCGGCGATTCATCCGCCGCGCCCGGCGGACGAGCGCGAGCCGGGACTCACCTGTCGCGGCGGCATCCACGCCCTGATCCGGGCCGTCAGCTGAGGTCGCATGCACCTCGACAACTCTACGTACCCCGGCATTCGATCGGATTCCGGACTGTGTCGATTCTGAGACCTTCGCAGTGTTTACTTCCCGGTATGCAAGGTCTGGCTGTGGTGCTGTTCCCGGTGCTGCTCATGTTGTTCGCGCTGGCGATGGAGCGCGTCGAGTTCCGACTCCGGCGCCTCACCGTGCGCGAGCAGGAGGTCGAGGAGTTCCTCGACCAGGCCAGCCAGGACGAGGTGGCGACCCTCGCGAACGAGGGATTCCCGCACGCGCTGGCTCGGTTCCACCGTCGCCGGAAGAGGGGCGGCCAGACCGAGATCGCCGACGGCCCCGACAACACGGGTGGCGTGGAAAACCCCGAGAGCACCCGCCGCGCCAGCTGATCCGCACGCCGGCCGTCCGGTTCCGATCCTTACTCGAGAGCCTTCCACGAACAGTCCGGGGAGGGATTTTCGCAAAGTTGTAGAACTCTACGTGGTGTCCGTGACTCGTCCCACAGCGATGCCAAGTAGACTTTGTACTCGTACTCGTTGCATGAGACTCCAGTCGACGTGCAGCAATTTGCATTGATGAACAGTTTTTCCAAAGGAGCGCACGTGGACGAGGTCCTGGCCAGAGCCGGCATCTTCCAAGGAGTCGAGCCCTCGGCGGTGGCTGCGCTGGTCAAGCAGCTTCAGCCCGTCGATTTCCCGCGCGGGCACGTCATCTTCAACGAGGGTGAGCCCGGCGATCGCCTGTACATCATCGTCTCCGGCAAGGTGAAGCTCGGACGCCGTTCGCCGGACGGCCGCGAGAACCTGCTGACGATCATGGGCCCGTCGGACATGTTCGGCGAGCTGTCGATCTTCGACCCGGGCCCGCGCACCTCGACCGCGACCACGGTCACCGAGGTCCGCGCCGTGAGCATGGACCGCGACGCTCTCAAGTCGTGGATCGACCAGCGCCCCGAGATCGCGGAGCAGCTGCTGCGCGTCCTCGCGCGTCGCCTGCGCCGGACCAACAACAACCTCGCGGACCTGATCTTCACCGACGTCCCGGGTCGTGTCGCGAAGGCGCTGCTGCAACTCGCGCAGCGCTTCGGCACCCAGGAGGCCGGCTCGCTCCGCGTCACGCACGACCTGACGCAGGAAGAGATCGCACAGCTCGTCGGCGCCTCCCGCGAGACCGTGAACAAGGCCCTGGCCGATTTCGCACACCGCGGCTGGCTGCGCCTCGAGGGCAAGAGTGTCCTGATCTCCGACTCGGAGCGTCTGGCGCGTCGCGCCCGCTGATCGCAGTAGCGACAGCACCGAATCGACGCCGCCCGCCCCGTCCGGGGCCGGGCGGCGTCGTCGTTTCTGCAGTCCCGGGCAGCCATAGCCTCACGGTCATACCTCTGCCCGGATTTCGCATTCGACAGGCATTCGTTTCGCGCCAGAGGATGGGCGGATGACCGACCCGCAGATCGACGCGCACTACAACGTCCGCAACACCGTCTCCGCCGAACTGTTCGACGCCACGATCGAGGAGTACCGGCAGCGCTCGCGCGAGGCGGTGAACGGTCTCGACGGGTTCCCGGATCTCCACTACGACTCCGACAGCTGCGAACGCCTCGACGTCTGGGGAACCGGGACCGGACTGCGGCCGGTGTTCGTGGCAATCCACGGTGGGTACTGGCGGGCGCTGTCGCGGCATCACACCGCGTTCATGGCGCGCACGCTCGACGCCGCCGGCGTCGCCACCGTCGCGGTCGACTACGGCCTCGCCCCCGAGACACCGCTCGAGGAGATCGTCCGGCAGGTGCGGGCGGCGGTCGCGTGGGTGTACCACCACGGCGCCGAGCACGGGCTGGACCCGACCCGCATCGTGGTCGGCGGCAGCTCCGCGGGCGGCCATCTGACCGCCACCACGATGGTGTCCGGTTGGCAGGCCGATCTCGGGCTACCCGACGACGTGGTCCGTGCGGCGATGCCGATCAGCGGGCTGTTCGACATCCGGCCGCTCGTGAACTCGTTCGCGAACGAGTGGCTGAGCCTCGATGACCTGCGCGCGAGTGCGCTGAGTCCGATGCTGCAGACCGACCGGGTGGGGCCGCGCGCGGTGATCGCGGTGGCCGAGCACGACGGCGTCGGGTTCCTCGCCCAGAGCCGGATGTTCCACAGAGCGTGGACCCGCCGGTCCGAGAGCGAACTGCTGGTCGTCCCCGACCGCAACCACTACGACGTCTTCCTCGATCTCGCCGAACCGGACTCGGCGCTGAGTTCCGCACTGCTCGGTCTGTTCGCCGGTCTCGACCCCACGCCCTGACACCCGAGCCCGCGGCACACGAAATCTGCTTCACCGCAATACAGTTGCCCACCGCAATCGGCGAGCTGCTGACGGTATACGTGGGTCACGGTCGTCGCTAGGATTCCCCCATGGACATGCCCAAACTGCTGGACGGGCGCCTCAAGCTCCGCCACCTGCTCCTCGTCGACGCACTTACCAGCCAGGGCAGCGTGGTCGCGGCGGCCGCGGCACTGCACGTCACCCAGCCGGTCGCGACGCGCAGCCTCCACGACCTGGAGTCGATTCTCGGTGTGTCACTGTACGACAGGGGGCCGCGTGGAATCACTCCGACGATCTTCGGCGAGGCGTTCACCGCGCACGCCCGAGCGGTTATCGCGCAGCTCACCCAGGCCGGGCGGCACGTCGTCGAACTCGCCGACGCGGACCGCGGAACCGTCGTCGTGGGAACACATCTCGCCGGCTCGAACGTTCTTCTGCCAGGCGCCATCGCCCGACTCAAGGCCGAGCGACCACTGTTGACCGTCGTGGTCCGCGAGGGCACGCCCGAGATGCTGCTCACCGAACTGCAGTCCGGGCGAATCGATCTCATCGTCGGCAGGCTCACTTCCCCCACCGACGACATGGCGGTGCGGCGCACGCTGTACGCAGAATCGGTGGAACTCGTGACACGGCGCGGGCACCCACTCGCCGACCGCAGCGGAATCCAGCTGGGCGATCTCACGGAGTACCCGTGGATCCTGCCCGGTGTCGAGACGGCACTGCGCCGCGAACTCGAGGAGTTCTTCGCCCGCAACAGTCTCGCCCTGCCCGAGAACCGGGTGGAGGCCACGTCGTTCCTCACGGTACGCCAGTTGCTGCTCGAGACTGACATGGTCGCGGTGCTCCCCAGCCTGATCCCCCGGGACGACGCCCGACTCACCACGTTGCCGATCACGCTGGATCCGATCGGACACAGCGTCGGCATCACCCTCTCGGCGGGCCGCACCCTCAGTCCGTCCGCGTCCGCGCTGGTGGATTTTCTCGCCGAGTTCGCGGCCGAGATCGCGCCGGACCGAAGCTGATAGAACTATTGGTGTCGCTCACGGGATTCGCGTGAGTCAAAAGACAATCCTGCAGCGGTGATCATCTACACGGCCATCGACGAAAATCGTCGGTATCCGCAAGTAATCGTCAATACCGCGCGACCCAGATGCGAATGCTGTAGTCCAAATATCGAAGCAGGTGGACGTCAAGGCAACATCCTCATGACGATCGAGAAACAAAGGGCGGTCTTCCGCACGAACGGCGACCGAAACCACCGATTCTGATGGCGCTCAGGTTTCGACACTCTTGCATCCAGATCGGTGACGCACAAGGTCAAGTTGGCGACCGAGCATCCAGGTCTGGACTCAGGCTTCCTACAGCCCAGGGAACCGTATCGCGCTCGGTGCGCGATCAGCGGGATCGCCGCGGTCGAGCCATCGGAACGTCGAGGTCCACGTCGCACGTGAGGCGGCACTCGATCTCGGGATGAATGGACGCCGACGTTGTCGGACACGACGCGGCTTTTAGGTCGACTAACTCAAAAGACACCCAATACACCTGCAGTGCAACAGTTTTCACCGTTTCGCGCGGGCTGCGAACAAGTCCATGAAGGTGGATCCGCCGATGCCGGACGCGCAGCAGGGACCATTGGACATCGACCATGCGTGAGTACGCACACTACCTCGCAGCTGCGCTCGATGGCTCCAGCAGATCCGTCAGTCGGCTGGAGAAACCCTCCGTCCGGGCTGACAGACAACCAACACCGGGCACCCACAAGCGCCCTACCAGGCGATATGCCTGTTCCGCTATGCACGTAAGCAAGAAGCGCATTCGCTTCCTATGGGAAAAACCACCATTCTCAGAGATGTTCAGCACACGACGTCCGTTCGTCGTCTTACGGAGGTATAATCTCATGTCCTCGGACCCGCCTGCAGCACGCACGATCGCGATTGGACTCGTGTTCCTAGCAGTACTCACAGACGGTTTCGATACCGCCATCCTTGCGCTGCTCGTCCCCCATCTCGCCGACGAGTGGGGCGTCAAAGCCGCCACGTTCACCTACCCCCTGGTACTGACCAACGTCGGCGTAGTGGTCGGATATCTGTGTTGCGGAGTACTGGCCAAACACTTCGGGCACAAGCGACTCCTAGTCTCCGGAGTCGCGTTGTTCGGCGTCGCCACACTCGCAAGCGCGGCAACGTTGCACTGGGAGTCGATGCCCGTCCTGGCAGGCACTCGCGCGTTGACCGGCCTCGGTCTCGGGATCGTGCTGCCCGTGGCGGTGATTGTCGGCACTCAGAATGGTCCCGCGGCACGCAAACAGACGATCACCGTGTTCGTCACGATGGGATTGATCACCGGGGCGACGGTCGCAGGCTTCGCCGGCTCGTCACTCATCGCCGCCGTCGGTACTCACGGCGTGCTCTGGGTTACGGGCGCAGTCCCGCTGGTTCTGGCTTGCCTGCTCGGCTATCTCGTACCGGCGACGAGCGATGTCGGCGCGGGCACCGACAAGAAGGAATCCACCACGGCGCAGATCCTTGGCACCGAAATCCGCAACTCGACATTGATCCTCTGGGCCGCGACCTTCTTGACCTTCGTTGTGAGCTACACACTCAAGTCATGGCTTCCGACGCTTTTCGGCGACTACGGACTTTCCCGTTCCACGGCAGGGCTTGGTCTCGCCTTCTTCAGCCTCGGCGGCGTAGCCGGTGGGCTGGTTCTCATGGCGATCTCGGCGAAAGTTGGCACCGTCCGTTCGCTCGTGGGGATGTCTATGGTCGCCGCGCTCGCCGTCATCGCGGTCGCCACGGTTCCGATGGGCACCACCGGCCTGATGTTGCTCATCATGGTTGCCGGTCTGGGCATCACGGCTTGCTCGATCGGACAAACGGCCACAGCGGTCGCGATCTACGAAGAGGCGGCCCGCACTACGGGAGTGGGTTGGTCTGCGGCGCTCGGGCGGATCGGATCGATCGTCGGCCCTGCGATTGCCGGCGTGCTCCTCGGATTCGCCTGGCCTGCACAGGACATCGTTCTTCTGCTCGCCCTCCCGATTCTGGTGACTACCGGCTGCTGGCTGCTTCTGTCGAGACGAGTGACTCGGCCGGAGAAAACAGCCCGGAATGGGGTGGAAGCGGATGCGGGTATCAAACTCTAACTTTCGCCAGCAACGCACAATCAAGGCTGACACCGAGACCGTGCCGGCGCTCAGCACCCGCACCATCCGACCAAAGCCCCGAATCCGTGAACCGGTTCGATTTCAACAAGGAGAGATGTCATCATGACCAGCACCTCAGAGCTCGCTGCATCCCGATTCGCCAGCGGCTCCCTCGTTGCGCCAGAGACTTCACCGAACCACATGCCGGTGAGTGACGAAGGCACCTACGTGGTCCTACTCGGCACCCAAGGGGGCCCGATCCCCGGCAAGCGCGCCGCCACCTCCAGCGCGCTGATCGTCGATGGCGACATCTACATCGTGGACGCGGGAAGTGGGCTCCCGATCCGGTTCTCCGAAGCAGCACTGGATTTCAAGAAGGTGCGGGCAATGTTCATTACCCATCTTCATTCCGATCACGTCGCCGACTACTTCAACTTCTTCTCCCTCAACTGGACCAATTGGGACCACGAGCGACAGACTGTCCATGTCTACGGCCCCGGACGGGCCGCCGACAACGGGCCGGCGGGGTCGGACGCGCCGGGTCTTCCGGCACTTCCTGCACCGATCGTGACACCAGAGCTGTCGACGCCCGGCATCTGCGACATCACAGAATTGTCGATCAAAGCCAACGCTTACGACCTCAACGAGCGGCTTCGGTCCACCAGGCGAAAGGGTGGGACTCCGCTCGACCTGACCGGTCAGGTGGGGAGCCCGATGCTTGTTCCACACGACATTCCCACTCCACTGGAGTCGAATGTCGAGAACTGGTGCCCTCAAATGGACCCACTCCCGGTGTACGAGGACGAGAAGGTCACAGTCACCGCAATACTCGTTGATCACCCTCCGGTCTATCCTGCGTTCGCCTTCCGCTTCGAGACTCGACACGGTTCCGTAGTGTTCAGTGGCGACACCTCGCCGTGTGACAATCTCATCGAACTGGCGACGGGATCAGATGTGCTCGTCAACGAGGTGATGGACCTCGAGGCAGGTATCGACAAGTTCAAGGGCACTCCGATCCACGACACGATGACTCGACAGTTCACGAGTGCACACACGACGCTTCGCGGCCGTCACCTGCCAGACGGAACATACGTCCCCGGCGTCGGAGAGGTCGCGCGCATGTGCGGCGCTGGAGCTCTGGTCCTCAACCACCTTTACCCAGGAGACGGGAGCATCACCAACGACGAGTTCAGACTCGGTGCGAAGCGCGACTACGACGGTCCAGTCGTGGTCGGCGACGACCTCACGGTGGTCAGTCTCACCCGGACCGACGCAGCAACCTCACCACAGGCAACTCTTCGACGTTGACGAATCATCAAAGCCACAGCGATCCAACGAAAGTGAGTGACAAGCGCTGGCCACGACAAGTCTTTGCCGTCGGAGAAGAGCCAGACTATCGATTCTCGTTCGCCAACGAGCGCACCTTCCTCGCGTGGATCCGAACAGCTGTAGCGCTTGTGGCCGGTGGAGTCGCCCTGCACGCAATCGAGCTTTCGATGGCGGACGTCATCCAACGGGTCTTCGCATCCATCTTGGTAGGGCTCGGGATGGTCTGCGCCACCGCGGCCTGGTTACGTTGGGCCGCAGCTGAACTAGCGATGCGCCAGAAGAATCCACTGCCAACCTCCCGCATGTTTCTCGTCCTACCGACAGTCATCGTGGTCCTGACCATCGTCGTCGTGGCGACACTGTGATCAACGACTGCACCGCCGACCGTGCACCACGAAATGGGGACGACGCGGGTCTCCAGAACGAGCGGACTGCACTCGCATGGCAACGCACGGCACTCGCGGTTCTCGCTTCGGCCACAATCGTGGCGCGGCTGACGTACAGAGTCATCGGATGGCAGGCGGTGATGGGGATCATCCTGGCACTCGGCCTAGCCGGTTCGATGATGGCACTCAGCCGCTCTCGGTATCGGCGGGCGCACGCGGACGTCGAGAACGAATGCGGACGCGGGGGAATGGACACTCTCATCATCACCCTCGTCGTCCTACTGATGGGGATGCTCACCGAAACAGTCGTCGTCTTGGGATGACTCGCCGTAGCGATTCGATCGACTCAGATGATCTTGCTGAAGTTGTTCGATGACGTGGGAAGAATCGACCTCGGGCAATCCGAGAGGGATGAGTGGTATCTATAGGGCGGATGACGCGGCCCTCCCGGGCGACCACCCCCAGCATCTGGCACGTCGTTCGGGAGGCGTCCGCCTGTCTACCATCTCTGATCGATCCCGGCGCCGCCGCGTTCCGAAACTCACGCGGATCACGCGACCGGAACTCGATGACCTAATTGCTGCTGGCGATCACCGCGCTCATGGAACGGGGTGTTGGGTTCCGTTCGGTGACTGATCGATCGACACCACCACCACCGCTGGGAGGCGCTCGCCGATTTCGAGCCCTCTTTCGTTTTGCAAGGCCACGGTAGGCCTCTCCGCGGCCGCCATCGAAAGATGATGTCAGCCGAATCGAACAGGCGCAGAATGCGTGAAGGCCTCGAGGCAGGTCGCGATCGCGCAAATCCTCGGTGCCAGCCGCACCACCCTGTACCGATACCTCGGCCCAGAAGCACCGAACAAGAGCAAAGGGAGATTGTGTCGTCTCAACTGTTCTTGGTTTGGGGAGGTATGCCGTAACTTCACACAGCAGACTCGGTCCACGCCGGCATCCGCGGGAGGGTTCAGTCGTGGCCCCCTCTGCGGTCACATTCGGTCAATCCAACCCAGGTTTCACATTGTTCGGGATTCTCCGCGATGAACGCTCGACACTGCTGCAGAACCTGACAGGAACGACAAGTGCGACCACGAACATTGCCTCTGACTCGTCAGTCCGTCCGTCATCGCGGAACTGGCTCGAACTCTATGGCGGTCGCAGTCAGTTGCGTCGCCCCTTTGGCGCGTTCTCACGCCGTCGATCGACCCTCGCCATCCGACGATAGCCTGCATTGGAGGAGAACGCATGGAACTCGCAATCAGGACGAATTCTTCACTCCCTCAATACATATTGATGCTCTCGGCGCGGTAAAAGAAGCCGACTTCTGGATCGCCGGCTCGAGTTGCCTCACCTGCACCTTGTCGGCCAACGCGCTCCGCAAGAAAGGCAACGTTGCGGAGTAGCGAAGGACCTGAAAGTGATCCCGCCCATTGCCATTCGCAGCGTCTATGCGCTCGCCCGCATCCTCGGCGTGTCGCATCTCGCGCGGAGTCCGCGCGGAACAACCCCACTGGGCCTATTTCAGGGACGCACCAACGGAGCTCGCCGTGCCGTTCTCTGCAGCTTACGCGGGGCGATCTATGGCCGAGCTTGCAGACGCCAGCGCGGCATCACGTTCGGACGCACTGCGCGGGTTCGCAGCGTGCATTTCCCCCGGCTTTCTCGGCCGTCAAGATCGAGAGACAATCTCGAGAACATCTTGGTCGCCGAGGGCCCTCCCGCCGCTCCACCCGGGGAGCTTCAGGCGGGACGCCTCGATCTCATCGTGGGAGGGTGACCGCGTAATCGGACCGGCGATTCATGCTCGACAAGCGATACTACGAATCGATCTACTTCGCGGCACGCGTTCGCCATAGGGCCAGCCCAACCCTCAGTTGACTTACCTGGGTGACTACCCTTGGATATTCCCTGGGAAAGGCACAGTGTCTGCGTCGCATGCTAGAGAAGTTCTTCGCCGAGCGCGGTTTCGCGATGTCCAGGAACCTGGTGAAGCCAACGACACTCCTTACCGATAGGCGACCCTTTCGGATCGGGCATGTTGCCGCCTTCCCGGTTCGTTTCCGGTGGACGACGCAACGGTCACCCTGCTGCCGATTGCATCGGACTTAGTCAGTCACAGTGCCAGCGTCACCCTAGGCATCCAACCGCGACCGGACTCCTTCAGATCAGACCCGAACAGCGAAACTCCACGACGCCCCAAGAAGATGGTGCCGGACAAGGCAGATTCGAAATCATTCCAAATTCAGGAACCTTCGAGCGTTTCCGTGCAAGACCAGCCGTCGCTCCTGTTCAGACAGGAACTCGCTCTTGCGCACAACCTCCCCCACCGGCCGCTCCCCCAACGGGTACGGGTAGTCGCTACCGACCATGACGCGGTCCACGCCGACGGTGTCGACCAGCAGGCGCAGGGCTCGGTCGTCGAACACCACCGAGTCCACGTAGAACCGGCCGAGGTAGTGCGACGGTGGCATCTCGGAGGTACCGATGATGTCGTTGCGCCGATGCCACGCGTTCTCCATCCGCCCCAGCCAGAACGCGAAGGATCCTCCGCCGTGCGCGAATCCGATCCTCAGACGGTCGTCGATGCGATCGAAGACGCCGCCGAGGATCAGCGCGAGGATCGACAGGTGGGTCTCCGCCGGCATTGCGGTGAGCCACTGCGCCATCCATCGATTCAGCCGCGGCGACGAGTCCATGTCCCACGGGTGGACGAACACCGGGACGTCCAGCGACGCGCAGTGCTGCAGGAACGTCACGACTCCCTCGCTGTCGAGGTCGCGGTCGCCGACATGATTGCCGATCTCCACACCACGATGCCCGTTGGCGACGCACCGCTCCACCTCACGGCAGGCGGCGTCCGCGTCCTGCAACGGCACCTGACAGAACGGGATCAGCCGATCCGGGGCGGGTGCGACGATCTCGAGCGCGAGGTCGTTGAAGATCCGTGAGATGCGGGCGGCCTGCTCGCCGGTACGGCCGTAGTTGAAGAATGCCGGCGTCGGCGAGACCACCTGGGTCCGAACACCGTCGGCGTCCATGTCCCGCAGCCGGGTCTCCGCATCCCACGCGTCGGCCTGGATGCGACGGAACTCCTTGGAGCCCATCATGATGACGGCCTCGGACTCGCTCTCGACCCGCAGCCACGGCGCCTCCGGGCCGGCGTCCGCGGTGAGATCGGGCCAGCCCTTGGGGACGTAGTGGGTGTGGATGTCGATGATGCCGCTCACGTCAGCCCTTTCCGGGGTGCAGGGCGCCGCAGTTTTCGCACGTGCGCGCCTGCTCGTCCTCGTAGAACTGCACGAACACCGGCGGCAGGTCGGCGACGATGTCGCGCACCTGCAGTTCGATCTCGTGAATGAGGTGGTTGCAGTCGAGGCAGTACCACTGGAACTTCTCGAGCGTGCCCTCGCGACGGACCCGTTCGATGACCAAACCGATCGATCCCGCCGTCGGACGCTGCGGCGAGTGCGGCAGATTGCCGGGGAGCAACCACGTCTCGCCCTCACGGATGTGGACCCGCTGGGGGCCGTCCTCGGTCATGACATCGACGTGGATGTCGCCCTCGAGCTGGTAGAACCACTCCTCGTACGGGTCGAGGTGGTAGTCGGTGCGCTGGTTGGGTCCGCCGACGACCTGGACGATGAAGTCGTCGCCGAGCGCCATCGTCTGGTTGTTCACCGGCGGCGCGAGCAGGTGGCGGTTCTCGGCGATCCACTTCTGGAAGTCGATGACGGGCGGGATACTGGTCACGAGGGGTCCTCCGAGTCTGCAGTGACTGTGGTGTTCTTGCGTCGGTCGGCGGGCAGGTACGCCACGCCCTGGATTTCGATCAGTAGGTGCGGGTGCGGAAGCTGGTGCACCGCAACGGTGGTGCGGGTGGGCCCGGTCTCGTCGAACATCTCGGCGTACACCTCGTTGTATCCGCCGAAGTCGTTCATCGACACCAGGAACGAGGTGACCTGGACGAGGTCGCTCAGCTCGGCGCCGACCTCGGCCAGGATTGCCGCGATGTTCTCGATCACCGCGCGAGTCTGCGCCCGGATGTCGAGCGTGGTGGTGCCCATCTCGTCCACCTCGACGCCGACGAACGTGTTGTCCGGCCGCCGCGAACTGGTGCCCGAGACGTACACGAAGTCACCGGCGATCTTCACGTGTGGGAAGCGTCCGCGCGGGGTGGCGAGGCGTTCGATCACCTTGGCTGCGTTGTCGCTCATGCGATTCCCTTCACCGTCACACTGCCCAGACCGTCGATGTCGCACCGTGCGACACCCGCGGTGAGCGGGATCGCCGCGGTCGCCGCGCCCGCGAGGACGACGTCCCCGGCGCGGAGCGGGATGCGCCGGCGCCGGCTCATGTCGAGCAGTGCGTGCAGTGCGTTGACGGGATCGTCGAGGATCGCCGCGGTCGAGCCGTCGACGGACCGACCGCCCGCCTCGAGTCGCACCGCGAGGTCGCCGACGCCCCGCAGGGGCTGCCACGGCCCGATCACGTACGCGGCCGCGGACGTGTTGTCCGCGACGACGTCGGTGTAGGTGAAGCGGAAGTCCCGGTACCGGGAGTCGATGATCTCCATCGCGGGGGCGACAGCGTCGACGCAGGATTCGATGTCGACCGTCGGATCGTCGAGGTCCACGTCGCGCGCGAGGCGGTACGCGATCTCGGGCTCGATCTTGGGGTGGATGAACCTGCGCAGGTCCACATCTCCCCCGTCCTCGACGCACATCGCGCCGGTCAGTCGGCCGACGATCACGTCGGAGACACCCATCTGGGCCATCTTCGCCTTGCTCGTGAAACCGAGCTTGACTCCCACCAGCGTCTCCCCGCGGTCCAGACGACGTCCGACCAGCGCCTCCTGGATGCGGTACGCGTCGTCGACGTCCACTTCGATGTCGTCGGCGAGACTGAGGGTGTCGTGCACCCCGGTCTGCGCCTCGTCCAGTCGCCCGGCAAGAGCGTCGATCTCGTTGCTGTCCAATGTCTTCGCTACCATCGATCCTCTTCTCTCGGAAGTCACAGCGCCACGCACACGTTCGTCGGCTCGGTGTAGAAGTGCAGCGACGACTCGCCGCCCTCCCGACCGATACCGGACAGTCCGACACCGCCGAACGGCGATCGCAGTTCCCGGGTGAACCACGTGTTCACCCAGGAGATTCCGACGTTCATCTTCTGCGCGACACGATGACCGCGACGCAGGTCGTTGGTCCACACCGATGCGGCCAGACCGTACTTGGTGTCGTTGGCCAGCGCGACCGCCTCATCCTCGGTGTCGAAGGGCACCAGCGCGGCGACCGGCCCGAAGATCTCCTCGCGGAGCACGGGGTCCTCGTTGGTCAGCCCGGTCCACAGCGTGGGTTCCACCCACGATCCGAACGCGAACTTCGCACCCAGGTCCGGGATTCCGCCGCCGGTGAGCACCTTCGCTCCGGACTGTTCGGCCATCTTGAAGAAGCTCATGACCTTGTCGCGGTGTGCCTGCGAGATCAGTGGCCCGGTGGTGGTGCTCGCATCGTTCGGGTCACCGAGCCGCAGGGCCTGCGCCCGTTCGACCAGCCCGGACGCGATGTCGTCGAAGATCGATCGCTGCACGTATACCCGTTCGGTGCACAGGCACACTTGACCGGTGTTAGTGAACACCGACTTGGTCAGTCCGGTGAGCGCCTCGTCCAGGTCGACGTCGTCGAACACGATCGCGGCGTTCTTGCCACCGAGTTCGAACGAGACCGGACGCACTCGCGGCGCAACGGTTTTCATGACGTGCGAGCCGGTCGCGGACGAGCCGGTGAAGGTGACACCGTCGATGCCGGGGTGGGTGGTGAGGTACTCGCCGGCCGAATTACCGCCGAAGCCGTGCACCACGTTGTACACGCCGGCCGGAAGCCCCACCTCGGCGAGCACGTCGGCCAGCAGCGTCGCCGTCGCGGGCGTCTCCTCGCTCGGCTTGACCACCACCGCGTTGCCGCACGCGAGCGCGGGCGCCACCTTCCAGGTGAGCAGCAGCAGCGGCAGATTCCACGGCACGATCACCGCCACCACACCGAGCGGCTTGCGCACCGCGTAGTTGAGCGCCTGCCTGCCACCCGCGAGGTCGGTCATGAACGATTCCTGACCGGCGGCGGCCGCGACGTCGGCGAAGGTCCGGAAGTTGGTGAGCGCGCGGGCGACGTCCAGCTCGCGGGCCTGCGTGATCGGCTTGCCGGTATCGGCCATCTCGGCGGCCACGAACTCCTCGAATCGCTCCTCGATGCGGTCCGCGGCCCGGCGCAGCAGTGCCGTGCGCTCCCGGACCGGGGTGTCGGCCCACCCGTTGTCGAGCGCGCGACGGGCGGCGGTCACGGCACGGTCGACCAGCACCTGATCGGCCTCGTGCACCTGGGCGAGGACCCGTCCGGTCGCGGGGTCGACCTGGTCGAAGCCGCGCTGCGGGTCGGGATCGACGAATGCGCCGTCGACGAAGTTACGGATCCAGCCGTCGAGGGTTGAAGTCATGGATCAATGGTCGAGCCCCGATCCATGCCGAACAAATACTAAAACAGCTTCACCCCATGCCCTCACGGGCATACGTCCCGCGCAGCGCCCGTTCAGTCTGCAGAGACCTCGCGCTCGATCCCGTCCAGTAGCTTGGCAAGCCCGTACTCGAACGCACCGTCCGGATCTGCGGGCGCCTGGTACAGCTCACCAACTGTCGAGCCCACCCGCGACGACAGCGGGAACAGACTCGGCGGCATGGCCGCAGCGAACAACGGGCCGTGCACCTCCCACCACTCGGCGTCGCTCAGTTGCCACGTGGCGGCGATCGCTGCGACCGCCACTCGGGCGTTCCCGGTGGCGAACTCCGACAGCACCGCGATCACCTGGTCCATCGCGACGTCCGACAGGCCGATCCCCTCGATCGCGGCGAGCTGCAGTTCGTAGCGGCGCATGCGCCCCGGACCGAGAACGAGCCGCCAGGGCGGCACCTCCAGGAGCCAGGGGTGCGCGATCAGCTCGGCGCGGACCTGGCGGGCGATGGCCGCCATCCGCTCGCGCGGTGAGAGCTCCCCGGAGATCGGGGTGGTGTCCTCGTCGGCGACCGCATCGACCATGAGGATCGTGAGCGCATCCTTGCTGGGGACGTAGGTGTACAGGCTCATCGGCCGCAGGTCCAGCTCGGTGGCGACCGAGCGGATGGAGACGCTGGCGTAGCCCTCCCGGTCGGCGAGCGCGATCGCCGCGGCGACCACCGCATCGACACTGACCGTCTGCTTCGGGCCACGCCTGGCGGGCTGCGGCGGAAGCTCGTGCCGCCACAACAGGTTCACCACCTGTTTCGCCTGCTCGGCGCTGATCTCCTCGGCCACGGAGCCCCTTCGGAACAAATCCAGTACGGTGTACGTTGTCAAGGATACTCCGTACACCATACGCCACTTTCGGGGGTCTACTCTGCCCAGCACACACGCCACCTACCTACCGGATCGGCACATGTTCGCGCTCTGGACGTGGACGGGCCGCGGCACCGGTCCGGCCCCGGGCGTCCGGGGTGACCGCGAAACCATCGCGCTCGCGCTCCCGGTCGGCGTGGGCGGAGCGATCGAGGTTGCCGACGTGGACACCAGGCTCGTGGACACCACGACCCTCGCCGCACTGACGCTCGAACCGGCGGGAGAGTCGGTGGCGCTGTGGCAGGGCGCGGTGCGCGCCACCGACCGCGCCCCGCGCACCGCGCCGGCCGCCGAGAAACCGTCCCTACCCGTCGCGGCCCACGCGGTGCCCAACGCTTCGGGCACCGCGATCGTGTCGGCGGAACACGCCGTTCGCGTCCTGCACGAATCCGAGGCCGTGACGGCGGAACTACGTTCGACGCTGCACGCGCAACTCCGGCCCTATCAGGCACGCGGCATCGGTTGGCTACGGGAGACCGTCGACGCTCACGGCGGCGCGGTGCTCGCCGACGAGATGGGACTCGGCAAGACCGTGCAGACCATCGGCTTCCTCCTCGGTCGCGCGGAGGCCGAGCCGCAGCTCGTGGTCTGCCCGACGTCGCTCGCCGGGAACTGGGCACACGAGATCGGGCGATTCGCGCCAGGACTGAACGCGACGGTGTGGCGCGGCGGAGAGGTCCCCACCGGACCGGGAACCGTCGTCATCGTGGGATACCCGACCTTGCGCATCCACGGCGAACTGCTTGCCGGACAGCCCTGGCGCACGGTGGTCTTCGACGAGGCACAGGCGCTGAAGAATCCGCGCACCCAGATCTCGAAGGCCGCGCGGGCGCTGGACAGTGCGGCGAAGATCGCGCTGACCGGCACACCGGTGGAGAACCACCTCGACGAGCTGTGGGCACTGGTGCGCCTGGTAGCGCCGCGGCTGCTCGGGCACCGGGCACAGTTCCGGCGGCGGTTCATCCAACCGATCCAGGAGGGCTCGGTCGCCGCCGCGACACGGTTGCGCGATACCATCGAGCCGATCGTGCTGGCGCGCAAGAAAATCCAAGTAGCCGCGACGCTACCACCGAAGATCCACAACGACGTGCTCTGCGATCTCACCGCCGAACAGGAGGAGATCTACGACCTCTTGCTCGCGGAAGCCATCGACGACGGGTTCGGCTCCGGCATCGAACGCCACGGCCGCGTACTGGCGGTACTGACCTCGCTGAAGCAGGTCTGCAACCATCCCGGGCTGGTCACCGGCGAGCTGGGTGTCCTGGCCGGCCGGTCCGGGAAGCTCGACCTGTGCACCGACATCCTGGCTACCAACCTGGAAACCGGCAGCCCGACACTGGTCTTCACCCAGTACCGCCGAACCGGTGAACTACTGGTGCGCCATCTCGTCGATCGGTTCGGCGTTACCGCGCCGTTCCTGCACGGCGGGCTGCCCCAGGCCGAACGCGCCGAGATCGTGTCCCGGTTCCAGTCCGACGACGGACCGCCGGTAGTGATCCTGAGCCTGCGTGCCGCCGGCACCGGCCTGACACTCACCCGCGCCGCCGACGTCATCCACTTCGACCGTTGGTGGAATCCCGCGGTCGAGGCACAGGCCTCCGACCGGGCACACCGGATCGGCCAGACCCGCACGGTCACCGTCACCACGCTCACCTCGACCACCACCGTGGAGGAACACATCGCGGGCATGCACGATCGCAAGGCTGCACTCACCGATCTCAGTGACACGGCGGGTATCGCCGCTCTCGCGGGGCTCGACGACGACCAGCTGATCGAGATCCTTCGCCGCAAGAGGGAGAACTGATGGTGGACAACGAATTCGGATACACCGCGTGGGGCATGGACTGGGTGCGCCTGGCCCAGCCGCTGCGCCAGAGCGGACCTGCACGCCTGCTGTTGCCTCGTGCACGCAGCCTCGCACGCAACAACCTCGTGAAGGCCACGATCGAGGGACGTATCGTGCGCGCCGCCATCCACCGCGGGGGGCAGGCATCGGTGACCCAACTGGAGGTCGCACCGCTGACCCGAGCATCGATCACCGGTATCGCGGCGATCGCCCCGGACACCACCGTGCTGACCGACGATGTCCACCAGGCCATCGTCTCGGCCGGGATCGCACTGGCGCCCGTTCTCGCGGACACCGACTGCTCGTGTTCGGCGCGCTCCGCGCCGTGCCTGCACCTGCTCGCCGTCCTCTACGAAATCGCGCGCCGAGTCGACGAGAATCCCCAACTCGCCCTGGAGATCCAGGGCTACACCACTGCGGCACTGCATGATTCGGACGGAGCGATGCCGACCACGCGCTGGACACCCGTCAGCGCGCTCGATCCGGCGGCATTCTTCGAGAGGGCATCGGGCTGAGCCCCGGCGAGACTCAGCCGCGCAGGTACTCCAACTGCACCCGCACCGACTGCTCGGCCGCCGGCCACAGGGTCTCGTCGACGTCGGTGTAGACGTGTTCGACCACCGCACGGACGTCGGCGTCGGCGCCCAGGGCGTCGAGAGCGCCCCGCACCTGCGCGAGCCGCTCCTCGCGGTGAGCGAGGTAGTACTTCGCGACTGCTTCGAGGTCGGGCAGTTCGGGTCCGTGCCCGGGCAGGACGGTCCGGCCGGGGCCGAGTTCGATGAGGAGCCGCATCGACTCCAGGTAGTCGCGCAGATTCCCGTCGGAGGCGTCGAGGACCGTGGTCCCGCGACCGAGGATGGTGTCGGCGGTGAGGACCGACCCCTCCCCCTCGATCACGAAGGACACCGAGTCGGCGGTGTGCCCGGGGGTGCGGAGCACACGGAGCGTGAGTCCGGCAGCCTCGATCAGGTCCCCGTGCTCGAGGCCGCCACCACCGCCGCGACGAAACTCCTCGCGCACGGCCCGCACCGGAGCCCCGGTCAGTTCGTAGAACCGATCGAGGCCGCCGGTGTGGTCGTGGTGTCGGTGCGAGACCAACGTCAGAACCACGGTGCCGATGCCCGCGACCCGCGCGAGGTGCTCGGGGTCGTCGTCGCCCGGATCGACCACGATGCACTCGTCGCCGCCCGGGCTGCGCAGGATCCAGGTGTTGGTGCCGTCGAGCGAGTACATGCTCGGGTTGTTCTCGAGCATGACCGCGGCAATCGGCGTGACCTGGCGCAGCTGGGCGTAGGCGGGGTGCTGAAGCGTCATGGACGCCCCTTTCGTGACGGGCCGACAGCGTCTTCGGCGGAACCGAGCATCACTGTACGACTCCCGCCACGCCGCGGCCGTCCCGGACGACACCTAGTGCGCGGCAAGCGCACTCACATGTGGGTGCCGCCGTCGATCCGGATCTCGGTGCCGGTGACGAACTTGCCGTCGTCGGAGGCGAGCATCGCGATCACACCGGCCACGTCCTCCGGCGGTGCGAAGCCCTCGCCGATCCACGGGTACAGCTTGCCGATCAGGCTCGGGTCGACGTCCTCCGGGAACCCCGGGGCGCTGGTCATGCCGGAGGCGATGCTGCCCGGCTCGACGGCGACGGCGCGCAGGCCCTGCTTGGCGTACTCGAGCGCGATCGCGTGGGTGAACGAGCGGATGCCGCCCTTGGTGGCGGCGTACGCGGCCATGTAGGGGTGCGCGAAGTGCGCCGACGTGGAGCTGAAGTTCACCACGACGCCCTTGCCCGCCTCGAGCAGCGCGGGCAGCGCCTCGCGGGTGACCAGGAACGTGCCGGTCAGGTTGACCCCGACCACGGTGTTCCAGAATTCCAGGGTGGTCTTGTCGGTGTGCGACGACCGGAGGATGCCGGCCGCGTTGACCAGCACGTCGAGTCCACCGAGACCATTGATCGCGCCACCGATGTTCTCCCGGACCGAGTCCTCGTTCGAGATGTCCACGACGGCGGTGGTCAGCCGATCTGCGGTGCCGGCCGCGCTGGCCCGCTCACGGGTCACCTCGAGCCCGGCCTCGGACACGTCGGCGGCGGCGACGATGCCGCCCTCCTCGAGGATGCGGGCGACCGTGGCCTGCCCGATGCCGGACCCGGCACCGGTGATGAGTACTCGACGTCCTTCGAAACGCTTCATGGTCTCTCCTGAGTCATCTAGAGTCGTGTTGTGGATCTGATGGCACAGTAGGCCGATATGGCACGTTGTGTCACGTATTTCTTCGGAACAGGACCGGTAGTCTGCGATCCGACACCAGCGGAGGAACCCAGAACATGCCCGGCGCACAGCCCGTCACGTCGCTGACCGAGCGGCGCAAGGCGGAGACGCAACTCGAGATCTCCCGGCGCGCGGCCGAACTGTTCTCCGCGCGGGGCGCGTCCTCGGTGACCGCGGAAGAGATCGCCGCGGCCGCAGGCATCGGCCTGCGGACCTTCTACCGCTACTTCCGCACCAAGGAGGACGCCGTCGCGCCGTTGCTCGCGGGCGGGGTGACCGGGTGGATCGCCTACCTCACCGAGAAGCAGGACGATGCCGTCGAGACCTCGGCCCGTCAGGCGATCGAACGCGCGACCCGGCGCGCCCTCACACCGGCCGACGACGTCGCCGAGGAGATGCTGAACTGGACGCGCGGGCTGCTGAGGACCGTGCACAGCGAACCGGGACTGCACGCGGTCTGGCTTCGCGTGCAACACGATTCGGAGGAAGGTCTGGTCGGCGCCCTCACGGCGCTGATGGGCCCGGACACGGACCCGCTGATCGTCCGTCTGACGGCCGCTTCCGTCAACGCCGCGATGCGCATAGCCGTCGAGACGTGGTCGGCGACGGACGCCCCCACCACCGGCCCGGGCGGACCCGCCGAGCTCGCGGAGCGATGCATGCGCACGCTCCTCGACCACCCCGCACTCACCACTGAAAACAACTGAGCCGCATCCCCTTCCGGGAATGCGGCTCAGCGAAGGCCGGGACGCGCTCAGCGCACCTCGGCGATGAGCTCCACCTCGACGGGTGCGCCCAGCGGCAGTTCGGCCACGCCGACCGCGGAGCGGGCGTGGATACCGGCGTCGCCGAAGACCTCACCGAGGAACTCCGACGCTCCGTTGATCACGCCCGGCTGACCGGTGAATCCCTCGGCCGAGGCGACGAAGCCGACGACCTTGACGATCCGCACGATCGAATCGAGACCGACCAGCGCGTCGATCGCGGCGAGCGCATTGAGAGCACACGTGCGGGCGGCGGCCTTCGCGTCCGCGTCGGACACGTCCGCGCCCAGCTTGCCGGTGAGCGGCAGCTTGCCGTCCACGAACGGCAACTGGCCCGAGGTGTAGACGTGGTCACCGGTGCGGACGGCCGGCACGTACGCCGCGACGGGGGCGGCGACCGGCGGCAGTTCGATGCCGAGCTCGGCCAGGCGCGCGGTCCAGGTCTGTGCGGTGTCTGCCACGCGCCTCAGCCCTTCGGACGCTTGAGGTACGCGACGTGCTGCTCACCGGTCGGACCGGGGAGAACCGTCACCAGTTCCCAGCCGTCGCCACCCCACTGGTCGAGGATCGCCTTGGTCGCGTGCGTGAGCAGCGGCACGGTCGCGTACTCCCAGGTAGTCAATTCACTCATGCCGGTGAGCCTATCCCCCGCGCGTGCGGGCTCCTCGATATATAGGCTCGTGCCGTGGCAGCACCGACAGACACAGCCGCGCAGGAGCGGTCGAACCCCGGCGAGCCTGGATGGCCCGCCAACGCCGAGACGGCGCGCCTGCACTTCGTCTCCGGCAAGGGCGGCACCGGCAAGTCCACCGTCGCTGCCGCTCTGGCACTCTCGCTCGCAGCGGGCGGACGACGCGTGCTGCTGATCGAGGTCGAGGGTCGGCAGGGCATCGCGCAGCTGTTCGACGTGCCGCCGCTGCCACCCCAGGAAACCAAGATCGCGACCGCGGACGGCGGCGGCGAGGTGGTGGCGCTCGCGATCGACCTGGAGACGGCATTCCTCGAGTACCTCGACATGTTCTACAACCTCGGGTTCGCGGGGCGCGCGATGAAGAAGATCGGGGCGGTCGAGTTCGCGACCACCCTGGCTCCGGGCCTGCGTGACGTCCTGCTCACCGGCAAGATCAAGGAGTGCGTGGTCCGCACCGACAAGACCGGGCGGCGCGTGTACGACGCGGTCGTGGTCGACGCCCCGCCCACCGGACGGATCGGGAAGTTCCTCGACGTCACCCGCGCGATGTCGGATCTCGCGAAGGGCGGTCCCATCCACTCGCAGAGCCAGGGCGTGGTGCGACTGCTGCATTCGGAGGAGACCGTCGTGCATCTGGTGACGCTGCTCGAGGCACTGCCGGTGCAGGAGACGGCGGACGCGGTGGCCGAGCTCGAGGCCGCGGACCTGCATCTGGGGACGGTGATCGTCAATCGCACCAACACCCCGTTCCTGCCCGACGACGCCCTCGCCGACGCCGCGAAGGGCCGGATCGACGCGGACGCGATCCACACCGGCCTGGCGCAGGCCGGCATCACGCTGTCCGACGACGACTTCGCCGGTCTGCTGACCGAGACGATCGAGCACGCGGCCACCCTGGCCGCACAGGACGAGAGCGCCGCCCAACTCGACGAGGTGAAGGTGACCCGCATGCATCTGCCCGCCCTGGTGGACGGCGTCGACCTGGGCGGGCTCTACGAGCTGTCCGAGTGCCTCACCGAGCAGGGTGTGCGATGAACCCGCCGCGGACCGCCCCGGCCCTCGACCTGGCCGGCGTCCTGACCGACCCGAAGACCCGGATCGTGGTCTGCTGCGGCGCCGGCGGCGTCGGCAAGACCACCACCGCCGCGTCGATGGCGCTGCGCGCGGCCGAGCAGGGCCGCCGGGTGGCCGTGCTGACGATCGACCCCGCGCGACGACTCGCACAGGCACTGGGGGTGCAGGACCTCGACAACGAGCCCCAGCTGGTGCAGCTCGCGCCCGGCTCGACCGGCGAGTTGCACGCGATGATGCTGAACATGCGCCGCACCTTCGACGAGATGGTGCTCGAGCATTCCACGCCGGAGAAGGCGCAGCAGATCCTGGCGAACCCCTTCTACCAAACTGTCGCGACCTCGTTCTCCGGCACGCAGGAGTACATGGCGATGGAAAAGCTGGGCCAGCTGGCCGCGGACGACCGGTGGGATCTGGTGGTCGTGGACACCCCGCCGTCGCGCAACGCACTGGACTTTCTGGACGCACCGCAGCGGTTGGGCGCATTTCTCGACGGCCGGATGATCCGACTGCTCACGGCGCCGGGGCGCGGCATCGGTCGCCTCGTCACCGGTGCGATGGGCCTCGCGCTGAAGGGCGTGTCGACCGTCGTGGGCAGTCAGATGCTGTCCGACGCGTCCGCGTTCGTGCAGTCCCTCGATTCGATGTTCGGCGGCTTCCGGGAGCGTGCGAGCCGCACGTACCAGCTGCTCCGCCAGGAGGGCACCCAGTTCGTGGTGATCGCGGCCGCGGAGCCCGACGCGCTGCGCGAGGCGGCCTTCTTCGTCGACCGCCTCACCGGCGACGACATGCCGCTCGCCGGCCTGGTGCTGAACCGGACGCATCCCACGTTGTGTTCCCTGCCGGCCGATCACGCCCTCACCGGCGCCGATCTGCTGGACGACAGCGAACCGGCGGAACCGGCGAACGAGCTGACCTCGGCGGTCCTGCGAGTACATGCGCATCGCGCAGTCACGGCGAAGCGGGAGATCCGGCTGCTGGGCCGCTTCACGGCGGCGCATCCGCGGGTGCCGATCATCGGGGTGCCGTCACTGCCGTTCGAGGTCTCCGACCTCGAGGCACTACGCGCCGTCGGAGACCAGCTCGCGCGGCAGGGCTGACACGTTCGAACGGGTCCGAAGGGTTCGAACCGGTTCCGTCAGGTCTGGACAGACACGAGCAGCGGCGTCTGAACGCCGCTGCTCGCGAACAAGTTGGGTTTACGGATCGGACCTACTCCCCGACGAGGACCGAACACTTGTGGTCCGAGGTTCAGACCGCCGACTGGTGCTGACGCTGCGCCTCGAAGAAGTCGGCCCAGGACTCCACCTCGGGATGCTGCTTGAGCAGAGCGCGCCGCTGACGTTCGGTCATGCCACCCCACACACCGAACTCGACGCGATTGTCGAGGGCATCGGCACCGCACTGCATCAGGACCGGGCAGTGTCGACAGATGGTGGCCGCCTTGCGCTGGGCTGCGCCACGTACGAAGAGCTGATCAGGGTCTACTTCACGGCACCGGGCCTGTGCGACCCACTGGATCCGAGCTTCTGCTTCCTCATAGTCGAGCCGTGTGGCTGTGGCGGTCATGTGCATTCGGTTCCCCTTCAGTCCGAACGCCGTTCCCCACGGCGTTCAGGATGTTCACGCAATCGCTCTCGGTAGCACGTGAGGACTGCACCACATTCCTAATCCAGTGTTAGCTGTATCACACTGACTTCAGCTAATTTAGGTAAAGAACGCGCCGGGCGCAAGATCAGCTACCAAATTTCTGGTACGCCCGTGCATGCTTCGCGGCAATTGCCCGAGTCGATCCGCTCCTTCACCCCCGGACTCCCCCGCCCGAGCGGCTGTCCACCGGGGCAATCGGTTCGTTCGACGTACTCTGTAGGGCGTGTCGAGAGCCAAAACGATCGCCAAGCTCGCGGGATGTTCCGCACTCGCAGGTGTCCTGCTCGCCGGGTTGATGTTTCCGCTGGCAGGAGGCTTCGGGTTCGCGTCCAACCGTGCCGCGGACGCCGTCAACAACGTGTCGGCGGAACTGGTGGAGGGCACCGTCCCCGCCGTCTCGACGATGACCGATGTCGCCGGAAATCCCATCGCGTGGCTGTACGAGCAACGCCGGTTCGAGGTACCCAGCGATCAGATCTCCAACGAGATGAAGCTCGCGATCGTCTCGATCGAGGACAAGCGCTTCGCCGACCACCACGGTGTCGACTGGCAGGGCACACTGCGCGCGTTCATGACGAACACCACCAGCGGCGAGGTCCAGCAGGGCGCGTCGACGATCGACCAGCAGTACGTGAAGAACTACCAACTCCTGGTGGTCGCACGGAACGATGCCGAGCGCCGCGCCGCGATCGAGACCACGCCGGCCCGCAAGATCCGGGAGATCCGGATGGCGCTGACGCTGGACAAGAAGCTCACCAAGGACGAGATCCTCACCCGGTACCTCAACCTGGTGCCGTTCGGTAACGGCTCGTTCGGTGTGCAGGACGCCGCGCAGACCTACTTCGGCGTCGACGCCAAGGATCTGAACCTGACGCAGTCCGCGATGCTCGCGGGCATGGTGCAGTCCAGTTCGGCGCTCAATCCGTACACCAACGAGGAGGGCGTCCTCGAGCGCCGGAACACCGTCCTCGACACGATGATCGCCAACATCCCGGACCGGGCGAACGAGATCCGGGCAGCCAAGGACACGCCGCTCGGGGTGCTGCCCGAGCCCAAGGCGTTGCCGCGCGGCTGCATCGCGGCCGGCGACCGTGGATTCTTCTGCGACTACGCGCTGCAGTACCTCGCCGCATCCGGCATCAGCCGCGAGCAGATCAACAAGGGCGGCTACACGATCAAGACGACGCTCGACCCCGCCGTCCAGGACTCGGTCCATTCCGCGCTGGTGGCGAATGCCAACCCTCGACTCGACGGCATCGCGAACGTCATGAACGTCGTCCAGCCCGGACAGGACCAGCATCGTGTCCTGGCGATGGGTTCGAGCCGTGACTACGGCCTCGACACCGCGAAGGAACAGACCGTTCAGCCGCAGCCGTACACGCTGGTCGGTCACGGCGCCGGCTCGATCTTCAAGATCTTCACGACGGCGGCCGCGATGGAGCAGGGCCTGGGCACCAATGCGATGCTCGACGTCCCCCGCCGGTTCGAGGCGCGCGGCATGGGCAACGGCGGCGCGCGGGGATGCCCGGCGGCCACCTACTGCGTCGAGAACGCCTCCCCCAACTACGCCGCGAAGATGTCGGTCACCGATGCGCTCGCGCAGTCGCCCAACACCGCGTTCGTCAAACTGATCGAATCGACCGGCGTCACACCGACCGTGGACATGGCCGTCCGGCTGGGTCTGCGCTCGTACACCGCCACAGGCTCGTCCGGCTTCGGCGACCAGAGCATGGCGGAGATGCAGAAGTCGCAGAACCTCGGCTCGTTCACCCTCGGCCCCACCTGGGTCAACCCGCTCGAGCTCGCGAACGTCGCCGCGACCCTCGCCTCGCACGGCAAGTGGTGCCCGCCGACGCCGATCGACTCGATCACCGACCGCGAGGGCAAGCCGGTGTCCATCACGCAGGACGCGTGCGAGCAGGTGGTCGCACCGGGTCTGGCCGACACCCTGTCGGTCGCGCTGAGCAAGGACGACGCACCGGGCGGTACGTCCTTCGGTGCGGCCAACGCAGCGGGCTGGAAGCTGCCGATGTCGGGCAAGACGGGAACCACCGAGTCCCACATGTCGTCGGGCTTCCTCGGCTTCACCAACAGCCTCGCGGGCAGTGTCCTGGTCTACGGCGACTCCACGACGCCCGGCGAGATCTGTTCCGCACCGCTGCGACCGTGTGGTGACGGCGACCTGTACGGCGGTACCGAACCGGCCCGCACGTGGTTCCAGGCGATGATGCCCGTCGTCGGGAACTTCGGCCCGACGGCGCTCCCCCCGGTCGACGACAAGTACGTCAACGGATCGCAGAACGCCCAGGTGCCCGACGTCGTCGGAATGACCCAGGACGCCGCGACGTCCGCCCTGAAGGCGGCCGGTTTCACGGTGAACGCGGTCGGCACCAAGTCGGACGCGCCCCAGGGCAGCATCACCGGCAGCGCGCCGTCGGGGCTTGCGGTACCGGGTTCCGCGGTGACGATCTATGTCAGCGACGGCTCGGTGAAGGCGGCGGCGCCCGGCATCCCGGCACCGCGGCCGGGCACCACTCCCGGCGGCTGATCGACCCGCACCGAGGCTGTTTGTCCTCCCCGCGCACCGGGTAATCGGGAGGCGCGGGGACCCTCCGGGTCCCCCCGACCGGATCGAGGTTCCGCCATGATCGTTCTCGGCTTGATTCTGCTGGTGATCGGGTTCCTGACGAACATCTCGATCCTCTGGACGATCGGGATCGTCCTGCTGGTGATCGGCGTGGTACTGGCGATACTCGGGGCCACGGGGCGTGCCGTCGGTGGACGCCGCTACTGGTATTGAACGAAGGGTCCCCGCGGCGTTTGCGGGTCCCGGTTCCCGGGTAGCCGGGCGGGATGAACCTTCGTCATCTGTACGACCGGGCCGAGTCCGCGTCGTTCCTCGACGGTGTCAGCGCCTCGCTGCAGCAGCGACTGCAGGCGGGGTTGGGTCGCACGCCGGTCGGCGATCGCTTGCGGGGCGACTGGCTCGGACACCCGTTGCATCCGGTTCTGGTCGCGATTCCGATCGGGGCCTGGACCAGTTCGCTGATCTTCGACGCGGGGCTGCGTGATCACCGCAGCGCCCGCCGCCTGATCGGCATCGGACTGGTCGCGCTGCCACCGACTCTCGCGAGCGGTTGGGCGGACTGGAGCGAGCGCGACGTCCGCCAGCGTCGGGTCGGGCTGCTTCATGCGGGCGCCAACGCGGTGGGGATCACGTTGATGCTGGCGTCGTTCCGTCGTCGCCGGCATGATCCCGAGGCCTCCGATACCTTGGCGATGGGACTGTCCGTGGCCGCGCTCGGCGCGGTCGGGGCGGGCGGTGCGCTGGGCGGTCACCTCGTCTACGGGCAGGGCGCGGGAGTGGCGACCACCCCCGCGAAACACAGCCCGTCGTTCGACCCGGTCCTCGCCGAGGTCGATGCCCGCACCGAACCGGAGTCGACGAACAGCGAGTCGACGAACAGCGAGTCGGCACCCACCGGGCTGCACAGGAGGGAGCACCCGTGACCGACCAGGGAACATTGGCCGGACGCACCGTCGCGATCCTCGCGACGAACGGTGTCGAGGAGGTCGAACTCGTCGAGCCGCGCACCGCGGTCGAGGAGGCCGGGGCCACCACCCGACTGGTCTCGCTGTCCGGTGGCCGGATCCAAGCCATGCGCGGCGACGTCCACGAGGCGGGAACGTACGACGTCGACGTCACGGTCGGCGACACGTCGGTGGCCGCCTACGACGCCCTGATCCTGCCCGGCGGCACCACCAATCCCGACCACTTGCGGATGGACCCGAGAGCCGTTGCCTTCGTCGGGGATTTCGTGCGGTCCGGCAAACCCGTCGGCGTGATCTGCCACGGTCCGTGGACACTCGTCGAGACGGACGTGGTGCGCGGCCGCACGCTCGCGTCCTACCCGAGCGTGCGGACGGACATCCGCAACGCTGGCGGCAACGTCGTCGATCGCGAGGTCATGATCGACGGTGCGCTGGTGTCGAGCCGCAATCCCGGCGACCTGCCGGCGTTCTGCGACGCGATCGTCGACGTCTTCTCGTCGGCCTCGACGCGCGTGTGAGGCCTACCCACGCCCGACCGCCACAGCGACGCCCCCCGGCACGGCGACGGCGTCGTCGACGATGCCACCGAAGCACATGAGGTTCGGCCTGCGCGGCGCGACGAGAACCGGCGCACCCGTGTGGTCGATCGGCGTCGAGAACGACATCGGCGTGCCGAACCGCACGCGGGCGTACGGAACCTCGGCGCACGATCCGGACTGACCGTGGTACCCGACGGACTGGTGACCGAACGGCATCATGCGGCGCAGTTCGTCGGCGATCTGGACGCCGGCGAGCCAACGCGTGTACCCGGTCGCGTCGTCGATCATGGAACTCTGCCAGTAGTTGGACCCGGTCTGTTCGACCCGCAGCGTGTACGTCTTGCCGAGCGCGAACTCGAAGAAGTCGCCGCGGCACGTCATCCCGCCCGGCCCCGGGACGATGGGGCCGCAGCCGGCGTGCTGGACATCGGGGCCGTAGTAACTGAAGACCGTGCGGGCCACGAGGGGAGCGTCGGCCGCGGGGCGCTGGACCTCGAGCCCGATGTAGCCACCCTGCCAGTTCTGGAATCCGAAATGCTGTCCGACGGACAGTGTCTGCCCGGGCCCGGTCACGCCGATCTCGTCGATCGTCACAGGGAACGTGAACTCGGAGATGCCCTTGGTGCCGCCGTTGGTGGCGAGCCAGTCGATCTGGACGAGTTCGCCGGGCACCACGGCGGCGACGGCGGTGGCGGGTGACGCCAGCACCACCGCCGATGCCACACCGAACGCTGCGGCGAGGGAACGTACTGTCCTCGAACCGATTCCACCCATCTCGACCTCCACCCCTTGGGGAGGACCACCGCGGTCCCCCGATCATCATGATCATCTTGCACGGGGGATTCGGGCGTTACGGGCGAAATCGACTCACGGCGCTGCAGACGGTGCTCGACCGCCCGAAGTGCGTGATCCGGCGGCGAGTGCGGTGGCGCCCGGCGTGAACGGGCAGCTCAGTCCGCCGTGAACTCGACCTCGCCACCGACGACGGTCCGCACCACCGCGACGTCGCGAATCCTCGTCGCGTCGACCTCGTAGATGTCGTCGGACAACGCGACGAAGTCGGCGAGCATGCCGGGCGCAAGCACACCCTTCCGGTCCTCCTGCCTGACGGCGAACGCGGAGCCGTAGGTGTAGGCGCGCACCGCTTCGTCCACGGTCAGTCGCTCGTCCGGCCCGAGGACATGGCCGGACGCGGTGGTTCGATTGACCATGTCGTGGATCGACGCCAGCGGGTTTCCGTCGGAAACAGGGGAATCCGTCGATCCGGGGAGGACGATCCCGGCAGCGAGGAGGGACTTCATCCGGTAGATCTGGTGCTCGAACTCCGGGTCCACCGCCGCGCGCATTCCGTCACCGAAGTCGGAGATGAACGTTCCCTGGGGAACCGGCGTCAGCCCCAGGGCGGCAGCCCGCGCCACCTGACTGTCGCTCGTCAGCCCGAAATGCTCGATGCGATGCCGGGCATCGGGACGCGGCGTGTCCTTCTGCGCGAGGGCGAACGCGTCCATCACGTGATCGATGGCGGCATCCCCGATCGCGTGTGCAGCAACCGACCATCCGGCCCGATGCGCCTCGACGACCATCGCCTCGAGTTCCCTCGGGTCGAACTGCATGACACCGTGATTGTGCGGTTCCCCGTGATAGCAGTGGTGCATCGCGGCCGAGCGACCGATGAAGGAGCCGTCGGACACGATCTTGACGGGGCCGACCCGAAAGCGGTCGTCGCCCAGCCCGGTCCGAATACCGAGGTCGAGCCCACGCCAACCGTCCCATCCGTCGATACCGTGGAGCGTCGTGCAGTACGGCATCGCCGTCATACGCGTGCGCAGAAGGCCCGACTCCACGGCATCCTGGTAGATACCCAGGTCGACGGGGGTGGAGCCGATCATGCGGTAGTCCCCGAGCCCCGGCTCCGTGACGGAGGTGAGGCCGTACCGGATCGCCTGCTCACTCGCGAGCTCGATGTGATGCAGCAGGTCCTCGGCCGCGATCGGTCGGACCAGCCCGTAGACCAGTTCCATCGCACGTTCCTGTAGCAAGCCGGTTGCGCGTCCGGACGCGTCCCGGGCGACCGAACCGCCGGGCACGTCCGGAACCCCTGCACCGCCGGGGAATCCGGCCAGCTCGAAGGCCGCATTGTTGACCACGACCATGTGCCCCGAAACGTGCTCGAGCAGGACGGGCCGGCCTCCGGCCGCGTTGTCGAGCGCGTCGGCACTCGGATGCGCACCGGTCACGTTCTGGTCGTATCCCGATCCACGAACCCACGCGCCAGGCTGCAATGTCCGAGCACGCTCGGCGACCTCCCGGTAGATGTCGTCGAGAGACGACACCGCCGGCGGTCGGAGATTGAGCTGCGCCAGCCTCGCTCCGGTCATCGACAGGTGATAGTGCGCGTCGTGGAATCCCGGCAGGACCGGTGCCCCGCCCAGGTCGTGGACCTCGTCCGCCGTCACTCCGTCGAGTTCCGAGTCGAATCCCACGATCCGACCACAGAGGACGCCGACTCGTGTCGCGGTCGGGCGGTCGGGCGACAACGTTCGGAATCTACCGTTCTCGAAGATCGCGTCGAGACGCATCGATCAAGTTCCTTTCGCTCGAAAGTCAGGAGAATGCCGAAATCGTTTCCGGCGAATCAGAATTGGACGACTGCCGCTTCGCGGTTGCGCGCGCCAGACCGATCACTCCGAACAGCGTCGCCAGCAACATCACGGCGAAGAAGATCGCGACACCCCAAGGGCTTCCGTCGGAGCTGTTCAGAATCCACTGGGCGATCAGCGGGGTCGCACCGCCGATCAGCGACGAGCACAGCTGGTACGCGAGTGACACACCGCTGTAGCGGATGTTGGCAGGGAAAGCAGAGGCGAGCGTATTCGCCAGCAGCGCATAGTAGGCGGTGCCGCCGAGGGTGACGACATAGAGCGTGATCGCGATCGTCGACGGTTTCGCCGAACCGATGGCGTAGAAGAACGGCACCACCATGAGCAGGGTCAGCACGAGCCCGCCGACCATGACCTTGATCGCACCGACACGCTCCGCGACGAGTGCGGCGATCGGCTGCCAGAAGAACTGCAGCACAGCCATTCCCAGCAGGATGTTGAGCATCGTCTGCCGCTCGATACCGAGACTGCCCGTGGCCCACGACAGCAGGAAGGTATTCGTGAAGTAGGCGAGAGAAATCCCCATGATGGACGCGACGATCCCGAGGAACAGGATGCCCGGCACCGATCGGAAGACCTCGACCGTCGGCTGCCGGACGACGACGTCGGCCTTCCTCGCCTCCTCGAAGTCCGCGGACTCCTCGACTCCGGCGCGGATGACCAGGCCGACGATCACGAGCACCGACGACAGCAGGAACGGAATCCGCCAGCCCCACGAGATGAAGGCATCGTCGGGCAGCTGGCCGACGAGCATGAACATCAGCGTCGCCAGGATCGAGCCCGCCGGCGAACCTTGCTGCACCCACGCGCCGGCCCACCCGCGCTTGCCTTCCGCGGAATTCTCCGTCGCCAGCAGAACCGCACCGCCCCATTCGCCGCCGACGGCGAGTCCCTGCAGTGCGCGCAGCACGACCAGGAGAATCGGTGCCGCGACACCGATCTGGGCGTAGCTGGGCAGCAGACCGATGCACGTCGTGGCGACGCCCATCAGGAGCAAGGTCGCGACGAGCACGTTCTTGCGCCCGAATCGGTCTCCGAAATGACCGAAGACGGCGCCCCCGATCGGACGTGCGAGGAACCCGACCCAGAAGGTCGCGAAGGATGCCATGAGAGCGGCCCCCGGCGCCGCCCCGGGATAGAACACCTTGCCGAAGACGAGAGCCGCGGCGGTGCCGAAGATGTAGAAGTCGTACCACTCGGTGGCGGTACCGACGAACGCGCCGACGGTCGCCCGACGCTGGCGCGACAGCGACACGCCAGATTGAGCTGTTGAGTTCATCGTTACCCCTTCGAGGATCCCCGGGCCGAGGATTCGGTCCCGTATCGCAGTGGGATCAACTATCGGAGGAGCGTTTATGCTTGTCCAATGACAATTTTGGGAGGGGGGTATACGTGAGACGCATGATGCTCGCCGACGAACTCGTCCAGTTCCTCGAGGTAGCCGACACCGGTTCAGTGAGCGCGGCCGCGATCCGTCAGCACCTCTCTCAGCCGACCGTGTCCCGGCGAATCGCGAAACTGGAGTCCGACCTGGGTGTCAAACTCTTCCGTCGAACCGTCTCGGGCATGGGCCTGACACCGGCGGGCGAGGTGCTGCAGACGATGGCGCAGGACATCGTGACCAGGACCGAGCGGGCGGGCGAGGTGATGGCCGCCCTCGACGGCGGAACCAGGATGTTCACGCTGGTGTGCCCGGAGACGACCGCCAATCACTTCGTGGCGCCGTTCATCGCGAGCGGCTCTCCCATCCGGGAGATCGTGACCGCACGCCCGAGCGACGTCTACCCCACACTGCTCAAAGGCCTGGACCTGGCGGTGAACACCGCGCCGCCACCCGCCGAGCTCTCCTCGACCGAGCTCGTCAGTTTTCCGATCATGGCGCAGTTCCGGCAGGACGGAGCACAGCGATCCCGGCACGACCCCATCGAACTGGCCGACCTGTTAGCCAGTGGAGAGCCGATCCTCGCTCCAGGCTACGGGAGCGCCATCGAGCGGGAATTCCGTTCCGCAGCAAGCGCGCTCGGCGTCCACCTCGCCGAATTGTCGACGACGAGCAACGCGACCATCGCCCAGGCGCACGCGGCCGCCGGCAACGGTGTGGCCGTTGTCATCGAGGATCCGCGTTTCGGGCTCGACTGGGCGGAGTTGACGAACGGGGGCGTCGCGATGTCCGTTCAACTCCACGCCGCGTGGGCACCGGACCACTACGCCGAGCCGGACATCCGCGCGGTGGCGCACGATCTGGGGCGCTGGATGACCGGCATGGTCGCAGCCCGCGCGATCGAGTGACGGGCGAGTGCCCGGCGAGATCTACAGGCGGTCCTTGACCGCCTTGGAAACCCGCGAGCCGTCGGCCTTGCCGGCGGCGAGCGCGGTGGCGGCCTTCATGACCTGCCCCATCTGCCGGACGCCGGGACGCTCACCGATCTCCTCGGCGACCTGCGCGATGGCGGTGTCGGCGACGTCGGCCAGTTCGGCATCGGTGAGCGGGGTGGGCAGGTACTCGTCGATGACCTGGGCCTCGGCACGCTCGGTGGCGGCCAGCTCACCGCGACCGGCCTCGGTGTAGACCTCGGCGGCCTCGCCGCGCTTCTTGGATTCCTTCGCGAGGACCTTGATCACCTCGTCGTCGGTGAGCTCGCGGGCTTCCTTGCCGGACACCTCCTCCGTCTGCACCGCGGCCAGGAGCATCCGCAGCGTCGACAGGCGCAGCGGATCCTTCGCCTTCATCGCGGCGGTGAGGTCGGCACGGAGCTTGGACTTGAGCGTGGGAGTGGTATCGGCCATGGGCCGAACGGTACGCGCCCAGCGCGGTGTCCTGCACCTTCATTGCGGGCACCCGTATTCTGAAATGGTGTCTGATCCGTCTCGCAATACCTCGACCCGCAGCATCCTGAACCGCGCCGCCCTGGCCACGGCGGGCACCGCCGCGCTGGGGCTCGGTTACGCCTCGCTGATCGAGCGCAACGCGTTCGCCCTGCGGGAGGCGACGATGCCGGTCCTGGCGCCGGGCTCGGCGTCTCTGCGGGTGCTGCACATCAGCGATCTGCACATGATGCCGAACCAGAAGCTCAAGCAGAACTGGCTGCGGGAGCTCGATCGGCTCGAACCGGATCTGGTGGTCAACACCGGCGACAACCTGTCGCACCAGCGGTCGGTGCCGGCCGTGGTGCAGTCGCTCGGCGGCCTGCTGGCCCGCCCGGGCCTGTTCGTGTTCGGCAGCAACGACTACTTCGCGCCCAAGCCGAAGAACCCGCTCGAGTACTTCAAGAAGGAGCACAGGCGCGTGCTCGGCGATCCGCTGCCGTGGGCCGATCTGCGGGCCGCGTTCACCGAGCGCGGCTGGCTGGACGCCACCCACGTGCACCGCGAGCTCGAGGTCGGGGGCGTGCGCATCGCCGCGGCCGGTGTCGACGACCCGCACCTCAAGCGCGACCGGTACGACACCATCGCGGGCCCGCCGAACCCGCTCGCTCACCTGAAGCTGGGCATCACGCACTCCCCCGAGCCGCGCGTGCTGGACCGCTTCGCCGACGACGGCTACGACCTGGTCCTGGCCGGGCACACGCACGGCGGTCAGCTGTGCCTGCCGTTCTACGGCGCCCTCGTCACCAACTGTCAGCTGGACCGGTCCCGGGTGAAGGGGCCGTCGCGCTGGGGTGCGCACACCCGGCTGCACGTGTCGGCGGGCATCGGCACGTCGCCGTACGCGCCGGCCCGGTTCTGCTGCCGCCCCGAGGCGACGCTGCTCACCCTCGTCCCCGCGCCGCGCGACACCGCGACCGAAGCACGCGGGTCGGCAGCCGTGGAAAGCGCCGTTTTGGGGCGCTGACCAGCCGATTTAACCCCCGAGGAATCGGTCATGTAAGCTAACCGAGGTTCAACACGGGGTGTGGCGCAGCTTGGTAGCGCGCTTCGTTCGGGACGAAGAGGTCGTGGGTTCAAATCCCGCCACCCCGACAGTGAAGAACAGAAAGACCCGGTCCGATCATTCGGACCGGGTCTTTCTCGTTTCGCACAATCGATACTCTGTACCGCCGGAAAGATCACCTGACCAGCAGGCTAGCCTGACCTAATGTTCATTCGATCGTCCCTGCGCAAGCGCACCTCGGTGCGCGTCGCGATGGTCGCACTCGCGACCGTGTTCGCCGCCACCGCGTGCGGCTCCTCCGACAGCGCCACCGACGCCCCGGCCGGCAACACCGAGGTCGCGACGGGCGGTCGCCTGTTCGCCACCGCCGACACCGCGACCGCCGAGCTCGGCAGCGACGCGCAGCCCGGCGCGTTCCCGCGGACCGTCAAGCATGCGCTCGGCGAGACCGTGATCGAGAAGAAGCCCGAGCGCGTCATCGTGCTCGACGGCGGCGAGCTCGACGACGTCCTGTCGCTCGGCATCACGCCGGTCGGTATCGCCAGCCCCGAGGGCGCGGCGGGTCAGCCGTCGTACCTGGCGGACAAGCTGGCGGGCGTCCCGGACGTGGGCACCACCAACAACCTCAACCTCGAGGCGATCGTCTCGCTGCAGCCCGATCTGATCCTGGGCAGCAAGCTGCGCGCCGACAAGCTGTACCCGCAGTTGGCGGAGATCGCGCCGACGGTGTTCGGAATCCGCCCCGGGTTCCCGTGGAAGGAGAACTTCCTTCTGGTCGCCGATTCGGTCGGTGAGGAGACCAAGGCCGAGGGCGTGCTGAACGACTACCAGACGCGGGCCGACGAGGTGCGCGACAGCATCCAGGGCGATCCGTCGATCTCGCTGGTGCGCTTCATGACCGGCAAGACCCGCCTGTACGGCAACCTGTCGTTCATCGGCGTGATCCTGCAGGACGTCGGACTGCGCCGCCCCGACATCCAGAACATCGAGGAACTGGCAGTCGAGGTCAGCCCCGAGACCATCACGCAGGCCGACGGGGACTGGATCTTCTACTCGACTTACGGCAAGCCCGACACCACCGCCGAGGGCGAGGTGCTGGGCGGCCCGCTGTGGTCGAGCATGAACGCAGTGAAGAACGGCAAGGCCGTGCAGGTGTCCGACGAGACGTGGTTCCTCGCACTGGGCCCGACGGGCGCGATGATCGTGCTCGACGACCTGGACAACCTGCTCGGCGGTAAGCAGTAGACCTTCGACCCGCGGCGGGGGGGGGGGGGGGGGGGGGGGGGGGGGGGGGGGGGGGGGGGGGGGGGGGCGTGG